>JBIIPZ010000004.1:0-100417 GCA_044342325.1 Terrimicrobiaceae bacterium
GTGGTGGTTTTTGAGAAGTGACGGAGCGGGTCATGGACTGGCTTCATGGGGGTGAGTTTAGGAGAGTGGGCGGTCATGAACAACACAGATGGCTTAGCACAAAGCAACCAGAATGCAACACCTCAAATAATTGTAACCACGAGAGCGGGGCGTCGGCATCGTGATCCCCTTGATTACGAGCACCCCTATGACTAGATGCGGCGCTACGCGGAACTACTTGCCCTGAAGTATGATTGCGCGCGCACCCGGCACAGTTATTACCGCGCCATGCGGGTTCTGCACGAGCATTTCCAGGCCGATCCAGCCACGCTGGGGGAGGATCAGTTCCGCGACTACATTTTGCATGTGAAGACCCGCAAGCACTGGAAGCCCCAGACCATTCGCCAGACAGTGGCCTGCGCCCGGATTTTCTTTACCGAGATGCTGGGCCATGCGGAATGGAAGGTATTTTCCCAGATTCGCACGAGGGATCATGAGGAACTGCCTGCTGTGCTTACGCGCGAGCAGGTTCACAGGCTCCTGGGTGCCATTCGGTTGCGGCGTTATCGCATTCCGGTCAAATTGATTTACTGTGCTGGCCTGCGGCTCTCGGAATGCCTCTCACTCACGATTCATGACATCCTCGGCGACGAGGGCAAGATCATGGTGCGGGATGGCAAAGGCGGTAAGGACCGCATGGTGCCGGTGGCTCCCGAGATGCTGGAGGATTTGCGCCGCTACTGGAAGTTTCATCGTCACCCGCTGCTTCTTTTCCCCAATGCGGGGCGCGGTCCGTGCGATCCGGGGAAGCTGGCCACGCGCATGAAGTTGGCAAGGTCGCCGATACCCTTGGGGTCGCTTCAGCGCTTGGTGGTTGTGGCTCGCAAGGGCCTTGGCATTCCCGATGCCACCGCGCACTCATTGCGTCATAGTTTTGCCACTCATCTCATTGAAGCGGGAGCCAGCCTGCATACGGTGCAGTCTTTGCTTGGGCACAAGCAGATCACGACCACCATGATCTACCTCCATGTGACCCATCGCAGCGATCAGGATAGTCGCAAGCTCGTTGAAAAACTGACCGCCGGCCTGCCGAGGTAACCCCGTTAACCTCACGCGACCCCATGGCCTTTGCAGGCACTGTGATTGGGGCGCTGCGCCGTTTTTTACCCGATTTCCTGCGGGTGCATCCTGTGGGGGATCGGGCACGGCGGCGCGCCGTCTGGGCGCTCACCCATTGTCGCATGGCGACGATGGGCGGGCATGTCCATGCCTGCGAAAAATGCGGAACTACGCACTTTGCATTTCATTCCTGCAACCATCGCTCTTGTCCACAGTGCGGCGCACAGGACACCGCCGAGTGGGTCGAGCGCGAGCTCGCCAAGCGCATTGGCGCTCCCTACTTTATGGTTACCTTCACCTTGCCTCAGGAGCTTCGGCCTCTGTTTTTTACTCCATCGGCCAAGGCGATCCACGAGGTCTTTTTTGCGGCAGCCTCGGAGGCACTTTCCGCCACCCTTGCCAATCCCCGCTGGCTGGGCGCCCGGCGCAGCGGGTTTACCATGATCCTGCACACATGGAACCAGCGCCTTCATTTCATCCTCACATTCATTGCATCGTTCCGGGAGCGGGGTTCGATCGCGAGGGCCACGTGGTGCGAGTCAAAAGCCCTGGGTTCCTTGTGCCGCAGCCCGTGCTCCGTGCGACATTCCGGCATCTCTTTGAGCAAAAGCTTTATGCTCTGCGCCAACGCCCGGAACAGGCCGCCCTTCCCGGCGTGGAACCCTCCGTCTGGAAAAAAGATTGGGGCGTGCATCTTCAACCCTTCGGCTACGGCCAACGCATCATCCAGTATTTGGGCAGGTATGTTTGCCGCACAGCCATCTCCGACGCCCGCATCCTGGCTGTCAGCGAAACGACGGTCACCTTTTCGTGGAAAGACCGCGCCAATGGCAACGCCAAGCGAACCGAAACCATTTCGGGCGTCGAGTTTGTTTCCCGCTACCTGCGCCATGTCCTGCCCATCGGCCTGCGCGCCATCCGCCGCTACGGCTACTGCCATCCCGCCGCCAAACTCCAACGCGAACGCCTCGCCTTCCACACCGGTATCCCGCTCAACCTTGACGCGGAAGAACCACCCGCCCCCAAACCCGCCCCCGTTTGTCCCTGCTGCAAACAGGAAATGGCACCCCTCGAGCGAATCCTCGCCCGCTGGAAAATGGGACGCGACCCGCCCCGGGACACCCCATGCGCGACATGACGCTCCACTTCAAGCGGTTCCAAAATAGACGGCTTATTTCAAAATCACGGATCAAGCCCCGCAGCTTCGTGGACAAAAACATTCAAAAGCTCAGCGGAGACAGGAAATGGCCAGCGCCGAACTGGCCTTGGAGGCTGAAAACACCTTGCCTTCGTCTTTCGAAAGCGACCGACGAGGCAACTTTCCAAGCCCAACCAGCTTGCCCTCCACTCCCCAGAGTCCCGTTTCAAACATAAACCGCATACGCCCCGCCCCCCCTTACAAACCGGGCTTGTTCAACCATGGGTGCAGTCGGAGGGCTCGTGCCTCGCCTCCGCTACACCCTTAAACGTTCGGCTCTTTAGAGATCACGGAATTCATACTTGAGCTTGAGTGAACCACCAGATGCGGTGCCAGCAAGATAGCGCACTTCTGCTTGGTCTGCATACCAATCCCCACCCCACTCAAAACTCACCGCTCCGCTGACCATTTCCTTTTTGTAGACCGCACCATTCAAGATCAACTGGAGTTCTCCTTTTCCAGCTATCGAACCTCTGACTGCTATTGAGATGCCGACAATTCCCCTTTGGCCCGACTGCTTCTTCAAAATGATCGTCTCGTTTTTGGTAACGTCTTTCACGCTGACTTCGTGGCGTGCACAACCTGGAAGGCAGACGATTCCGATCATGCCTAGTAAAACGAGGAGCCGCTTCATTTTATGCCGAACGTTGTTTGGTCACACAAATTTCTTGCTTATCAGTTAAGTCACGAAAAAAAGTGGAGCCTTAGCTTTTTGTTTATTTGTGTATCCTGATAATATCAAGACCAATTGATATGCTCAAGCTTATGAATGCGTCTGGAGGGTGAGCGATCAGGATCCGCAGCCGCCGTGGCCACAGCCGCAGGAGTGGCTGGAAGCGGCGGGGGCGGGTTCGAATTCCTCCGCTGAGTCGATGCGGATGGTTTCGATGGTGATTTGTTGGAGGGAGAGTTGGTCTTTGGCTTGGTTGAGGAACCCGAGAGTTAGGGGATCGGGTTGGTGGCGGGTGCGGAGTTGGACTTCGACAGGCTTGCCGACGAATTGGGGGAATGCCTCGGCCATTTCGCCGTCGAGGATGAAGGAGGCGTAGGCGTTGAGTTTTTCCTGAAGCTGGAGGATGTGCGCTTCGTCGCCGGTCCACGGACGCGTCTCATACATCGCAAGCACGAGCGTGTCGCGGCGTTTGTCGTGGGCGAAGGCGTCGAGGACGGCGGGGTGCTCGAGGCCCATCGGACGGCGGGGCGTAGTGGTGGTGCTCATTTTGGGAAGTTTTAAGAATTAAGAATCGTAGCGGAGCGGAGAAAGACTGCCGGAGGCAGCCCGAAGGGTGAAATGAAATTTCATCAATAAAGTTTTAAGCAACCCACGGGCGCTGCATGCTTCGAGGGAAAATAACCACGGAGGACACGGAGAGCACGGAGTAGAGAAGGAGTTTGCAGCAGATTGTGATCTGCGGAAAGCAGGAGAGAAACTTTGTTTCAGCTTCTAATAACCCTCCGTGCTCTCTGTGTCCTCTGTGGTTAAATAAGATGCTTTTGGGTAACATTATAAAAGCTGTTGGCGAATCAAGCGGATTTGGGGAACCACTGGTAGAGCATGAAGTAAATGAGGACGCCGGTGACGGAGACGTAGAACCAGAGGGGGAATGTCCAGCGGGCCCAGGCGCGGTGTTTTTCGAAGCGGCCTTTGATGGCGTGCGTCATGGTCACTAAAATGAGGGGGACGATGACGATGGCCAAAATGATGTGGGAAATGAGCATTCCGTAGTAGAGGGGCTTCCAGAAGCCTTCGCCGCCGAAGGGGGTGTGGACACCTTGGACCAGAATCTTGTGCAGCACATAGGTGATGAGGAAGACGCAGGAGACACAGAAAGCGCCGACCATGCAGTTCCGGTGGGCGATTTTGCGCTCGGTTTTGATGAAGAGGAACCCGGCGGCGAGGAGGAGGGTGGAAATGGTATTGAGGCCGGCATTGAGCGCCGGCAGGTCAGAAACGCTCATGGGACCTTGTTGCTGCGGTCGAGCTTACGGCAAGTATCGGCGATGTAATAGGTGAGTCCAGCGACGATAAGGCCGACGATGGCGAGCATGCCGACGACTCCCCACGAGAGCGCGATGCCTGCGGTGACGGTTTGGGGTTCATCGGGGCCGCCAGCACCGGGTTGCCGGCAACCAACGCACGCGGCGGCTTCGGGCAGACGGGTGAGAAAAAAGAAAACGATCAGAGCGGTGAGGTTTTTCATTTTTTAAAAAAGATGTTCAGAATTTCTACGAGCCGGCGGTCAGGGAAGTTGGATTTTTTTGTCTCGGCAGTCTGAGTTCACTCGTTGCGGGTTTGCGTGGCCGAAGGTTTTTCGCGCAGGAGTTCTCCGATGTCCACCATGAGCTTTTGAACGGCTTCGGGATCGAGGCCGTCATGGTATCCGCGCAGCCAGCCTTTGCCATCGACAAGCACGATCCGACTGGAGTGGGCGGGCGTGCCATCGGGTTCCTTGGCGAGGGGTTGCAGGAGTCCTGTGACAACGATCTTTTGGATGGCGTCGGGTGTGCCGGTAAGGAATTTCCAAGAGGCGGGGTCCGCGCCCAGAGGCTCGCTGAAGGCTTTGAGGATTTCAGGCGTGTCGTATTCCGGATCGACGGTGAAGGTCACGAGTTCCACATTGCCGCGCACTTTTTTGAGCTTGGTATTGAGGTCCTGCATCCGGAGCACGGTGATCGGGCAGGGGCCTTTGCAGCGGGTGAAGATGAAATTTGCGGCCCAGATTTTTCCCTTGAGATCCTCGAGCGTGATGGATTTTCCGGTTTGGTCGGTGAGTTGGAACGCCGGAACTTGAGAGATTTTCTCAAGGTTTGACGGGAGTGAAGGGGGGCGGGTGGATTTCAGGTTCACATAAGCGAGCCCAATAAGACCCGCCGCCACGAGAAATGCCACGACCCATCCGATGCGCGGTATGCCGGGCCGCGCGGGGATTTCAGACATAATAAAGCAGTGCCAACACGAATAGCCACACGACATCCACAAAGTGCCAGTAGAGGGCGACATTGTTCAGAGCGATGTGGTGGGACGGGGTGAAGCAGCGGGTGAAGAGCTGGCGGAGGAAGCACCAGACGATGAGAAGAACGCCGATGATCACATGGAGACCGTGGAATCCTGTGATCACAAAAAAGCTGGAGCCATAGACGCCGCCGGTGTTGAACCACAGGCCTTCGTGGTGGAGATGCCACCATTCGTAGCACTGCACGCCGACGAACAGGGAGCCGAGGGCGATCGTGACAAAGAGCCAACTCAGGCCGGATTTGCCTTTTTGAACGGCCACTTCCGCCATGTGGAATGTGCAACTGCTGGCGATGAGAAAGACGGTATTGATCGAGGTGAGCAGAACCGGAAGGTGGGCAATGTCCTTGCTCGGGGGCCAGGCGTGGCCTGCCTGCCAGGGGAAGCCGTTCTCTGCCCAGCGGAGGATGAAGTAGCCGCCGAGAAGCCCGGCGAAGAGCATGCCCTCGGATATCAGGAACATGATCATGCCGAATTTGGCTGTGGCTGGCGGTGCGCCGTGATGCTCGTGGGAATCGTGTGTAAGGGCTGCTGTGGACATGGTTGGTTGTTTTTTTAAAAAGGGATCACGGACTTGTCAACGGACCGCGAATGTTCATGAGTATCAGAACCAGTGCGCAGAGGGAAATAGCAAAAAGCCAAAGGAGGGCCATGACGATCGCGTTGCGAGAGGTTGGTTTTTTCATCTCTTTGTTGCAACGAGGAGGCCCAAGAGGAGCGGCAGGTAGATGATGGAGGCGAAGAAAAGATTCCGCGCCGCACTGCGGGTCCTCTGGGTGATGAAGCGCACCGCGAAGGCGGTGAAGGCAAGCCCGAGCGCCAGCGCGCCGAGGAAGTAGATCGTCGAATTGAAGCCGAGCATCGAGGGCAGCAAAGTCACAGGCACGAGAAAGAGGGTGTAAAGAAGAGCCTGGCGTGAGGTCAAGCGGCCCTCGGGGTCGTTAGCAGTGAGCATCACGAATCCGCCGTCGGCGTAGTCGTCCTTATACATCCAGGCGATGGCCAGAAAGTGCGGCATCTGCCAGAACCAGAGCGTGGCGAAGAGGAGGCAGCCTTCGATATTGTAGTTTCCACGGGCGGCCACCCAGCCGATGAGTGGCGGGAGGGCTCCGGGGATCGCGCCGACGAGCGTGTTCAGCGAGCTGATGCGCTTCATCGGCGTGTAAACGAAGATGTAGATCGCGATAGTGGCGAAGGCGAGGAAGGCGGCGCGATGGTTTGTGAAGAGTGCGAGGATGGCGATACCGCTCAGGGAAAAGAAAATGCCGAAGAGGAGGGCGTCCTGCGGTTGCATGCGGCGAGCGGGAAGCGGGCGTCCGCGTGTGCGCTTCATGCGGCTGTCGATGTCTCGTTCCCACCATTGGTTCAGAGCGGCGGCTCCACCCGCGCAGAGCGCCGTGCCGAGAAGCGTGGCTGTGAGGAGAACCCAGTCGAACGGCCCGCGCCAGCCGAGGAGGAAGCCTACGAGCGTGGTGATGAGGACGAGAAAGGAAAGGCGTGCCTTCACCAACTCAAGCACATCGTCGAGCAGGGCGTTTTTTCGTTCCTCTGGAAGGGCGGCAGCGCTCTTCATGCGGTGCGCGCGAATTCAGAAACAGGGGGGCGGTCAGGAACAATAAAACGGCCGGCCTCGGTGCCGCGCCAGAGACGGAAGGAAAACACAACGCCGACGATGAGTGAGAGGGCGCCGAGCGCCATGTGCGCGGTGGCGACATCCGCTGCTTTGTCCGACCAGATCGTCCAGGCTCCCAGCACGACCTGTGCAATGATCATGACGAGCCAGATTGTGGCCCACAGGCGGGCGGAGCGGGCAATAGGATTTGAAAACGCCCGCCACGCCACGGCGGTGACGGCGAAAAGAATAATGACGGCAACCGCCCGGTGCGCCATTTGAATCCAGATGTGCAGAGCGTTGGTGGGAACCTTGTCATCAGCCACGCGGGCTTCGTTGATCGAAGCAATCGCCGCCGCAGAGGTGTCAGGCAGGATTTTTCCGTAGGCGAGCGGAAAGTCGGGGATTGAGAGTCCGGCATGCTCATGGCGCATCGTGGCTCCGAGGCCGAGTTGGAGGAAAATGAGCGCGGTAGAGGCCACGGCCAGTTTCTTCAATGAGGTGTCCGGCAGGAAAAAGTCCCAGTTGCCACGCGCAAAACGCGGACTGGTTGCGATTGTGAGGACGCCCAAAAGGCAGAAGAACGACTGCGCCAACATGGCGTGGAAGATGCCGATCTCGTCTTTGAAGAGGGTCACGCGGAGTCCACCGAGCAGGCCTTGGATGCAGACGGCGAGGAAGGCGATGATACCGAGATTTTTCACCCAGCGACGCGGTTCCACAGAGAGTAGCGCGGCGGCAAGGATCATGGTCATTAAGCCCACCCACGAGGCGATGAGGCGATGCCCGTGCTCGTAGAAAATGCCTCCAACCCACCCAGAGAGGGGAAAAAGGAACATGTTGTAACCGTAGGTGGTTGGCCAATCGGGCACAGTCATTCCAGCTCCTTTGGATGTAACGATCCCCCCGCTGCAGAGCAGGATAAAGGTCGAAACCAAAGTGAGGACAGCCCAAATGTGGATTGCCACGCGACGGAAGCTTAAGGATGTGTTTGATCCATCCATAAACATGCCGGTTAGTGGGATTCCAAGCGGGCGTTTTCAGGCGCGCGCTCGGTCTGGGGGAGGTAATCCTTGTCCATGCCAGGAACACTGTATTCGTAGGCACCGTGGTAAACGATGGGAGTTTTATCGAAGTTGCCATGCCCGGGAGGCGATGGAACAGTCCACTCAAGAGTGTTGGCATTCCAAGGATTGTTAGGAGCTTTTTTGCCATTGCGGAGGCTCATGACGACATTCCAGAGGAACACGAATGTTGTGAAGCCCAGACCGATAGCGCCAATTGTGCAGAGTTGGTTGAGAGGCTGGAGTTGACGCAGGTGCTCATAGACTGTGGGATCAGCGATACGGCGCATCATTCCGCCGAGGCCCAGGTTGTGCATTGGGAAAAAGGCCAGATTGAAGAATACAAAGGTCAGGTAGAAATGCCACTTGCCGAGAGTCTCATTCAGCATGCGGCCGAACATTTTAGGAAAATAGAAGTAAATGGCTCCGAAGACCGCAAAGATACTTCCGCCGAAGAGCACATAGTGAAAGTGCGCGACAATGAAATAAGTGTGGTGCACGAAAAGATCCACCGGCGTGGAGGCCATGAAGATGCCACTGAGGCCGCCGATGACGAACATCGACACGAAAGCGAGGGCGAAACACATCGCCGTAGTGAACTCGATCGAACCACGCCAAATTGTGCCCATCCAGTTGAAGGTTTTGATAGCTGATGGAACAGCAATGACCATCGTGGAAACCGAGAAGGCGGCGCTGAGTGTCAGGTTCATGCCACTGACGAACATGTGGTGGCCCCAAACGACGAATCCGAGGAATCCGATGGCGATCATGGCGTAGACCATTGCCTTGTAACCAAAGATCGGTTTGCGGGAGAAGACGGCCAGAATTTCCGAGGTGAGACCCATCGCGGGCAGAATCATGATGTAAACCTCGGGGTGGCCGAAGAACCAGAAGAGATGCTGCCAGAGGAGCGGTTGGCCACCGCCTTGGGGCGAGAAGAAGCTGGTGCCCATGTTGAGATCCGCGAAGAGCATGGCCGCGGCTGCTGAGAGCACGGGAACCGCCAATAAAAGGAGAATCGCGGTGATGAAGAGGGACCACACTGGCAATGGCATGCGGAACATTGTCATGCCGGGAGCGCGCATGTTGACCACAGTCGTGACGTAATTTGTGGCACCGGCAATGGATGAGAGGCCGTTCACAAATAATGCTGCACACCAAAGACTCTGGCCTATCGGTGTTCCGTTATACGCAGCCACGGAACTGAGTGGCGCGTAAGCAGTCCAGCCGGTTCCCGGTGCACCTCCTGGCGCGAAGAAAGCCGCAAGTAGAATGACGCCAGAGAGGACATAGAGCCAGTAGCTCAACTCGTTCAACAGCGGGAATGCCATATCACCAGCTCCGATCTGGAGTGGGATGAGGTAGTTGCCGAAGGCTCCGATGAGTAGCGGCATGACGACGAAGAATACCATGACGGTCGCATGCATTGTGACAAGCATGTTGTAGCCACCGGGAATGATAGAGCCATCCACCGCTACGGTCGCTGGAAGGAGTCGGCCGATGATCGGGAATTCCGCGCCGGGGAAGCCAAGTTGCCAGCGGACACCAAGAGCGAGTGCACCGCCGAGGAAGAGGAAGGCGAGGGCGGTCCAGAGGTATTGGAGGCCGATCATCTTGTGATCGTAGGTCCAGATGTATTTATGGAAAAAGCCGACCTCGTGGTGGTCGGAGTGCGCGTGGGAGTTTGTCTCTTGGACGGGTGCGTCGATGGTGGATGCTGACATTTTCAAAAATGAGGTTTCAAAACTGCTGTGACACTAAAAATTAAAAATCGTCCTCTGAACATGAAAATTTTATTTCCGGGTTGTTCGTGAAATTTCTTACGCTTCTCCTGCACGGGGCGTTGCCATTTTTAGTGAAAAAGTGGGCGTTGGTCTTCAGAGGTTGCTTGGGTTGAAGTTCGGCCTGATTTCGGTGTCGACCGGATCAGTGTGTCCGGCTGCCAGATGGTGCGCGGCGGCGAAGGCAATCATCAGCGCGTTGTCGGTGAGCAGGCCAGGCGGCGGGAAATGGATTTCGAGTCCTTCGTCCGCAGCGCGCTGGATCGCGCGGGAGCGGAGTGAGGAGTTGGCGCTCACGCCGCCACTGAGGCTGAGTATGCGCCGCTTGTTTTGGCGGGCCGCCTTGAAGAGCTTGGAGAGCAGGACATCGGTGACGGCAGCTTGGAACGATGCGCAGATGTCGGGGAGATCAGCTGCGGTTGGAGCGCCATTTTTTTCAAGAAAGATGCGGACGGCAGTCTTGAGTCCGCTGAAACTGAAATCCAGATCGCCTGAGTCGATCATGCATCGTGGAAAATCAAAACGCGCGGGATTGCCACTGCGGGAGAGGCGGTCGATCTCGATACCGCCGGGGTAGCCCAGACCGAGGAGTTTTGCGACCTTGTCAAACGCCTCGCCGGCTGCGTCGTCGAGCGTGCGGCCGAGCAGTTGATAGCGTCCGAAGCCCTCCACATCCAGCAGCAGCGTGTGTCCACCGCTGACGACCATCGCCGTGTGTGGCGGGATTTTTTCATAGCCAAAAAATGGCGAGAGCAGGTGGCCTTCGATGTGGTTGATTGCAAGAAACGGTTTTCCCGCTCCGATGCAGAGACCCTTCGCGGTTGCGGCGCCGACGAGTAGGGCGGAGGCGAGGCCCGGCCCAGTGGTGGCTGCGATGGCGTCGAGATCGCGGATTTGCACGCCTGCTTTTTCTAGGGCGCGGTCGATGATGGCAGGGGCGGAGACAAGATGGTTTCTGGACGCCACTTCAGGAACGACCCCCCCGAACTCGGAGTGGATTTCCGCCTGGCTGAAAATCTCATGCGCGAGCACCTCGCCGAAGCCTTGCAGCACGGCGGCGGCGGTTTCATCACAGGAAGTCTCGATCGCGAGCAGCGTGGGCATTTATTTTTTTTGGTTCTTGGCGTGTTGCAGGGAGCCTTGCATGGCATCCACGGCGCGCTCGAGCTGGAGATCCCAGATCGTGGCCTCGGCGGTGGAGGGATCCTCGCGTTTGCGGCGGGAGCGGAGGAGATCAGCTTCCTCCTCGTGGGTGAGTGTGGCGCGGATGTGCGGACTCACGCCGTGCTCGTGGATGAGCTTGCGTCCGGGGGTGAAATATTTCGCCGTGGTGAGGCGGGCGGCAGAGCCGTCGGGCAGTGAGACGACGCTTTGAACCGAGCCTTTGCCGAAAGTGGTTTCGCCAACGACGAGCGCGCGGTCGAGGTCCTTGAGCGCGCCGGCGACGATCTCCGAGCCGCTGGCGCTCGCGTAGTTCGTGAGGACGACGACGGGATATTTGCGGTTCGGGCTGGCTGTCGCCGAGGTCCGGTATTCGCGCGAGGGCGTTCGGCCTTCCGTATAAACAACGAGCGTGTTTGGTGGCAGGAACTGCCCGCACACATCGACCGCGCTGCCGAGGAGGCCGCCGGGATTGTGCCGCAGGTCGAGGATGAAGGCATCCATCCCCTTCGCTTCCAATTTATCTAGTGCCGCGCCGAGTTCGGTGGCCGTGGGTTCGTTGAACTGGGTAATCCTCGCGTAGCCGATGCGTGGTTGTCCGGGATTCCGTTGCGGGAGGATGCGTGCGTCCTTGATGCTGGCCACCTTGATGACTTCGCGGGTGAGTTCGTAATCCTTCATCTCCCCGCTCGATGGGCGCCGGATCGTCAGGTTCACTTTTTCTCCGACATTGCCCCGGAGTTTTTCGACGGCCTCATTCAGGGGAATGTTGTCGGTGTTTTCGCCGTTGATTTTGAGAATCTGGTCGCCTGGGAGGATGCCCGCCTTGAAGCCTGGGGTGTCCTCCATGGGATTGATCACCGTGAGGACGCCGGATTTTTGGGTTACGACCACGCCGAGGCCGCCGAATTCGCTGCGGGTGTCCTCCTGCATGTTTTTGAAGCTTTTCGGCTCCATGAATTGGCTGTGTGGATCAAGGTTGTCGAGCATGCCGCGGAGCGCGCTGTATGTTAGTTCCTTGTAGTCCACTTTTGACTCGTCCACATAATCCTGCCGGATGAGTTGCATGGCGCGCGCCAAGAGCTGGAGTTGCTCATAGGGGGAGTCTTCGGCTTTTGCCGGGGATGCCGGAGTCGCAGCCTCGCGGGCCTGGGCGTTCAGGCTGAGCGCGAGGATGGCTGAAAAAAAGAGTCGGCGCATGGAATTCAAATTAGCACGACAAGGGGCATTGCCAAACGCATCAAAAAATCTCCCAGGCATGCTTCTGGGGAAGATAGTCTGGGAGTTGGGAGCGGTTTTCCCAGAGCTTGTGGAAGACAGGTGTCGCCGAGCCGGACATTGGAGGAACGATCCAGCTCCAGTCGGCTGAAACCGCGCGTCCGGCTTTCATCTCGCGGGCGGCGAATTCCATGAATTCCGAGGAGGCGCGGTGATGGTCCACGATGCGCACACCGGCTTGCTCGTAGGAGAAAATGACGGCCGCATTGAGCTCCACGAGCGCACGGTCTTTCCAGAGCGGGTCGTGCTCGCGGTTGATGCCCATTTTTTCAGCAATCGCGGGAAGCATGTCGTAGCGGCCCTCATCGCCGAGGTCGCGGGAGCCGATTTCCGTTCCCATATACCAGCCATTGAACGGTGCCGCCGGAAAATCGATGCCGCCAATCCGTAGTTTCATGTCGGAGAGGATCGGAACGGCATACCACTTCAGGCCCAGATCGGAAAACCATGGCAGAGTCGGATGCGTGAGGGGAATTTCCAAGGCTTGGTCATGCGGTGGTGGAAAAAGCACGGGGGCGCATCCGCGTTTTTGAATGATGAGCGGCAGGAGGTCGAAGCGGGTGCCTGCGCCTTTCCAACCGAGTGCCTGCGCCTCACGGGTGAGAGCCAGATTTTTCGGGTCGCCGAGGATCGATCCGTCCGCTTGCTCGTAAGCTGCGTAGCCGAGGAGTTGGTGGTTCCAGATTCTGACTGCCGGCCCATCGCTGGTCGCGGGGGTAAATACCGTGATCAGGGGCTGGATTTTTCCGCCGTTGGTCGCGGTTTCGAGGTGTTCAAGCAGGGCCTTGTGAACCTCGGCCGGGTCGGAAATGTGGCGAAGGTCGCGAACTTTGAGCGACGGCCAGAAGAGGCGGCCGATGCAGCGCGCATTGTTCCGCCACGCCATGCGGGCTCCATGCTCGAGTTCCTCGAATGACGGCGTCCAAATGCCCGTCGAGGCGATTTCTTCTTCCACCTGCGCCGCACGGATCGCGTGGGTTGGGGAATCGATTTTTTTCTCAAGGGCAAAGGCCTCGAGAAAATCCAGCGCCTCGCGTGTGGAGTCGTCGGCTACCACTCGATGACGGAGCTGGCGAATGTGAGTCCCCCGCCGAAAACCACGAGCAGGATGGGGTCGCCTTTCTGGAAGCGGCCAGTGCGCGCGGCTTCATCGAGGGCGATGGCGACGGCGGCGGCGGAAGTATTGCCGTATTTATCGAGATTGATGTGGAAGCGGTCCATCGTGAGATCCATGCGGTCGGCCATGGCTTCGATGATCCGGATATTCGCCTGGTGGGGGATCACGCATTTGATGTCCTGCGCGGTGAGCCCGCAGCGGTCCAGCACGGTGTTCGCAGCGCGCATCATGGAGGTCACCGCTTGTTTGAAGGTCTCGCGCCCGTTCATCTGAAGAGTGTTGAGTTTTGCATCCACATTGTCGCGGGTGATTGGCAGGGCGCATCCACCGCCTGGCATGTGAAGAATATCTCCGTAGTTTCCATCACTGCCCATGTAGGTTGTCACGACGCCCTTTGATCCGGGGCGGTGGCGCAGGATGGCAGCGCCGGCGCCGTCGCCGAAAAGCACGCAGGTGTTGCGGTCCTCCCAATTCACGATGCTGCTGAGCTTGTCCGCGCCGATGACGAGCACGGTCTCGCAGCCGTGGTTTGAGATGAACTGGGTTGCGATTTCCACGCAGTAGAGGAAGCCCGAGCAGGCGGCGTTCACATCCATGCAGGTTGCATTCTTTGCTCCGATATGGCGTTGAACTTGGCAAGCGGTGGATGGAAAAAACATGTCCGGCGTGATGGTGGCGACGAGGATCATGTCGATCTCCTCGGGTGTGACGCCGGCATTTTCCATCGCGGCTTGGGCGGCTTTTGCAGCCATGTGGCTGGTGAATTCGTTTTCCGCCGCGATCCGTCTCTCGTAGATGCCGGTGCGTTCGACGATCCACTGGTGGTTGGTCTCCACCATGGCCTCGAGGTCGGAGTTGGTCATGACGCGCTCGGGCACATAGCTGCCTGTGCCGATGATCGAGGCGCTGCGGTTAGGCCGGGGTGGTATGTCGCGAAGAGAGTTTTTCATGGAGTGTTTTCATCGCCTCGACGATGCGGGAGTTGATTTGGAGTTCCACCGCGCGGCGGGCAGCTCGGATGGCGTTGCGCAGGGCGAGGGATGACGAGTTGCCGTGGGCTTTGATGCAGATGCCATTGACGCCGAGCAAAGGAGTGCCGCCGTATTCGTCGGTGCTGGTGCGTTTTTTCACGGCTTGGAAGGCTCCCTTGGAGAGGAGAGCGCCGAGCATACGGATGGGGGTTTTGCTGATCTCGTCCTTGATCCAGGAGACCATGGATTTGGCGAGACCCTCGACGGTTTTTAAAAAAATGTTTCCAGTGAAGCCGTCGCAGACGACGACCTCTACCGGTTTCTTGAAGATGCCGTGCCCTTCGACATTCCCGGCAAACTGGATCGGGGCCTCGGATAGCATCTTGTAGCATTCGAGGCAGAAATCCGTGCCCTTGCTGGGTTCGGTGCCGATGTTCAGGAGACCGACTCGAGCTTCGGGTGTGCCAACGATAGCTTTGTAATAAACGCTGCCCATCACGGCAAATCCCACGATGTGCTGAGGAGTGGGGTCGATATTCGCCCCGCCGTCGATCAGGAGAAAAACTCCACCATCGGCAGGTATGAGCACGCCAAGCGCGGCGCGATCGATGCCCGGCAGTGTGCGGAGCTTGATGGTCGACGCCGCTACGAGGGCGCCAGTGTGGCCGGCGGAGACGACTGCGTCGGCTTCACCGCTTTTCACGAGGTCCACCGCTCGGCTCACAGACGAATCTTTTTTCCTGCGAACGCTGTCGAGGCCACTATCGGTCATGTCCACGACCTGTGAGGCGTGGTGGAACGAGAAGCGGGATTGGATATCCGCCGTGGAATGTTTTGCGAGTTCCGCCCGGACTTTCTGCTCGTCGCCAACAAAGATGATCTCCACATCGGGAAAATCACGGAGCGCTTGAACAGCTCCCGCCACGGGATTTTGCGGGGCATGATCCCCTCCCATTGCGTCGAGGGCAATTTTCATCCGGGGAAATCCGACCCTCGGAACTACTCTGCGCCGATGGTGAGAACCTGGCGTTTGTTATAATATCCGCAGGATGGGCAGGCCACATGGCCTGGGACGGATGCGCCGCATTGAGGGCACTTGGCCAGCTTCGGGGCTTGCCAGCGGTTTGCCGCCTTGCGTGTGCGAAGGCGCATTTTCGATGTTTTGCGTTTGGGAACTCCCATAATTTTACTTTAGTTTTGGTTTTAGCTTGTCCAGCGCGTCCCATGCCGGCACGGATTTTTCGACCGGCCGCCCGAAGGCAACCCGGGAGTCATCGCGACGCGCGGGGCATTGCTTTTCACCGCCGCTGTCGCACTTGGGGTGCGCGGGCAGGGCAAGGTGCATATCTTCCCTGACCTCGGGGGTCAAGTCAATCAACTCCGATTTCGGCAAATCAATTTGCATCGAAAAGGAATCGATGACTAGGTCCCAATCGAAATCTTCGAGACAGTTTACGCATTGCAATTTTCCCTGAACGGACAGACTGCCGGTGGCAAAGAGACCGCCGCCGCTCAAGCCCACATCGAGCGTGTAGCACAGAGGCGCGGTTGGCGTGAAGCCACCCTGTTCGAGTTCCAAGGCGGCGGGGTTTTCCTCGCCTTCGATGTGCAGCGTGTCCCCTTCCGGAATGTGGTGAAGGTGCACTTTCATGAAAAAAAATTTACCACCGCCTGCAAAGGTGGTCAATGCAGGCGAGGTTGCCGCTTGATTGTCGCGTTGTTGAATCAGGCTTTCAGTGAACGGAGCACCTGCGCGGAGGTTTTGAATCGCCGGGTCGGTAGTTCGCTTAAAGCGGTGGTGGTTTCCGCGTTGGGAGTGCGATCGGCATAACGCACTTCGATTTGGGCGAGGCTGGAAGTCTTGAGGCTTCAGTTTTTATTGATCACCAAGCTGCGGGGTTCGGTCATCTCCTCCATGGCGTAGCGGACGCCTTCGCGGCCCGAGCCGCTTTCCTTGATACCGCCGTAGGGCATGTTTTCCACGCGGAAGGTCGGGACTTGATTGACCATCACGCCACCAACTTCGAGTTCCTCGAAAGCCCTGATCGCATTTTGAAGGTTGTTTGTAAAAACACCGGCCTGGAGGCCGAAGCGGGAGTCGTTGACCATGGCGAGGGCTTCTTCGAATGTCCCGTAATGCTGGAGAACGGCCAGAGGAGCGAAGGCTTCTTCGCGCAGCACGGGCGAATCGGATGGCATATTTTCAAGGAGCAGCGGACCCAGAAGGGAACGGCCTGAAGTGTGCAGCGGCGTGAGGAGGGATGCGCCGGCATCGGTTGCCTCCTCAACCCAACGGACAATCTTCTCGCGGGCGGCAGCGTTGATCATCGGACCAACCAGCGTCTGGCGCTCAGAGGGGTCGCCGGTGTGGATTTTTTCCTGAATGAATGAGACGAGCGCTCCTCGGAATTGGCTGAAAAATTCGCGGTGCACGAGGATTCGTTGGACGCTGATGCACGACTGGCCAGCGAATCCGTAGGCGGCGGCGGCTATTTTCGGAACGGCGGCGTGCCAATCCGAGTCGGGTTCGACAATCACAGCGGCATTTCCGCCAAGTTCGAGGGCGCATTTCATTTTTGCGGCGTGGCCCTTGAGGTTCCAACCGACATCGACGCTGCCGGTGAAGCTGAGCATTTTCACTCTCGCGTCCGCAAGCAACGGAGGAATGAGCTCGTGTGCGAAGGGGATGATATTGACCTGGCCTGCCGGAACACCAGCCTCATGCAGAACCTCGGCGAGCAGAAGCGCCGTGAGGGGCGTCTTCATCGCAGGCTTGAGCAGCATCGTATTTCCGGTGGCGATGCAGGGAGCGACTTTGTGGGCGACAAGGTTCAGCGGAAAATTGAAGGGCGTAATTCCGAGAATCACGCCCAGCGGAAAGCGGCGGACGATTCCAAAGTGGCCGAGTCCTGGGGCACTCGCTTCCATATTGATGCCATGGCCGTCGTCACCGAGCGCGAGTGCCGCTGCAAATCGAAAGGTCAGGCAGGCCCGGTCCACCTCGGACTCGGCAAAGGTCACAGGTTTTCCAGCCTCGGCTACGATCACATCGACAAACTCTTGACGCCGCTCGCGGAGAAGTTGGCTGATCCTCTCGAGTGTCGCCGCGCGGGCTTCGCTCGAAATTTTGCGCGTTTTTTGAAATGCTGAGTGCGCGCTGGCTATCGCAGATTCGACATCCTGCGCACCCGCGGTGCATATGTCGGCGAGTTTTTCACCGGACCAGGGATTGTGGACCGCCTCGGAGGTTTGCGTCTCCACCCAGCAGCCGTCGAGGTAGAAGGGTTTCATGGTTTTTTAGATGCGTTCGACTTCGCGTTTCTCGACAAAGGTTGGCAGGCCCTCGCGGGAGAAGCAGTTCATGAGTTCCTCGGGGTCGAGAGCTTCGGGCATCATGACGCCGCGCTCGGTGATTTTTCCGGTGGCGAGAAGTCGGGCGGTGATGGCGGGCGGTATGCCGGTTTGCACAAGGGTGAGCGAGTATCCGTATTTCTCGTAGGTGTCGCGGTGGCTGTCCATCGAATACACGAAATACTCCACGCGTTTGCGGTCCTTCGTTCCCCGCACCTCGGTGCCGACACACGAGTAGCCTTCCACCGTCGCCCCGAGTTGGGCTGGCTTGGGCAGGTGGGCGCTGGCGACGCGCACGGGGGAAACCTCCACGCCATCGACGCGCACTTTTTTCCAGGTGTCGAGGTTCAGTAGTTGGAGGCTCTTCGAGATGTTCACCACCTTGTCGGGGATGCTGTATTTGAACACCGAGTAGCGGACGCCTTTTTCCACAAACGGGGGGTGGATGCCCAAACTCACGCCCTCCTCGTGAGCCACGGCGTAGGTTTTTTGAAGTCCGATCGGCTCGGGAAAACGCACCCACTCGACTTCGGTCTCCAGCGGCTTGCCGCTCACGACGCGGCCGTCTTTCACATAATAGGGTGGCGCGCCGAGTTCCTCGAAAAATGTCTCCGGCGAGAAAAGCACCGCGAACCGGTATCCGCGCACCTCGGCGTTGTCGGCATCCAGCACGCGGATGCTTGAGGCGGTATCCAAGCGGTCCATCGCCCAGCGGGCGTAAACATTCACCGCGCCGGGATCCATCCCCATGCAGAGGATACCAGCGAGGCCGCGGTCGAGGAATGGTTGGTTGAATTTCTCGATTTCGGCCTCGAATGAATTCTTGCCAGGCTTCTTCACGCCTGGAGCCGAGTAGATATCCGCCGCCATGTCGATGTAGTGCGATCCAGCCCGCAGGCATGCTTCGAGCACGGAGTAGTTCGTCTGGCATACGCAGGCGTTGCAGGTCACGGCGACTTCGTGCTCGCGCATGAGTGCCGCCAGCGCATCGGTGTGCATGGCGTTCGCCTGAACCACCAGAAACCGGCTTTTCGGAGTTTTTGCCGCGAGTTGGTTCGCAAAAACAGGATCCATATCCGCAAGGATGATCCGCTCGAAACAATCGTATTCGTGAAGTTTTTGGCCGATGACCGAACCCACCCCGCCGATTCCAATGACCATTGCGTTTGCCATAAAAATAAATGTTTAGCGGCGCGTAACCCGCAAACGACAATTCTCCAGAACTGGTCATCGGCGGCACTCGCCGTCATAATGTGGGACATCGCAGGGTTATCCTGCGTTCAAAATCTTCCTCACAAGCCCAAGTCGCTTGTCGCCGATGCCCTCGTCGGCAGCAGAGCCCATAGGTTCGTTCTTATAATTGCTTCCAGAGTGTATAAGCCACTCCAGCAATAATTAGTAAAATGAACAGCCCCCGCGCAATCCAAACAGCTTGGCGGTCGATTGGAGATTTTCCAACAATAGATCGGTCTTCGCGATGTGAGCCCCAGGGAATGAACAAATCAATGAGTAGGTCTAAAAGCCAGTTCATGATAGATTAGTCATCGGCTGCCAGGAAAAAGAGTCTTTGCCCTAAACACTTCTCTTGATTGGGATGCTCAGCAATCCTCCAAAAATACCCCTGCTAAGATGAACAATGACCGCTTCAAAACACACATTTCGAGGGCCCCAGATTTTCGCGGAATTAATTCCCCAGAAGCGCAGCTTTTAAGTCCTGCTGAACCGGATTTGAGCCGAACCACACGCTCAGAAAGGCCTTTTGAAAATCGCGGCCCTGTATTGTGCCTTTCAATTTTCCATTATCATAGACTTGAGTCTCTGAGCCTACGAGTTGGATCATTTCCGTTCCGCCTTGGTTGATTGCGCCGAACATGCCGATAAAGGCTGTCCGATCTTTTTCAATGTCCGGATATGTGTAGGTCATGCTGGCCTGAATTTGGCTCTGCCAAGCATTTACAGCCTGAGTCTGACTGACGGATTTCAGAAAAGTGAATGTGAATTGAAGCGGACCCGGCGAGGCCAGCACGGCCTCTTCAGATTTCAATGGGGAGGGGGTGTAGAAGGCGGCCACATAGGCTTTGATCGGTATGAATGCGATCGTCACGGTGCGAAGACCGGCACCATTCAGTGACAGGGACTGCCCGTTCACGCTGGATTGCGGAGGAACTTTTACTCCTTCAATTTCTAGGGGGAAGGCGGATGGCAGAGTGGAAAAAAGAAGAAGGGCAAGGGCGGGGACAATTTTTTGATTCATAAACAATGTGCTGCTAGTTTGGATTTCCAGCAGGGTCAATCACACAAAAAACCGCGCTCTAGCAGCATTGAAGCTCAGAGCGCGGTTTGAATGGAATCGCGTGCTATTAAAACACGATGCCGGTCAGGAATCCGAGGACTGTGGCATTCGCGGCTTCCTGGCTTCCGTTAGGGCGAGCGAAGTATTGGACGAAGGGCTGCACATAGGACCAGCCGTTGATTTGAAAGCGGTATCCCCCCTCAAGCACTGCGGTGTAGGACTTGGATGGCGAGTAGACATCGCCTTGATACGCGCCGTAGGCGAGCGAGACCATCGTGAGATCTTTGTCGCGGGATGGAATGAGCCCTGTGTAGACCAATCCGCTCTGGAAGTAGAATGGGAACTGGTTGGCTGTCGCGTAGCCAGGCGCCATCGAGATCAGGTTAAATGTGTGGAGCCCTTGCTTGGAGAGGGATGCCTTCTCGACAGGAGCGACTTCTTTGAAGCTTTTTCCATCCGAGGCGGCCTGCGACTTGGCGGGAGCGGGCTCGTTTGAAGGTTCACGGTAGAGCATCTGGTCGGCTTGGAAGTAAAATCCATAGCGTCCCGGAGCCTCGGTGCCGTTCCAGCTTTTGGTCTGGCCCTCGGGCGTTCCATAAAAGTAGCCGCCAAAAGCGTAGCGACCTTCGAGTTTTGATTCCCCGATCTTGGGGGTATATCCCGCTTCGCCCATGTAAAAGAGGCCGTTGAGAGCGGTGTTGGGGCCATAGCCTTGGTAGGCCAAGCCATGGTTGGTGGAGGCGGTCGCCTGCGGATAGGACATGAACAATCCGTTTTTAACATAGACTGTGTCATGCAGCTTCACATTGAGCGTGCCGCCCCATGTTGAGAAACTGGAGCCGAAGGGAATGTTGCCGCCGATGCCTTTGGCGCTGTTCACGGCATTGTTCAGGAAGAGTTTTGATAGCGGTTGGTCCACAAACTCCTTCTGGGGTTGCAGCCAGCCGGCTCGCAGCACCACCATGTCTTTGATCGCGAGAAGCTCGCTGGTTCCGGCCTCAAGACCGAAACTCATGACGCGAAATTGCGTGCCGGATTGCCAGTTCGTCGGGGCGAACATGGAATTCGCCTCCACGAATTGGTTGGCGTTCGATTCGGGAAACGCATCGCGGTAGCGGAAGTTTCCGAATACGAGGAGGCCCTTGAGAGCATCGGCGTCGAGGAGTTTTCCAAAGTTCAGTTCGGAGCCAAAATTGATTTGTTCATCCCAGAATCCGCGCGAGCCATTCTGGCTATCCACGACCCCGAAGAACGCACCTTGGTAGCTTCCGCTGAAGGTCAGTCCGCGATCCGCGAGCGAGGAGCGGGCGTCGAAAACGGGATTCCCGCTGCCGGCGAGGAGGCCTTTTCCGTTCCACCATTTTTCCGTGGCGCTTTCGCCTTTGAACTCAGCGGGCGCGGAGCGGCGTCCCGACATGGTGCCGGTCGTTCCCGAGAGAACTTGTCCGGAGTTGACTTCAACCGGCCCTCTGGGCAGTGGGCGCGTGGGTTCGGATGCTTGGGCTTGGCTTGTGACGGGGAGGAATCCGGTCAACGAGGCAGCAACGACTAGTATGGAAGAAGCGGTAAAACGCCTCAAGGATTGGTGTTTTTTCATTTTTTGGTGTGAGAGGGAATCATCGAACTAAACCGGCGATAAACAACGCAACAGGAGAAATGTTACAATTTCGTAACATTCGCTCTCAATCTCTCGGATCAATGAAAAGACCTACTTCTGAATGAAGACATCCATCTGCTGTCCGACATAGACGGGGAAGTCGGGGTTTTTGAAACGGAAAATGATCTGGAGCACCCGGGTATCCACGCGCTCGGTGCTTTCACCGGAGAGGGATTTTTTAGGAAGGATGTAGGGCTCGATGCGGACGAATTCGAGCGGGACGGATTGTCCGCGCGAGCCTTTGAGGAAGGCGACGCCGGTGCAGCCTTCGCGGATGGCCGGCGCGTCGGATTCATCAACATCGACGCGCAGTTGGAGCTGCGAGACATCGCCGAGCAGGATGGCTGGCTCGGCGGCGTTGACCATTATGTATTCGCCGGGACGGATATTGACTTGGAGCACGGTGCCGTCGCGCGGTGCGCGGATTGTGAGTAGGTCGAGGCGCACGCGGGCATCGGCGAGGCGGGCGCGGGCTAGGTCGAGGTCTGCAAGTGCGCTTTGCAACTGGCGATCGGCGGCCTGCCAGGCGAAGAGATTGCGCTTGGTCTCGTCTTCGCTGGAGACATTTTTTTCCCGCAGGCGAGTTGAGCGGTCGAGCTGATCCTTGCGGTCGGCGAGGATGGTTTTCGATGTGTCGACTTGGGCCTCGAGAACGGCGACCTGGGCTTCCTGGACCGTCACCGCCGAGCGGGCGTCCCGGTCATCCATCGTAAAGAGGACAGCGCCTTGGGAAACCTTGGAGCCGACTTTCACGGCGACATTCTGGATCAGTCCCGAGGTGGCCGGCGCGATGCGGACATTTTCATTCACGCTCTCGACGAGCCCGCGTCCGCCGATGGAATCGGAGTAGGGCGATTGAGGGGGAGGGATCAAGGGCTGGGACTCCGGGCCGCTCTGGCGAAGGCGCAGCACGAGGAGCGTCACGGCGATGATTCCGGCGAGGGCTATGTAGAAGGAAAGGCGCTTAGTCATGCTGGAGTTGGGTGTGGTCGTCGAAATGGCCGATCACATGTCCATCGTCCATCTGAACTATGCGGTCGGCAAATGGATAAATGCGGCTGTCGTGTGTGACAATGATAACGCAACGGTCGGGTTTCAGTGCGCTGGCTTTGAGGAGTTCGAGCGTCTTGTGTCCACTCACGGAGTCGAGCGCGGCGGTGGGCTCGTCGCAGATGATCAAGCGCGGCTCGTGAACAAGCGCGCGGGAAATCGCGACGCGCTGCTGCTGTCCACCGGAGAGTTGGTTCGGATAGGATTTGAATTTGTCACCCAATCCGACCTGCTCGAGGACGGAGCGGGCTTTTTTCTCGGCCTCGGCAGTTGGCCTGCCCTGCAGGATGAGCGGAATCGAAACATTCTCCACCGCTGTGAGTGTGGGGATGAGATTGAACTGCTGGAAAATGAAGCCGATGTTCTCCCGGCGGAAGCTGGTTATTTCGCCGTTCCTCATTTTTCCAAGGTCTTTGTCGAAGACTGTGATCCGGCCCTCGTCGAATTTGAGGGTTCCACAGATCACGCTCAGGAGCGTGGTTTTCCCACAGCCCGAGGGGCCGACAATCATGAGAATCTCGCCGAAGCGTGCTTCGAGACTGGCTCCCTTCAAGGCAAAAACGCGCGAGTCGCCGCCACTGAAGGTTTTCACCACATTCTCGACCCGGACGGCGATTTTTGGTGTTTCGCTCATCGGAAGACGACTGCCGGTTCGAGACGCATCACTTTTGCGAGGCCGATGAGGGCAGAGAAGGAGCAGATGAAAAGAATCACGCACGCGACAAATGCCGGCACCTGCCAAGGCATGAAGAAGGGCGGGGCCTCTTTCGCGAGAACCGTGTTTCCAAACCACGCCGCCAGACCCACGCCGATTCCATAGCCGATGAATCCCACGGAAAAAGCCTGTGCCAGCACCATGCCGGCGAGCGTTGTGTTGCGCGCGCCCATGGCTTTGAAGGCGGCCAGAAAGCGCAGATTGTCGTGGACGAAAAGGTAGAATGTCTGCCCTGCTATCGCTATGCCGACGATGAGGCCGAGGATCACCACCGTGCCAAAGGAAATGGGGATACCCGTGTTTTTGATATACCAGCGGATTGTCATCCAGAAGAGGTCGTCGCGTTCGATCGCCCGCACGCCATCGAGCTTGTCGATGCGAGCCGCGAGTTCCCGGTCGGTCACGCCTGGCATCGGCGCGGCCAGCACATAGCTGAGCTGTTTACGCGAGGGTTTCGCGTATTGCAGAGCCCTGTCATAAGTTGTGTAGATGTATGGTTGCCCAAGGAAACTCCGGCTTACTCGGCAAATGCCAACGACACGGGCGGCTTTGTCATTAATCTCAAATGTCGTCCCAAGCTCGATCTTGATGCCCTTGCGGCGGAATTTTTCCACCGCGACCTGATCGACCACTACCGAGTCGGGCAACCTCAAATCCTCGATGCGGCCAGCCGTCATATTCATCGGCCTTCCGGTCAGCGTGCCTGTATCCAGGCCGACGACCTGCACATTTTGAAAAGATCCATCGCCGAGACGCGCCTGCTCGATGCCGATGTAGAGAGGCACGGCCCACGCCACGCCTTTCACGCTCCGCACGCGATCGACCTCGATCTGCCGCATCGGAATGACCTCGTTCGCTTGCTCGACTGTTGCATCCACCACCCACACCGGCGCTCCGATGTTTCGCACCGTCGCCGTCGTCCACATCATCAGTCCGCAAAAAACTGAAGACTGTTGGCACATAAGCAGCGAGCAAAAGGCGAGGCCGCAAACGAGCATCGCGTATTTCGCCCGGTCGCGAAACAGCATCTTGAGCGCGATATTCAGCATCGCAGCAGAGGGGCACTACACACTTAGCGGCGCGACCCCATGAAGAGACGCAGCACATACCAGAACATCATCGCCACAGCGGCGAAGAGCTGGATGGCAGCCGAGAGATCTGCATTCTCGGGGTAGTCTCGCATGATCGATGAGGTCGTGTAGAGGATCGATGCCCCGGCCAGCGCGACCATTCCCACCGAAAACCAAGTGCCGAGGTTGAATTGGAAAAACACAGCGCACACGATCGCCGCCAAGCCGAGTAATCCACCCCAGATGATGAATGTTCGCAGGAACGAAAAATCTTTCCGGGTTGTAACCACGACCGCCGTCATAAGAAAAAAACCGCCCAGCGTGGCCTGCGCCGCGCTGGCAATGACTCCCGGTGCGGTCTGGTTGGCAATATCAAGAAGAGGCACCGTAATGACGGCCTGCAGAAAAACATAGAGCACCAGTCCGAGATATTGCAGCGGCCGTGAGATCGCGGGATTCGCCAGAAAAGTCGCCAACCAGGAAAGCACCATGAAACCGCCAAGCACAATCAGCCACGACACGCTATCGAAAGCCTGCACAATCGTATTTGCGATCCCAGTCTGGAAAAACCAGACCTCGATCCCCACAAAAAGGGCAATCGCCAAAGCCAGATGGCTGTATGTGCGAACAAGAAAAGCCCCGCGAGCCTCCGCCGGAAGTTCACTGACAGGCATTGTGGTGGGTGAGTTCATAAGCAATTTGGTTTGTTTGTCGTATAGCCCCCTTGTGCGGAAAAGCAACCCCGAGGCACACCTATGCCCCGAAGACCAGGCGGCAGATAATGATAGAAGCGGCGACGCCGAAGAGGTCTGCGACGAGGCCAGCGGGGACGGCGTGGCGCGTGCGGCGGATGGCCACGGAGCCGAAGTAAACGGCGAGGACATAGAATGTGGTCTCGCTGCTGCCGAGCACGGTGGCGCCCATGCGGGTGATGAGGCTGTCCGGGCCGTGGGCTTGGACAAGCTCGGCGAAAAGACCATTCGCTCCGCTGCCACTCAGGGGGCGTATGAGGACGAGCGGGAGGAGTTCGGTCGGGAACTGCACCGCATTCAAAGCAGGGCCGATGAATCGCGTGATGACATCGATACCGCCTGCTGCGCGGAACATGGCCACGGAGGAGATGATGGCCACGAGATAAGGAATGATGCGGATTGCGACCTGAAACCCTTCTTTGGCACCCTCCACGAATTCTTCATACACCTTCACGCCGCTGAGTGAGCCGTAGAGTGGAAAGAAGGCGAGTAGGAAGGGAATCGCGAGGTAGGAGACGGCATCCACAAGATTCACCAAAGGGCCGCGTGTCGCACCTTGGGCTTGGATGAATTGCCAGCCAAAAATCAGGAAGCATCCTGCAAATGCCAGAAGGATGAGAGTTCCCCACCATTTTGGTTTCTGGAATGACTCGGCATTTTCAATCGACTCCGATTCCGTCGCCGCCGTCGTGTCCTCGACTTTTGGCAGGGCATACATGGGCAGCCGCTCGAAAAATTTCACGGCAAGGATGGCGGCAATGGTCGAGCAGCAGGTGGCAAAGAATGTGGTTCCGATGATGGCTGTGGGGCTTACTGATCCAGCTGCAGCCAAGATCGCCACCGTGGTGGCTGGTATGAGTTGAATCGAACTCGTGTTGATCGCCAAAAATGTGCACATGGCATTCGTGGCTGTGCCGGGGCGGGGGTTCAGCCTTTCAAGGTCCTGCATGGCGCGCAGGCCGAGCGGGGTTGCCGCATTGCTGAGACCCAGCATGTTGGCGGCCATGTTCATGACCATGGATCCCATGGCAGGGTGGTTCGAAGGAACATCAGGAAAAATCCGGCACAGGATGGGGCGGAGAGCGCGGGCGAGGAGATTCACCAAGCCTGATTTCTCGGCGATTTTCATCAAGCCGAGCCAGAGGGCCATGACTCCGGCAAGTGGCAGGGCAAGAGTCATCACCGCCGTCTTGCAGGCTTCAAATGCGGCGGCTGTTACCTCCTGCAGCTTCCCCTCAAAGCCCCCAAGCAGCATCGCCAGCAAAATCAAGCCCAGCCAGATGTAATTCAGCATTTCCCGCAGGTTGCCTTAAACAGAGGCTCGCAGGAAAGGGGGAAAATTCTCCGCTTGGAATTGCCATCCAGATAGGCCCCCAGCAGGGAGCTCGCGAACCAAAAATTTGGACGATCGTCCAAATTTTTGGTTCGACCGGAAGATCAAACCCATCCGAGCCAGCCGATGAAAGCGGCGCCGCCGACGATGAGGATGGGGTTGGTTTTTGTGGTGGCGCAGAGGACTGTGCAAGCGCCGGTGAGAAGCCAGGCGCGCCAGTCGTGATCGGCGGATTTGCTCATCACCCAACCGCTGGCGAGGACGAGTCCGACGGTGAGGGGCGCGAAGCCGCGCTCGATGGCGGAGCGGAGGGGGGAATCCGCTGAGCGGCTCCAGAGGCGGCTCACAAGATACACGAGGATGCCTGCCGGCAGGATCATGGCCACGGTTGCCAGGACGGCTCCGGTGATGCCTGCCGCTTTGTAGCCGATGAGTGTGACGAGCAGAATGCTGGGACCAGGGGCGGCTTGCGAGATCGCGAAGAGGTCGGCGAATTGTTTTCCGTTCATCCAGGAATAGGCATCCACCGCCTTGCGGTGCATTTCCGGTATGACGGTATTGCCGCCGCCGATGGAAAGAAGCGACAGCGAGCTGAAGAGGATCAGCACATGGATGAGGTTCAGGCCTTCGTCTTTCATTTGACCTTGGGCCAGGCCCAGAGGAGGGCGAGCGGTGCGGTGAGTGCGAGGACGCCGAAGAGCGGCCAGCGCAGGATGCCGTTCAGGAAAAATGTGGCCGCGAAAAGAATCCAGGGAACGGCGCTGAGGAGGCACTTGCGTCCTGTTTTGAAGGCCATCGAGAGGGTGAGCGCGATCGCTCCGGCTGCCGCGCCTTTCAATGCGTTCTGGAGTGCTGGCTCATGGCTGTATTGGAAATAGGCGGCTCCGAGCAGGAGGATCAGAACGGCCGGCAAAAATGTGAGACCGAAGACAGCGGCGATGGCGCCTGGCATACCGAGGAATTTTGCTCCGACAAAAATGGCGACATTAACCTGATTCGCCCCCGGCAGAATCCGGCACATCGTGAGGATGCTCAAAAACTCCTCTTCGCTCATCCATTTCTTCTCCACGACCACAACCTCTCGAGACCAGGCCGAGAGCCCACCGCCGAAGGAGGCCAGCGAGATGTGGTTGAAAGTGAGCGCCAACTCCGTAAGCGAGGGGCGCGCCTTTGCAGCGTCACTCATGATTCAGCTCGGGATCGTGTGGGAAGTCACCCTCGTGGTGTTGGGTGGGGTCCAGCGGATCCGGTGCGTCGTAGTGGTGCGACTCCTCCCAGTCATGGTGGAAAGTTTCGATCAGTTTGGAAACGATCTCGCGCTGGTTGAGGGTGATTCCCAGTTCGCGCCGGAGATCGAAGGCGGATCGGTCGAGGTTCATCGAGCCCAGGAAGGCGCGCTTGCCATCAGCCACAAGGAGCTTCGCGTGGACGCGGAGTTTTTTTTGTTTGTGAATCTTTGCCCCTGCCCGATGCATGATGCGCAGCGAGGCAAATGTATCGAGGATGTCGCATTCGCTGATGCCGTGGCGCCCCCCGCACAGCACGCGCACCTTCACTCCGCGCGAGGCGGCATCCACGATGCGGTCGAGCACGGCGGCATCGACGAATTTCGGGTGCTGCACGAGCAGTGATTCCTTGGCGGCGTCGATGAAGTGCGCCACGGCAATTCGGGAGCCACTGTTGCTCCAGACGAGGCCGGTATCCGTTGAAGGTGTCCAGGCGGTCCTATTCCAATCGGCATCGAAGCATTCTGCGATCTGCGCTGCCTGCGCCGTGTTTTCAAAAACGAGCCCGTAGTCCCTAGTGCGGGTGAAATACTTTTCGCAAAGATTGTAGGTGGCGACCATGGCCCGCGATCCATCGGCAACCATGGACTTTTCGTGCGTGACATAGAAATCCGGATTCGACCAGTGCACAGGCACACCCGCTTTTTCCAAGGCGGCAAAGGTTTCATCATTCGCGCGATCACCCCCCGAGCGCTTGGCGTTCAACATCACGCGCACGGCAATGCCAGCTGCATGCGACTCCAGCAAGGCTTGCAGGATTTCGGGATGCGTGAAGGTGAATTGCTTGAGAATAAGACTCGTCCGCGCCGAGCGGATGAATTCGATGACGGGCGTGGCTCCCTCGTCTGGTTGAACGATCAGTTTCATTTTTGAACTCCTGCTGAATCTAAGTTTGTGGTCGAATGATGGAGGTTTCCCTCTACCTCTTGAAGCAAAAGTTGCGGCGTCTGTAGGCATTCATTGGATTGTTTCTGGAATCCGGGATGTTGCCCTGCCAAGCTCGCGCCATGAGCAAAAAATCCGCCAAAGCCAACAAGTCCCTTCGTCTTCTCGGAAGCGCTTCCGCAATGCCCCAGGAACCTTCTGTCGAGATTCTCGAAACCTTTGCGAACAGCCATCCCAGCCGAGGCTATGTGGTGCGCGTAGACACAGCGGACTTCTCATCAGTGTGTCCCGTGACCGGCCAGCCGGATTACGCGGAGATCGTCATCGAGTATGTGCCCGCAGCCCGCTGCGTGGAGACAAAGTCGCTCAAATATTACCTCGCCGCGTTCCGGAACATGCCGTCCTTCAACGAGCAGATCGTGAACCGCATCCTCGACGACCTCGTCGCCGTATGTGCCCCGGAAAGCATGACGGTCACCGGCGCCTTCGCCGCACGGGGTGGCTTGGCTTTGACTGTTACCGCTTCGCACACGGCGAAAAAACGCCGCTGAGTTCATCAGGGCTTGTGCGCCAGTCAGTCAACAATCGATTCGAGCACTTTTAGTCCAGCGAGTTTGGCCAAGGCGCATTGCCGCTCGTCGAAGGAAATAAATGTGCCCGCCTGAATTTCACAGGCGCACGCCACATGCATCACATCCAAGGTGCGGGTGCCGATTTTGATGCTGTGACGGGAGAGTTGGCGGAAGCGCTCCATGAGTGCCGCCCGATCGAGGTGAGGAAAGACATACTGGCCTCGCTCTTTGCGGGAACGGAAATGAGCCAGCTGCCCATCAGCTTGTGCCGCTGTGATATCGCGCCAAAATACTTTCAACCGCAGAGCGTTTGTCAGTTCCGCCTCCTGCAGTTCCCAAATCGGTAGCGGGTCGCTCTGAGCCTCGACTTGCTCCTGCACCCACTCGGAACCCTGCTCGCGGAGGTAGAGTTTCAGGAGTGCGCTGGTATCCAGGTAGAGCATACCTTACCAGCGGCCTCCCCGGTCGCGATCAACCGTCTCCGTTGCGGAGGCCCCCTTGTTGGGAATCGCCGTGGCCAAATGATCGTCCCAAATCACACGCTGACGCCCGCCCGCCGGAACCAACCGAACCCTGGGCTTTCCCCGGTTCAGCACTTCTATGATCTCGCCATTGGCCACCAATTGTTCGACCTGCGACCAGTGAGCCTTCATTTCACGGACGGTCATTGTCTTCATTGGGTGAAGTTCGCCTATGTTTTACAAAATGAAAAACAATAATTTCTCACCATGAAAAAGTGCTTTGATACCGCCCAAGCGCGGCAGGTGACCTACTTCTTGTAGAAGGAAATCGCCGTCACGAGATCGACGGCGCGTTGCAGGACGGTGTCGCGGAGGGGTTCGCTGTCGTCGTCGGATTCCGCGGTGCTTGAGATTTCCGGGTTGGTGTTGGCGACCAATGCCGCTTCGTTCATGCGGGGGCGTTCGGTGTCGAAGACGAACTGGCTGACGCCTTTTTCCTTGGTGAGGTCGAAGATTTTTTTCTGCGTTTCGGCGGGCAGGCTGATTTCGATGTCGGGCTTCACTCCTGTTGGGAAAATCGGACCTGAGCCTGGGAGCGAGACGCGGGAGATGGCGAGGCGGATTGTTTTGCCTCCTCCGATGGGAAATTCGGAAAATTCCACCGCGCCGCCTGCGGTCTTGGCGCCCACGATCATGCCGCTGGAATTTGCTCGCAGCGTGGCGGCAAGCGCCTCGGCGGCTCCCGAGGTTTCGGCATCGGTCAGCACGACAAGTATGCCTTGGAAAACGGACTCGCGGTCGGCGGTCAGGATTCGTTCCTGTTTGGCGTTGGGTTTTTCGATGGTGAAAAGGATTTTTCCCTTGGGACAAAAGCGCCGGGCGAAATCGGCGGCGATATCGAATTCCGTGCCGTCCGGTATGCCCCGGAGGTCGAGGATCACGGCGGGTATCGATTTATCGGCGAACTTGCCGAGGGCGGAGTCCGTCTGCTTGAGGGCGGCGGCGCTCATGGCTCCGGGACGAATGTAACCGATGCGGCCATCCAGAATTTCGGCGAGAAAGGGAAATGGCGTTGAAGTGGCACTCCCTGCTTGATTCAAATCTGCTCCAGCACCGAGACGAAGGAGCAGGCCTTCCAGAAGTGCTCTCTGACGCGAAGCGTTGTCGAGCGCCTCGGGGGAGAGGTAGTTCGCCGCCAAGGCGTCGATGGCTTTTTGGATTTGTGACTCGTCCAAGGAATCCACCGATTCCCTCAAAGTAGGAGTTGGTGTCGGGGCTGGCTTTGCGGCGTTGGGTGCATCCTCTGCCATAGCGGTTACCGTGAGGCAGGCTGAGAGAACGAGGGGGAGAAATTTCATTAGTGGGTCGGCGTGGCGCCGATGTCGTTCCGGCGCTGGACACCTGCGAACGAAATTTTATCAGCCGCCTTGTATGCCAGGCTGCGTGCGGCTTCGAGGGTTTCCGCCTTTGCGGTGACGCCGAGCACACGGCCGCCGTTGGTCACGATTTCTCCATTTAAGGCCTTTGTTCCGGCATGGAAAACCTCCGTTTCATCGAGGCTGGCGGCATCGGCGAGGCCGCTGATGGCTTTACCTTTTTCGTAGGAGCCCGGATACCCGCCCGAGGCGAGAACCACGCAGACGGCGGCTTTTTCATCCCACGCAGGAGTTGCCCCACCGAGCGCGCCTGCGGCGGTGGATTCCAGAAGCGGCAGGAGATCTGACTCCAAGCGCCGCGCGAGAACTTGCGTTTCGGGGTCGCCCCAGCGGCAGTTGAATTCCAGAACCTTTGGGCCTGAGGCGGTCAGCATGAGGCCGGGGAAGAGCATGCCACGGAAATCGAGTTTGTCTTTTTGTATGCCGGCGATGAAGCGGTCGAGGATTTCGGTGCGGATGCGGGCGCGCAGGGTGTCATCCACCGATCCACTCGGGCTAATCGTGCCCATGCCACCGGTATTGGGACCTTGGTCGCCGTCGTGGGCTTTTTTATGGTCGCGGCAATCGGGGAAAAAAAGATAGGTGGAGCCGTCCACCAGGGCGTGGATCGAGCATTCGACGCCTTCCAGGAATTCCTCGACTACGACGCGGCTTCCGGCGTCACCAAAAGCGCGGTCTTCCATGCAGAGGCGCAGGGCGGCTTCGGCTTCGGAGAAATTCGCGGCAATGATCACGCCCTTGCCGAGGGCGAGTCCGTCGGCCTTCACCACAAGTGGGTATTTTGCGGTGCGGCAGTATTCCTTAGCTGCCGCGCTGTCGGTGAATTCGCGGTAGTCCGCCGTGGGGATTCCGTGGCGGATCATGAAATCCTTCGCAAACACCTTCGATGATTCGAGGCGGGCGGCCGCCGCGCGCGGGCCAAAAATTTTCAAACCGGCATCCTCAAAGGCATCGACGACTCCCGCTGCCAGCGCGTCGTCCGGGCCGACGACTGTGAAGTCGATGGCGTTGGCTTTTGCAAAAGCGACAAGGCTCGAAACATCCTCGGGGGCGATGGGCACATTTTCGCCGATTGCTGCGGTGCCTGCATTGCCCGTGGCGATGAAGATTTTTTCCACGCCAGCGGATTTGCTGAGCTTCCACGCCAAGGCGTGTTCGCGGCCCCCGGAGCCAGTGATGAGAATTCTTTTGGTCACGGATTAAAGAGCAGGGTTGTGGTTTGCTGCGGGAGCATTTCGCGTGTGAAGGAAAATTTCGGACCCTGCGAGGTGTGAACGCTGCCGGTTTTCCAATCACGCGAGCCAATCGGAATAACCAACTTCGGGCGAAGTTGGGCAAAGATCTGGCTGCGGGCCTCTGGCGACAGCATTTCTGGATTGAAGAGCAGGACATCCACCGCGCCGATCTGGGAAATTTGCTCGGCATCCAGCGGGCGGGTCGGGACTCCCGCGAAGCAGAAGCGCATGCCATCCATCGTCCAAGTGAAAAAGAGGCTCATTCCATCGGATGTCGGCATTTCCGGGTTTCTGTAACTCGGAACGCCAAGGATTCGGATGCCGGTGACATTGTTGACTCCGATTCCCACTCCTCCGCGAAGAACGGACGGTTGACCGTCGACAGCGTTGATGTTGTTGAAATCCGAGCGCTCGGAAGTGATCAAGACGACATCGCTCTTGAGTGGCGAGGGGAGGGTGCGACCTCCGGTTTTTGCGGCGTAGGGATTTGCCAGAATGGTGGTGCCGATGGACGAGGTGAAGCGGTAGCACTGGTTGCCCAGCCACTCGACTTGTGTCTCACGCAGCGTGGATGATTGTGTCTGCGTTTCCGGTGTTCCGCATCCGGCGAGACCCAGTGCGGCCGCTGCCAGGAGAGCAAGGCGGCGCATTCTCAGGAGTTGAGCGCGAGTTGCGTGCCGAGGTCTCCGATGCGGCTGAGGGTCAGGCCCTGAAGGGCAGGAACCTCGGATGCCATCATCTTGAAGACCTCCTCGATCGTGTAAACTCCGTTCGAGCCGCCCGTGGCCTGCACGAGGTCGCGCAGGACTTCCCAATCGTCGCGGGCTTGGCCCGGAGGCTGGATGGCTTGGTTGAGGCGTTGGAGACGGCCTTTGATATTGATCATGCTACCGCGCTTCTCGGCCCAGCCACTAGTCGGGAGAACGACGGTCGCGCGGCGCGTGGTGGGGTTGGCGAGAATGCCAGTCACCACGAGCGTTTCGAGATTTTTGAGGTGCTCTTCAGAAATGCCGCAGTCCACTGCATTTTCTCCCAGCACGATGAGGCCGGTGATTTGGCCAGAGGCCACGCCTGCCGCAATGGCGGGGAGTTTTCCTGTGGCCAAGCCGAGGAGCTTCGCCCCAGTAGTGTTTGGATTTCCATCATCCGAGATGAGGAATCCGTCGCCCTTCTGAGGACGGGGCATGACATCGAAATTCTCGATTTTCAGGCCGGCAGCGAGACGGCGGGCGAGGAAGAGTTCCTCGTTCGTCATGCGCGCGGAGGCGATGAGTGCGGTCTTCGAGGGATCGCGACCTTTTAGTTGCTCAGCGGCGGCGGCGAGGGCGCGGGTCCAATGCGCCGGCGCTTCCTCGCCCTTCACGACGGGATCGGTGAGGCGGGATTCGCTGTTAAGATAGTGGAAATTCAAGCGGTGGCTGTCCGGCATCCAGCAGGAGTTCACAAAATCGTTCTCGCGAGGCGTGATGCGGTGAACGGTGTTCTCGCGGCTGGAGATCAGGATATTCGAGCCCATGCCGCAATTCACATCGATGCTCTTGGTTTCCTTCAAAAACCAGACGCGCATCTTGAAGCGGAAGTCCTTGCTTGTGAGAGCGCCCACGGGGCAGATATCCACCGTGTTCAGCGAGTAGTTATTGTCGAGTTTCTTGCCCGGATAGACCGAGAGGGTCGTGTGGCTGCCGCGATTCAGGAAGCCCAGCACATCGTCGTGGGCGATTTCCTTCATGAACCGGATGCAGCGCGAGCACATGATGCAGCGTTCGTCGTCGAGCACGATGCGCTCGCCGAGGTCCACGCGCTTGGGCTTTTTCACCTTCTCTTCGATGAAGCGCGATTCGCCCTTGCCGAACTCGACAGAAAATTCCTGCAACCGGCACTCGCCCGCTTGATCGCAAATCGGACAGTCGAGCGGGTGGTTGATGAGCAAAAATTCCATCACGCCTTTGCGGCATTCTTCGACGAGTGGCGAGGAGGTGCGGACACCCATGCCCTCGGCGACTTCCATCGCGCAGCAAATCTCAGGCTTCGGTCCCCAGCCGATCTCGGGCTTGCCATTGGCATCCAACACGGGCTGGCGGTCGGGAGTCATCTTCGGACGGCCAGTCTCCACGAGACACATGCGGCAATTGCCCGGCGAGCTGAGTTTGGGGTGGTAGCAGTAGTGCGGAATGAATTTACCGCTCTGCATGCAGGCCTCGATCACGCGCGTGCCTTTGGGAAATTGTTTCCACTCCCCGTCGATCTGCACATTGACCATCGTCACTGGTGTTGCCGTTTCGCTCATGTTTGAAAAATTCTCTGGAAAAATCCCCGTTACGGGGCGTTTATAAGGCGTCAAGTTATCGGAGGATGCCCCTCCTGAAGCAAGCAAAAGAAGGGAGATGACATGGAGTGCCATGAAGGACTTTAATCCCCCCATGGCAATGTATCGATGGACCCGCTTGAGCACGCAACGGATGGAGGAGGATTGGTATGCACGGCTTTCTCATATCGACCCCGAGCATCTGGTCATGCTTACGCAACCGGAATCCAGTGCGCTGAAGATCCAAGTTTTTGGCGACAAGAAAATGGTCGAGCAGTTGGTCCGCGACTTTGGAGGAAAAATGGCGCAGCTCAGTCCAGAGGCATGGACTGGCGGAAAAGCCCGCGCGCCGATGTCGATCCGGGGGCGTTTGCGGGTGCACTCGGATGACGCCACCTTCCGCGCTTCGGAAAACACCGGGCACGACATTTTCATTCCTGCCGGCATGGCTTTTGGGACTGGCGACCATGCAACGACGGCGACCTGTCTGCGCCTCCTGTGCGATATCGTTCCCAATCTCCCCGCTGGTTGGCGGGCGCTCGATGTTGGCACCGGCACTGGCATTCTTGCCATCGCAGCGGAAAAACTCGGCGCCTCCGCTGTGGAAGCCTTCGACTTCGATCCCGTCTGCATTCGGGTTTCTAAAGAAAATGCGAAGGCCAACCGCTGCCGAAAAATCGCCTTCTCCGTCGCGGATTCCCGCCGCGTCGGCGCGTTTCAGAAAGCCGATGTCATCCTTGCCAATCTCTACAGCGAACTCCTCATCGCCTCCGCTCCTGGCCTCGCCAAAAAACTCAAGCCCGGTGGGCATTTCATCTTCTCCGGCGTCCTCGTGAGCCAAGCCGCCGAAGTCAGCGCCGCCCTTGAAAAATGCGGCCTCGGCACCCCGCGCCTCATCAAGCGCGGTAAATGGTGCGCGGGGATTTGCAAAGCTTGAGTCAATTCGACCTGCTCTGCTTTTCTCGCGCTCGCATTCTTTTCGGCTGGGCAAATTCCTTCAAGGTCTCGGCCTGGAATTCCGGCACCACGCCGGCCGCATCTACAGGATGCCCGAGATAGGTCATCAATCGTGCAAGATTCAGCACGGAAATATTCCCGCCCGCCTCGAAACGACGGATTGTTGCGATTCCGACGCCGGACCGTTTCGCCAAATCCGCCTGCCGCACATTCGCAGCCAATCGCAATTCTTTGAAGCGGATTGCAATGGCTTGAAGCTGTTCGAAAGGAGTCTCAAGCAGTAGTTCATTGGGAATCACATTTGATCTTTTAAACCTAAAAAAACGATTTTACAAATCATTTGTGATCTCTTGAATTGTGGAAAGCTGGTAGCTTGGCGCGTATCTAAGCTGGTCAAATTTTGTTTGCACCCCGTTCCTCAATCCTCTCCAAAAACCCCCCAGCAGGCCCGCGCCGTGTTCAAGTGAACGCGGACGACCTTTTCGATTTCGGGGCAGTATCCACCGGCAAGCACCCACGCAATGGGGATGTTTTCGGCCTTTGCAAATTCGAAGACCATTCGGTCGCGTGCTTTCAAGTCTTCGTGCGTGAGTTGAAGCGGAGAGTAGGGATCGTCGCGCAGCGGGTCGGCGCCGGCTTGGTAGAGCAGGATGTCTGGCTTGCCATCCTGGATCAGCCAAGGCAGATGGCGCTTCACCGCATCGAGGAGAACCTCGCGGTCGCTGTTTCCAGAAGGAATCAAAGGAACGGAAAAATGGTTGGAGCCATCCATGTGATGGCACTCGTGCACATCGCGGAAGGGTTGGTTATTCCAATAATCGTTACCGTAAATCGAGAGCGCACGAAGCCAAGGGCGGGATGCCGCGAGGGATGCCGTGCCATTTCCATAGTGCAAGTCCATGTCGAGAATGGCTGCCGTGCGGATTTTGCCTTCCGCGCGCAGCGCCTCCAGCGCCACCACAAGGCCGTTGAAAGTGCAGAAGCCCTCGCCGTGATCTGAGCAGGCGTGATGGAATCCGCTGGCCAAGGCCGCCGATGCACCGCTCTCCAACGCACTCCGCGCCGCCGCCAGAACCCCGCCGCCGGTCAGGCAGACGCTTGGAAAAAGCAAGTCGCTCCAAGGGAATTTTTGCGACTCTGCGAGGTCTCGAGGATCGCCGGTTCTCACCGCATTGACATACTCGGCCGTGTGGACCCTCAACAAATCTTCCTGGGTCAACGGCTCGTTTTTTTCAATAATCACCTGCGGCAGCCACGCTCTCACCTCGCCGGCCACGAGCGCAAACTTCCGCATCGGCATGATATGCTCGCCAATTGGCGCCGCAAATCCGGGGTCATAGAAAAATTTCATGGGAGTGAGTGGAACCTCTGCTGTAGGACTTTTTCCGATCTGATAGCGCCTATAGGTCAAGTTTCTCGAGCAACTCTTCAACAGTCAAAGTGTGGTGAACAGCAACAAGTTTGAGTATGCTTTTGAAGGCGTGCCGAGCCGTGGCAGTGCGTGGTTGGGCACAGTGATGTGAAACTCGCCGTCAAGCTGGGTGGTCAGGCGAATATGGGAGCCGACCTGTCGGCTGCTTTCATAGACCAAGACCTGCAGCGATTTGATCAAATCCGAGCCAGAGACATTGCGAGGCGTCCTCACGCTGCCAGAACTTCATCACGAACAAAGTGAAGTTGAATCACTCTAAGCTTATGACCGAGAGCGTGATCACTAAAGTGGCAATGCGCCGATTCTTTAACCATCTCACGCAATTCCTCGAGAGTGCAGCCTTCAGTGACGATGCCGTATCCCAAGGCCGTGGCGACATAGCCGCCATCTACATCGTCTTCCTGAACCTCGAAGATGATTTCGCTCATAACTGCAAACTAAGGGGATTGCTGCACACCCGCAAGTCGCGCTTGCTTGGGATGATTCTTCACTGCCCGCGTCGGGGGCACAAGAGGGATGCGCGCATCCGGCGAGGGCTAGCAGCAAAGGGTCTCGAGAACGGCTCGCATATCGCATTTGCGAAAGCCTCGACCATACATTTTGTAGAGGGCGTTGACGGACTGGCGCACCTCGGCGCCGCTTACGGGAGTTTTCCGTAATGCGACAGCCCGCACGAAGCATCCGATTGAAGTTGCAGCACGAAGGGTAGCCAAGAAGAAGATTGGCTGTCGGGGATGCTCGCGCAGATGGTCCCAGCTACCCGAGAAGCTTGGCGCGGGCGTCTTTCTCGCTCAGACCACCAGCGACAAGCATCGAAATGGCTTTCTCGATCACCGCGTCTTTTTCTGTGAGAGCAGCGTCTTTCTCGGCAAGGGCAGCGTCTTTCTCCGCAAGAGCGGCGCTTTTTTCTGCGAGGGCTGCATTTGTTTCCGCGACTAGGCGTTCCATGTCCTCGAGGTCTTCGAGGTAGTCGTCCTCGACCTCCATCGTTTCGCGCACATCGGGTTCGCTGATGGCTTTGATCAGGCGGCGGATGACTCCGTGGAATTTCTCTGGGTAATCTTCCTCTCGAATGCTGAGCGTGTGGGCGTCGGCGGGATCTTTCTGGCTTTGGTCGAAGATTCCGAGCAGGGATTCCAGATCATTTTGGCGGCGCTGCTTGAGGTGGGGAATTTGCACGATGATGCTGTCGTGGGTGAGGCTCTCGATGAAGTCCTCTTGGTGTGCAATTTGTTCTCGGCCGGTGGCGTCAAGATACTGACGGACGACTCGGATCACCGGTGATTCGGTATGCTCGAGCGAATGCCCGAGCAGGTAGATGCTCAGGATCGGCATGGCGCGCAGTTCGCCATCGACCATGTAGGAATTCTCCTTCGAGAGGTATTGCCGACCGAGATATTTGCGAAAGCGCATGATGTCGGACGCAAATTTCGCCTTCTGGATTTCAATGATGACGAGCTTTTCTCCGCCGTTGGGCAGTGCGATACGGGCCGAGAAATCGATCCGGAACACCGTGACATTGCGTTGCTCGACATCGGTGCGGTGCTCGGTCGGACGAAACGTCAACTCCACAATCTCCTCACCGATCATCGTCGAGAGAAAAAGCCGAGCGACCCGGTTGTCGTCCAGTAGGTATTTGAACGCTCCGTCGTAAATTGGATTGGCGATGCGCGTTAAGCCCATAGAGCCAACCTCGCCCTCAAGACACGGGCAGGTCAAGTCAAAGGACTATCCAAAGAAAGAGGCGAGAGGTCTCCCGCAGACAAGCAGACCTTATTTGGGATTCTTCAGCTCGCTTGTGGGCGGCACGAGTGGGATGCGGGTATGCGGCGGTGGGTAGTTTTTGAGGGTTTCGAAGACGGCTTGCATGTCCTGTTTCCGGAAGCTGCGGCCATACATTTTATAGAGGGCGTTGACGACCTGGCACACCTCCGCGCCGCTGACAAATTCCTCCTGCTCCCTGCCGATGCGGCGCAGCATGAGGCAGAGGGGGATGGGTTTCGGGCCGTTATCCTGGTCGATGACTTGCGGGTCGCGGAAATCCGGTTGCCAGTAGTCCACAAGCTCGGGGTCTACCATTTTGTATCCGGCCTTCTCATAAGCGGTGAGACGGATTTCTGTTGCGGCGTGGCTGGGGTTGAAATGCTCCATCTCGCCGACCAGCGTCACAGGGGCATCAATCGGACGGCCTGCCGCCGCGAGGGCCTCAAGCGCGGTCGAGACTGGTAGGGCACGGAGCCAGCCGGCGATGCCGCTGCGCCTCCATGCGGGGGCGACCAGATTATGGGCCAAGTGGACGATGGCACCGGGCTCCTCTGCGAGGAGGATGGCTGTTTGGTCCCTCACCGCAACAAACTCGCCGTTGTGGGTGATGACTTGCATGGCATAAAGTAGAGCGGCTTCGTCGTGAATTTGCGAGGGATGCCATTTCATTCGCTCGGCAATAACTTCCTCCTGCTCCATTTCGCCTGCTGCACCGAATTCCTTCCAGAGCGCTCCGAAGGCGGTTTCGAAAAACAGATCGTCCGTGGAGCGGATCGTGTGCAATTCCAGTCCGCTCCAATCGCCTTGCAGGCTTTTGGTATCGCCCGGAGCGAGGTGCTCCGGTCGCATCCATGGCTGGAGGTTCATTACACAGTCACCGAGGGGGCAGGGCCCTCGCTGTGGTGGAATTGGAGTTCATAGAGGCTGCGGTAGAGGTCGGATTTCACGAGGAGTTCCTCATGGCGGCCGGTGGCTGCGATACGGCCGTGGTCCATGACGACGATGCAGTCGGATTTGAGAATGGTCGAGAGGCGGTGGGCGATGGCGACCACGGTGCGGCCCTCGGAGAGGCGTTCCAGCGCGGCCTGGACCATGCGCTCGCTTTCGGAGTCGAGTGCGGATGTGGCCTCGTCGAGGAGCAGGACGGGTGCGTTCTTGAGCAGGGCGCGGGCGATGGCCAGGCGTTGCTGCTGTCCACCGCTGAGCATGCAGCCCTTGTCGCCGACGATGGTTTCGTAGCCGTCTGGTTGGGCCATGATGAAGTCGTGCGCGAAGGCGGATTTGGCGGCGGCGATGACCTCGTCCTTGGTCGCATCGAGCCGTCCGTAGCGGATGTTCTCAAAAATCGTGTCGTGGAACAAAAAGGTCTCCTGCGTGACCATGCCAACTTGCTCGCGGAGCGAGTGCTGGGCGAGGTCGCGGAGATCGGTGCCATCGAGACGCACCACGCCGTGTTGGGGATCGTAGAACCGCATGATGAGCGAGAGAATCGTGCTCTTGCCCGCTCCGCTTGCTCCTACCAGTGCGTATTTTTTCCCCTGCTCGATATGGAGGGTTACATTTTGAACGGCGGCTTTATCCGTGCCGTAATCGAAGCTTACATTTTCCAAATCGATGCGACCTTCGCAATGCGTGAGAACGTTGGCGCCAGGCTTGTCCGTGATGCTTGGCGTCATGCTCATGAGAGAAAAAACATTCTCTGCCGAGACCATCGACTTTTGCATAAGCATCGGAATGCGGCTGAGATTTTTCACGGGGTTGTAGAGCATGAAAATTCCCCCGCAGAGGGCGGCGAATTTGATGAAACTGATGTCGTAATAGTAGACATAGATCATGGCCAAAACGACCCCGAAGGCTGCGACGGATTCGATGAGGGGCTGGACGATGTCGGAACTTCTGCGCACTCGAAGGCTGTTGCGGCATTGGGTGTCGCTGGATTTCGCAAATTGCGCGGTCTGGTAGTCCTCGCGGGCAAAGCTTTTGATGACTCTGACGCCTGCAAAAGTTTCTTGGAGGATGATCGACATTTGCGCCGCTTCTTTTTCCTCCGCCTTGCCCGCCGAACGCACTTTGCGTCCAAAAACAACGACTGGAATAATGCAGAGTGGGAAAAGAACCAGCGTGGTGAGGCTGAATTTCCAATCAATCGCAACCAGCACGCCGACTTGCGTGAGAATAGCAATCGGATCCTTGATAATATCTCCAGAGATCGAGGTGAGTGCGTTTTGCGTGACGCGGGTGTCACTCATGACCCGCGACATGAGCTTGCCGGCCTTTTCGCGATTGAAAAAATCGAGCGACTGCGACATCAGACGAGAGAAAAGCTGGGTACGGATGTCGCGCAGAACACGCAGGCTGACCCACGCAAGATAATAGACATTCAGGTAGGAAAAAAGCCCGCGCAGAACCATAACCAGAGGGATGAGCAGGCTTATCCAGATCACCCCCTCGATACCAGGGCCGTCGTTCGAGATCGCCCCCGGCACAAGGGCTGATTTGTCGACTTTGACGCCGATGGATTCCCCGGCCTTCAGGATGACCAGTGTCAACGATCCACTCACGATGCCAGCGAGCACGCCAAAGAGAATGCCAAGAAAAAACCGCCTCCTATAGGGCTTCATGTATCCGAGCAAGCGCAGATACGGACTCCAAAAGGCCCGCAGCAGTTGCGGGAAGGGAAGCTTGGCAGGTTTAGACATGGGATTTGTGCAAAACTAACGCAACCGCGTGCAGGTGCGCCACACTGATCATCGGGATGCGAAAAAGGCAGGGCATCGCTGCCCTGCCTTTTTGAGTTGGGATTTTTCCTTGGGTTAACGCAGGAACGCCTCGTGCAGGCCGCCATCCACCGTCACGATCTGTCCGGTTGTTTTGGACAGCCTATCGGCGATGAGGAGGAAGTAGGCTTCCGCCTGATCGGCCGGGGTGATGGGCGAGCGCGTGAGTGTGCGGTCGGCGTAGAACTGCGCGAGCTTGGTCGTAAGCGAATCGGTGGCTTCGTCGTCGGTGTAAGGAATGCCGTATTTTGCGAGCGAGCCGATGACGCGGTCGCGAGGGAACATGGCGCTGCCTTGAACGACTGTGGCCGGGGCGACGCCGTTGACACGCACGAGCGGGGCGAGTTCCATCGCGAGTTCGCGCACGAGGTGGTTCGCGGCAGCCTTTGAGGTGTCGTAGGCAACGCTGCCTTTCTTGGCGACGGCGGCGTTTGCGCTCGTGGTGAGAACCATCGATCCGCGCAGGCCTTGGGCTTTAAAGTCCTTCGAGGCTTCGTCGGCGACGAGGTAGCTGCCGGTGACATTGATATTGAAGGTAAGCGCCCACTTGTCGTCGGGGATGTGCCCAGTCGTGTCGCTTGGCACAAAAATGCCGGCTGTGACGGCTATGGAATCGAATCCGCCGTAGGCAAGGATGACTTGGTTGAGCATGGCGCGGATGCTTTCGCGCTTGGTGACATCCGCCTGCAGGCCGATGGCCGATCCGCAGCCTGAGATGCCGGTTCCGGCGACACCGATTCCGAGGCCGGTTTTGGCGAGGATTTCATCCGCCGTGGCTTGTGCCGCTGCTTGGTTGAGATCTACGCAAACGATGTGCGCGCCCTCGCGAACGAGGCGCAGGGCGGTTTCGCGGCCGATACCACTGCCGGCACCGATCACTATGACAACACGGCCGGCAAGTTCTTTGTCCGCTGGCATGCGGCGGAGTTTGGCCTCTTCAAGGGCCCAGTATTCGATATCGAATGCCTCTTGGGCTGGAAGCGAGATATAGCCACCGAGAGCCTCGGCGCCGCGCATGACTTCGACCGCGCAGTTGTAGAATTCGGCCGTGACGCGGGATTCCGATTTGTCTTTTCCAAATGCCACCATCCCGAGGCCGGCGATGAGAATGACGGTTGGGTTCGGGTCGCGCATGGCGGGAGAATCGGCCCGCTTGCAGGCATTGTAATAGTCGGCGTAGTCGGCGCGGTATTTCTCGAGACCCGCGGCGAGTTGGGTTTTCAGCGAGGCGACGATCTCGTCCACTGGCGTGTCCGCCTTGGGAGCGGTGCCGATGTAGAGGGGCTTGATCTTGGTGCGCAGGAAGTGGTCGGGGCAGCTGGTGCCAAGCTCGGCAAGGCGCGGGGCGTCCTTCGAGTTCACAAAGCGCAGGATTTTTTCGTTATCTTGGATTGTCGCGATGAAGCGTTTCTTTTGGCTCACCTGGCCGCGAAGCCATGGCAGCAGGGCGGCGAAGACCTCGCGGCGTTTTTCCTCGGGCAGGGCGGCTTGGACGGCTCCGCCGAAAATAGAGGCCTCGCCGCCGCGTTCAGCCTGCTTTTTCTCAATATGCTCGGCAGCTTTTTCGATCAGTTCCAGAGTGAGTTCGTAGCACTCGCGGCCGGTTTTTCCCCAGTTGATGAGGCCGTGCTGGCCCATGATGAAGCCTTTGGCTTGCGGATGATTTTTGCAGGCTTCCTGCATGGCGAGTCCGAGTTCGAAGCCTGGGCGCATCCAAGGAATATGCACGACATCGTCGCCGTAGATTTCCTTCGTCACCTCGACGCTCTTCGCGCAGGCGGCCACGGAAATGGCGGCGTTCGGGTGTGTGTGGTCCACATGGGCGTGCGGGATGAAGCTGTGGAGCGGCGTGTCGATCGAGGAGGGGCGGGGATTCAGGTTGAAGGTGCAATGCGAGAACATGCCGACCATTTCGTCTTCGGCGGGCGATTTCAGGCCTTTCTCGGTGCGGGCGGCATAGACGCGCTGGAGATCGAGGAGTTTGGATTGGTAGAGGGAGGAGAAGTTTTCTTTCTTCGATGTCCGCAAGTCGCCGCCGGAGCCCTTCACCCACATCACTTCGACCATCTCGCCGGTCAGCGGGTCTTTTTCGGAAATCTTGGACGAGGTGTTGCCTCCGCCGGTGTTGGTGATCCGCTGGTCGGTGCCGAGGCAATTCGAGCGGTGAATGAGTTCTTCCACGGAATCCGGCGCGACGGGGTCTGCGGGATTCCAGTGCATGGTGACATGTTTCATGTTGGATGGGGTGGGGCTTGTTGTTGGCATTGGTTTTGTTTATGTTGTTTTTTTATTGTTTGTCGAATAAAAAAGGATTTAAACAAAGAAAAAACCAATGCTCGCTCTGGAACGCCATCGCAAATTAATCGAATGTCTGAACGCCCGAGGCAGCGTGCGAACCGCTGAGGTCGCCACCGAACTCGGCGTGACAGAAGAAACCGTGCGCCGTGATTTCGAGCGCCTAGAAACGGATGGTCAACTCGTGCGCACGCATGGCGGGGCTTTGCGATTGGATGTGAGTCGGCGGGAGTTCCCCATGCGCGAGCGCATGGCGCAGAATGCCTCCGCTAAGGCGCGCATCGCCCGTGCCGCACTGGCCCGCGTGGCCGAGGGAAGCACGGTTTTTTTCGATGCCAGCACCACAGTTCTCCAACTGGCAGCAATTCTTCCCGACAAGCCGCTCACGGTGATCACGAACTCGCTCCAAGTCGCCCTTTCCCTGGCAGAAAAAAATCACATTTCCGTTTGTCTTCTCGGCGGTCGCTTGGCGCAGTCTTCGCTTTCCTGCACTGGTTGGGCTGCTATGCAGGGTCTTGAAATGAACCGCATCGACTCCGCTTTTATCTCATGCCGTGGACTCGACCCCGCGCTCGGGCTCAGCGACGCCACTGAGGAGCAGGCCCAACTCAAAAGGCAGGTTGTTCTGAGAGCCTCTGAGGTCGTTCTTTTGGCCGATCAGACGAAAGCCGGCTTGTCCTCGAGTTTTTTCTTCGCCAAAAATTCCGATGTGGATTTTTGGATCACTGATTTCCCCCCGCAGGATGATGTGCGCGATGCTGTCGTTTCACAGGGAGTGCGCTTGGAGGTGGCAGAATGAGTGCCGCCAGTAAAACCTTTCTGGCTGTCGATCTGGGCGCTTCAGGTGGCCGCGTGATGGCTGGACATTTCGATGGATCCCGACTCGAAATCGAAGAGGGCGCGCGATTTCCGAACAGTGGCATGCAAACAGCCGACGGGTGGCATTGGGATGCGGAGGGTCTTTTTAAGGAAATCACACAGGGCCTCGCTGCCGCCGGCGCGCGTTTCGGGGGTAATATCGTCTCCGTGGCGGTTGATACTTGGGGAGTGGATTACGCATTGATCGGGCCGGAGGGCACGGCTCTTAACGAACCTTGGATGTATCGGGATTCGCGCACGGATGGCATGATTTCCGAAGCTGCCCGCCTCGTCGGCGAAGAAAAAATCTGGAACCGCACGGGGATTCAGCCGCTGTTCTTTAATACGATCTACCAGCTCATGGCTGAGTCCAGGCTGACGCCGCAGGTATTAAAACAAGCGCAGAGCCTGCTTTTCATGCCAGATTACCTGAATTACCGGCTTTGTGGCGTGAGGGCCATCGAGCGGACCATCGCGAGCACATCTGGCCTCCTCCGTGCGGGCACGGCGGAATGGGATGCCGAACTGGCCGAAACACTCGGAATCCCCGCTCACATTTTGGGCAAAGTCACCGAACCGGGCGTCATTCTTGGTGAACTCACCGAATCCCTCGCCGCTGCTGCCGGCCTGCGAGGCGTGAAAGTATCCACCTGCGGAAGCCACGACACCGCGTCGGCCGTGGCTGGCGTGCCATCGCGCTCCAATCCGCTCTTTTTGAGCTCCGGCACCTGGTCGCTTTTAGGAATCGAGTTAGCAGCCCCAGTCCTCAGCCAAGAAGCCTTTGACGCGAAATTCTCCAACGAGCAAGGCCTCGAGGGCACCACGCGCTTCTTGACCAATATCGCAGGCATGTGGCTCCTCCAGGAATGCCGCCGCGTCTGGGCTGAGCAGGGGCATGCGATGGAGTATGGCGAAATGGTCGAAATGGCTCGAAATGCCAGCGCCGTAGCATTGATTGATCCCGATGCAGCAGAGTTTGGCAAACCCTGCGATATGCCACAGGCCATTTTGGACTGGATCAAAAAAACGAACCAACCCACCCCGGCATCCAAGGCCGAAATCATCCGCGTCATCCTGGAGAGCCTCGCCGTTAAATACAGCCTGATGATTCAGAGGTTGAAAAACATGATCCCGGACCTGCCGGACACCCTTCAAATCGTCGGCGGAGGCTGCCGCAATGCATTGCTCAATCAAATGACCGCTGACGCCACCGGTCTCCGCGTGGAAGCAGGCCCCGTCGAGGCAACGGCTTCAGGCAACATCATCGCACAGCTCATCGCCACCGGAGAAATCAAATCCCTCGCCGAGGGACGCGAAATTTTGCGCAATTCCTGCAATCCTCAAATCCACGAGCCTGTTCGCAGCGTAACATGGTCTGAGAAGGTTCAGCGTTTCCTCCACATCCAATCAACACTTTCATGACACAAAGCCCCGCCCGCACCACTGGACGCACTGTTCAGCTCATGGCCACTTGCCTCTGCGATGCTTTTTTCGACGATGTAGCAAAAGCGACCGTCGAAGTGCTCGAACACGCCGGCTGCGAAGTCGAGTTCCCGGAGAACCAGACCTGCTGCGGCCAACCGGCCTTCAATTGTGGCGACTGGCCGGCCTCGCGCGAGGTCATGCGCCACACCACGCGCGTGTTCGAGGGCGACAAGCCGGTCATCGTGCCATCCGGTTCCTGCGCCGCGATGCTCTTCCACGGCGCCCCGCTCGAGTTCGAAAAGGAAAAAGACCTCCCGACCGTGCAAAAACTCGCCAACCGCACTTGGGAGCTTGCCGATTTTCTCGTGAATGGCCTCGGCATCGAAAAATGGCCCGGTCGATTTCCGGCCCGCATCGCCTTTCACCGAGCCTGCCACACGCGCGGCACCGGCAGCGGCGAGGCGGCTTTGAAGCTCCTCCAGTCCATCAATGGACTCGAGGTCATTCCATTCGGCGAGGCCGAGCAGTGCTGCGGCTTTGGCGGCACATTCTCGGTAAGCTTCCCGCATGTTTCATCGTCTATGGGATGTCTTAAACTTGAGCACATGACAGCGGCCAATCCCGACTTTATAGTCTCCGGAGACATGAGTTGCCTCATGCACCTCGGCGGCTTGGCCGATCGCGGTGGGCAGCCGGTCAAAACACTCCACTTCGTGCAAATCCTCCAAAGCGCCCTCCACCGTCATGCCTGAACAAAAAATCGAACTCTTCGCACGCCGCCTCGATCGGGGCGTTCAGCAAGCCGTCCACAACAACAGTGCGGCCGGCACCGAGAAGCGTTACAGCGTCCTCGGCACAGACTACTCCGCTCCCGACGATCTCCGCCGCCTCGCCGGACAGATCCGCCAGCATTCGATCGAGCACCTCGATACCTATCTCGAGCAGGCCGAGCAAAGCCTCAAACGCCAAGGCGCTCAGGTTCACTACGCTGTCACGGCCGAGGACGCCTGCCGCGCGGTATCGGATATTCTTCAGAAAGCCGGCGCCAAAAAGGTCGTGAAGTCGAAGAGTATGATCTCCGAGGAGATTCATCTGAACGACCACCTCGGATCCGTCGGCATCGAGTCCGTCGAAACCGACCTCGGCGAATACATCATCCAGATCGATGGCGACCACCCCAGCCACATCGTCAAACCGATCATCCACAAAAACCGCCGCGATATCGCGAAGAGCTTCGAGCGCGAGGGCCTAGGCGACTACAACGACGACCCGGAAACAATCACCCGCCGCGCCCGTGTTTTCATGCGGGACAAATACCTGCAAGCGGATGCTGGCATCACCGGCGCGAACTTCGTTTCCGCCGAGAGCGGTCGCCTCGTGTTGGTGACCAACGAAGGTAACTCCCGCTTCTGCCTCGCCGCTCCGAAGATTCACATCGCCCTCGTGGGAATCGAGAAAGTCATCCCCTCGGATGCCGAACTCGCCGTTCTTCTGAACCTTCTTGGCCGCTCCGCTACCGGCCAGCAGCTCACTGTTTACACCGAGTTCATCAACGGCCCCGCCCGCACGGACCGGCCCTCCGGCCCACAAGAAATGCATGTCATTTTCGTGGACAACCAACGCTCGGAAATTCTCGCTTCCGACTGCCGCGAAATCCTGCGCTGCATCCGCTGCGGAGCCTGTTTGAATGTCTGTCCCGTTTATCGCCAAGCCTCCGGCCACGCCTACCGTAGTGTTTACCCTGGCCCTGTTGGCGCGGTTCTTTCACCTCTCCTCGCCGGCAAGAACTTCAAACAACTCGCCGATCTTCCCAAAGCCTCCAGCCTCTGCGGCGCCTGCAATGAGGTGTGCCCGGTGGATATCCCGATTCCTGACCTGCTCCTCAAGCTCCGCAACCGTGGGCATGAGGAACACGCTCCTTCGCCCGGCACGCCGCCAATGGGCGCCTTTGCCAAGCTGGCCTCCAGCCCGATGCTCTGGCGCTTCGCCATGAAGAGCAACAAGGTCATGAACCTCGTGCCTCTGGAAAAACTTCCGCTTCCCTACCTGCAACCCTGGCTGAAAACCCGCACGCTCCCCGAGTGGCGCGGCGGTGAGTTCCGCTCTTGGATGAAAGACCGCCGCAAAAAATGAGCACCGCCCGCGAACAAATCTTCTCCAGCCTCCGTGCCGCCCTCGCCCCATTGCCTGAACGCACAGCTCGCCCTGTTTTCTCAAAAGATGTCGCCGAGCCGCACTGGCTCGCCGCCGCGGCGGATTCCCTCGCCCTCTTCCAGAAACGGGCTGAGGCCACCGGCACAAAATGTTTTACTGATCTGGAGTCCTGCGCCGCCTGGCTTCGCGGCCAAGGCGTCCGCACCGTTTACATTCCAGCCCCGCTGACTCGCCTCGCTGCGCTCTGTTCGGAATTCTGTGAAGTCACTTCCGAATACAACCGCGCCCGGGTCAATGAGATCGACGCCGCTTTCACGCCCGCCGCCGGAGCCATTGCAGAATCCGGCTCCATCATTCTAAGCGACGAATCCACCCCCGACCGCCTCGCAGCCCTTGCCCCATGGCATCACATCGCCTTGGTAAGCCGCGCCGAGATACACCGCACCATCGCCGATGCTCTCGCGGCCATGCCGGACGATCCCAACCTCATCTGGGTGACGGGTCCCTCGAAGACAGCCGATGTCGAAGGCATCCTCATCCAAGGCGTCCACGGCCCCGGCGCCCAAGCGTGTTTGATTCTTTAAAAATTCCGACCCGCCGAGTCAGTCAGGCTCTCTGTCTGGCGGCTTTTTCTGCTCTTTTTGCGATCCCTTCAGCCTGCGCGTTCGATCCCGCAGTGGCGCCCTCGGCGGAGGATCGCCGGAAAGTGCTCGAGCAGGGATTCGCTGCATCGCTCCAAGAGATCGAGAGGGCTTTGACTCTTGCCTACAGCCCTGAAAAAAACGCCTCCTCCGCAAAGAATGCCGCTTTTGTCCAGTGGATGGACCTCTGGCGTTGGTGTGATCTGCTTTCGAGGGATGTCGCATCTGAGGAACGCGGGCTTGTGCAGCGCCACTTCCTCCGCCGAAGCGGATCGGGTGAAATCATTCTCTGTCCACCGGGAGTCGTGCCGCCACCGGATGCCGCACCGCTGCGCTCGGACGAGGTCGCTTCATTGACTGCTGCGTCCAATGTGCGCCAGGCCGTTGCTGCGCAGCTTCTGCCTCCAGGTGCCCCCGCCACGGCCGGCCAGCTCGCCGATATTGCCGGGACACCGCTTGCCTCAGCAATCATGTCCGATCCCGATATCCTGCGGTCCTTCCTTTCCACATGGGACTCCCGGGATTTCGCTCCGCTCGTCTTAAAAAACCTCAGCTCCATTCACGAGGCGCATCCCTCCAAATGGCGCGAGTATGCCGACCTAGCCATCGCCATCGCCGTGGTGAACGACTCCGCGCTGCCCCCCCACTGGCCCCACCAGCAGGTCCGTCCCGACCTCGTGCCAAGGGATATTCCATCCCCCGCAGAGCAATTCCGCCGCTGGGTCGATGCCAACGAGCGTGGCCGCCTCCTCCTCGACCTGCGCCGCTTCACCGCCGACCAGCTCACCTTCGTGGTCGATGCCTTCCTTCCCCCCTCGGAGACCGCTTGGGCCCAACAAAACATTTCGCTGCATGTCGGAGTTTTCGCCCGAGCCTTCCGATCGATCCGCTATCGAGAAGACCGCATCAAACAAGGGCGCTTCTTTTGGACCCAGAGTCCCTACACCTTCGCCGCCATCCGAAAAAACGGCGGCATCTGCATCGACCAGGCGTATTTCGCTGCCTACACCGGCAAGGCACTCGGGCTCCCCACTGTTCTCTTCAATGGCCAAGGCAGCAACGGCGGCCACGCCTGGTTCGGCTACATGGGCGCTCCAAACAAATGGGAACTCGATTGCGGCCGCGACCCCGTGCAGAACCTCGTCACCGGCATTGCCTTCGATCCCCGCACATGGGAACCGGTGAGCGACCACGAACTCCGCCAACTCGTCGCCCGCTTCCGCAGCACCCCGGCATTCCTTGCCTCGACGAACGACCTCGCCATGGCGCGCATCTTTTTGAAATCCGGCGACACTGCCCGCGCCGCCGCCGCGCTCGAAAATGCCACCCGCACCTGCCCGCAAAATCCCGAGGTCTGGCTGCGATGGACCGAGTTTCTGGAGACATCCGGCGCCCCCCTCGAGCGCCGCATTCGCATTCACGAGCAGGCCGCAAAAGCCCTCTCCCGCGACCCCGACTCCAAAGTCGTCCATCAAAAAGCCGTCGCCACCCTGCTGCGCCAGAGCGGAAATTCCGCCCAGGCCACAGCCGCCGAGCAGCGCATTCTCTCGCAAAACCTCGGCAAGCGAGCCGATCTGAGCTGCGAAGCCGCCGCCTCCCGCGTCCGCGAGGCCCTCGCCACCGAAGGCATCGACCAAGCCGCCACCGTCTTCCACGCCCAACTCCGCACCATCGGAAAAACAGGCGGTGGTAATTTCGTGAAGGAAGTCGGCCTCCCCTTCGTCAGCGCCCTCATCGAAAAAGGCCAAAAATCCCGAGCCCTGCGCACTGTGGACATCATGCGCCAACAATTCGCCCCCCAAACCGGCAGCCCCCTCGATCTCGTCCTCAAAGAAATGACCCGCGAGTGCAAGTGAGTTTTTACAGAAGAAGGGGGCACGGGCGTCCCGTCCGTGAAGCGTGCCTGCGGAAATGTCCTGCCGCAGCCGAGCAGAGCTTCTTCTTCTCCTGAAAACTGAACCTCTGAAAACTGAAAACTCATGCGGCTCCGCATGCGCGCGAATTTTTTTCCCAACGCATGCTGCTTTGCTACGCTCCTCTCGATGCCCAAGCCTTCCACTGTTTCCAACCCTGCTGAGTTACTGGCTTATTGTTTCGAGGCTTGGCCGGATCTGAAGAAGAAGCAGATTCGCACTTGGCTGAAATTTCAGGCGATCACGGTGAATGGGCGTCCGATCTCGCAGTTCAACCATCCGCTCGAGCCTGGAGATGTTGTCGCGGTGCGGAATGATCGCTATGCCGCGCCGCGATCCTTGGTCGGCTCGGGCATTCGCGTGTTTTTTGAGGATGCGGATATCATCGTCATCGACAAGCCGCCGAACCTGCTCAGCATTGCCAGCGAGGCGGAACAGGAGCGGACGGCATACCATCAGCTCACCGACCATGTGCGCAGCGGCAACCCGATGGCCCGTGCGAGAGTTTGGATCGTGCACCGTCTGGACAAGGAGACCTCGGGCCTCATGGTTTTTGCCAAGACTCCCGAGGCGAAGGAAATCCTGCAATCCCGCTGGGACGATGCTGAGAAACGCTACGAAGCCGTTGTGGAAGGCCGCCTGCGGCAGAGTTCGGGCATTTTTGAGTCCGACCTGGATGAGACAAATCCCTACAAAGTTTTCAGTGTCGCCCGCAGCGAACACACCCGCCATGCGGTGACCCATTTTCGTGTGTTGGCATCGATTCCAAACCGCTCACTGGTCGAGCTGACCTTGGAAACCGGCCGCCGCCACCAGATTCGCGTGCAGCTTGCTGAAGCTGGCTGCCCGATCATCGGGGACAATAAATACGGAGCGAAGAGCAATCCCGCGAAGCGCCTAGGCCTGCACTCAAGCGCGCTACGGTTTCCGCATCCTGTGACTGGCAAGGACATGGTATTCACCTGTCCGCTGCCCAAGGACTTGGCTCGGCTGGTGTAGAGGGTTTTCTGCAGTGTGAATGATCAGCTATTCGCCGTCCCAGAGGAAATGTTCGAGGCGGAGTTGTTTGATGCGGTTTTTGGCTTCGAGGGAACGGGGACCATCGGTTGCGGCGAGGGTTTCGTAAACGCGGATGGCCTCGGGCCATTTTTGGGTGGACTCGAGGATGCGTGCGGCGGCGAAGCCAGCTTTGTAGAACCAGAAGAACTCAGTGGAGGCTTGCGCCGTGGGTTTGAAGACATCGTAGTAGGTGGCAACGGCGGTATTGAGGTCGCCGGTTTTTTCGAGGGCGGTGCCGATGCGGGTCAGAGCCTCGTTGCGCCAAGCGGGGTCGGTGGGGTGCTCTGCTGCGATTTGTTTCCAGACTTCGATGGCAGCGCGGTAGTTGGCAGGGTCGTTGTCGCCGAGGGAGTAAAGGTTTTTGCCTTTTTCGATAAGTGCGGTGGCTCTGGTGTCGGAAGGGGGATTTGAGGAGAGGATTTTGTCGAGGACGAGATTTGCCTCGAGGGGCTTGCCTTGGGCGGCGATGAGGGAGGCTTGTTCGAGACGGGCTTGAGCTGCGAGGGCGCCGTTAGCGCTGGCGACTTCCTCGAAGAGTAAAATGGCCTCGTCAGGCGCGGTGGCGGAAGGTATGCGCGATACAGATTGGGCCGCTAGGAAGAGGGCGGGTTCGTCGTAGTCCGAGTCGGGGAATTTCCGGGCGAGGGTTTCGAGTTCGACACGGGCCGTAGCGAAGTCCCCCTGACGGTAGAGAAGTTCGCCGAGCTTCATTCTTACGGATGCTTCAGATTCGGTATTCTGGTAGGCGCCAAGAAAAGTGCGAGCCGTGGCGATGGCTTTTTCGGTGCTGGCGGGATTGCCATCATCGGTGAGGAAAACTTTGAGCGCAGCTTCCCGAGCGGGTTCCGCCTGAGTGGAAATGCGGCGGAGTTCGGCATCCGCCCCTGGGTAGTCGAGTTGCTGGTATTTCCACTCGGCGAGGGCGAGGCTTGCGCGGGATGCGATGCCTGGAGCGGGCGATCTTGCCAGGGCCTGGAGGGTGGACTCAGTGCGGGGATCGCCTTGGCGGGCGAGGTGGAAGGCCTCCTGCATGCGGAAGGCTGGAATGCGGGGACTGGACGGGAAATTTTTTGCCAGTTCTGCAAGTGCAGTATTTGGTGTGATCCCGGCGAAAAGTTGGCAGAGGGCGGCATTAAAAAGGGCGGACTCGGTGAGGTCGGAACTCGTGGCGGCGGAGGTGAAGGCGGTCGAAGCGGCAGCGTGGTCGCCTTTGCGCGAGAGGGCGAGCCCACGCAGGAAATCCGTGTGGGGCGATGAGCCTGCAGGCGGGAGGAGCGAGAGAGCCTCGTCGTTCCGGTTTAAACGAATGCGGAGGGCGGCAAGTTCGAAAAGCGTTTCCTCTGCAAGAGGGTTCGACGCCGGATCGGATGCTAGGCGTTCCAGAAGGGCAAGGGCGTTTTCCGGCGTCTTCTGGCGGGCTTCGAAACGGGCGAGGTAGTAGGTGGCGAGCCTCTGGCGTAGGCTCGGCTCCGGATCGCTGGACCAGCGTTTGAGTTCGCTCGAGGACGGGCTTGTCGCGCCAGAGTAGATTTCATCGAGTGACGCAAAGACATCTTTCAGGCCTGGCATGGAGGGGTGGGCGGCGATGAATTCCTCGAGAAGCGTCTCGGCTTCGGCGTTTCTCGAGAGGCGCTGGAGGGCTGTGGCTTGGAGGGTGATGGCTGAGACGGCCATGTCTGCATTGACTGGGGCCATTGATGCCAGAAGGCTAAGAACAAGGTCGTCATTCTCCTCCTGTGCGGCGGCTTTTGCGAGGAGGATGGTTTTGCGGGAGTTTTGGGAGGTGCTCTCGCTTGGAACTCTCTCGAGGTAGGCGCGGGCGTCAGTCAGCTTTTTTTGATCAAGCTGGATTTCCGCTAAATCCAGAAGCGCGGAGGATTTGATTGTGCCAGTTGGCCAGTTGGCGGTAGGTGCCAATGCGGAAGCTGCCTCCTCGAGTTTCCCCAGATTTTTCAGCATCCGGGCGTTGCCGATGGCGGCCTCCTTTTGAAATTCAAAATCCGAAACGCGCGCCGCGCTGGCGTAGGCTTGGGCGGCATTGAGCCAATCTCCGTTGGCGGCGAGTGCTTGGCCGAGCCAGAAATCGCGGGCGGGACCAGAAGGAATCCCAGACGAAGTGATCAGGGCCACGGCGGCCTCTGATTGGCGGGCTTCGATCAAGGCGCGGGCATAGAGAAGGTTTGCCTGGGCATCCGCCGTAGGGCTTCCGATTGATGGAATTTGCTGCTCAAGTTTTACCAGTGCAACCTGCGGGAATCCGTTCTCGAGGGCTTCACGGGCTTCGTCGAGAGGTGAGGCGCAGGCGAGGATGGGAGTGAGAAGAAGCGGCCAGAGGCGTTTCATGATTTGAGATATTTTGCGAGGTAGCGGGCGGTTTCGCTTTCTTTGACACGGGCGACTTGCTCGGGCGGGCCTTCCGCAACGATGCGGCCACCGCCGGAACCTCCATTGGGGCCGAGGTCGATGATCCAGTCCGCGCATTTGATGACTTCGAGGTTGTGTTCGATGACGATGAGTGTGTTCCTGGCGTTGCGAAGTTTCATAAGAACCTCGAGGAGTTTGTGAATGTCGGCAAAATGCAGGCCGGTCGTTGGCTCATCCAGAAGGTAGATCGTGCGACCAGTGGCACGCTTGGAGAGTTCGGCGGAAAGTTTGAGGCGCTGGGCCTCGCCACCGGAAAGCGTGGTGGCGGATTGGCCGAGGCGCAAATACCCGAGGCCCACATCTTGCATGGTTTCCAGCTTCGCACACAGCGCGGGGACATGGCGGAAGAAGCGCGAGGCGTCATCCACTGTCATCTCCAGCACATCGGCGATATTTTTCCCCTTGTAGGTCACCTCCAGGGTCTCGCGGTTGTAGCGGCGACCGTGGCAGACTTCGCACTCCACATAGACATCGGCGAGAAAGTGCATTTCGATCCGGATGAATCCATCGCCTTGGCAGTGTTCGCAGCGGCCTCCTTTGTTATTAAATGAGAAACGCCCCGAGTCGTAGCCGCGCACTCGGGATGCTGGGAGTTCGCTAAAGAGGTCGCGGATGGGACCGAGTGCGCCGGTGTAGGTTGCCGGGTTCGAGCGGGGCGTGCGTCCGACGGGGCTTTGGTCGATGACCACGACCTTGTCGAATTGCTCGATGCCGGTGATCGATCGGTGTGCTCCAGGCCTTGCTTTTGCGCGGTGGAGGTCCCGCTCGAGGGCAATGCGGAGGATGTCATTGACGAGGGTGGATTTTCCGCTGCCAGAGACGCCGGTGACGCAAGTGAGGCAGCCCACGGGGAATGCGGCATTGATATTTTTGAGATTGTTTTCCGTCGCGCCTTGAACGCGGAGCCAGCCATCGCCGATCTCACCTTCGGCTGCTCCGGTCTTGCGTGGAGCGGTGCGCAGTTTTGGGATGGGAATGCGCACTGTGCCTTTGAGGTATTGGGCGGTGAGGGATTGTTCGCTTTGGAGGATGTCGTCGAGGGTGCCTTGGGCAACGAGTTGACCTCCTCGTGGGCCTGCTCCAGGGCCGATGTCGAGGATGTGGTCGGCCGCGCGGATCGTGTCTTCGTCATGTTCCACCACGATGACGGAATTCCCGAGGTCGCGAAGGTTGCGGAGGGTTTGGATAAGGCGGTCATTGTCGCGCTGGTGGAGTCCGATGCTTGGCTCGTCGAGGACATAGAGGACGCCGGAAAGCCCGGATCCAATTTGCGTGGCGAGACGGATGCGCTGGGCCTCGCCGCCGGAAAGCGAGCCGCTCTCGCGGTTGAGTTGCAGGTAATCGAGGCCGACTTCGTTGAGAAAATGCAGCCTCTGCCGGACCTCGCGAAGAACATCCTTCACGATGCCCGCATCAGTCTCCGAGAGTTGGAGGTCAGCCATGACATCCGCCGCCTCGCGAATCGTGAGCCCGCAAACCGCTTGAATGCCGAACTCCGCGCCTGACTTTGTTGCCACGGTCACAGCGAGGATTTCCGGGCGGAGGCGGGCGCCCGCGCAGACGCGGCACACGCGCTTCCCCTGAAGCATCCGCAGGCGCTTGCGGGAGAACTCGCTTTTGGTGGTTTCGTAGAGATTTTCGAGCTGGGCGAGGACGCCCTCGAACGGCTTGGTCGAAGTGCGGTTGGCGCCAATCGCGATCGAGATGTTTCGTTTTGCCGAGCCGTGGAGGACTAGGTTGCGGAAATTTTCTGGCAAATCTCGCCACGCTTTTTCCACGGGAGCGGGCGTGTCGGCAAGGAGGCCATTGAGGAGAGATGCGTAGTAGGCCTTCATGCGCTTGTTGGCTTGCTTCCAAGGCCGAACCGCTCCCTGTGCGATCGTCTTCTCGGCATCAATCACAAGATCGGGATCGAAAAAACTCTCTGTGCCGATGCCTTGGCATGCGGGGCAGGCGCCGAGGTGGCTGTTGAAGGAAAAATGCTTCGGCGTGAGTCGAGGCATGGTGAAGCCCGTCGATGGATTGCAAAAATCGGTGGAGAATTTTTCTTCGATCCACTGTGCCGCTCCAGGCTCTTGGCGGCTTGTGGAGAGGTGTCCACCGCCCAATCGCAAGGAAGTCTCCACCGAGTCAGCGAGACGCTGGCCGAGGTCGGGACGCACGCTCAGGCGGTCCACTACGGCCTCGATAAAGTGAGCTTTTGCTTTATCGAGACGGATGTTTTTTGTGTCCGCAAGTTCGATGACTTCGCCATCGACGCGAAGCCGGACAAAGCCCTCGCGGCGGGCTTTTTCAATGACATCGCGAAACTCGCCGGTCTGGCCAGTGACCAGTGGCGCGAGGACGAGAAACTTTGAGCCCTCGGGCCAGCGCAGGATGGCATCCGCGATTTCCTGCGGCGTCTGGCGGGCGACGCGCTGGCCGGTTTTCGGATCGTGGGGAATGCCGACTGCCGCGTAGAGAAGGCGGAGGTAGTCATAAATTTCGGTTGTCGTCGCGATGGTCGAGCGGGGATTGGCCGCCGAGATGCGCTGCTCAATCGCGATGGCCGGGGAGAGGCCTTCGATGTAGTCCACATCAGGCTTTTGCATCTGATCCAGAAACTGTCGCGCGTAGGCCGAGAGACTTTCGACATACTTGCGCTGCCCTTCCGCGAACAGGGTGTCGAAGGCAAGCGAGGATTTGCCCGAGCCGCTCATGCCGGTCACCACCACGAGCTGGTGGCGTGGAATTTCGACATCAAGGTTCCGCAGGTTGTGCTGGCGGGCGCCTTTGATGCGAATCACGGAATGTTTCTCGTTGGCCATAGGGCGTTCGGTAGTTTGGAACAGACTGCGCGTGAATCCAAACGCAAATCCCTCGCCTCTTTGAAAATGCCTTGCGAACCGGAGCGGGAGTCTTAGCTTTTCGGACATGTCCCCCGCATTGGCAGAATTCATTGGAACCACCTTGTTGATTGTCCTCGGAAACGGCGTTGTGGCCACCGTCGTTCTCAACAACAGCAAGGGTCAGGGCGGTGGATGGATCGTTATAACAGCTGGTTGGGCGATGGCCGTTTTTGTAGCTGTCTTTGCTGTTGGCCGGGTGAGCGGCGGACACTTGAATCCCGCTGTGTCCGTGGCCATGGCGCTTTCGAATCATTTCCCTTGGGAGAGTGTGCCCTCCTACATTCTGGCGCAGATGCTCGGTGCGATGACTGGTGCGGCTATAGTATGGGTCGCATTTTTTCCGCACTGGAAAATCACGGATGACGCCGAGGCAAAGCGGGCGGCCTTTTGCACGGCCCCAGCGATTCGCTCCATTCCATCGAATCTGGCTTGTGAGATTATCGGAACTTTCGTCCTGATCTTCGGTGTCTTTTGCATGAAGGGTGCGAGCGGCGAGCCGCCGGGTATCGGTGTTTTTCCGATCGATCTGGGAGCGCTTGGAGCTTTGCCTGTCGGGCTTCTGGTATGGTCCATCGGCCTCTCGTTGGGTGGGCCCACTGGATATGCCATCAATCCCGCGCGGGATCTCGGGCCTCGCCTCATGCATGCCATTTTGCCGATTTCCGGAAAAACGGGAAGCGATTGGTCGTATTCTTGGATTCCGGTGGCAGGCCCCTTGATCGGAGCTGTTCTTGCAGTATTGCTTCACAAGGCGCTCGGGCCCTTTTGATTTTATGAAATACATTCTCGCCCTCGACCAGGGAACCACGAGTTCGCGGTCAATCGTCTACGACGAGTTCCTGCAACCGGTCGCGTCCGCCCAGCGTGAGTTCACCCAGTATTTTCCCCAGCCCGGTTGGGTGGAGCATGATGCCTCGGAGATTTGGGACTCTATTGTTTCGACCGCCCGGGAAGCCGTGGTAAAGGCGGGAATCAAGCCGCAGGATATCGTTGCTGCAGGCATCACAAATCAGCGCGAGACTGTGGTGGTCTGGGACCGCGCGACTGGCGAACCGGTGCATCCGGCCATAGTGTGGCAAGATCGGCGAACGGGGGAGTTCATGGATGAATTGCGCAGGGAGGGCAAGGAGGCACCCGTCCAGCAGCGCACGGGGCTTCTCCTCGATCCCTATTTTTCGGCGAGTAAAATCCAATGGATTCTGAGCAAGATTCCAAACGGTCACACACGCGCTCTTCTCGGCGAGTTGGCTGTCGGAACCATCGATAGCTGGCTCATCTATAAGCTCAGTGGTGGCAAATCCCATATCACGGATGTGAGCAACGCCTCGCGCACGATGCTCATGAACATTCGCCTCGGTTGTTGGGATTCCGAGCTATTGGCCCTTTTTGGAATTCCCGAAGCGGTTCTGCCCAAAATTGTCTCCAGTAGCGGCAGGTTGGCTGAGATCGATGCCTCGTTTTTGGGGCATTCGGTGCCGATTTGCAGCGCGATTGGCGACCAGCAGAGCGCGCTCTTCGGGCAACTTTGCACCAAACCAGGAATGGTGAAGTGCACCTATGGCACGGGATGCTTTTTATTGGTTTTTACTGGAACGGAGGCCATCGCGAGTTCGAATCGCCTTCTCACAACGGTGGCGTGGAGGATTGGTGATGGTCGCATGGAATACGCACTTGAGGGCAGCGTGTTCATGGGCGGAGCCTCGATCCAATGGCTTCGCGATGGACTGGGAATCATCCGCTCCGCCCCCGAGGTCAATGAACTTGCCTCGCGCGTGCCGGACAGCGGCGGTGTCGTGCTTGTTCCCGCTTTCACTGGACTTGGAGCGCCGTATTGGGATTCTTCGGCGAGGGGCGCACTGCTTGGCATGACGCGTGGAACGACTGCCGCGCACATAGCCCGCGCTACGCTCGACGGCATCGCCTTTCAGGTGGCTGACCTCGTAGCCGCCATGGGAAAAGACTCCGCAAAAAAAATCACAACCCTCCGGGTGGATGGCGGCGCCTGTGCCAGCGACCTGCTCATGCAAACGCAGGCTGATATTCTTGGAGTCGCAGTCGAGCGTCCATCGAACATCGAAAGCACGGCCCTCGGTGCCGCGATGCTGGCGGGCCTCGGCGCTGGCATTTGGCCTGATATCGACGCCCTCTCTGCAATCCGAAATACGGAGCGCCTTTTCGAGGCTCAAACCCGGCCTCGTGACCGCAAAGCCAAACTGAAAACCTGGAAGCGTGCTGTGAAGCGCGCTCAAAAATGGGAGACAAAGTCATGAACCGAAAAAAACTACTGCAGCAAGTCGAACAAGCTCCCGAGTGGGATGTGGCCATTATTGGCGGTGGGGCTACTGGCCTGGGAGTGGCGGTGGATGCCGCCACGCGCGGCTTCCGCACAATCCTTCTCGAGGCCTCTGATTTTGCGAAAGGCACATCCAGCCGCAGCACCAAGCTCGTGCATGGCGGGGTTCGTTATCTCGAGCAGGGTGACATCCCGCTCGTCCTGGAGGCCCTGCGCGAACGCGGACTCATGCACCGCAACGCGCCGCATCTCGTGCACCATCTCTCTTTCATCGTGCCGCGCTACCAGTGGTGGGAGGGACCATTTTTCGGCATCGGACTCAAAGTTTATGATGCCCTAGCTGGCAAGCTGAACCTTGCGCCGTCGCATTTGCTCTCGCGCGAGGAAACGATGGCACGGATTCCAAATATCGAGGCGGAGCACTTGCTTGGAGGCGTGGAGTATTTTGACGGGCAGTTCGACGATGCCCGACTAGCGATCACTCTGGCGCAAACGGCAGTTCATCACGGGGCCTGTGCGCTCAATCACGCGCGTGTAACCGGCCTCGTAAAAACAGACGGCCTCGTGAGCGGTGTTCATTTCACGGATGTCGAAACTGGCCGCGACTATCAGGTCAAGGCCCGTGTGGTGGTGAATGCCACTGGCATTTTCAGCGACGAGATTCGTCTCATGGACGACGCCAAGGCTCAACGCGCCGTGCAGCCCAGCCAAGGTGTGCATTTGGTTTTTGACCGCTCTTTTTTACAGGGTGATTCAGCAGTCATGGTTCCCCACACGGACGATGGACGTGTTCTCTTTGTGATCCCGTGGCATGGCAAGGTGCTGGTTGGAACCACCGATACGCCGATGGATCATGCCGATCTGGAGCCACGTGCCTTGAAGGAGGAGATTGGTTTTATTCTGCGCAATGCCGCGCGGTATTTGGCCCGCGATCCAGAGGAAAAAGACATTCTTGCTGTGTTTGCAGGTCAGCGTCCGCTAGTTCGCCCACCTGGCAAGGATGGCACGGCGACGAAAGCGATTTCGAGGAATCACGAGGTTCTTGTTTCGAATGGCGGTTTGGTCACGATTGTCGGAGGAAAGTGGACGACTTACCGGCAAATGGCGGAGGACACGCTCGATAAAGCCATCACTCTCGCGGGTCTTGAAGATCGTCCATGCGTCACTGAAAATCTGCAACTGCACGGTTGGCGTAGTCCCAATGCGGAAGCTCTGCCGGATTGGCTTGCCGTTTATGGCAGTGAAGCAGTCGATGTGCTCACGCTTGTGCAGGAGGATGCCTCATTGGGAGAACTTCTGCACCCCCGCCTGCCTTACCAGATGGCGTCTGTCGTCCAAGCCGCCCGGCAAGAGCAGGCGCGCACGGTGGAGGATGTGCTTTCCCGCCGCACACGGGCGCTTCTTTTGGATGCCCGCGCTGCCATCGAGTCAGCTCCGAAGGTCGCCGTCTTGCTGGCCAAAGAACTTGGCCGCGACAAGGCTTGGGCGGAGGCTCAAGTGGCCGATTTCACCGAATTGGCCCAAGGCTACTTGCAGCCGGAATCTTGAGGGTCTCAGTCGCTGAAGCCAGCGCGCACCTCGTTCACGCCATCCAGCGACAGCATTTTTGCAATCAAGACCGATGCTGTGCCGGAGTTGATCTTGGGGGGGAAACTCACGGTTGCCGTTCCGTTGTGAAATGTGACGGTTTGGTTGGCTGGGGCGGCGGCTAATTTTAAAAACGAACGAAGCTTGCCGAGAACGATGGCTTCTTCGAAGAGCGAAGGTGCGGCGGTTTCGGCTGTGGATTTGCGAACCCGGATGCTTTTGCCATCAATGTCTGTGACTGCAAAGGATGAGCGCAAACGCTCACTGACCTGCAACGAAAGTGGCTTGGACTGCGTTGGCGGAACGGGACCTGGTTGTTTCCGATCCTGCCGAGAAGGCAAAACCTTCGGCTTGGGTGCGGGCGCAACCGTCGAGCGCAATAGTGAGTCCTGAGCTTCGACTCTTGTGACCGTAACCCCAGACGGCGTCTGAGATCCCTTTTTCGTTTGGCAGGCACTCAAAAGCCCAAAGCAAACCAGAGTCCGGGCTGCTAAAGGCCCGGCTTTTCTCAACCATTGAAACGCAGGTGATGGTGACCGCTTGAAACGGTAGGCTCTCATGCGAACAGGAGGCGGGATTTTTGTAAACCCGCAGGCAACTCGTGGGAATGGAAGGTCCGCCGCGCGAGGCGGCGGAGCCATTCTACGACTTGTAGCGTAAACGCTTTTTGTGGCGGTTTTCTTTCATCCGCTTGCGGCGTTTGTGTTTTGCGATTTTTGACTTTCTCTTCTTTTTAATGGAACCCATGGGATTTCGGGACTGCGTTGTAAACTAATCTTGAACTAATATACGACTTTGTTGAGTGGATACTCGATGATCCCTTCAGCGCCGAGATTTTTCAGGCTGGGAATGATCTCGCGCACGATTTTCTCTTCGATCACCGTTTCGATGGCGACCCATCCGGGTTGGGCCAAAGGCGAAACGGTAGGATTCCGTAATGCGGGCAATGCCTCAAGCAATTTTTTCAAGCCGGACTCGGGAAGGTTCATTTTCAAGCCCACAAGATCTCTCGCGGCAAGGGCGCCTTTGAGGAGAAGCGCGAGGTGGCGAATCTTTTCCTGCTTCCATTCATTCGTCCATGCAGAGCTGTTCGCAAAGAGCGCGGGATAGGATTCCATGAGAGTGTCCACGATGCGGAGTTTGTTCGCGCGGAGCGAAGATCCGGTCTCTGTGATGTCCACAATGGCATCGACGAGATCGGGCACTTTAACTTCAGTGGCACCCCACGAAAATTCGACTTCAGCCTTCACTCCGGCGCGTTCGAAGAAGCGGCGGGTTATACCGACTGCTTCGGTCGCGACGCGCTTTCCATCAAGGTCGCGTGTTGTTTTGATCGGTGAATCCTCGGGCACGACGAGCACCCAGCGGGTCGGATTTGCGGTGGCCTTGCTGTAGGGAAGTTTGACGACCTCTTCGACCTCCGAGCCATTTTCTTCGACCCAGTCATGTCCCGTGATGCCGCAGTCCAGATACCCGTGCTCGATGTAGCGGCTGATTTCCTGAGCGCGGAGAAGGCGGATGCGAAGCTCTGGGTCATCTACCGAAGGACGGTAGGAGCGGCTGGAACCGGAAATCGCGTAGCCTGCTTTTGCAAAGAGCGCGATCGTCGGTTCCATGAGGCTGCCTGAGGGGAGGCCGACTGTGAGAATTTTTTGTTCCATGAGAAATAATGAGTCTAAAGTTTGCGACGGAATGCTGAAAAGCTCGGTTTTGCCAGCTGGTCAGATCGTTTGGGAGAGGAAGCCGCCATCGATGCGGATGTCCGTTCCGGTAATGAACGAACTGGCATTTGGGCTCGCGAGGAAAATAACGGCGCCGGAGAGTTCCTCGGCTTCGCCAAATCGAGCCATGGGCGTGTGGCCGAGAATCGCTGCGGCTCGCGGAGTCGTCGAGCCATCGGGATTGAAGAGGAGGCGGAGATTTTGTTCAGCTGGAAAGAATCCGGGAGTAATGGAATTCACGCGCACGCCTGCGGTCGCCCACTCGCGAGCGAGGAAATTCGTGAGATTCAGAACGGCGGCCTTGGCTGCCGAGTAGGCCACCACGCGGGAGAGAGGAATGTGTGCGGAGGCGCTGGCGACATTGATGATGCTGCCTCGGCCGGCATCGACCATGGCTTGGCCGATCACTTGGCATGGAAGCAACGCGCCGCCGACGAGATTGAGATCGAAGCTCGAAGTCCAATCCTCAGCGGCGATCTGCGAGAATGGATTTTCAGGGGTCACAGTGACACGGGGGTCATTTCCACCGGCGGCATTGACCAGAACGGATGGAACTCCGAAGCGCTCTGTTGTTGCCTTGAGAAGCTCCTCAAGGCTCTCGCGGTCGGTAGCATCGCATTCTATGAATGCCGCACGCCCGCCGGTTTTTTGGATTTCGGCTGAACGCTGGGCACCGCGCTCCGCATTGCGTCCGGCCACCACTACGGTGGCTCCGGCGGAGGCGAGGGCGATTGCCATGCTGCCGCCAAGGACGCCTGTTGCGCCGATGACCACAGCGACTTCTTCGGAGAGATCAAAAAGGTTTGTTGCCATATATCTGGCCACTAAAAACAAAGCCGCCTGCGCCCGCACGGTTTTTTTTGACTTGGAGTCGCGGATGCAGCGGTAAAAATACGCTGCTCATGTTGAAAGATACGCAAAACGAACGGGACGAGCGGCGCATGCCGATCGATCGTGTGGGAGTGAAGTCTCTGCGCTACCCGCTGCAGGTGCGCGACAAGGAGCACTCTGTTCAAAGCACGGTCGCTACCATTCAGCTCACGGTCGACCTGCCGCATCATTTCAAAGGCACCCACATGAGTCGATTCATCGAGGTTCTCTCGGAACATGGTCCCGTGATCCATGTGGAAAACATCCGCGACATCCTCGAGCAAATGTGCCGGCGGCTCGAGAGCGGTTGCGCACATCTCGAAATCGAATTTCCTTTTTTTCTCGGTAAAAAAGCACCCGTGAGCGGAGCGGTCGGCCTGATGGATTACACCGTCCGCTTCAGCGCGACCCTCGAAAACGGCGAGATGGATTTTGTTGTCACCACCATCGTGCCTGTGACCACCCTCTGCCCTTGCTCCAAGGCGATCAGTGCGGCTGGTGCGCATAACCAGCGTGGGCATGTGACACTCTCGGTTCGCTGTAAAAAGCCGATGTGGATTGAAGATATGGTGCGTCTTGCCGAGGAGTCCGCCAGCGCCGAGCTTTTCAGCCTGCTGAAGCGTCCCGATGAAAAACATGTCACCGAACAGGCCTACGAGAATCCGGTCTTCGTCGAAGACCTGGTGAGGAATGTCGCCGTTCGTTGCGAGGCGGATCAGAATATCCTCTGGTATCGCGTGGAGGTGGAGAATTTCGAGTCGATCCACAATCACAGCGCTTACGCGCTCATCGAGAAAAAAGGCGTCTGACGCTCAGGCTTCGTTGATTTCTTTCGTCTGGAGTTTGGCAACGAGGACTCGAAGCAAAACCACTCCAGCGAGCGCGCCGCTCATGTCTGCGATCCAATCCTCAAGGCTCAACCCTGAGCGTCCGGGGATGAATTGCTGGTTGTATTCGTCGAGCGCGCCGAGCAACCCCATTATTAGCGCTACTGCCAAGAGCAAACGGATGCCTTGCAGCTTGGCTAGAAGGTGCAGAGAGGCCGCAAGGACGGTTCCGCCGCCGAGAAAAAATACGAAGTGCAGAATTTTATCCTGCTGAGGAACGACCATTTGAGGCATCTCCGTCGGCACGCTGTTTGAGACATGATAAAGAATAGCGAGCCAGATTCCGAAAAGCGCCGTCGGCACTGCGGGGCGGTTGAGTGTGAAATCCAGAATTCGGGAAATGGTAGCCATGCAAATGAGTGCGGCATTTTTACCAGTTGGAGAGCGAAGTGGAGCTTTTTCACCACCGTATTGGTTTTCAGCTTTTGCGTGCTACGGGGATTTTTTAGACAGAATTTACAGATTTTAAAAAATTTAAGGGCAGTAACTTGCTTTGAAATTGTTTCGTTTGATGCGCGAGATTTTGCGGCTGGCGAAGACTTGGCACAGGGGTTGCTTAATTAGGCATCAAAGAACAGCCCGGCCGTAGGGAGGGTAAGCTCACAAACTTGGGGGAGGGAGTGAGCTTGGGACGGCCGGGTTGTTTTTTTGCTGCCACCGCCAACTCATTCATGGAGATATCCAGTATTCCTCCTGGTTGCGGATCGCGCCAAGTCTGTAGGGTCCAGTGCTCTAATCCTATGGCTCTGCCTTGAGTCTTTCGTGGCTGTAGTGCTTGTTTGGCGGGGTGGTGTCTGGGGGTCGTCCGGTGGCTTCCGAGGGAATATTTGGGTCAAGCCGGAGGTCGACCCTCCAAGGACTGCGCGCTGCCGCGCTGGCGCTGTAGCGGCGTCTCTATGAGCGCCGGGAAAAAGGGCGGATAAAATCCTTTGTTTTGGTCAATCGCAGAAGCGCTTTGCTGCTTCGGCATGACATGCGAATATCGTGTCCGCACGTCCCATTTGTTCTGTCGCCGCCTCGCCGGGAACTCAGTGTCCCCTCAACAAAAACCATCCTGCGATACCGCCGAGGAGCATCAGCAGAGCAGGGTTGATGTGTTTGGCGAAGAGAATTCCTGTGACGGCGAGGGCGGTTATGCAGGTGATGGTGTTGAAGTGTGTGCTGTGGCTGGGATTGATGCAGGCCGTTTTTCCGACGGCGTGGACGCCTGCGAGCATGAGGCCGATGGTGATGGGGGCCATGCCGCGTTGCACGGAGGCGCGCCAGGGGTTGTCCTTGAAATGGTCCCAGATGTAGCTGCAGCCGTAGGTCAGGAAACTCGAAGGCAGGTAGAATGCCACGAGTGCGATGATGAGGCCTGCCGCGCCGGCTGCCTGCCAGCCAATAAGGGCAACCATCGACATGTTCGGGCCCGGAGCCATCTGGCCCAGACTGTAAATCGTGGCGAATTGGTCGCCGGTGACCCAGTGGTGAAGAGTAACGGTCTCGTGTTCCATCTGTGGCAGCACGGCGCTACCGCCTCCTACGGCGAGCAGCGAGAGGAGGCAGAAGACATTCAGGATTTTTACGAGGTCGCTCATGGGTTTGGCTTCGCCGACTTCGGGCGGCAGAGAATGATGGCGACGGGGGCTATGAGAAAAAGCACCACTGGCAGGGACACATGGTGGAAGGCCACGAGATAAAAAGTGCCCAAGACGAAACACAGGTCACGGAGGTTCAGGAATTGCTTCGCGCCGATCTTGAGGGTGACCTGCAGAAGTAGACCCACAGCGGCTGCGGCGACTCCTGCCAGCGCGGCGGCGACATTCGGATTGTGGCGGAAGCGGTCATACAAAATTCCCAACACCAACAAAAGCAACACACCAGGAAGAATCAGGCCCAAAGCTGCCGCAACAGCGCCTTGTGGGCCGGCCAGTTTCCGCCCGGCAATGATCGCTACATTCACGGAGTTCAGGCCTGGCAGTGTCTGGCCGATTTCCAGAGCGGCGAGGAATTCCTCCTCGTCCATCCACTTTTTATCGGTGACCAGCGCATCGCGCAAGTAGGCGACGAGACCGCCGCCAAAGCTGGTGATGCCGATCTTGGCAAAAACGCGGAAGATTTCCGGCACGCCCGGCATATTACTCGCTGCGGGTGGCATGGGGAGACTGTCCGAGTTGGTAAACAAGCGCTGTCTTGGTGGTGCCGAGCGAGACCCACTCGTGGGCGTCGAGTTGGAGCGTTTTGTAGAAATCCTCCGCACGCTTCAGGCTCGACTTGTGGATTTCATCCTCGCTGTCAAAGCGGCACTGGAAGGCGAATTCACCGCAGAAGGCCCGCTCGTATTTACGCGTGCGCCACACGGCGATTGTTGTTTTGCCATTGAAACCTCCGCCGAAGTGCAGTTCGCCCACATCCACCTGCACCTCTTCCACTGCCATGTCATTGACGAGCCGGAGCGGAGTCTCATGGTCCGCTCCGACCTGGTGGATCGCTGGAAACGCCCCGGCCAAATCCTTCACGGCGACTTCCAAACCCTCGCGCGGTTTCGCCAGCACGCAGTTGTGCGAAAAAATGGAACGCGCCCCGCCCAGCGTCTCCCGCAGCGGCAAGAGCTCCTCTTTGAATTTAATCTTGGCGATGCCTCCCGATGTCGCCGGACGCACATCCACCGCTGCGGCTTCTTTAAAATCCGGATGCCGGAATTTGAATGTGAGTTCTGGAATCCCCTGCGGCCAACCGCCTTTGTAATGCGTGCGCAAACGCAGGATGAAGTGGTTTTTATAAAGCGCAAAATCCTCTGTGTCGTAGAAAAGAACCTCCCGCACATTGCTCTCAAAGGCGTTCTCAGCCTCCTTCACCTTCACATCAAACTTCTTCGCCGTCACCCGGACAATGCTCCAGAAATCTACGAATGCCTGCGGCGAAGTGAAATGCTGCGCCTGCAAAATGATCTTATACTCGCGATACTGAATCCGGTCCTGGGGGGTATTTTCGATTTCGTGCTTCGACATGCAGCACATCAACGCACAGTCGGTTCACCATGGCAAAAAGCTTTTCGTTGTTCAGTTAGAGTTCCAGATGAAGGGCGGAGTTGAGTTGTTGGCTATGGGTTTCTGTTTTGCAGCCAAACTAAATCCGCGCCAGATTTGAGCCAGTTCGGTAGGCTTGTGGGCATGAAACAAAAGTCTGTGGCTTTGATTGGGGCCGGGATGGCTGGGATTGGTGCGGCGCGTTTGTTGGTGGATGCGGGTTGTCGGGTGGTGGTTTTTGACAAGTCCCGCGGATTGGGTGGGCGGTGTGCGACGAAGCGCTGGGAGGGGCATTCGGTCGACCACGGTGCGCAGTATTTCACGATGCGGGATGCGGATTTTGAGCGGGAGGTTCGCTTGGCCAGCGGCGGGGATTTGTTGGAAATTCAGGCGCCGATTGTGGATGAGGCCAGTCGGGAACTGCCCAGCGAGGAGCGTTTTTTTCATGCGCAGGGTAATAGTCGCCTCGCGCGTGCGCTTGCCGAAGGACTCGATGTCAGGACGGGCATGACGATTGAAGCCGTGAAAGATCGGCGTGTGGGTGGTGAGGACTTTGATGTTATTCTTAGCACGGCTCCTTGGCCGCAGACCGCCAAGCTGGCTGGAGTTCAGAATTCCCAAAATCCCTACGCTCCCTGTTTGGCGCAGCTGCTTCTTTACGAGGGCGAGTGGCTTGGTGCGACAGCGGCACGATATGCCATCAGCGACCGTTCGGGCCATGCGCTGGCTTGGTCGGCGTGCGAGAATCACAAGCCTGGGCGTGTCGGCGCGGGTTTCACTGTGATGGTTGTCCATGCTGCGGAGGGCTTCAGCCGTGCGCGGCTCGAGGATGAGCCCGCGAGCTGGGCGGCGGAGCTTCGGAGTCTTACCGAGGCGCGTTGGGGGATTCCGGCTGCCGCCTTCCGAACGATGCATCCGCACCGCTGGCGGTATGCCCGAATTTCGCAGAAAATAGAAATCCCGACCCTGCCGGAGGGATGGTATTTTGCGGGGGATTTGCTTACGGAGTCGCGGGTGGAATCGGCTTGGATGGCCGGGCGCGAAGCAGCGCGGCAGATTCTTTCTGGCGCTTGAGAGTTGCGGGGAGCATCTTGTTTCCATCATGAACATCGGAGTCATCGGAGCGACGGGTTATGTGGGCAAGCGGCTTTCGCGACTGGCCGCAGAAGCTGGGCATGGCGTGGTGCCGTTTTCCCGAACTGCGCGTGCCGGATTTCGTCGGATTGAATCCTCAGGCTCTCTGGATTTTTCAGGCATGGACGCCGTGGTAAATCTGGCAGGCGAGCCGATTCTGGGACTTTGGACAGCGTCCAAGAAAAAGAAAATCCTGAGCAGCCGCGTCGAAACCACGCAGAAGGTTGTAGGCAGCCTGCACGCGGGCATTGGCGTGCTGATCAACGCCTCGGCGATTGGATTTTATGGTGATACGGGCGAGCGGGAGGTCGATGAATCGGCTCCGGCGGGAAGGGGGTTTTTGGCCGAGGTGTGTCAGGCTTGGGAGGCTGCAGCGATGCCTGCCGTGGGGCTTGGATGCCGCGTGGTGCGACTGCGAATTGGTTTTGTGACCGGCCCCGGTGGCGCGATGGGTTTGGTGCGGCCGGTTTTTGAACTCGGCTTGGGAGGAAATCTCGGCAACGGGCGGCAGTGGATGAGTTGCATCCATGTGGACGATGTCGCCGGGATGATACTTTGGGCGCTGGAAAACCCAGCGGTGAGTGGTGCGGTGAATGCCGTGAATCCACAGCCGGTGCGGAATACCGAGTTCACCCGCACACTGGCGCGCGTGGTGCGGCGTCCCGCGATTCTGCCCGCGCCCTCCTGTGCACTCAAACTCGCACTCGGCGAGTTGTCGCATGTCATGCTCGACAGTGTGCGCGTGCGTCCGGCGGTGGCGGAGAGCTTGGGCTATTCGTTTCGGCATCCCACGCTGGAAGTCGGTCTGCGTGCAGGCTGATACCATCTTGCGCGCGGGGTGGAATCCGCTAAAAACACCGCATGGAAAAAGCGGCGAAAGTTTTTGTGGCGGGTCATCGTGGCATGGTCGGCAGTGCCGTTGTCAGGCGGTTCCGGCAGGCAGGCTTTCAGAACATCCTCACCCGCACACGGCAGGAGCTTGACCTTATGGATCGCGCCGCCGTGCGTGGTTTCTTCGAGCTCGAGCGTCCGGACTATGTGGTCGATGCCGCCGCGAGGGTGGGGGGCATCGCTGCCAATTTCGAGAAGCCTGTCGAATTCCTCATCGAGAACCTCACGATCCAGAACAATGTCATTCAGGCGGCAGCGGACTTTGGTGTGACGAAGCTCCTCTTCCTCGGCAGCTCCTGCATTTATCCAAAAATGGCCCCCCAGCCGCTCACGGAGGATGCTTTGCTCACCGGCCCGCTTGAGCCGACGAACGATGCGTATGCGATCGCAAAGATCGCCGGTATCAAGCTCTGCCAAGCTTATGCCCGCGAGTATGGAAAAAACTTCATCTCCGGGATGCCGACCAATCTTTATGGGCCGAATGACAATTTCGATCTGCACACCTCGCATGTTCTCCCCGCGCTTATCCGCAAGGTGCATGAGGCAAAGCAGGGCGGAGCGAAGGAGGTGTCGGTGTGGGGTAGTGGCACGCCGCGTCGCGAGTTTCTGCATGTGGACGACCTCGCGGATGCCTGTTTTTTTCTCCTCGAAAACTACGACTCGCCCGAGATTGTGAACATCGGCTGCGGCGAGGATGTCTCGATCCGGGAACTCGCGGAGATCGTCTGCGAGGTGCTCGGCTTCGAGGGGTCGCTTGTCTTTGACACCTCGAAACCGGATGGCACACCCCGGAAACTCATGCATGTGGGCCGACTTCTTGCCCTTGGCTGGAAGCCCCGCATCGCTCTCAAGGAAGGTATTCGGGATTCCTACGCCTGGTTTTTGAAAAGCCTTTGAGCCGTCAACCTGCTCAGGCGAGCAGGCTGTTGATGTAGGCGGATGGCTCGAAGTTCTCGATGAGAACGACCGTCTGCCCCTTTCTGTGCATGCGGGCTTGGGTAACTAGGATTTCAGGTGTTTTGTGAGGCGCGAAGAGAATGTCGTCGTGTGTGGCGTTGAGGTGCTCAGCGAATTTGTCTGGTGTCAGCGAGCCGCCCAGATGGTCGCTGCGGCCGGTGGCCACATGGATGGTTCCCCGGATTTTTTCGTCCTGGATGTCGCGTCCTGAAACAGGGAGGACTTGTGTGCCGAAGCCGAGTTCGCCCAGTTCGCCAGTGACGGGATCGGAGACGAGTTTTTTGTTGTGGGCTTCGACGAGCGAGGCATCGCCGCTGAGGAGTTCGGCTTTTTGGATGCGGCCGCCGGCGACATGCATGAGGCCGATCGTGCCGTCCTCGTAGCGCATGGGAAACTCCCCGGAAGCGCCGGTCGGCACATAATAAATCTCGCCTGCCGGGAGGTTCGCCACATCTGGCTCGTCACCGCGACAGAGGCCGTGGCTTTTTTGCGCCTCTTGGCCGCCGAGTTCGAGTCGGAGCGTGTGGGTTTTTCCATTGAAGAGAAAATCGATTTCCACCCAATCCGCGTTTGTCATGCCGAGGCGCATTTTTTCGGCATCAACGCTCACATCGTCGTAACTCACCGCGAGACCTGTGCGGAGGATGGTTTGATTGACCCCGTGAAGAGTGGCGCCTCGGAAGCCATATTGTTTGGCAAAGGCAGTGAGAGGCGCCGTGGCGGAGTAGGTCGAGATGCAGAGAATGATGTCGTAGTTCGGGTAAACATCCTTTTCCAAACTAAGTATGCGTCCCTCGGGGGTGTGGGCCTCATCGGGGAGGTCGAGGTTGCTGCCGCCTGTGATCTTGTAGGCATACATCTCGCCGCCACCGAGCCCGAGTTCCGCCAATGTGCCATCGCGGAGCGGCTCGAAGAAGAACTTCACGGCGTTTTTTTGGATCGTGAGTTCTGCATTTTTCAAAAAAGCAAAGTCTTTGATCTGCGAGGCATCTGGCAGGTCGATCAAAATGCAAATTTTTTGTCCGGCCTTCGGCTCAAAAGTGCTTTGGAGAAGGTTTGCGAGGAGAAATGGTGGGAAAACGCGGCGCGCGGCTTGTGTGGGAATAGTCATAGGATGCATGCGGAGAATCTCTACGCATTGAGTGTTGGTGACGATTCAAAAAAAAGATGCCTCAGTCGCAGATCACTATTTCTGTGACGGTGGATTCTGGTTTATGGATGCGCGGAGTGAATTTCCTGCCTGCGGTTCTATGTGGCCTTGCGCTTCTCCTTGCCCAGTATTTTGTGGGCCGGGGGCCGTATCCATTTTTGCCTCTAGCGGCCTATGCGGTTCTATGCTTGGCCGCATTCGCGAGTGCTTGGAAGCTGAAGCAGCGCGAATTTTCCATCCCGCGCTGGGTCTGTGTTTCCTTCACTGCGGCGCTTGCGGCATGGATTGTAATTCCGCTGGCAGGCCAATCCGACTTGTGGCTGCAGGGCGCGATTCTGCGCCTCGTTCTTGCGGCTTGGGTTCTTTATTGCTTGCTCGTTTTTGTCATCACGGGGCCGGGGGAAAGGCTCATTCTTCTCGCGATCCTGCTTGTCGGATCTTTTGTGCAAGCGTCGTTGGGGATTTTTCAATATTTCTTTCCAGATGCGCAGCCCCACCTCGGCTTGATCACAGATCTCTGCCCCGAGCGGATGGAGGGGCATGCCTTTCGGGCGAGGGGATTTTACTACAATGCCAACCATCTCGCTTGGTTGCTGAACTTCGCCGGAGCGTTTGCGCTATCGATCGGTGTATGGGGGCGTGTGGGCCTTTGGCCTCGGGTTCTGCTTCTCTATGGCGCGGCAATGTTCTTCGGCGCGGGAATCCTCACCCAGAGCAGGGGCGGACTGCTCGGGGCGGGGGCGGCACTGGGAGTTTTTCTGATCCTCAGCGCCCGCGGGCTGCTGCTCGGCGCTTGGGGCAGCCGGGGCCGCATGTTCGGATTGGTCGCATTCGCGCTGATAGTGTGCCTTGGCGCTGTGTGGCAGGTCTATGAGTCCAGTGACCTCGCACAGTTTCGCATTCTGAAAGCGGGGGAAGAAACCTACCGCGCGACTGTCTGGAAAACGGCTTTCCGTCAGTGGCAGAGCGATCCGCTTGTGGGAACCGGCATCGGAACATTTACCAACTACTCCCGCCAATACAGGTTCCGTGCCGATGCGTTGGATGATGTGTTCGCCCACAACGACTGGGTGCAGGCGCTTGCCGAGATCGGTTTGATTGGCGCAGGACTTGGCCTTTGCGTTCTGCTGGTGCATTTCTCCTCGGGATGGCGTTCGGTGGTTATTGATATTCGTCAACGAATTGCCGCAGGCAGTTCGCCTGTCAGTCTCAAAGCCGCGATGCAGATGGGGGCCTTGTCCTCGCTTGCTGCGTTTGCCGTTCATTCCTTTTTTGACTTTAACATGCAGGTTCCCGCCAACGCGCTCCTGGCTTGTGTCTCTCTGGCCATCCTTGCATCACCGGGGCGGAGGGTTTGCTCCGGGTCGCTACCTGTTTCGGCCTTCCGCGTGGCTCTCGCAAGCGCCCTTGTGGCGGCGATTGGGATTGTTTGGACATCTTGGAATTGTCTCAACGCGGAGTTCGCCTGGATCCGGGCGGATGCCGCACTGGCGCGCGGTGCTACTGGGTTGGCACGGGAAATTGCGGAGTCAGGAATTCAGGCGAATCCGAATCACAGTGCCCTCGCCGCCACCGGGGGGCGCGCCTCGCTGATTCTTGGCAAACAAACGCAATTGACAGAAATCGAGCGTCGGCGCCTGCTGGAGCGCTCTGCCGAGTTATCCTCGATGGCCAGTAAACGAGAACCCGGCGATGCTTGGCATTTGATCAACCTAGCCCACGCTTACGATAATCTTGGAAATTTCGAGCAAGCCGCTCCGCTCCACAGGGCGGCCATAGCCAAGGCCCCTTATTATGCCACGCCGTATGAATTCTACGCCCTGCACCTTGAGCTGTCCGGTTCGCAGACCGAGGCAGTCCGTTTCTACGAACTCGCCCTCAATCTTCCTGAGTCAACTTTCTCCGCTCAGCGGCGGGAAGCGCTTTTGAAAAATTCCCCTTTCGCGCCTTTGCGGTAGAGGCGACGCTCGCACTAAAAATTTGTTGGCTTGAAAATATCGTTTCGATATATGCTTGCGTCCTTGTTTCCGCTTATGCAGAAAAAATTCCTCCTATCCACCTTTGCAACCCTTCTTCTGCTGGTTGTTTTTCGTGCCCAGGCTCAGCAATCTGCTGAGGAGTTTTATGGAGCTCCTGCCCCTGCCGATTTTCCACAGGAGGAAGGCGTGCCTGTGGATGACAATGCTTCGGCCCTTGAAAATGTCCCGGAGCAGACTTCCGGAGGTGTATTTGAGAAAAAGCCTTTCACATTGGCATTTGCTGTTCGTGAAGGGTATGACGACAATTTGTTCACTACTGAAACAGACCGCGCGGCAAGTTTTTACACCAACATGGCTGGAGGGATCACCTACGCGGCGGAGAGTTCCCGTTTGCAGTTGTCCGCAGCCCTGAATGGAGGAGTGACATATTATTACACGCGTCCCGGCAATAAATACGACTACACAGGTGCTCTGAACCTGCAGGGTGCCTATAAGTTGACGCAGCGCCTTACGATAAATTTCTCAACCAATACGGCTTACCTTGCTCAGCCTGACTTGACCATCGCCGGCGGAACCAACCGTCAGAATGGCGACTACATTTATTCCTCAACCACTGTCGCGGGTGCCTACGAGTGGTCTGATAAATTCTCAACGGATACGAAATACAATTTCACACCATTCGTTTATGTTGATAACTCTCTAAATGACAGTCAGGGACGCATTGAGCAAACCCTCAGCCAATCCTTCCGCTGGCTCGTGCTTCCAAAGACAACCGGCGTCTTGGAATACCGCGCCAACCCTGTGACATACTTCAGTGCTCCGTTGAACAACTTTGGGCAGTTTTTCCTTCTTGGTGTGGACCAGATTTTCAGCTCCAAATTTAAAATCACAGCTCGTGGGGGTGCGGAGTTGAGGTTCTACAACACGGACAATGACAATCCTGACTACTTCGGCCCGTTTGGAGAACTCAATGGATCGTATGAATACCAGAAGGCTTCCAGCATTGGCCTTAATATGCGCTATGGCACGGAAGGCTCGGGATTAAATGGAGCGCCCACGCGTCAAACTTTCCGCGTCGGATTTAATCTTGTTCAAGGCATCACGCCCAAGCTTTCCTTCACCGGAGGCATGAATTACCAAAACAACTTCTACAACGAGTTCGACAAGCAGGATGCCTCGCCAGAGTTTTACGAAAATATCATCGAGTTCTCACTGGGAGCGAACTTCAAGATGACGAAAAACATGATCCTTCAGGGTGGATATACCTATACAATCGATATGGCTCCCGAGTCTGAAAAGCTTAGCTACCAGCGAAATGTGGCTTTTGTTGGCATGAATTTGGACTTCTGATGCAGTGTCTCAATTGTTCACTTGTTTTTGCATCCACCATCTAGAAAACGGGCTACAAATCAGATGCGATATTTGATAGCCTTCGCTCTCTGTGCTTAATTGTCCCTCCTATCAATGAACACGGAAGACTCCAACGAAATCCAACTCCACTTTCTCGATTATTGGCGCGTCATTCGCATACGCTTTCCGCTTATCGTTTTGGTTTTTCTCTTGGTGGTAATCACAACGGGCGTCGTTACTTATTTTCTTCCTAAGCAATACGAATCCAGCGTCACGATGCAGATCAACCAGAATGCCACCTACATGAAGGTGTTCGATGATGGTTCGGGGGGCAGAGGTTTTGATCCGCGCTTCATTACGACGCAATTTGAGATCATTCAGCGAAAGGAAATCCTTTATCCGGTCATAGAGGCTCTGGGTCTTGAGAAAACATGGAAAAAGCTATATGGCGTTGTTGGAAAGGAACAAACGCTTTATCGTCTCCGGCGGATGATCGACGTGCGGGAAATCCGTAATACCGAACTCATTCAAATCAGTGTTCTCGATCAGGATAAAAACGAAGCCTCGGAAATTGCCAATCGCATCGCTGAGGAATACCAGCGCCGCCGCATCGGGGAACAGCAGGGCACCGTCAATCGCTCACTCGTCCAACTTAAAGACGAGGTTGCCAAGCAAAGTCGTCGGGTGGATGAATTACGGGCAGAGGCGCAAAGAATCCGGATCGAAAATGAAATTCAGGATTTGAATCCCGACAGCGTTGTGGACCCCATGCAGGCGGCGAACGAGGTGCTCCTTTCTGTGGAGCAGCAGGTGAGCACGGAGCGTTTGCGTGTTTCCTCGCTACGCGCCAAATACGAACAGATCAGCAAGCTCTCTGATGACCAGATCATGCGCAGCATCAGCACCTTGGATGTTCAAGATCCCACGATTACCCAGATGCTTCCGCAATATCAGGAGGTGGCTTCCGAAGAGGCTCGCATGCTGAATAGTGGATTGGGAATCAACCATCCCACGGTTAAATCCCTTCGCGCCAAAAAGGATGTTATGGCCACACAGTTGGCGGCTCAAATTGCATCGCTTCGCGCTAGCATGGAAGCAAATATTCGGATTGGCGAGGAATCGACCAAGGAACTTGAACAGCGGCTCCGCGAGTCCCAGACGAAACAGCAGACCTCCAAAACCCGTGCATCTGGATACTACGAGGCCAAGAATAGTTACATTCAGGCCAAAAAAATCCTTGAGGCCGCTGAGATGCGTCTCTCTACCGAAACCATGCAGCGCACTATGCCTCAGGATCCTGCAGTGATCTGGGAACGCGCAGAACCGGCTGATTTCCCTTCACGCCCGCGAGTGCTTCTCAACATGTTACTTGGCGTAATCGTGGGACTGGGATTCGGTATCGGGTTGGCTTTTTTCATTGAGTATCTCGATACCAGTGTGAAGACGCTTCAGGACTTGGAGAAGATCCTGCAGGTGCCGGTTCTTGCGGTCATTCCGAAGGATATCAGCCTATTGATCAAAGGAAGCGACGACAATCCAGATGCCGAGGCCTACCGCATCATGCGAACCAACATAGAATTCAACCGCAAATCCCCTGCGGCAAGCTCGATTACGATAGTGAGCGGTGGTGCGGGAGAGGGCAAGTCAACCACACTGAATAACTTGGCTTACACATTTGCGAAAGGTGGTTACTTGACGCTGGTCGTGGATGCCGATTTAAGGCGTCCTTCGCAACACCGCCTTTTTGGTGTCGAAAATAAATTTGGCTTAAGTGATTGTTTGACAAAACAAATGGATTTGGAGGAAGTCATCCAAACTACGAAACTGGAGAATCTTTACTTTCTGCCCAGCGGTCAACTTCCAAGGGATGCCGTGGGAATTTTGAACTCCCAGCGCATGCTGGATTTCATTCAAGATGTGAAAAGCCGGTTCGACATTGTCTTTTTTGATTCACCGCCAATCCTAGGCGTCAGCGATGCTTCGGTGCTTTCAAGCGAAATGGATTTGACGATCATCGTTGTTCAACATCGTCGGTTTCCAAAAACGATGCTTCAACGGGTTAAACAGGCAATCGATAATGTGGGGGGCACCACATTGGGTGCTGTTCTCAATAATGTCGATATCCGCCACGATCAATCCTACGAATACTACACAAGTTATTACAACTATTATAGTAAACCTCAGGACTCAGCGCAGAAAAGTGGCTCCGATGCCAAGAAATCCTCATTAAATTCAGTAAAAACCAACAACAAAACCGGTGAATATTAAACTTTTCATTGGAGCAATCGCTTTTGTTCTTCTATCAGTTACTCTCTTTGCGCAGGATGCGGTGCTGCGGTCTGGAGATTCTTTGGAGATCCGTATAGGAGGAGTGCCTGCTGAGGAAGTTCAGCAAGTTTCTGGAACTTATACAATTGATGGTGATGGGTATGTGAATCTCCCTCATATTGGAAAAGTGCGTGCTTCTGAGGCTACGCAGTCGGAATTGCAGAGGGCTATCGAGTCGGCCTACATCTCACGCCAGATTTATACAAATCCCTCGATCACACTCACTATTCCAAATATGGCGCGTTTTGTGAATACAGGTGGCGAGGTGAAAGCTCCTCAGCGTGTTCCTTTTACAGCGGATCTTACGCTGCTCGGAGCCATCAGCGCCTCTGGCGGCTTCACGGATTTTGCGGATCAAGGAAAAGTTCGCCTCTTGCGGGATGGAAAGGTCACGGTCGTGAATGTCAAGGAGGTTCGAAAAGACCCCGAGAAGGATATCCGCCTCAAACCTGGCGATCGGATCGAAGTGCCGCAAAGTTTTTGGTGAGTCTGAGGGTAAATTTTTAATGAACGATTTCGAAAACGAGGAGCTCCAGTGGTTTTGCGTCAAATGCAAGCCTCGTCAGGAATCCACGGCTAAGCGGAGTATCCTGAGGGATATTGGCGCGGAGGTTTTTTGTCCGATGCTTCGCTTTGAGCGTGCGCGGCGCAGCGGTCGGGTTCGTGTTACGGAAGCGATGTTCCCGGGTTACTTGTTCGCGCGCTTCAACTACCGGACCCAGCATCGCCATTTAGGGGCATGCCATGGCGTTTCCCACATCGTTAAGTTTGGTGGAATCGCGGCGGTGGTCGGTGAGGATATCATTAAGGCTCTACGCGAGGTGGTGGTTGATGAGGAGACTGTTGAAATTCGCACGCAGATCGAAGTTGGTAGCGAGGTGCAGGTTCTGCAGGGACCATTCAGCGGAATCAGGGCGCTTGTCACGCAGGTGCTTCCGGCACAGGCGCGCGTGAAGGTGCTGCTAGAGCTTCTTGGCATGGAGCGGGAAGTAGAGATCGATGAGAGCGGCGTCCTGCCTCACATCGCTCATCCTCTTGCCCCGAATTAGTTTCTTTTCAAAAAATCAGGCTCTTGCTTTGTCGGCGGGGTTTTCAGCATCGGCTTGGCAGCAGGAGGCTTCGGGGGATTGATGGCTCTCACATTCGACTTGGTCAGGAGCGGGATTTCACGCAGGGCTTCGATTCGGACTCTCGCGATTCCTCGGTCGTAGGTGCCCAATTTTTTCGCGGCGGCAACACTGAGGTCGATGATGCGACCTTTGACAAAGGGCCCGCGATTGTTGATGCGCACGATCAGCGAGTTGCCGGTTTTCAAATCCACAACCCTGACTCGTGTGTTGAACGGGAGTTTCTTGTGCGCTGCCGTGACATCGCCGGCGCGGTAGGTCTCGCCGTTTGCGGTCAAGCGTCCGACCCAACGCCCGCCATACCAGGATGCCACCCCATACTCCACTAAAGTCGGCGTGCCGGAGTAAACCTGTGCATGGCGTCCATTGGGCGATGTATCGATAACCATTCGCGTCTGGCAACCCGCGAGGAACAGGCAAAGAACGAGAAACAAACCACTACGCCATCCTCTCGATGTCGATTGATCGCGCTGTGATTCGGGGGTCATGGGGTTTGGGAGTCCAATAGGGCGAGGGCGGCCGAAAGCGCGGCTTCGGGAGTGGTCGATCCGCTTAAATTCAACGAAGGAAAAGTAAATTGCGTGCGCCCCCAGGTCAATTGGCGTTTCGCGTAGCGCTGTGTCGCTAGCACCATGGCGGATTTGCAGGCGCTCTCGGTGATTTCTCTTTGGAGGAGTTGCTGGATTTCCCGGAAGCCGATGGCGCGTGCGGCGCCATCCCCCGCATGCGTTGCGTCCTTCACTTCCTCAACGACACCGGAGGCAAACATGGCATCGACATTCGCTGCAATTCGGCTTCGCAGATCCTCGCGATCCCGCGTGAGCACAAGGCCTCGAAAGAGTCCCTTGTCTTCGCTCCAAGCGCTTCGGGATTCCGCCAAGGGGCGACCGGTGAGCAGCACGATTTCGAGAGCGCGCCGAACTCTCACGGGATTGCGTGTGTCGATCGCAGCAGGCGCGGCGGGATCTTTTTCAGAAAGTGCCGCCAGCGCATCCTCCAGTGGCATGGCCCAGATGCTGGCGCGCAAATCGGCATCCGCCTTCGGCATTTCGGCCAAGCCGTGAGTGACGGCTTTCAAATAAAGCCCGGTGCCTCCCGCTAAAATCGGCACGCGACCGCGTGACTGGATATCTCGAATGCAGCGCCAGGCCTCTTTTGCATACATCGCGGCGTCGAAGCCCTGCCGGAGATCTAAAAAACCAACGAGATGGTGGGGAACAAGCGCATGCTGATCTTTTGTCGCCTGTGCCGTAAGAATCGGCAGCCCGGCATAGATTTGAAAAGCATCCGCACCTACGACTTCTCCTCCAACGCGGAGGGCCAGCGCAATGGCGAGGGCGGATTTCCCTGCGCCTGTGGGCCCCGTCACGATGATCGGACGGGACCCTTGGGCGAAGGATGTTTGAGACTTACTCAGCGGCCTGGGCGGGGCGCTCCGAGCGGCGCTCTTCGAGCGCTTTGGCTCCGCTCACCACGAGTTTGCGGCTCATGAATTCCTTGTCGTGGAGCTCGGAAACGGCGCGTTTCGCTTCATCCACCGACTGCATTTGCACGAAGGCAAATCCCTTCGAGCGCATGTTGTGGCGATTAACGACGATTTCCACATTTTGCACCGATCCGACTCCGTTGAAGAGGTCGAACAGGTCGCTTTCGCCGGCGTCGAATGACAGGTTGCCCACATAGAGACGGGACGAGGTGACCTCTACAAGCTCCGGCGTGCGCATGCCGGTTGGTCGTTCGCTGCGGCTCTGGCGCTCGCGGGCGGGGCGCTCGGGGGAGGCGCTGTCGCTGCTGCGGGCAGAGCGTTCCTCGCGTGCGGGTTTTTTTGGTTCCTCTTGTTTACCGGTCAGGAATCCGAGGATTCGTGCGAGGAGCGATTTTTTTGCTTTGGGTTTGTTTTCGTGCTGGGCGGAGCTGGATCGGTTGCCTCGATCGGAGCGTCGGCCGGACCCGCGGCGCGACGAACGGCGTGTTCCGCTGGGTGAGTATTCTGATGACATGGTTTCTATTATTGCGTTGCATGGCCGACCCGCCGCGCGGAGATATCCTCCCCGCAGGAACGGCACGGACGGCAGTTCTATTTCCGACGGTGCGCACCCCCTTGCAAGTGTGTGCTTAACGCACACTGCAAAGAACATGAGTGACGCGATGAATTCAGACCTTGGACCGAAATGAAATGGGTCGCAGGAGCCGTATTGCATAATATGATAGCGTCGGAAACGCTTTAAACATTCCCTATTTAAAACGGAAACTCAAGGCGGAAATGATGCGTGATTTTTGTCAACGCGCATTTATTTTGCTTATGTTGGCTGTTTTTTGTTCGATAGAATGAATTCTATGAAATGTCTGCTTCTTCTCATTGCTGTGTTGGTGTCCGGTTGTGCAGCGATCGAGCAAGCTGATCGCTCGAACACGGAGAGACTCTTGGCGGCTGCCGGATTCAAGGTTTTGCCCGCCAATACGCCCGAGCGCCAACTCTCTCTCGAGGCGATGCCCTCTTATAAGGTCGAACGCAAACTCAAAGGCGATGAGGTTTTTTATTTCTACGCGTGTCCGGATCAAAGCATCGCCTACATCGGAAATCAGACTGACTACTCGAAATACCGCGAACTCGAGCTTCAGCAGGAAATCGCCAATCAAAACACCGCCGCTTCCGAAAATACCATGCTCGCTGCCCAGCAATGGAACGACTGGCGAGTCTGGGGACCATCCGCCGCCCTACCTCCGCCTCGCATGGGGCATCGCTGAGCCTGTGTGACGCGGTCTTCGAAAAGTCTGGCCGCAACTTTGGTGGGAGATGTGTGTTTAAATAAACATGCTCGCCCCGCTTCCTGCCAACGAATGGACTCTTCAAGCTGCTGCCCATCTTTTGAATCGCGCGGCCTTTGGCGGTTCGCCTGAGGAAATTCAGAGACTCCACGCCATGGGGCATGCCGCCGCTGTGCGCAGTCTCTTGCATGCGGGTGAGGATGAAGATCTCTATCCCGCTCCGGAGATCCAGCCGATGAAAATTCAGCGTCCTCGAAACGACTCGATGACACCGGAAGAGCTCGCGGAGAAGAGAAAACTCATGCAAGCGCAGGCGAGGGAACAGACTCAAGTCGCCCGGTTTTGGTGGATTCAGCGCATGGCTACAACGCCCTACCCGGCACGCGAGAAGTGTGTCCTTTTTTGGCATGGTCACTGGGCGACAAGTATTCAAAAGGTCAACGATCCATTCCTGATTTTGCAGCAGAATCAAACACTGCGCGCCCATGCCTTCGGTCCGTTTGCTCCTTTTGCGAAAGAGATGTCGAAAGACCCTGCGATGATACGCTACCTCGACCTCAACTCGAGCAAGGTAGGGTATCCGAATGAAAATTTCGCGCGGGAATTCTTGGAGTTGTTCACTCTGGGTGAGGGTTGCTACAGCGAGGAAGACATCCAAGAGACAGCGCGAGCTTTCACCGGATATCGCATCAATCCTCAAACAGGCGCGTTTTTGTTCTCTAAAAAAAACCACGACGCAGGCACGAAAAAAATCTTCGGGAAGACCGGCGCGTTCGATGGGGATGCAACGGTGGATCTCATCGTGTCCAAGCCCGAGTGCGCGGAGTTCCTCTCGGCGAAAATCTGGAATTTCTATGCGGGTGAAAAGCCTGCTGGCCCACTGAATCAGGTTCTCGCCTCGGAATACCGTGCATCGGGCATGCAAACCGGGGATTTTCTCGAAAGGATTTTTTTAAGCCGTGAGTTTTACTCGCCAAAATATCGGCGGCGTCAGATCAAGAGCCCTATTCAGTGGCTCATCCAAACTTGCAAAACTCTCGAAAGACCACTTCCGGATAGGAGAGCGATCCACGCGAGCCAGGAGCAACTCGGCCAAGTTCTCTTTGCTCCACCCAATGTGAAAGGTTGGGATGGTGGACGCGCTTGGATCAGTTCCTCCTCGCTTCTGCTGCGTTACAATCTCGGAGGAGCGCTCGTGCGAGGTGGCGGTGACGCTGCGCCGGATATTGAAAAAATCCTGCCTGTCGGCATCGCACCTTCGCAGGCTTGCGACCTGCTGGCGTGGCGCCTTTTTCAGGGCCCCATGAGCCCCACGCTGCGTGAAAAGACCCTTCACCTCCTCGAAAAAAATGGAAGCTCGCCCGCTGCCCGTCGCGACATTGTCCATCTCTTGATGAGCACCCCAGAATTCCAACTGACATGAAACACACCCTCCACACACGCCGACAGTTCCTTCGCACTTCCCTCCTTGGCGGGGCCGTCTCCTGGACAATTCCCGCCTTTCTGGAGCGCACCTTTTTCACGCTCGATGCCATGGCTGCGGACTCCGCCATCCAGACCGCAACGGGAAAGGACGGCCCGATCCTGATCGTCCTCCAGCTGGCGGGCGGCAATGATGGCCTCAACACTTTGGTGCCGTTTGGTGATGATGCCTATTTCCGCGCTAGGCCAACTCTTGCCATCCCTGGCGGAAAGACGCTGCGCTTGACCGATCATTTTGGATTGAATCCCAAGCTTGTCGGCCTCAAGTCGCTTCACGACGAGGGGCACCTTGCGATTGTGCAAGGTGTGGGCTACCCGAATCCAAACCGCTCGCACTTTCGTTCCACCGAGATTTGGCATACCGCCTCCGATAGCAGCGTGACCGAAAAGTATGGATGGATGGGGCGCTACTTCGACTCCTGCTGCAAAGGGGAGGAGCCCGCCATCGGAGTCAGTATCGGAGGTCAGCCTCCGCAGGCCTTTGCAGCTCCAGAACCGCGTGGAATCACATTCTCTCGGCCGGAGCAATTCCGCTTCGACCTGAAAAATACATCCGACCGCAATGTCGCGGACGATTTTTTTCGCTCAGTAAATGATTTCGAATCCGGTGAGATGGATGGGGCGAGTATCGGGATGCTTCCTGGTCATGCCGATGGAGCCGGTGATACGCTGGATTTCCTTCAACGAACCTCCCTCGATGCCGTTATGAGTTCCGACAAGATTGCCGAGATCACTAAACGCACCCGGCCAGGGGCCTCCTACCCGTCGAACAGGCTTGCCGACTCCTTCAACCTCGTCGCCAGACTCATCGGAGGGGGAATGCCCACGCGGGTCTACTATGTGGCTCAAGGCGGATACGACACACACAGCAACCAGACTGGCGCCCATGAAAGGCTCATGGCGGAACTCGACTCCTCGCTCACCGCATTCTGCACGGATCTGAAAGCACAGGGAAATTTCGAGCGGGTTCTTGTGATGAGCTTCAGCGAATTCGGCCGCCGGGTTCAGGAAAATGCCAGCGGCGGCACGGACCACGGCGCCGCCGCGCCACTTTTCGTAGTTGGAGGAAAAGTCAAACCCGGCATCTACGGAGCGGCTCCCAGCCTTACGAAATTGCACGATGGCGATATCATCCACAGCGTCGACTTCCGTAGCGTTTACGCGACCGTTTTGTCGAAATGGCTCAATGCCCCCGTCGAGCCCATCCTGAAACGCAACTTCCCCGTCCTGCCTTTTGTTTGATCCCCAGCCTTGAGCGCGGGATTGATGCGGCGGCGTGTTTGCAGTCTACTCGTGAGGATGTCCGCAACGCTGCTCATTGTTGATGACGAAAAAAATACCCGTGACGGTCTCCGCAATGCGTTGGATTCCGAGTTCGAGGTCTATGTCGCGCCGGATGCCGATGGCGCGCTGGCCACGCTCGAGAGCGTGCCGGTGGATGTCGTGCTCACCGACCTGCGCCTCGGCGGGGATGATGGCATGTCGCTGATCGAGCGGATTGTCAAAAAAGCGAATCCGCCAATTTGCATCATGATGACAGCCTACGGATCGGTGGATACCGCTGTGGAGGCGATGAAGCGCGGAGCCTATGACTTTGTCACGAAGCCCGTGAATATCGACCGACTGGAAATTCTCATCAAGCGTGCTCTCCGCGAGCGTAACACCAACCGCGAAAACAAGGAGCTTCGCTCGAAGGTTCAGAACCAGTTCCGCGTCGATGGCATGATCGGCCGATCGCCCGCGATGGTGGAGGTCTTCGACACCATCAAGCAGGTTGCTCCCTCGCGCGCCACTGTGCTCGTGCAAGGCGAGAGCGGCACCGGCAAGGAACTCGCCGCCCATGCGATTCACGAACTCAGCCCACGCTCGAAGGAGAGATTCGTGGCCGTCCACTGCGCATCTCTCACTCCCGAACTCCTCGCTAGCGAGCTTTTCGGCCATGAAAAAGGCGCCTTCACCGGAGCCTTTGAACGCCGGATCGGCCGCTTCGAACAGGCCAAGGGGGGCACACTTTTCCTCGATGAGATCGGCGAGATTGACCTCACCACACAGGTCAAAATCCTTCGCGTCCTGGGCGAAAGAACCTTCGAACGCGTCGGAGGAGGGGAGACCCTCTCCGCCGATGTGCGCCTCATCGCCGCGACAAACAAAGATCTCTCCAAACTCGTCGCCGAAGGAAAATTCCGCGACGACCTTTTCTTCCGCTTGCATGTGGTTCCCATCACCATGCCGCCCCTGCGCGACCGCAAGGTGGACATCCCTCTTTTGGTGGACGCATTTCTGGGAGAAACCGCACTCGAAAACGGGAAGCCCCATCGCGAACTCACCCCAGAGGCCATGCAGCAGATTCTCGAATACGATTGGCCGGGGAATGTCCGCGAATTGCGCGCCGCGGTGGAGCACGGGGTCGTTATGGCCTCAGGTTCACAAATCACTCTCCGCGATTTGCCAGCGACCCTTCGCGCCCCCAAAAGCCAGCCTGCCGTCCCAGGTCCGCCATCCGTTCATTCCAGCGGATTGAATTTGCGCGACACCGAGACATCGCTTATCCTCCGCGCGCTTGAGGATTGCCGGGGCAACCGGAGCGAGGCTGCCAAGAAACTTGGTATCAGCCGCCGCACACTTCACCGCCGCCTCAGGGAATTGAATCTCTTCAAACGCTCGTCACACTTGTAAAATGGCACAATCAGGAAAAAGTCTGCAGGATGTGGTCCACTCCCTCGATCAAGGTGGGCTTGTTCCAATCATCCGGGTGGCCATGTTTGGTGCACTGATTCTCACGCTGACGCTCCTTTATCTCTTCATTCAGTTCCGTGGACTCTCAAGCGCCACGGCGATGGATCAGGCTCAAATCGCTCGTCAAATTGCCATGGGAAATGGATTTTCCACGCAATACATCCGTCCCCTAGCGATTTGGCAGCTCGAGACGGCAGGAAAAAAGATTCCCAAGGACGAGTTCCCGGATTTTTTCCAATCCCCGCTCAATCCTCTTATCAATTCCATCCCTCTCAAAATGGTCGAGTCTTCTTGGAAACTCACTCCGATCGACTTGGTCTATGTCGGCGACAGGGTGATCGCCGGCACCGCCATCCTGCTTTTTTTCCTCTCCGTGTGGATTTGGTATTATGTGGCATGCCGTCTTTTTGACAGGTTCATTGCCTTGCTGGGCTGCTCCATCGTGCTTCTCAGCGATCTGATGTGGCAATTTTCGCTTTCGGGTTTGCCTCAAATGCTCCTGCTGCTCCTGCTTTCCGCCGCCTGCTGGCTCACGCTCAAAGCCATGGAAAAGCGCGACGATTTTGTCTCCTCCTTGATGTTCCTTTTCGCCGCCGGGGCGGTTTTTGGACTCATGGTTCTCACGCACGGCGCGGCATTCTGGATTTTTGTGGGCTGGCTTGGTTTCACGCTTTTTTACTTCCATCCGCGAGGCATAGCCGGGTTGGTGGCGCTGGCTGCGCTTTTGATCGTGACGCTGCCTTGGGCGGTTAGAAACTACGCCGTCTGCGGGAATCCGCTGGGCCTTGCCGGCTACGAACTCGTTGCTCCCGTAAACACCGCCGAGAGCGTTTATCTGCGTTCGATCACCGAGGCCCCGCCGCTCTCGGGAATCCACCCCTTCAATCGCCTGAAAAATGCCGTCTTCGCCCAGTCGGAAAAAATCTTCCCCTTTCTGGGAATGAACATCGTTGCAGTGGCCTTTTTTATATGTCTTCTGCATCGCTTCAAGTCTCCGTCGACCTCTGCCTTCCGCTTGTGCGTGGTGCTGATGTGGCTCGGAGCCTTTGTTGGCATGGGCCTCTGCGGGGTTGAGGGCGTGGTTTCCTCAAACCAATTCCATGTTCTATTCATCCCGCTTTTCGTCTTCTTCGGACTGGCATTTTTGATCGTGCTTTGGAACCGGCTTGAAATATCAATCCCCATGATGCGCAGTGTTTTCGTGGGAGTGTTGGTTTTTCTCTGCGCCCTGCCAATGCTAGCCACACTCTTTGCCGGAAAGAATATGGCCATCCAGTGGCCGCCCTATGTGCCGCCATTCATCGCCGTTCTGGGAGAGTGGTATGGCAAGGATGAAGCCATCGCGACCGATATGCCCTGGGCGACCGCGTGGTATGCCCAGCGCAAATCCCTACTCCTTCCGAAGACCATCAAAGACTTCAACCGCATCAGCGATTTTCGTGTTCTGGGCACGACGATCACCGGACTCTACCTCACGCCTGTCACTGGTAATCGCCCGCTCTTCAGCGATATTTACAAAGGCCCCTACACCGATTGGGTGTTCATGATCACCCGCCCGCCGAATGTTCAGGGCTTTTCGTTGCCCGTCTTCACGCCTCTGCCGATCGATGGCGAGTGCATCCTTTTCGCGGACCGTGACCGATGGTCGCGCCGAGAGTGACATGGAAGCTCTCTCGTTGACGAAAACCGATTGGGAGGAGCGCCTGGCCGCATGGGGGCAGCCTGCCTATCGCGCTGCGCAGGTGCTGGAGTGGATTTACCAGCGCCGGGTTCGTGACTGGCGGGAGATGTCGAATCTCCCCACCACACTCCGTGAGAGGCTGGAGGCCGAGTTTCCCGCTGCCCGCCTCTTGAAAATCCGCGAAACCGGCGCGCGGGATACGACTCGGAAATTCCTTTTCCGCTTGGCTGACGGCCAACTCATCGAGAGCGTTCTCATCCCCGCTTCTCCGGCGCTTTATGGCGAGGCTTCAGACCGGCGCACGATCTGCATTTCCAGCCAGGTCGGCTGTGCCTATGGCTGCAAATTCTGCGCCAGCGGGCTCGAGGGTTGGAAACGAAATCTCACCGCTGGCGAGATTGTTGACCAATTCCTCCAAGTCGAAGCCGAGAGCGGAGAGAAGATCAACAACATCGTCTTCATGGGCATGGGCGAGCCGATGGCAAACTACGACAATCTCCTTCGTGCCATTGGCATTCTCAACGCGCCTTGGGGCGTGGGCGTCGGCTCCCGCCACATGACGGTTTCGACCTCCGGCCTCGTGCCGCGCATTCGCGATCTCGGCGAGCAGCCGCTCCAAGTGCGGCTCGCCATTTCCTTCCATGGGGCGACGGATGATGTCCGTGGACGCATCATGCCCGTGAATAAAAAATACCCCGTCGAGGAACTCCTCGCCGCCTGCGAGGATTATGTGCGTCTAAAAAAACAACGCCTCACCTTTGAGTTTATTCTCATCCGCGACATCAACGACTCCCCCGAGCAGGCCCGCCTCCTCGCCCGCCAGGCCCGCCGCGTCAACGCCAAGGTCAACCTCATCCCTTACAACACCGTCGAGGGGTTGGAATGGGATCGCCCAGACGAAGGCCAGCAGGAGGCGTTTCTCAAAATTCTCCAGCAGGCCGGAACCGAGGCCACCCTCCGCCGCGAGAAGGGACATGACATCGCCGCAGCCTGTGGACAGCTCCGCCTGCAGGTTGAAAAATCCGTTGCCGAGACCCCTGTCTTGATTTAGCGGTTTAGTGATGTCCGACGAAAACCAATTTCCGAACGAGGAGGCCTGGGACGAATACAAATGGGAGCGCTTCCTCCAGCAGCAGGATCAGAATACGGAAAAATATTTTCAGCTGCTTGAGAAATATATGGACCACCCGGACTGCGATGAAATCGTTGCCGAGGAAATGGGCTGGAGCATTTTTGAAGAAGCCGAACAGGCACAGGAACAATTCGAGAACTTCCTGAGCGAGGCGGCGGAATACCTCACCGACGAGGAGGAGCAGGAATACGACGACGAGTTTGAGGAGTTCACTCACTCCGCCGTTTACGAGGATACCCTGCGCCTGCATCGCTGGATCAACCGTCTCCTTGATACGCGCGAGGACCTGCGCGAGAACCCGGAGGCCGTCCGCTTCGCTACGCGTTCCGCCATCTGCGGAGCCAAGTTGGCAGCAGGTCTGTGCGGTCACGACACTTCGGAGATCGGAATGACCATTGCCTATCTCAAGCGGGCCCTGAAGGCGGCGAACGACGCCCTTGATGCCATGAACAACCTTTTGGAATCCGGTCTCATCGACCGTCGCCGCGCCAACCATGCCCGCCGTCTCGTTTTTAAAATCCGCGACCGCATCGTGGATAATATGGGCACCTACCGCCTCAAGTGGCGCAACCGCCACGGCAACGCCTGATTCCCCCTCTCGCATTTACCCCCAAAGCCCTCGCGGATTCAAAAATCCCCTTCCCATCGCGTTCCCTCCACTTACATTGACCCCCCATGTTTGGCAGACTCTCGGATAAACTTCAGGATGTTTTCAAAAACCTCCGCGGCCAGGGCAAGATCAGCGAATCGAATGTCACGGACGCCCTCCGCGAGGTTCGACTCGCTCTACTCGATGCCGATGTCCACTTCCAGGTTGCGAAGGATTTCATAGCCAAAGTCAAGGAGAAGGCCCTCGGCGAAGCGGTGCTCCGCAGCGTGACCCCCGGCCAGCAGATTGTAAAAATCTTCCACGAGGAACTCTGTGCACTCCTCGGAGGCAATGCCGCCGAGCTGAATCTCGACAAGCCCGCACGCATTCTCATCGTGGGCCTCAACGGTGCTGGAAAAACCACTTCCTCCGCCAAGCTGGCCCGCCTTTTAAAATCCCAAGGACGCTCGCCACTCCTCATCGCTTGCGATCTCCACCGCCCCGCCGCCATCGATCAACTCGCCGTCCTCGGCGGGCAAATCGATGTCCCTGTTTTCCGCCCCGAAAAAGGTGAGACCGATGTGCTCAAGGTCGCCAAGCTGGCGCTCGACTGGTGCGCCGCGACAGGCGGCAACGTGCAGATCTTCGACACCGCCGGCCGACAGGAACTCGACGAGCCACTCATCGAGGAACTCAAGCAGCTCCGTGATTTTCTCCAACCGCAGGAAATCCTTATCGTCTGCGATGCCGCTACCGGACAGCAGGCCGTAAGCGTCGCCGAGCGCTTCCATGCCGCCCTCGGTCTTACCGGCATCATACTCACCAAGCTCGACGGCGATGCCCGTGGCGGCGCCGCCCTCTCGCTTCGCTCTGTCACAGGTCAACCGATCAAATTCGCAGGCACGGGCGAAAAACTTGAGCAGTTCGAGGTCTTCCACCCCGACCGACTCGCAGGCCGCATTCTTGGCATGGGCGATGTTGTGAGCCTTGTCGAAAAAGCCGCCGAGGCCATCTCCGAAGACGATGCCCGCCGCATGGAGCAGAAGCTGCGCACCGCCTCGTTCGACCTCACCGATTTCCTCCAGCAATTCAAAATGCTCAAACGAATGGGCCCCCTCGAAAATATCCTTGGCATGATTCCCGGAATGGATAAGATCAAAGATTCCTCGGTTGATGAAAACCAACTGAAACGGGTCGAGGCGATTATCCTCTCGATGACTCCGCAGGAGCGCACGCGTCCGGATATCCTGAACGCACGCCGCCGCCAGCGGATCGCCCGGGGCAGCGGAGTATCCGTCAGCGAGGTGAATAATTTAATCCTGCGTTTCAACCAGATGCGCAAGATGATGAAAAATATGGGCGCCATGAAAAAACTCATGGGCCGTGCCGGTGCCGGACTACCCTTCTGAGCCTCCGATATGCAGCCCGACCACCAAAAACGAATTTCCAACAACACAAACACACTATGGCAGTAGCAATCCGACTCCGCCGCGAAGGCGGTAAAAACCACCCGTATTACAGCATCGTCGTCGCCGACCAGCGCAGCCCGCGCGATGGCAAATTTATCGAAATCATCGGTAAATACGATCCCAAGCAAGAGGGTGAAAATTTCAACCTCAAGCTGGACCGCGCAGAATATTGGATCCAGTGCGGCGCCCGCCCGAGCCAGACTGTCGGCAGCATGGTCAACAAGGCCCGCAAAAAAGTCGCGGCCTAAGCAAGCCCCGTCATGGAGGAGTTCCTGCGCTACGTCATCGGATCGCTGGTGGAATTTCCCGAGGACGTCGTCATTAAGAAGACAGAGACGCCCTCGACAGTGAGCTTTCTCGTCGCAGCCAAGGCATCCGACATTCCGAAAATCATCGGCAAGAGCGGCCACACGATCCGTGCCCTGCGCACACTCCTCAGCGCCTCCGCCGACAAGCGCAACATGACAGCGACACTCGAAATTATCGAACCATGAAATCCCTAGCCACCACACTCCTTGTTGCTTTCGCCCTCGTCGCCATCCAGTCCGGATGCGAGCGCCATCCCGCATCGGAGACCGTTCCCGGTTACGCCGAGAAGATGGAAAAAAAAGAGGCGCAGGCTGAGAAAAAAGCCACCCACAGCGAAAAAGCGGATCCTCACGCACCATCCTACTTCCCGCCAAAAAACTGATCTCGGTCCGTCCTGGTGGGAGCTTGCCTGCAGAATTGGTCTCACTTTATTCCTTCGGCGTCAGCACGCCCCGCTTCGCGTTCAGCAATCTCTACTCGGTCACGCCGGAGTCGCCCACCTCGTAGGCTGATCAGCCCATCCCACACGCCACTCTCCAGTTAGGATTTCATGTCCTCCACCGAAACACCGTCCGCTCCATCTCCTGCCCCGCTTGTGATGAACGAGCTCCAAAAGCTCCCGCTCACTGCATTGATCGAGCTATCTGTCGAGGCCGGACTTCGCATTCGGACCGACCTTACCCGGCGGCATCTGGTTGTGGATCAGGTTCGACACGGCCTGCATAAAGGTGGAGTCGTGACCGCCACAGGCCTTCTCGAGCGAGATCAGGAGGGCTCCAGCTTGCGTTTCACCGCCTACGACCTGCGTCCGGGAGTCGATGATCTTCTCGTCCCCCACGCCCTCATCAAAAAATTCTCCCTCCAGTCTGGCCTCATGCTTCATGTAAGGGTCCGCCTGCCACGCGACCGCGAACATGGCCTTGTCGTGGATGAAATTTTATCCATCGAAGACATTCCCTCCGGCGAGTGGCAGCCCCCGCTGGAGTTCGACAAACTCACGCCTCTTTTTCCCAACCGCCGCGTCTTCTTGGAAACACCCAGAGACTCCGAACTCGCCGCCCGCGCCGTCGATCTCGTCGCCCCGCTCGGTATGGGCCAGCGAGGTCTCATCGCCGCACCGCCCCGAGCCGGAAAGACGATTCTCCTCCAGACCCTCGCTCGCAGCATCCGGATCAATCATCCCAAGGCCGCCCTCATCCTCCTCCTCGTGGACGAGCGCCCTGAGGAAGTCACCGACATGCGGCGCTCACTCGATTGCGAAATCTACGCATCCACATTCGATGAGCCCGTGGCCCGCCATGTCCAGATCTGCGAAAGCGTCGCCAACCGTGCCCAGCGCCTCGTCGAACTCGGTCGTGATGTCATCATCCTCCTCGATTCCATCACTCGCATGGCCCGCGCCTACAATAATCTCCAACCTGGAAAAGGCCGCACCATGAGCGGCGGCGTCGATGCCAAGGCCCTCGCCAAACCTCGCAAATTCTTCGGAGCCGCCCGCAACACCGAAGAAGGAGGCAGCCTCACCATCCTCGGCACCGCCCTCATCGAAACCAAAAGTCGCATGGACGACCTCATCTTTGAAGAGTTCAAAGGCACCGGCAACATGGAGCTGCACCTCGACCGCTCCATCGCCGAAATGCGAATCTTTCCAGCCATTCAAATCGTCAAATCCGGAACCCGCCGCGACGAACTCCTCCTGCACCCCGACGAATACGAGCGCATCCTCCTCCTCCGCCGCCAACTCTCCGAACTCCCCGCCGCCGAGGCCATGGAAATCCTAGTCAGAAATCTTCAACACACCCGCTCCAACGCCGAACTCCTCCTCACCGGCCTCCGCGGTGTTTAAAGTGGGGGCTGGGCAGCAACATCATTCTTGGTGTTACAAAAAGCCTTTCATGTCATCTGACCCTTTTGCTTGGTTTCGTCTTTTCTAGACTCAAGTCAGAAGCTCGCGGCATACGAGATTTTTTGCCCAATGCAGTGGAATCGCTGCGCCGCTGGCTCCGACCAAGGCACCGACGACAATTCCCCGGTGGCAGTTGTCACCTCCGAGGTTTGTGTTGGCGATGAGCGCGGACTCGAGGTTGTTCGAATATTTCCAAGCAAGGAAGATTGAGGCGGGAAATGCGTCCTTCAGGTAGCAAGCGGGGCTGAGGATCGATCCAATGACCTCTTCATCGGGTCTCTGCGCCAATGCTTCCAATTTCCGGCGTCCTATCCATCCGTTGCCGAATTTTTCGATACTTTCGCGCACACCACTCCCGTTGAGGATGGCGATGAGCATTTTGGTGAGATCGCGCGCGGCTGTCTCCACAAGTTCACCCCGATGGGTCACCCTCACATGTTCGCGAACGGCTTCCAGGGCGGCGGATTCGTTGTCGGCATACCACGCGGCCAGAATCGGGACATGAGCCAATCCGCCGATGTGGATGTCATCACCGCCGCAGTCCTCCGGTTTTTTGCCGCGAGCGTATTTGGTGAAGAAATTTCTGTGGCATTCCTCAATGTAGGTGTCCCGGTGTCGACCGGGCGTGGTCATGAAATCGATGTAGCGTTTGAGATAGTCGGCCCGGTTGTAACTTCTGTGCTCGCGCAGCACGGCGAGCAATTCCAAGGCGAGTTGCATATTCAGCGTGTTTTCTCCGGCCCTCAGAAACTGGTGGTAGTGGATGCCGCGCCTTCCCCAGTATGCGGCTTGCTCGTGTAGGATTTCGCCTTTGGGATTTGGAGCCGTGTAGGTCGAACGCCAAAGGATGCTGTCTGCATGTGGGTTTTTTGGGGCGACAAGATTGGCCACGCGACCGTAGTCCCGCGCCAAGGCCACCCGGTCGTAATACCAATGAACCGGCATTGCCAGCGCATCCCCGAGGAAGGCGCCCAGCAGACAGTTCCGCCTTCTTGCCTCGTCAACATGACATGGTTGATTCAATTCGCCTGATGATTCCTTATTCATTTATCGTAGATCGCGTGCCCCATCGGTGCTGTATCCCTCCAGCAAGTCCGGTCGCCTCTTTCCTGTGGCTTCGAGTGCTGTCTGATGTCGCCATTTCTCAATCGCCGCATGGTTGCCGCCGAGGAGGATTTCAGGAACCTTCCAGCCTTTGTATTCGGCAGGGCGGGTGTAGTGGGGATGGTCGAGAATGCCGGATGAGAAGGAGTCTTGTTGGGCTGATTCCTCGTCGCCAAGGACACCGGGGATGAGCCGCACCACGGCATCCGTGACGACCAATGCGGGCAGCACCCCGCTGGTGAGGACATAGTCGCCGATCGAAATCTCGTCATTGACGAGGTGGTCCGCCACGCGCTGGTCGATGCCTTCATAGTGGCCGCAGAGAAAAATGAGGTCGGTTTCCTTGGCGAGTTCGCGGGCGATGGAGTCGGAAAATTTGCGTCCCTGCGGGGTGAGGAGAATCACTTTGGATGCGGGGGAGCGGATTTCAGAGAGCGCGAGGTCGATGGGTTCGATCTTCATAACCATGCCGGGCCCGCCACCGTAGGGGGCATCATCCACCGTGCGGTGGCGGTCCTTGGTCCATTTGCGGAGGTCCACCGCTTCGAGCGTGGCGAGGTTTTTTTCCTGAGCCCGTTTGAGAATGCTCTCCGAAAAAACGCTTCGGCAGACATCAGGGAAGATGGTGAGGATTTGAATTTTCAATGGTGGTCAGGAAGAATGCGTGTCGGATTTCTCTGTAAAATGCTTTAATCCCCTCCAGTGCCCAAGCCCAAATCCAGCAAAAAGCCGCGCCGCGCCGCAAAGCCGCTCGCCAAGGAGCGCCGCAAGAAGCGCCATGTTCTGCTCGTCTCCTTGTTGAAAATCGGCCTCGTCACAGCGCTGCTCTGGTCGATCGTCGGGGCCGGCTACTACGCTTGGGCGCATTTCTTCGACTTGAAGGAAATCCACAAAATGGACGAGCGCTCGGTGATTTACGACCACGAGGGGAAATACTATTCCCGTCTCGCCGGCGAGAATCGCATGGCTGTGCCGTTCGACAAGGTCTCGAACGATTTCTACAACGCGCTCATCAGCCGCGAGGACACGAGGTTTTACAAACACCACGGCATTGATCCCATCGGCATCGCCCGTGCCGTGGTGCGCAACCTCTTTCTCGGAGGCTTTCGCGAGGGCGCCAGCACGATCACACAGCAGCTGGCCAGAAACAGCTTCCCGCTCGGGGGAAAGAACCTCCACCGCAAACTCATCGAAGCCGCGCTGGCCTTCCGCATTGAGACGGAACTGACGAAGGAGGAAATCCTGGCTGCCTATGTGAACCGCATTTACTTCGGCTCCGGCACTTACGGCATCGAGGCGGCAAGCCAGACCTACTTCGGGAAACCGGCTTCGAAACTCAATCTTCCCGAGTCCGCAACTCTTGCCGGTCTCATCCGCAGTCCCAACCGCTTTTCACCCCTCAATAATCCCGATGGCTCCTTGCGCGAGCGCAACACAGTGCTTGGACGCATGCGCGATCTAGGGCTCATCACAAGCGTCCAATACGACGAGGCCTCGGCCAGTCCCCTCCTCGCCATGCCGCGTATCAAAACTTCGCCGGAGGACAATTGGGCGATGGATGCCATACTTCGCGAGTTGGAACTCGTGCTGGAACCGGGACAGATGAACGAGGGTGGGCTAAAAATTTACACCACGATCGACGGCCCGCTCCAAGCCGCCTCGGAGCAGGCTGTGCGAGACCGATTGCAGGCGGTAGAGGCGCAGCCAGGCTATCCGCACAAGCCGATGAGTGAATTCGCGGGCGCTGTTTTGGATGGTGAAAAATCAGCGCCCTACTTGCAAGCGGCGGCCATTGCGCTGGACAACAAAAGCGGCGGCATCCGCGCCATCGTCGGAGGGCGTGACTACGAAAACAGCAAGTTTCACCGCGCCCTTTTTGGAAAACGCCAGGCCGGTTCCGTCATCAAACCCTTCGTTTATGCCTGCGCCTTCGAGTCCGGCATCGCGCCGAACGAACCGGTCTCCGACGACCGTATCCAGCCAGGAGAAATCCCACGCAAATTCGGGTCCTACGATCCTTCAAACTCGGATGGATCCTATCGCGGACTCCAGCCTGCTGGAGAAGGATTGATCGAGTCCCGCAACACCATGACCGTGCGTCTCGGGATGCGCTCGGGGCTGGATCGCATCGCCAACATGATCGTGAAGGCCGGCATAGCGGCGGATCCTCCACGCTATCCCGCTATCTGCCTCGGGGCGTTCGAGACCAATCTCAAAGATATCACCTCCGCCTACACGGCCTTCGCCACCGGCGGGGTGAAGCTTCAGCCCTACCTGATCGACCGCGTCTTCGACGCACGGGGAAATGTCCTCTACAAATCCACACGCGGGCGGATTCAGGTCATCAACCCCGCAGCCGCCCGCATGACGACTTCGTTATTGGAGGATGTCGTAACGCGCGGCACCGCCGCCCACGCGAGGGAATTTGGCCTGACTGGAAAAGGTAGTGGAAAAACCGGAACAACGAACAACTACCTCGACGCCTGGTTCGTTGGATTCGATCCATCGCTCACCTGCGGAGTCTGGGTCGGCTTCGACAAGCCGCGCCCCATCAAGCCAGGCGGTTACGGTGGAGCGCTGGCCCTGCCGATCTGGGTGGATATCATTGAGGCCGCGAAGCGCTGAAATCGAGGGGCTCTGGATTTCTTATTGTCGCGATTGCTTCAAGGTATCCAGCATGCGGGGTAATGCGGGAAGGGCGTATAGTGGAATATTGAGGATCGAGCCGTCGAGTCGGAGGTTTTGCAGCGAGGCGCGAAGAGCCACGGAGGGGTGAAACTTCATTGTGTAAATCCCGAGGCTGTGGCTGCGGACATTGGTTCCGGCTTTGATTTCAAGAGGAAGAATCTCTGGTCCGGACTGTCTCAGGAAGTCCACTTCGGTATCGCCTGTGGGGTTTTTCCAATAGTGCAGGGTGCGCTGCCCCAGAGCGAGGAGGTGCTGTGCGGCGAAGTTTTCTGCGAAGGCGCCATGGTGGCTGCCGAGAATGGAGATATCGCCGGAAAGCGCCACAGGAGGAACCTCGGCAAGCGCTCCCAGAAGGCCTACATCCAAAGCGTAGATTTTAAATGTAGAGGCCTCCGTTGTTGCGGTGAGTGGAATTTCCGGCTTCATGGCCAGGGCGCAGCGATGCGCGAGACCGGCATTTTCAAGCCAGGTGAGCGCATTTTCGTATTCGCGGGCGCGTGCTCCGTGCTTCACGAGGGAAAACAGAAATTTTTTGTTTTCGCGTGCGAGCTGCGTTGGTAGAGATTTCCACAGAAGTGAAAGTTTGGGAATATCTGCGGCTGGCGCATGTTTGGCGAAGTCGAGTGTGTAGGAATCAAGAATCCCCCGCTGGATCGAACGGCAGGTTTCGCCGTCGGCTCCAGCAGCATGGCGGGCGACGACCTCTGGCATTCCTCCCGTGAGGTGGTAGTTCCTCAAAAGTTGAATGAGTTCCAGGTGGAGAGCCTCGGGGAGGGGTTCTAAACGCTCCGGATTTTCGAGCCTTTCCCGGTATCCCGATGCGCCAACGGCATCAAGAAATTCGAAGAAAGTCATCGGATGTAAATCCAGAAAATCAACTTTTCCCACGGGAAATGAGGGAGCCTGCGACATGCGCACGCCTAGCAAGGACCCCGCAGCGGCAATGTGATGGTCGGCGGACTGCTCGTGGAAATACTTCAAGGCCGTCAGCGCCCGGGGGCATGCTTGTATCTCGTCAAAGAAGACCAAGTCCATGCCAGGCGCGATCAGGGTGCGGGCATAGGTTTCCAGATCGCGCAAGATTCTTTGCGGATGCAGGTCGCTTTCGAAAATGGTGCCCAGTCGCGAATCCTGCTCAAAGTTGAAATAGTGGCATCGTTGGTAATCAGACGCTCCGAACTCGCGCAAAATATGGGTTTTCCCCGTCTGCCTTGCTCCACGCAAAATCAACGGCTTCCGATTCACCGATGCCTTCCACTGCCTCAATTCTTTTGTGCAATCCCTTTTCATAAAGAAAAAATGGAGAAAAATCACATAATAGCAAGGTGTAGATGTGAAAAAAATCACATAATTGGCAGGTTTCCGTAGCGGAGAGTCAGAAGCCGCCATTTTTGCGTTCAGGAGGCTTTTGATGAGAAATCCTCTTCCGAACTACTGCAGGCGGACATTGAACTCGAGTTTCCAGCTTTCGCCCGAGGCTGGGTGGAGGAAGTGGAGTTCGAGGTTGCCGAGTTCGGTGACGCGTGCTTCGAGGCGGACGGGGATTTCCTCGCCCGGTTGATGTCCGGCGGGCGGAGGGATTTCAATTTGCAGGCGAGCGGACTCTTCGAGTTCTGCGGCATCGGGCAGCATTTGGCCGGGCTGATCGCCGGCTCGGACTTCGGATTGGAAGAAGCGGAATTCTGAGGCTTCGCCGGTGTAGAGAAAAAATTCCTGTCCTGAGATTTCGAGTCGGCTTCCCTCTTCCATTCCCTGCGGAGCGACGCAGAGCGCTTTCGTGGGAGGGCGGCGGCCTGGCACGGCCATGGCGGAGGATTCCATGCCGATGTAGTAGGAGCGTGCGGTGCCGGACTTGATGCGGAGCCCCTCACCAGTGGCACGCAGACGCGCATAGGCGGCGGCTCCGAGGGCCACTGCATGGTCGGGGCGCGAGCCTTCAAGTTCGCGGATCGGAGTGCCTGCCCATTGGCTCAGTTGTTCGAGCACACGCTGGCGGAGTGCGGAAGCATTGAAGACGCCTCCATTAAAGAGGACGGCATCGGGCAGCAGGAGCGGTGAGCGGTCGAGGCGCTCGCTTCCGCCAATGGCTTCGATGAGTTGGGTCGAGGACGCGGTATTGGCTTTAGCGCGCGAGAGGAAGCGGGCGAGATGTTTGGAAATGGCGGCATCTGCTGCATAAGGCAGGCCGGATTCCCTGAGGGCTCCTGCGCGTCGCAGGATCGGCATTTCGTCGTTTCCTACGATGGGGAAAAACCCATCAACTGCGATTTGTTGAACATCATCCCTCGTGAGGACTGCGCTGATGGTGGATGCAATGAGTTTGCTTCCGCGCGATGGGATCGAGATGGGCGTCTCTGGCAGCGCGGGATTCGAAAGTAGCGCTTCTTTGGCGGCGCGCACCGCTTGCACGAGGGCGAGGAATTGCCAGTCGTCGAGGGTGGTTCCTGCCGCGACGAGTTTCTCCGAGACGGCGTGGGCCAGCGCGAGGTCCATGTTGTCGCCGCCGAGCAGGAGATGCTCGCCGACGGCGATGCGCTCCAGCGCGAGGTTGCCGTCTTTTCCTGTCACAGCGATGAGGCTGAAATCCGCTGTTCCGCCGCCAATATCGCAGACGAGCAGGAGGTCGCCGGATTTTACCTGTTTGCGCCATTCGGTGCCTTGGTTTTCGAGCCAGGCGTAAAAGGCCGCCTGTGGTTCCTCCAGAAGTGTAACTTCACTCAGACCCGCTTGTGTCGCGGCTTCGAGTGTCAGTGCACGGGCAACTTCGTCGAAAGACGCGGGAACTGTGATCACCGCATGCTCAAGTATTGCGGCGGGATTTGCCGCGCGGATGTTGGCGAGCAGGTGGGAGAGGAGTTCGCGCGAGACTTCGAGAGGGGAGAGCTTTTTCTCCACTGCAGTGCTACCCCATGGAAGAATCGGGCCTCGCCGGTCGGCATGCGGGTGGCAGAGCCAGCTTTTTGCGGAAGCGATCAAGCGGTCGGGTTGCAGGGCTCCGCGGTCGCGGGCGATGGTGCCGAGGAAGGAATGGGTTTCTGCTTGTTGTTGCCAGGGGAGCTGCGGGCCGCCGTCGGGAAACTCCCCTGCAGCGGAAATGTAGAGCGATGAGGGGAGCAGCGGGCGCTCCCCGATGCCACTGGCGTTGATCACCTGCGTGATGGGGAGGATTTCGGGCAGCCCGGCATCCGTTGCCCTTGCAATGGCGCAGTTGCTCGTGCCCAGGTCGATTCCGAAGTAGTCGCTCATTTTTTGATGGATCAGTTTCCGCTGACTTCGACTTCTGCCGGAGCTAGAACCGGCCAAGGGCGTTTCTCTGTGGTGCCGGTGACGCGCGGGAGTTTCACGCTTTGGGCGACCCAGCCTGGATGGAGAAGTTTGCCTTTGTAGGGTGGGTGCTCTGGAACCGAGCCTAGCAGACGGAAGGTCGGTGCGTCGTAGCCTGCCTCCAGCGTGAGGGAGGTTCCCTCGGCGGCAGTTTGTAGCGGGTTGATCTCAAAATACTCGTCGAGGACTTTTCGGCAGCCGGCGTGGACGACGCGGGCTGCGGATCCGATTTGGGCATCGGATGCGGCTGCAATGTCTTCTTTGGCGAAATCCACCAACCGGCCGTGCTCCTGCAGCAGCGCAAGGAATGCGACAATCTCCGCTTCTGCGCGGGGAGGCGGCGTTGCGGGCTTCACTGGTGCGGTGGTCTCGGTTTTTTGCTTGGGCTGCGGGCGGATCGCAAGAAACACGAGAACCATGCCAATGGCGGCGGATACCGTCTGCGCGGCGAGTGTGAGATTTTGTTCAGGAAAATAAACTGCAGCGGCGTTGAGGCCGAGAAGGACGGCACCGCAGGCAATAAGGCTGTTTTTCATACGGGGCGGGATAGTGCGAGATGCCGCATTTCTTGGCAATGGAGATTCCACCCCACGCATGTGGGCTTTTGCGTTTGATTTTTCAACGGTCGTGGAGAATGATGACCGCATTCAGCACCCGTAGCT
>JBIIPZ010000035.1:0-30775 GCA_044342325.1 Terrimicrobiaceae bacterium
TCCTCCGTGCTCTCTGTGTCCTCTGTGGTTAACCCCTCCTGTTCATCCTGAAAATCCTGTCATCCTGTCACCAAATCTGGTCTAAAAAAACCATGCCCTGCCTCGACTACCCACTCGCTCAACTCCAAACCTACACAGGCACGAACCCACGCCCCATCGATTTCGATGACTACTGGGCACGGGCTCTGGCAGAGTTAGATTCCATCGATCCGAAGCCCGAGCTGAAACGCTCCGATGCGCTCCAATCCCGCAACAGCGAGATTTTCGACCTCACATTCACCAGCGTTGGTGGAGCGCGGATCTACGCGAAATATGTCCGCCCGAAGAACGCCGCCGCTCCCCATCCAGCGATCTTGGAATTCCACGGCTATACCGGCAACAGTGGCGAATGGGCCGATAAACTCCGCTTCTCTGGCGAGGGTGCCGCGGTCGCAGCCATGGACTGCCGTGGCCAAGGCGGGCAAAGTCAGGATCCCGGCGGCACAACCGGCAACACCCACCACGGGCACATCATTCGAGGCCTCTCCGATGGACCTGAAAAACTTCTCTTCCGCAGCATCTTTCTCGACACCGTCCAACTCGCTCGCGTCGTGGCCTCATTTGACGAAGTCGATGCCACCCGCCTAACAACGAATGGCGGATCCCAAGGCGGCGCCCTCTCCATCGCATGCGCAGCTCTCGAACCCCGCATCAAATGCTGCGTCTCGCTCTACCCATTCCTCTCCGACTACCTGCGCGTGTGGAATATGGACCTCTGCAAGGACGCCTACGCCGAGTTGAAGACCTATATGAGGTTTTTCGATCCCCTATCCGAAACACGAGACAAAATTTTTGAAACCCTCGGCTACATCGATGTCCACCACCTCGCCCCACGCATCGGCGCGGAGGTCATCATGGCCCTGACCCTGCAAGACGCCATCTGCCCGCCATCCACGCAATTCGCCGTCTTCAACAACATCCAATCCAAGAAAACCCCGTTCATCTACGAGGATTTCGGCCACGAAGGCCTGCCACGCTTCGCGGATTCCGTTTTTGATTTCCTGACATTCGCGAAGTAAAGAGCGATTTTCAGCGACGCCAAATTGCCTTTTTCCAGAAGTGAACGGCAAATTTTTCAGTATCGCTTACAAGAATAAATCCATCCGGAGAGAGTTTATTTGCGCTTGGAGAAAAACTTTTTACTCTCGGAGAAATCGTTTCTGCCTTCGGATAGATTCTTTTTGCCCTCAGAGAAACAATTTTTTGTCTCAGAGAAATTGTTTCTGGCATCGGAGAAATTCTTTGGGCTCTTGGAAAAATTCATTTTGCCTCCGGAGAAATTCTTTTTCGTCTCAACCAAATTGTTTTTGGCTTCTGTGGAGTCGAATTCATCCTGAGAGAAATTGTTTCTAGCATCGGAGAAATTGTTTTTCGTCTCAACCAAATTGTTTTTGGCTTCTTTGGAGTCGAATTCATGTTCAAGAAATTTGTTTGCAGTCGTGATGTAACGGAACGGCGTTAAAAGATGATCGGGCGCTTTGATTTTCAGATTCCCATTCTGTGCGGTAATCAGGCGTTAATCTCGAGGATTTCAAATTGCCAACAGCCTCCAAAAAAGGTAAAATAGCACCCATGCGCACTTTCTCCACCCACTCGACTTTTTTCCGCTTCTGATGGGCTTCACCTACCGCAAATCTGTTAATCTTGGGCCGTTCCGGGTAAATCTGAGCAAGTCCGGCGTTGGCTATTCTGTCGGTGGTCGTGGCTTTCGCGTTGGAACCACGCATCGTGGGAAAAAATATACGAGTTTCAGCATCCCAGGAACAGGAGTCGGCTATCGCAAATCTGGTGCTGGCTGCCTTGTCCTCCTCGCTGCTGTTCCAGTTGGGATCGCCGCCACAAAACTACTTCTCACTTCATGAATCTTTTTTGGAAACGCACACTCCGCACGGCCTCATCCGAACGCTTCCTTGCACAGCGCGAGGGCAAGGATGTCGCCGCCGTCGATCTCCATTATCTCGCCAGCGGAACCGTTGCTGGCACAGTGATCCTGCTGAAAGACGCGGGATGGAAGGAATCAGATGTGCCTGCCCTACTCGGTTCACTGGATGAGGATTTCCTGCCTGATGTAGACCTTGATCACGGGAACCTCAATTACACCGTTGTCCTCGGCGAGGTGCTTGGGAACTATGAGGCGGAGAAGAAATAGAAATGGCTACGGGAGAGAAAAGTCTCATCAAGCTGGAACGCGTGCTTGAGCATGTTTTGAATTGCCTCTCATGACTACACAGACCACTCGGCGCTACGCTTTCTCGTTTATTACCGGTGCGCTTTTTGTTCCAGAGACCATTGCTGTTTCGGAGTTGCTTGCAGCAGGGAAAGATTGGCCAGTCATTCGGTCTGCCGTTTTGGATGATAATCTGCTCCGTATTAAAACCTCGGGGAGCAGGCTTCGGATTCTTCGGGAAATCCGATATCGCCTTCAGGAGTTTGACAATGCTGAACTCGATTTCTTCTGTGCGGCAGGGTCTAGGGATCAACGACTGATGCTTCTTTTATCCATCTGCCGTCGATTTGCATTTATTCGCGAGTTTGTTGAGGAGGTGGTGCGGGCAAAAGCGTTGGCATTGGAAACTCATTTGACGCCGGGCGACTTCGTCCGTTTTTTTGACCTCAAGGGTGCGGAGGCTCCGGAAGTGGATACCCTCACTGAAAAAAGCCGCGACAAAGTGCGTCAGGTCCTGATCCGGATGCTGGCAGAAGGAGGGTTGTTGAATTCAACCGGCGAGATGGGAATCCAGCGTCCCAGTCCCAGCTCTGGATTGATTGCACTCGTCTCCAAAAAGATACCCGCAGACCTAAAAGTTTTTCTGCTTTCTGATGCGGAAATCCGACATAATCGCTTCTGATATGGCTTCACGCATCGACGAAAACCTCGATCAAAAATTTGATCATCTCTTCCGGGTGATCGGTGGGAAAAACTTCCTAGAGAGCCGAGCCATTGGCAACGAACAACCTTTTTATATCTCCGCATACCATCCCTCGTTGCAAAGTAGGGTTGATGTCCTTTTGCCATCATTAATCAAACGGCTCTCATCGAGTGGAGTGGCTGTCCTGCACCTGAATTTTTATGACTTGGTTATTGAGTTGCTCACAGAGCGTGGAGTGCTCGACCGGTTGATCGAGAAAGAACCTGCTTTGGACCGCGACACATTCCTTTCCACCTTGCGGAATGTCTCAGACCCCAAGGATCATCTTGTTCCGCTCATTGCCAAAAAACTTGAGGAGAATCGCCCTGCTGTTGTCATGCTCGACGGCGTTGGCCTCGTGTTCCCCTACATCCGCTCTCACAATGTTCTGGAAAAGCTTCAAGGCGTCACCGGCAAGACGCCCTCTGTGCTTTTCTTTCCCGGCGACTACTCATTTGTCGAGCAGCGCGGGTCTTATCTCAAACTTTTCGGAGCCATGCCCGACGATCGCTACTATCGCGCCTTCAATATCGCAGACATCCAACCATGAAGCCCACAATCATCCGTTCACTTTTCGAGAAGTCCATCGACCGCCACATTCAGGGTGTCATCAAGGCAGATGACGATAGCGATTTGCTCAATGAAGTTTCCGAGTATGTGGTGACTACAGAGGTCTCCAAGCGCCTGGATGACTTGCTTGAATCCTATCTTCAGGAAAAGACGGCAAACGGTGTTTGGATCAGTGGCTTTTTCGGCTCAGGCAAGTCTCACCTGTTGAAAATGCTCTCGCTGCTGCTTCCCGATCGGCAACTCGACGGCACCAAGGTTTCGGATCTCTTTCTTGATAAGCTCAAGGAGGAGCCCATGCTCGCGGCCGACTTGAAGAAGGCCCTAAAAATTCCTTCGCAGTCGAAGCTGTTCAATATCGACCAGAAGGCCGATGTGATCGCCAAGAACCAGATCGACGCCCTCCTTTCAGTCTTTGTGAAAGCCTTCAACGAGGTCCGTGGCTACTACGCCAAGCAGGGCTACATTGCGGAGATCGAAGCCGAGTTGGATTCCCGAGGGCTCTTGCAGGTATTCAAGGATGCCTTTGCAAAGGAGTCCAAGGGAGTTCCATGGGAAATCGGAAGGGATACCGTCCACGCTTTGGACAATGAAATCTTTGCACGGGCATTTTCGGCGACTGGCGGGTCCTCCTATGAGGAGGCACTGAAGGTCCTCGACCGTAAGCAAGCGGGCTACAAGGTTTCCATCGAATCCTTCGCCGAGGAGATCAATAAATGGATCGCCAAGCAGCAGCCAAATTTCCGCCTTAACTTCTTCGTGGACGAAGTCGGCCAATTTATCGGGACCGACTCAAAGTTGATGCTCAATCTCCAGACCATCGTCGAGACCCTTGCGACCAAGTGCCAAGGCCGTGCATGGGTCTTTGTCACCTCTCAAGGCGACTTAAGCGCGGTGCTCGGTGAGTTAGGAACAAACCAGGGCACTGATCTCACAAAAATCCAAGGCCGTTTTATCCAACCCCTCAACCTCACCAGCCAGGATGTTGCCGAGGTCATTTGCCGACGCCTGCTTGCGAAGAAGGATACGGAGGACCTTTTCGCCCTTTATGATTCGGAAAAAGAAAACCTCCGAACTCTCTTCAAATTTGGCGACAAGTCCCGCGACTACCCGGGCTTCAAAAGCGAGCAGGACTTTGCCGACTTCTACCCGTTCCAACCCTACCAGTTTGAGCTTCTGCAGGCATCGTTGATCGAGCTGTCGCGCCACAATTTCTTCACAGGAAAATTCAAGTCCATCGGTGAGCGCTCGATGCTCGGCATCCTACAAGATGTGGTCAAAAGCCTGGGAGACGAACAAGTAGGGCGCCTTGCCACATTTGATGCCATGTTCGACGGCATCCGCAGTTCGCTTCAGGCGAATTTGCAAACTTCCGTCCTCACGGCCGAACGGCTTTTGGGAGAGTCCTCGATGGAGTCGCGCGTCATCAAGGTTCTCTTCCTGCTGAAGTTCGTCAAAGAGTTCAAATCCACCCCAAGGAACATCGCCATCTTGCTTATCGACCGGTGCGATATCGACATCACCGCCCATGAAAAAGACGTCCGCACGGCACTCAACAAGCTGGAGCACGACACCTACATCCAGCGCAGCGGAGACATTTTCGAGTTCCTTACCGATGACGAAAAAGATGTGGAGTCCGAGATCAAGGGCACTGAGATCGACGATACCGATGTGCGCGAACTCCTCGGCGAAATCATTTTTGACGACATCATTCGAGAAGCCAAATTCCGCTTCGAGGACAACAAGCAGGACTACCAATTCACCCGCCGCCTCGATGGGCAGATTTTCCGCAAGCGAGAATTCGACATGGGCATCCACATGGCCACTCCTCTCCACGAAAATGCAGACCGGCCTGCGGATATGGTCGCTCAGTCGCTTGGCAAGGCGGAGCTTCTTCTCATCCTTCCTCCCGATGCCCGCTTGCTGGACGACCTCAAGCTGCATCGCAAGACAGAGAAATACTGCCAGCAGAACCTCTCCTCGAACCTGCCTCCGGCCCGCTATGCGATTCTGAATGCCAAGCGCGTCGCCAACTCCGAGCGGCGCACCTCGCTTCACGACCGCCTGAAAGACGCTCTGATCGCGGGCAAGCTCTACCTCAATGGGAATGAGCTAGCCCACACCTCCACCGACCCGCAGACGCGTATGGCCAAAGCCTTTCAAGACCTCGTGCGCTACGCCTTCCCCTTGCTGCGCATGCTCAAGAAGGCGTTTGTGGAATCCGATCTCAAAGACATCCTCACCACCCCGGCGGACGATTTTTTCAAACACGACGATGGCACGCTCGGAGAGGCTGAGAAGGAAATCCTCCTGAAGCTCCAAGCGGCTCGCAGCGCGGGGACCCGTGTGCATGTCGCCGATTTGCTTGGCACATTTGAGAAGCGTCCCTGCGGTTGGCCTCAAATCGCTACACAGTGTCTCATTGCGAGGCTTTACATGCGCGGCAAGGTCGAGCTCCGCAGTGGTGCGAATCTTCTTTCCGGCAAGGAAGCGATGGATGCGCTCTCGAACAACAGGCTCTTCTCCGGAACCGTCGTCACCCTGCAGGAGCAGTTCGACTCGGCCACCGTCTCCAAGCTCAAGAAATTCCACCAAGAGTTCTTTAACTCGCCGAATCCCGCCAACGAGGCCAAGGAAGTGGCCATTGCTTTTCAGGACTCCTTGCGCACCGAGTCAGCGGAACTCGAAAAACTGGCGTCCCATGCCTCCGCCTATCCTTTCCTTGCGGACCTTGCTCCCGTGGCAAAGGAGCTTTCCGGCATCGCCCACCGCGAGTGGTCGCATTGCCTGAAGGAAGTTGCCTCTTTTTCAGACCGTCTGCTGGATCTCAAGGAAGCAACCATCGATCCCCTCAAGGCATTTTACAACGGATCCAAGCGCACCATCTTCGACGACATTTCCGGGTTCCTACGCGATGAAGCCCCAAACTTTGTGGATCTCCCAGAGGATGACATCGCTCCCTTGAGGGCCGCTGTGGAATCCCGCACTGCTTACAAGGGAAACACCCTCCAGCAGGCCAATGCCAAGCTCTCCTCCGTGCGCGAGGCCGTGTCCAAGCTGGTCACCGAGGCCCGCGAGGAGGCGGCAGGCCGTCTGGCAAAGGCCCGGGAGAGCTTTGTTTCATCACCCGAATTTACTGCGCTGGATTCCGATAAACGCGCCGACTTGCTGGAGCCCTTCGATGCCGCTACCACCCGACTGAAAACCGAGCGCCTTGCCCCTGTTGTTCGCGAGGCGGCAGAGCGTGCGGCCACTGAGCTTCTCCCCAGCCAGCTCCAGAAAGCCTCCAGCTTGATCCTGCGCGAGGGCGGTGACGATGAGGACCCAGCCCCCGAGTATGTGACCGTGCGGAAGATTCATGTCCCGTTTAAAAAAACCGTTTTGGAAAACGAGGAGGATCTTGCCGCCTACCTCGATGCCATTCGCGAGACCTACTCCGCCACGCTCCGGAACAATAAACGCATCACCCTCTGATCCTCCACGCCATGGACCAATCCGCCCTGAAAAAATTCGCCCAATCCGCACGCGAGAGACTTCACGAACTCGTCGAGAACCGCCTCGTCTTCTGGCTTGGCACGGGTTCATCCAAGCCGGACTCCGCTGCGCATCGGCAGTTTGCTCCACAGATTCGCAAGCTGGAGGAGATGCTGGCGAAGGAAGGGCGCGAGGCCCTTATCGAGCGGGTCTCCTACACATGGTTCAACCGTCTCTCCGCCCTGCGCTTCATGGATGCGAATGGCTACCACACCTTCGGCGCCCGTGTGGTCTCGCCCGCCTCGCCCCATGAGGTCATGCCGGAGATTCTCCAGCAAGCCCGAGGCGGCACGCTTGATTCTACTTTCCGGCAAGAAATGGCGAATGCCGAAGCGTTCGAGGATATCCTCTCTGGGCGCATTCCCAGTCCGGATCCCCAAGCAGAGGCTTACCGACTGCTGCTTGTGGCCGCGTGCAACCACTACCACGCCTACATGCCGTTTCTCTTTGAGGAAATCGGCGACGCCACCGAACTCCTCCTGCCCGAGGATGTCCTTACCGAGCACTCTATCGTCCACGCTTTCCGCATCGGCTTGGCCGACGAGGATTGCCGCGATGTCGAGGTCATCGGCTGGCTCTACCAATTCTACATCTCGGATAAAAAAGACGCTGTCATGGCCCGCAAGGCGTCTGTGCCCACCGAGGATATTCCTGCTGTGACCCAGCTTTTCACTCCGCATTGGATCGTTCGCTATCTGGTGGAGAACTCTCTGGGCCGACTTTGGCTCTTGAATCGCCCACAGTCCAAACTGCGGGCGCAGATGCCCTACTACATCGAGGGCGAGGCAGAGACAGATTTTCTCAAAATCACCAAGCCCGAGGACATCAAGCTCATCGATCCAGCGGCAGGCTCCGCCCACATGCTCACCTACTCATTCGACCTTCTCTATGCGATGTATGAGGAGGAGGGCTACGATGCCCCGGAGATTCCCGGGCTCATCCTCAAACACAACCTCCACGGTGTGGACATCTGCGACCGCGCGGCAGCCTTGGCGGCTTTTGCCCTCTGCATGAAGGCCCGTGCGAAGGATGTCCGGTTCTTCCGCCGTATGGTCCAGCCAAATATCGTCGAACTGCGTGATGTGAAATTTGAAGAAAACGAACTGCGCGATTACATCCGCGCAATCGGGGTAGGCGACCTTTTTAATAAGCCGATGCTCAAGTTGCTTCACCAGTTCGAGGAGGCGAAGAACTTCGGCTCGCTCATCCAGCCCTGCCTCGACGAACGGGCAATCACCTTCGCGCGCCGCGCCATCGAGATCAAGGACCTCGGCGGCCAGCTTTTCCTGCGCGAGACGCACCTCAAAGTCCTGCGCGTGCTCGAACAAGCCGAGGCGCTCACCCGTCGGTATCATGTCGTCGTGGCAAATCCGCCGTATATGGGCAGCAAGGCGATGAACAACGCTTTGAAAGTGTTTGTCTCGAAGCATTACCCCGATGCAAAGAGCGACCTAATGACATGCTTCATGGAGCGGTGTCGCTGCATCGCCATCAAGGATGGGCTACTTGCCATGATCAATCTGCCGTCATGGCTGTTCTTAAGCTCGTTTGAGGACTTCCGACATCGGCTTGTTCGAGAAATTACGATTAGTAGCTTCCTGCATTTAGGCCGCGGAATGTTCGGTTCGGATTTTGGGAGCGTTGCATTCGTATTCGCAAACCGCACCGACAAGGAAAGCGTTGGATTTTATCGACGATTATTCGAGAATCAAAGTGAGGTTGTTTCCGTTGAAGAAATCGAAAAGCGCTTTCGAGACCGCGGGTATGGGGCGTTTAGGGCACGACAAGCTAATTTCATAAAACTGCCGGGATGTCCGATTGCCTATTGGATTAGTCCCGCGATGAGGAAGGCATTCGAGGACTTTGAGGCTCTCGAAAAGTTAGCGGATGCTCGAATCGGCATGGCAACCGGAAAGAACGCAATCTACGTCCGGCAGTGGTTTGAAGTCGCCTCGCCGCGAGTCGGTTTCCGGTTACCTTCTAGACCTGCCGCCAAGGAATCTGGAAAGAAGTGGTTTCCCTATGCGAAGGGCGGGGAGTTCCGCAAGTGGTATGGCAATTCTGAATCCGTAGTTGACTGGTCGAATGACGGCCACGCACTTCAGACAACCTTGCATCCCGGAGGGGAACGAATTTGGGCTCACAACTTCAATTTGGACCAAGTTTTTCGACCTGCGATTTGCTGGACTGTTGTCACCATTGCCGAAACCGGATTCCGCTTTCATCCCGAGGGATATATTTTTGACGCCGCTGCTGGCCTATGTCAGCCGAAGAAGGCTGCTGACAATTTGTTTTTATTGGGTGCGCTGAATTCGAAGGTTGCCGCTAACGCGCTGAAAATCATCAATCCTACCGTAAACCTTCACCCCGGTTATCTCGGGCGGATTCCAATCCCAGACCATTCTAAAGAAAGGGTTGGAGCCATAGTTGGCGAGTGCCTCAAGATTGCAAAAGCCGACTGGGACAACTTCGAGACATCGTGGGACTTCCTCGACCAGCCGTTGCTGCGGCCGGGGCTGAAGGGCGCCACGCTGGAGGCGAGCTGGCGGAATTGGGAGGCGCAGAGCACCGCCGCCATCCGCCGGATGCAGGAGCTGGAGACGGAGAACAACCGGCTCTTTATCGCCGCCTACGGCCTCGACGGCGAGTTGCAGCCCGAAGTGCCCGAGGCGCAAATCACCCTCGCTCGCGCCGATCAGCGGACCGACTTGGTTGCCTTCCTCTCCTACGCCATCGGCTGCATGTTTGGCCGTTACTCCCTTGATGCCCCCAGCCTCATCATCGCCGATGCAGGATCAACGGTGCAGGATTACATGGCCAAAGTGCCCAACCCCTCGTTTGCCCCCGATGCAGACGGCATTCTACCCGTGCTCGATGGCGACTGGTTCAGCGACGACATCGTGGCGCGTTTCCGCGAGTTCCTACGCGTCACATTTGGCGACGCCAAGCTCGCCGAGAATCTTGCTTTTATCGAAGGCGCCCTCGGCAAGGACCTGCGGAAGTATTTTGCGAAGGATTTCTACAAGGACCACCTCAAAACCTACAAGAAGCGCCCGATCTACTGGATGGTGAGCAGTCCTCAAGGCAGTTTCCAAGCGCTCATCTACCTGCACCGCTACAACCGCGACACGGTGAATCTGCTCCTGAACGACTATGTCCGCAGCTTCCTGCACAAGCTCGAAGAGCGCCATCGCCAACTCACCGCCATCACGCTCGACGAGTCCGTCCGCCCCGCCGAACGCACCCGCGCCGCCAAGGAACTCGGCAAGATCGAGAAGATGCTGAAGGAAATCCGCGCCTGGGAGCGCGACATCGTCCTGCCCCTCGCCCAAAAACGCCTCGAAATCGACCTCGATGACGGCGTGAAGGTGAACTACCTCAAATTCAAAGGCCTGCTGGAGAGCATTCCCGGCTTGGAGAAGAAGGAGGAGGATTAAAAAATCTTGCAAAATGAAAAATGCAAGAGAGTGTGTCCTGTTATGAATGAAGCCGAATCACTGAACTTGCCCCACTTGGCGCGGCGGGTGGTCTCCGCCCGGGAGTTTGCCGGGCTCACGCAGAGCCAGCTCAGCCGGAAGGTTGGTTTCAAAGACAGGCAGACGCTGGCGGCCATCGAGGCGGATCAGCGCCGGGTCGGAGTGTCCGAACTCTTGGCCATCATCAAAGCCACAGGAAAGGATCTCGATTTTTTTGCGGATCCCTTTCGCATCGTCGGAGAGGGCGGCTTTTCCTATCGGGCCAAGGGCTCGGAGGAAGTCGCCTTGGACGATTTTGAGGAACGAGTCGGAAAGTGGCTCGCCCTGTGGCGTTACTTGAGTGAGAAGCGAGGGAGGCCTCCCCGTATTTTGCGACCCCGCTTGGCGCTCCATGAGAAAAGCACCTTCGAAGAGGCTCAGCGGGCCGGAGAACAGGTCGCACGGGACCTCATGCTCGGCAAGGTGCCGGCTGAGCGGTTGGCCGGAGCGATCGAGCAGGAGCTTGAAATCCTGCTTCTCCATGCGGACATGCCCAAGGGTGTCTCTGGAGCTGCCGTTCAGTTGTCGGGCGGTGACAGCATTTTGATCAACCGCAAGGAACCTGGATCGCGACAGGCCTTCGATTTGGCGCACGAGCTTTTTCATGTGCTCACATGGGATGCAATGCCGCCCGAGCGAGTGGATCGAGAAGAGCCGACACGCTACAAAGCCAAACGCATCGAGCAACTGGCGGATAACTTCGCCGGTGCCCTGCTGATGCCGGGCGAAAACCTCACTCAACTCTGGGCGGCAAAGCCTGCCACTCAAGGCATGGACGAGTGGATTTCTTCCGTCGCCGATGTGTTTCAAGTCTCAAAGTCGGCTCTGGCTTGGCGCTTGGTGGCCCTTGGCCTCATTACCCGTGGAGATTGGAGCCCGAGTTCCAAGAAAACGCGGGATCGCAAGGATGCGGAGACCCCCCCGGCTTTCTCGCGGCAGTATCTGGAGCGCGTGGCGCAGGGAATAACTCATGGGGATGTCTCCGTGCGGCGCGTGCTTGAGATTCTCGATATCGACCTGCACGAACTCCGGACCCTCTGCAAGAGCCATGCCGTGCCATTAGAAGTCGGTCTTTGAAAACTCCCCGATGCCGCCACTCCCAAAAATCGTGTATGTGGATACCAATGTGATCATCGAAGCGGTGCGGACCGGTTGTTGGAAATCAATCGCCCAGCGCTTTGCCATCCATACCGTGGCCACGGTGCGGGACGAGGCGCTGAAGGTGCCTGCCGACAAGTCCAGATATGTGCCTGTGGATGCCTCCACAATCTTCCGGCATGTGACTGTAGAGATGGTTTCTCAAGCCGATATCTTGTTGGCATCCGCCAAGACCCCGAATATCTCGGCCCTGGACGCGGGCGAGCGCGATCTTCTGGCCCATGTGGCGGCAAGACACGACGACGCCTGGATCGTTACCACGGCCGACAAGGCCGCCGTCAAAACCGCCTGTGCACTCGGTTTGGAGTCAAAGCTCGTCTCGCTGGAAGAATTGGCCGAAGCCAGTGGGAGCAAACCCAAACTCCATGAGTGGCATCTCAAAAGATGGCTCAGCAAAGTCCGGTCTGAATTCCTCCTTGATCACTTCTAAAAAAACCGATGAGCGATCAAGAGACTGAGAAAAAGTCACAGAATCCTAAAATAATCCGTTTTTAAAAATTGAAATAGTTCAATAAGTGTGATTTTTTCACAACATATGCTTTTATCCTTCACTGTTGAGAATTTCCGATCCTTCAAGGAGACGCAAACGCTGTCCATGGTGGCGAGCAATCGCCATCCGGACCATGAGAACCACCTCACCCCGATTCCACAGGATGAAAACAAAGTCTTGCCGGTGGCAGCGGTGTATGGAGCTAACGGCGCGGGAAAATCGAATCTGGTGAGGGCTCTGGGTTTTCTGAGAATGCTTGTGCTGGAAGGCACGGAGCCGAAAAAAGCAATCCCGCGCCAGGCCTTCGCGTTGGATGAGGAAACGCCGCGCGAGCCGAGCGAATTCTCTGTGCAATTTGTGCAGGATGGCCGCGTGTTTGCCTACGGCTGCCAAGTGGATGAAAAAAAGGTTTGTGCCGAGTGGCTGAGCGTCCTGCGCGGATCCAAGGAGACGACCGTCTTCGAGCGGGCAACGAACGCCTCCGGCAAAGTGATGATTCAGACGGGTCCGGCGATGGCCGCAGACTCGGAGTGGGGAGACCACACAAAGCCCCGCGAGTTGGCCAAAGTGGGAGTGCTCCCCAACCAACTCTTCCTCCATGCTGTGGGAGCGATGTTGCAGGAGGCGGACCAAGGGCCTCTCTTCCGGGCGGCCTTGGAGTGGATGGACTCGGTCACAATCATTCCTGCGGATGCGACCTTCCAGTTGCTGTCCCGTCTGGTGGCACAGAACAAGGACTTCACGGATTTCGCTGGAGAATTTCTGCGCCGCGTGGAAACAGGCGTGGAGGAGTTAAAGGTCGAAACGAGCGACCTCGACAAGAATGTCCTCTCGGGGCTTGAGCCGAACTTGCAACGGATGATCGAAGATTTGCCCCCGGGCGAGCAGATCGGCCTTCCCGCGCGGGACGGTTCGGAAATGCTTGTGGAGAACCTTTCCGGCATGAAGGTGCGCTTGCGCACACTCACCGCCGAGCATCTAACCTCCGATGGGCGTCGCGTGGGCCTGCCTTTCAACGAAGAATCGGATGGCACCAAGCGGCTCACGCATCTCCTGCCCGTGCTGCACGGTGGCAAGCAAGGAGCTGGCATCTATGTGATCGACGAGATCGATCGAAGCCTGCATCCGCTCCTGGCCAAAGGATTCGTGCGCTCATTTCTCGAAAACTGCATTGGCAGCCAACTGGTCTTCACCACCCACGAGACGGCATTCCTCGATTTGGAACTGCTCCGGAGGGACGAAATCTGGTTTGTGAAAAAACAGGGGGCGCGCGGTGCATCCGAGATTTACTCCCTCGCGGAATACCGTGTGCGAACGGATCTGAAGGTGGACAAGGCCTACTTGCAAGGGCGCTTCGACGCCGTTCCACCGATTGAAAACGAGCTTCCCGAGTGGGTCGGAAAAATCATGGCGGAGCTGCACCCCAACAAAGCGGAACCTGCGCTGGCACTGGCCAAATGAGTCTTCTCAACCGCCGCCCAGTCTCAATAGGTCGAGAGATCCGGGAATTCCGTGACGATCGTGTTTTTGTGGTGGCAACGGATGACACTTATGCCCCGGAGCAATACTTCAAGCATCTGGCACTCCGGAGAGTGAGGGTGGTTGTTTTACCTACGGAGCGGGGTGAATCCTCTCCGGCCCATGTCGTGGCCAGGCTCAAGGCGGCCTACGAGGTTTACGCCAACGCCCATGAAATTCGGGAGAGGGATGAGTTCTGGATTTTCCTCGATCGAGACCATCACTTCAAAGGCACCCACACCCCGCAAACCCTTGAAGCGCTCCGAGCTGGCAAGACGGCAGGATTTGAGGTGGCGATCAGCAATCCTTGCTTCGAGCTGTGGCTACTCCTGCATCACGAGGAGGTTTCGCCGGATGCGGAGTTGGACAACTGCGCTGCGGTAGAAAGCTCACTTCGTGCCCGTCTCGGATCATACAATAAAACCAACATACTGCCCGGGCAGTTTCCACTCGATCTGGTTGAGATTGCTATCCGGCGGGCACAGGCCCTCGAAAAGTCTCCCTATAGCCCAACTGCCTTGCTCCCTCTTCCCATTGGAACGCGCGTTTACCGCCTGCTTGAAAAAATCCTCTCGCCCGCGATATGAGCCTACCAAAAATCCAAGCCACTCTTGAAAAACGCCTCGCTCAGAGTCGAATCGTTTTCTGGTATGATGCCGAAGCGGAGTGGTGGACGGAATTCGACGCCTTAAGCGTGGAGGGGGTCGAAAAAATCGCGGTGCGGAAAAATGAATTCGGTGTGAAGCACCGGATCGTTCGCCAGTCTCCCAACCAGCAATTTCTCCTCTACTTTCAGGGACAGCAGAGGCCGGAGGATCATGAAAACTGGCTGCTCGATCTGCTTCTCGCAAATGGTGAACCGTTTTCTCCAGACCGAGCTTCTCTAGCGCTCATCGATGCCGACTTGCCCCCAGAACTGAAGGCTCTCGTGGAAAAGCACATCGTCTTTTTCAACAGCAAGGAACGCGTAGCGGCATTAAAAAAATGGTTGAAGCCCGACGACACAGAGAGGGAAGTGCGGCTCAAAATGATCGCAGTGGCTTGCGGTGTTGAGCCTCGTTTTGACAGCGTTCTTCTTGCAATACTGGGTGAGTTTTCTGCAGGAAAAAAAGAGCTTTTTGAAAACTTGGGTAATTTTGCACTGCATGGCGCGCTGTGGGACTCGATCCAGAGGGAGTTCGATTATAGCAGGCCAGAGCCCACGCTCTTGGATTTCATTTTATCGGTCTTTCGAGCGGCATCCCATTTAGGCGATGCAGGCGGAGTCGATCCCAGGGCGTCCGTTGTTTTTCTTAATCGTTGGAAGGACAGCGCCGAACACGGAGAGTGCTATGCGATACTTTCCGAGCGTGCCGATGAACTGCTCAACATCTCGGCTGCACTCAATGCTCTGGAGGACTCTTCTGACCTGCTGGAAAACGATGTGTTTCGGCGCGTGGATCTACGCGTAATCGCTGATCTTCGGGATGCGTTGGTCGCGGAGAGCATGCCCACTGACCGGGTCATTCAGCGTGCCAAAGCCCGCTCCTCGCTGCACTGGGCGCGGAGAGATGAGGGGATTCGGTGTCTCTATGAGGCGCTTGCCGTGGCAGCGGAATTATTAGAAAAACTTCCCAAGCTGGATATCAGCATTGAGTCCTTTGATGCAGGGATTCGGAAATATGCCGCCTCTTGGTTCGCGATCGACCGTCTCTACCGATCCTTCATTCATGCCTATTCCAAATCCGGCCAAACATCGCTTCTTGAGAAGTTAGTCTCGCGGATTGAAGGCCTGTATGTGAATGAGTTTTGTTCGCGCCTCGCGGCAAATTGGCAGGAATGGGTGGACCGATCGGAGTCTTGGAAACCCTCGGATGTCGTATCCCAGCGTGCTTTCTACCAAACTTTCGTTCGCCCACAGGTCTCCGAAGGTCGAAAGATTTTTGTAATCGTATCGGATGCCATGCGCTACGAGGCTGGCACAGAGCTTCTGGAAAAAATCCTAAAAGAGGATCGCTGGTCTGCGGAGATGGAGCCCATGCTTGCAGCAGTGCCGAGTTTCACCCAACTGGGTATGGCGGCCTTGCTCCCTCATCGCCACTTGGAATTCAGCAGCGATGCAAAAACAATTCTCGCAGATGGCAGCAGCACGGCAGGCACCGAGGCGCGCGCGAAGATTCTGTCTTCTCAAGGCGGTTGCCGAGCCACAGCACTCACTGCGGAAGCTTTTTTAGCGATGAACTCGAAGACGGATGGGCGGAATCTCACCCGCGAGCACGATGTGGTCTTCATTTACCACGATGTCATCGACGCTGTGGGCGATAAGCGCGACACCGAACATAAGACATGCGAAGCCGTGGCGAAGGCGCTTGATGAGATCATCCGCATTCTCAAAAAAGGGGCGGCTGTGAATGCGAACCATTTTCTCGTCACAGCCGACCATGGGTTCCTCTACCAGCACGAGCCTGTTGCGGAGAGCGACTTTTTGGAAATCTCAGCACCCGAGGGAGCGCTTCGTTTCGACCGGCGCTTTATTGTGGCGCCCCAAATTCCGTCAAACCCCCGACTCAAGGTTTTTTCCTCTGCCCAAATGGAATTGCAAGGTGAGGTCAGTGTTGGATTCCCAAAAGGTATTCAACGCCTCCGGCAGAAAGGCTCTGGGAGTCGATATGTGCATGGAGGCACTTCCATACAGGAAGTGGTCGTGCCTGTTCTCAAAATTCGCAAAGACCGGGTGAGTGATACGGCACCGGTGGAAGTCGATATCATCCGCAGCGGGCAGCAAATCACCACAGGGCAAGTCACCATTACCTTCCTTCAAACTGAGCCTGTTGGAGAGAAGTGCCTGCCACGGGACATCCGAGCAGGCTTTTACTCCAAAACAGGCGTGGCATTGAGCGAGTCCAAGAGTCTTCGATTCGACTCGATCCATGAAGATGCCCGGCAACGCGAGCGGCGCGAACAGTTCATTTTTGGGCGCGAGGCAGAACAATTCAACCAGCAGGAAATCCTCCTAAAACTTGAAGAACTCATTCCTGGAACTGCGCAGGCACGCATCTACAGGGAATTCCCGTTCAAACTTCGCAGAGCTTTTGAAAGCGACTTCGACGACTTGTGACCTCTAAAAAATGACCCCACTCGATACCAAAATCCTCCAACACTTCGCTGGCTTGGTTGTCCGCAAGGATCTCACCAAAGCGGTGAAAGGCAACGCCATCGTCCCGAGCTATGTGCTTGAATACCTGCTCGGTCAGCATTGCGCCACCGATGATGAAGATTCCATCCAAAGTGGAATCGAAACGGTCAAAAGCATCCTTCAAAAGCACTTCGTCCACCGCAACGAAAGCGAGCTGATCAAATCCACCATCAAGGAGAAAGGTCGGCACAAGGTCATCGACAAGGTCACTGTCGAACTCAACGACTCCTCAGATTGCTACGAAGCCAAGTTTTCCAACCTCGGCCTCAAGCGGGTAAATGTTGATTCAAGCTACATCAAAAAGCATCCCAAACTGCTCGTCGGTGGGGTGTGGTGCATCGCCGATCTTAGCTACCAACCGACCGAGGATCGCACACAGGAGCCCTGGCACTTGGAGAGTCTCAAGCCGATCCAAGTCGCCAATGTGGATATCGATCAATTCCTCGCCGCCCGTGCGGAATTTACCACTGACGAGTGGATGGATGTGCTTTTGCAGACGATGGGCTTCAATCCCGAGCATTTTTCACGCAGGGGGAAACTGCTTTTGGTGACCCGCCTGATTCCATTCTGCGAGCGGAATTACAACCTCATCGAGTTGGGTCCCAAGGGCACGGGCAAATCCCACATCTACTCGGAATTTTCACCCCATGGCATTCTGATCTCCGGCGGAGAAATCACGGTCTCCAAACTCTTCGTGAACAACTCCAGCGGCAAAATCGGCCTCGTGGGCTACTGGGACAATGTCTGCTTCGATGAATTCGCGGGGAAGGACAAGAAGGTCGAAAAGAACCTCGTCGACATCATGAAAAACTACATGGCGAACAAGAGCTTCTCCCGTGGAATTGAATCCCTCGGCGCGGAAGCCTCCATGGTTTTCATGGGCAACACCAAAAAGTCGGTGCCCTACATGATGAAGCACTCCCACTTTTTCGAGGAGCTTCCCGACAAATACATCGACTCCGCGTTTCTGGATCGTCTGCATTGCTACAACCCGGGCTGGGAATCGAGCCCGCTCAGGACGGAGCTTTTTTCGAACGGTTTCGGCTTCATCGTGGACTATCTGGCGGAAGTCTTCCGTCATCTGCGTGGCCGGGATTTATCAACCTCCTACCAGCCGTTTTTTGAAATCAATTCCGAGATCACCACGCGCGATCGCGATGGCGTGCACAAGACCTTCTCGGGACTTTTGAAAATCCTGTTTCCCCATGGCAAGTTGGAGAAAACCGAGGTGGAGGAGTTGCTCGCCTTCTCGCTGGAAGGCCGCCGTCGGGTCAAGGAACAGATTCTGAAAATCGACGAAACCTTCGTGCCCGTCGAGTTCAGCTACTTCGACAAAGACTCCGGCAAGGAACACAAGGTCGTGACACCGGAGGAAATCCAATATCCGACCTTGGCCCGTGGAGGAAATGCCGCCTCGGAGGCCGAAACCACTGAAGCCGCCTCGGAGGCCAGCAAACCATCGAGTGAATCGTCACCCCCGGCGGACGGCCCTAAAACCGGCCACATCGTGATTCCCGAAAACAGCAAGGGGTGGAGCTACCGGAGGCTATTCGCGAAACACCTCAAGGGCGCCACAAAAATCACTGTCTCAGATCCCTACATTCGCGCCTTTTGGCAAATCCGGAACTTTATGGAGTTTGTCGAACTCGTTCATCAGTTGACTCCCGAAGGCGAGGAGACGGCAGTCCATCTCGTAACAAAAACTGACCCAGAAAAATGTGTTGACCAGGAGGAGGCGCTCCAAAAGATTCAAGACTCCTGCACAGGCTCAAGAGTGGCAGTAACATTTGAATACGACGGCACGCAAACCTTCCATGCGAGAAGCATTACAACGGACACCGGTTGGAAAATCACCCTCGACCGTGGACTCGATATCTTCCAGCGCTTTGATAACTCGCCGTTTAATCTCTCGGCTAATATCCAAGAAGAGAGATTAACAAAATCATTGGAAGTTACTTATATGCAATTATGAAAGCGAAATGTTTGCTTGCTATTCCGCTGAATTGTAAAGGCCCCGTCATGGATTCCATGACAGAATTTCTTTCAAGAAGCTACCCGGGTTTTTCTTTTGAATTTAGTTCAGATGCGAGCGTAAGTGAACCGACTATTGAAAGCCTCGAAGCAAAAGAGGGTGCATTTGGATCTATTAACGGCGACTCGAATTTGGCAGCTCAAGCACAAATACCAGGAATTCAAGATGAAATAAGTTTTGAATACCAACGCTTTGTCGGCATACCCATAGATTAATTTTATATAATGAAAGCATTAGGCATTACTCAACCTCAAGCGTGGTTAATTATTAATGAGTATATTTCACGCGTTAAAATTTTTAAAAAAACAGGTTATCGTGGGTCTATTCTGATTTATGCGACTCCAGACCCCGTATCTACAGCTGAGTTCAGTAATTTCACAGAACAATGTCGCCAGCTTCGCGTAGCATCTTATCCTAAGAAAGAGGAGCTCGAATACGGCGGTTTTATAGGCACCGCCACTCTTGTTGGTTGCGAAAAAGATGAATCTGGCAATGCTATCGCTATTTTTGACTCTGCTACTGAGCTGGGGTTTTCGCGTTTTATGGGGGAATCTGGCATTTTTGATGTGGAACACGACCCCTTTAAGATAGCTCCGGCGGTTAACCATATCCTTAAAAAACAAGATGAAGCGCTAAATCCAAGAAATTCAGGGGATTCTCAAACCCCATCCAGAGTGGCTTCTAAAAAAACACACCAAAATGAGTCGTCCCAAGATTCATACGCCAGTCATTTTTTAGACGGAGTAGAAGCGCATCTAAAAAGCTCTCTAAAGAAAGATGCAAAAAAAATCGGAGGAGCTGTTGCTAAAGATGTATTATCTATTGGGGGTGAGATTATAACCAACTTACTTAATGGAGGGAATTCATCAAAGCCACGCCGAAGGTGAAATCACTGCATTTCTATGCATCATGCATTAAACAATTCCAGCGCAGTGACTATCGCTTGCATGGAGCAGAATTTAGCAACCTGAGAAATCAAGACGAGGGGGAAATGCCTGCGAATCGGGGCAAGGCAGATACTAGGTTTTCGGTGATCGATGCCATGGCCTCGAAATCCAGCGTGTCCACGGCGTCGGTGTGCTTGTGGTAATTGGGATTTCGGAAGAGGGCGGTATCGGTGAGCATCAAGGCAGGGAAGCCCTCATCCCAGTAGCAGAGGTGGTCGGAGAGGCGCATTTCGGGCATGACGAGCGGGAGAGTGGGCACAGGGTCTCTGGAGAACGCGGCATCAAAGCGGGCAAGCAGTGGGGTCGAATGCTCATCGCCCACGATGGCGATGTAGTTTCCGATCGTTGGATCGATGTCACGTGAGCGTGCGAATGTGAGTGTCTCATCGGGAACACCGTAAATGGGCAACTCCTGCGATCCGGGCTCGTCTGTGAAATAGCCGAGGCTTTCGAGGCAGATCATGCCTTGGAGGTTGTCGCCGTTTTTTCGGCAGGATGTGGCATGAACGCGACTGCCCATCGACTCGTTCATGAAATGGGGAGGCTCTTCGTTTGTGTAGGCCACGAAGCGGATGTTACGCGGCGGATGGTCGGACTGCATGAGGAGGCGAGCTGTTTCCAAAAGGATGGCCACGGCTGATATGTTGTCATCTGCACCAAATGTGCCCGGAGCCGAGTCATAGTGCGCACCGAGAATCCAGTGGGGTTCCTGCAATCCGCAAAAGTCGCGAGGCACGGCTTCGAGGTTGTGGCAATCAAAGCGATCGACTTGGAAAGTTTGGCGCGAAACGCTGAATCCAGACCGTGAAAAAAACTCCTCGATGAAATCTGCGGCCCGTGAGAGGCCCGAGGGATTATTGCGAAGATTGCGCTCTTCGAGGGAAAGCGTTTCGGAGATTTGAAAGAGGCGTCGTTGGAGATCGCCGGGGCTTCTAGGAGGCAATTTATTCATGGGAAAAAGGTATCCGAAACCAGCTGCGCGCAAGCACAAAAAGCGAGTGCTTTTCTGAAGGTAAAATGAGTGTTTGACATATCTCCTGAAATCGCCGCTGAGCAAGGCAGGATGTCAGAGGGGTCAGCATAAAATCTTGATAGTTAATCACGCTAATCAAGCGTTTGAATTCAGCAAAAGCACGAATTCGCCCCGCATTTTGACGCATTGGGTTTGGCGGAGTTGCCGAGGGGTCATCGCTATGAGGCGATGATGCCGACGGGGACGTCGGCGTTCCGTTCACGAAGTTTTCTCCGCGTCTTGGTGTCTCCGTGAGAGGCTTTCGCCAAGACGGGCGACCTCGAAGGTATTCTCCATGATACGGCGTGGATCGAGGGAGTCGGAGTGAGATGGCGGGTAACGGGTCCAATTTTCCTTTAGCATCGCTGAGCAAACAGGCCGAGGAGGACCTCGGCGTTCCCACGAAGCGAAACCCCGCCCGCCCGTTCCTTTTCCGCAAACCCAATCCGGCGACATATGGACAAATGGCAATAAGTCCATATCTCGCTGAAAACCTAACAATCCTATTTCCCGACTGGCGTAGAGTTCAAGGACGAGCCTTTTGCGGTTCGCAGCAGCCCCCCGTTTCTAAATGAATTCCGGATGTTTCCCTTGACGATTCGCGTGGGTCGGTTTTTTTAATTGCATGTCATCTGCGATGCTGATTGCCGAACTTGAAAGCGTGCCAGAGGAAACGCGCCGGGAGGTTCTGGATTTTTTAGCTTTTTTGAAAAGCCGGAATGCTGCGTCATCGCCGAGCGGCGAATCCTTTTTGCCATTGGCCCAGACGGCTTGGGCGGAAGATTGGTCTTCCCCCGAGGAGGATGAGGCATGGAAGGACTTGTAGCAGGCGATGTGGTGGTCGTCCCATTTCCTTTCACGGATTTGACAAGCCAAAAAGTCCGGCCCGCACTTGTTTTAGCCTCCTTGGATCGAGGAGATGTGCTTATTTGCCAGATCACCAGCAAGCCCTACACTCACAGGCATGTCATTCGTGTTGACCAAGCGGGTTTCTTCGCTGGTGGGCTGCCCAGGCAGAGTTATTTTTTGCCACAAAGGCTTGTGACTGCGAGTAGCGGTATCGTGAGGCGTCGGGCGGGGAAAATCACGGAACGCAAACTTTTGGACATCCGCCACGCTGTTTGCCAAGTAGTGCGTGGAGAAATTTAGCTTTCGTGAAGATCAAATGGGGGCGGCATAAATTATTGATATTTAATGCTATTAAGGATGCCTCAGAATCCTGCAAACGCAAGAATTCGCTCCGCGTATTGACGCGTTGGTTTTTGGCGGGATTGCTGTAGACTCATCGCTATGAGGTGCTGATGCCGACGAGGACGTCGGCGTTCCGGTCGTGAAATTTTCTCTGCGTCTTTGCTCCGTGAGAGGCTTTCGCCAAGACGGGCGACCTCGAAGGTGATCTCCATGGCACGCCGTGGATCGAGGAAGTCGGAGTGCTTGTGGGCACAATAAGAAGGCGGTGGAGCAATATTTCAACGAACTCCCCAAACCGGTGCTCATCCATTGCAGCGCCGGCGTCGATCGAACCGGCGCCGCAGTCCGCCATTTGAAAACTCTTCCCTCCGACAGCACCAGTTGACGCCTTTCAAATAGACCAGAGACAGAGGGGCAAGATGAGCAGTCCCATTGAAGCCTTGCGATGATTGGAAGGCCTCATTACAAAATACGCCATGAGCCAGCAGACTCTGAAAGTGAATCTTGATCCCGCGCTGAAGCGAAAGGCCAAGAAGGTGCTGGATGTCTTCCCGCGTTGACCGTTCATTGAACGGCCGGTCCTTGTTGCCAATCAACCCTTGTTTCCTTTTAGCTCCCCGCAGGCGGACGGGGTTTACTCACACTCTGGCGCAGAGTCTCGACCACTTGCGCACTCAAGCGAAATGCCGTTTTCGACAAACGCAAAAAAACATTTTCAAAATCCACCAAGCCTGCCGCAGCGGCATCCGTCAAAAGACCCGCCGTTCCGGTGATTTGCAAACCCAGTGCGGTCGCCACCTTGCGACCCCGTTTTTCATCAAGAATCAGCAAGCTGGAATCTCGGAATTGCCATGCGAGCGTGATGGCGGAGGCTTCCCCAGCATCCAAGGCTCCCGTTTCTTCAAGATAGGGCGACGCGTCCGGAACCACCGAGATCCAATCGGGCATCTTCAGAAGCAGAAGCCTCAAGAATTCAGGAGCACTCGAGTGGATAGCTTCTTTACGGATTGTTTCCGTAATGGTCACTTTACCATAAAGCCTGCGGAGCAAATCCAGCTCACCGATCTCTGACAGACAGGACAGCACGGAGTTGTCACTGACGACGATCACGGGATGGCATGTCGGAAATCAAACGACCGGCGGGCATCGGCTAAGATTTCCTCTGCCGATTGGTCGGGCCACATACCATGCCTGCTCAGCATCGCCTGTGCCTCCCAGAGCGAACCCAACCCCAGCATTCTCCTGACCTGCTCCAGCGAAAGCACTTCTTTTGAATATGCTTCCGCCGCCAAAGCCTCAAGCGCAGCATGGCCGAGATTCTGGAATCCCGCGCCCAGGTCGGCTGCCAGATCATCAGGTATATCCACGGTCAGAGTCATTGCTTAATGAAAATATGCCATCCCTCATGGTCCATCAAATCCAAAAATGCCATGCGGCAGTCACCAAGTCATAACCTCAAATAGAACGAGTTTTCACGAATAGGGAGCGGCTTCGCCAGAGAATTTCTTTATCGGTATCATTCGTGTTGATTCGATAAATTCGTGGTTCAAATGTGCAACGCTTGAGATGAGCGCCGGGCCGAGGAGGACCTCGGCGTTCCCACGAAGCGAAACCCCGCCTGCCCGGTCCTTGCCCGCAAACCTCTACCTGCAATCCAAAACTTGGAAAAGCTTTTCAGTGGAGCCTCCTAATGTCGTGATTCGGATCAAAAATCGGTCAGCGAGCACGCTGATGCGCGGGGTTGCGACTAGGCCGGAACGGACGGCGCTTCGTTGATGGCGTCTAGAAGCAGACGAATCTTTCCGAAGTCGCGTTTCTTGGGCACGAGGACAATGCGGGGCATGTGGTGGAGGTGGTGGTCGTCGACCTCCTCCTCAAGGGCGGATGTTTGGTCGATGCTGCCGGAGGCGAGGATGCCGTCGAATCGTGCGTTGAGGTCGGCGATGGCTTCGTCGGTGAGGGCGTGGTTGATGCGGATGACCATTTTTTCACGCACCCAGCGGTAGGAGTGGAAATTCCGGTAGAAGTCCGAGATGTGCTTCACGGCGTCGTCCACATCGTAGGTGAAGTGGATGAGGTGGAAATCTGTGTCGGAGACGAGTCCGTTGGCCAAGAGGTCGTTTGTGATAAATCGGCGCCAAGTTTCCCAATAGTGACCATTCGGGCGGTCCACCATCACGATGGGAACGATGGGCATTTTTCCGGTTTGCATGAGTGTGAGGATTTCGAAACCCTCGTCGTGGGTTCCGAATCCACCCGGGAAGAGGGCGAAGGCACTGGTCTCCTTGGCGAAGTTCAGCTTGCGGGTAAAAAAATAATTGAAGTCGATAAGCTTCGGGTCGCCGTGAATGGTGGGGTTGGCGGACTGCTCGAATGGGAGCCGGATATTGAGTCCGAAGCTCTTCTCGGCCCCTGCCCCTGCTTGGGCGGCACCCATGATGCCATCTCCACCGCCTGTGATGAGCATGTAACCGGCTTCGACAATTTTTTTCCCGAAGGCGAGGGCTTGCGCATACTCGGGCTGGGTGGGCTTCGTGCGGGCGCTGCCGAAGACGGCGACTTTGCGGATGCGACTGTAGCGGGCGAAGACGCGGGCGGCGGTGCGCATTTCGCGCAGGGCGCGGCTCATGAGCTTAAGTTCGGCGATGGTGGCGTGATCCCTTCCGAACCCCAGCGCGGTGTCGATCATCTGCTCGATGTATCGGGTGGCTTTGCCTTCTGCGACTTCAGCTGTGAGGGAGTGGATGCGGGGATCGGTTTCTTTTTCTTTCATGAACGGAGAGGAATCAGATTATGCTTGCGACGCCTCAGGGCAAACGCAAAGCGAGTTTCCATAATGACTGCTACAGACCATCCCAAATCATCGAAACGGTTCCGCTCGTTTCGCCGGATGGCGTTTGCCTGCTTGCTTGCAGCGTCATTCCCTGCGCGGGCGGTTGAGCTTTCGATTCCTGCCGGTGGAACATTTGATCCTTTCCTCCTTGCCTTGAAACCAGGTGTGCAAATGAGTCCCCTCCCCGCTTGGATGGAGGGGCCAGCTTCCATCAGGCCAGAGGCGGGGCATGTGGAAATTCCGATTTCTCCGCTCTGGAAGGAAGCCAGCGTGGAAATGTATGCCGTCACGGTGGTCTTCGAAGACACAGGAGATGGAGGCCCTGCGCTGGAATGGAAACACGGCGAGGAAATATCGACCATCTCGAACGGTCTCGGCGAGGTCGGGAATCCTGTGGGGTTGAATTCGCGCACCGTTTTGCTGCCGCAGTCGCTGACGAAGGATGGTGGCACGCTGGTGATTTCGTATGTTGGAAAATTCGACTCCTTGCTGAGTCTCGCCGTGAGACCTGCCAGGCTTGATGAAACCGCTGTGCTTGGCGGCAGGCGCACGGCGGCACTCATCGATGATTCCTTTCAAGCTTATGACGACCGCGAAGTCAGTGGCGCGCGGCCGGTGCCGCTGACTGGTGATGTAAGGGTCGGCACGATTGTCGAAGCCGAATTGTCCGCAGCGGTCGAACCACTCAATCAAGCCATCGAATTTGTGGCACCAGTGGATGGAATTGTGGAAGGTGCGGTGATTCATCTCGAGGCATTGGGCCTCGACCCAGAAGCCGAGCTGCGTGTTTCCATCAATGCAACGCCAGCGGGTCAGATATCGTTCCCTTCGTTCGCACTGGACGATCCCTCGCTCGTCACAGACTGGAATGGACGATTGCTGCTTGCCGGTTGGCGCAAAGGCTCGCTCTTCGTTTCAGCCCGCCATTTTAAGCAGTGAGAAAACACAATAAGCATCGATTTGAAGCGATCCGAGGGCGAGACCGGACGGGAGGTTTTTCTAAGAAACAGTTCGCTTCACCTCCGGTTCACCCCGCCTGCTTTTTCGGCGTCTCCACAGCCGACACCTACTGGCAATCCCGCCGAGGTCACCTTGAAAGACGCTCCTCCAGCAGTAGATTTTCAGGCCATTGATCCGATTCTGCCCGGCGAGGACGGCTCCGAACCTCCGATGACACGCTAATTTCATGTCCTTTCGCTCAATCATTATTGCCATCATAGTCACCTTGATCGTTGCAAAGTCCGCAGTGGTGACATGGGTGATATTCAATGCAACAAATTCAGCTGTGCAGGAATTGGCTCTGGGCCAGATTAATGCATCCCTCGACTCGGTTGCCGAGCAGATTGAGAGCCTTTTTGAACCCTGCGAAAGAATCCTCTTTTCACTGACTGATAAATTCCGTGCCGGAGACATCCCTCTCAACGATCCCAAGGAAATGGCGACGGAATTAGCAACGCTCCTTGCGTTTGAAAAGGGAATCACATGGGTCAACTTTGGATTTGCCGATGGGAGCTTCGCTGGCGCTCAGAGCAAAGATGGCAAAATTTCAATCCGAGTCTCAAATATTCAAGATGGCAAAGCGGAGTCTTGGGATATCAACCCCCATGGTTCGCTGGAAAATGAGCGTCTCGAAAAGACATTTGAAGGCTTTGACGCACGGACGAGGCCTTGGTTTCAAGCAGCACAGGCTAAAAGCGGCCTGGCATGGACGAAGCCATATGATTTTGTGGGAGGCGGCCGGGGAATAAGCTGCTCCCTCGCCTACAGAGATAAGGAACAGAGATTGATCGGCGTTTTGGCGATAGATTTCAGCTTGGAGGAAATCACAAAATACCTCACGGAGCTTCAGCAGAGTTCGACATGTGAGGCTATTGTCTTCCTCGAGGATGGCCAATTACTAGCGCCACAGAAAACCAAACACGCCCAATCCCTCGTTTCAAAAGTCATGTCTCTTCTGGCTGACGAACGAAAGAAAGATGATCTTTTCAATGGCACTGGACACATCGTCGAGGAGTTCTCATTGAATGGGCAAAGTCTCATCCTCGGCCTCCGCCTGACACAGGTCGCAGGGGGTGTGAAATGCTTGAGCGCGGTGGTTTTCAACCGCCATAAAACTTTTGGCTCGGTTGAGAAATCTTTGCGGAGTAGCGCCATTCTTTCAGCAGTGGCATTGGTGGTTACGCTCATTCTCGCAACAATTGTCGCCAAGCGCGTCAGCAATCCTCTGCAGAGCCTCACGAGCGAGGTCTCCAGGATCGGTCGCTTTGAGATGGACTCCATACAGCTGCCCAAATCATTCATCCGCGAAATTCGCGTGCTTTCGGAATCCATCGCCCGAATGCGCGACAGCCTGAAGTCTTTTTCCAAGTATGTGCCCATCCACATCGTGCGCGACTTGGTCAAGACGGGCGGCGTGGCCTCGCTTGGCGGCGAGAAACGCCTCATCACGGTGCTTTTTTGCGATATCGAGGGTTTTACCGGCTATGCCGAAAAAGTTACTCCGGAGAAGGCGGTGGATACACTCACTGGCTACTTTGAGGTGTTTGGCGATGCCATCCACAAGGAGGATGGAGTCATCGATAAATTTCTCGGCGACGGCTTGATGGCTCTTTTCAATGCCCCTGCTCCCCTCGCCTTGCATGCCCGGGCGGCCTGTCGAACTGCTATCGAGGCTCAGCAACAACTTCTCCAGCGTGCGAACCAGGGATGGAACCTCAAAGTGAGAATCGGTCTGCACACAAGCGAGGCATTGGTTGGCAATGTCGGAACGGCGCAGCGCTTCAGCTACACTGCGATCGGCGATGGCGTGAACCTCTGCAGCCGCTTGGAGGGACTCAATAAAATCTATGGCACGCGCATCATTGTGAGCTCGGACACCGTCGACGCTGCTAGTTGCACTGATTTTGCGTGGCGCAAACTGGATCGTGTAGCCGTAGTCGGACGCACAGAACCGCTCGAAATCTACGAACTGCTTGGGATGAAGAAGGAGATTCCGAAGGAACTCATTCAGATTGCTGAAACCTACACCCGGGCGCTGGAACATTACTTCCGCCGCGATTTTGAAGAGGCTCTTGCACTACTGAAGGGAATTTCAGAAATCGATTCGCCCGCCCGCTTCTTGCTCAAACGCATTGTCGACCTTCAGAACCTCCCGCTTGCCAGCACTTGGGACGGGGTTTTCCAAGCGACGAGCAAATAGTCAAGTTGGCGTGCTTGCAGTCGCACTCAGATTACTCACCCACGGGGATGCTAGGATTCCACTTGAGCCACTCGGGGCGGGGTTCGTGGTTCAGCTCAAAAGAGTCTCCACTCTTGGCTTCGGCTCCCATCGCAGTGTTATCTGGCGAGGCAAAGGCGATACGGCCATCCGGGGCCATGATGGATTCGGTTTGGATACGGAATTGCAAGAAGCCGAGCGAGGCTTTGAGACCGCTCGAGTCCCAGAATTTCGAGTTCGACCGCACAAGATGGCGATATTTTTTCTCCACAACAATAGTCAGCATGATCTGGCGACCATCGGATGAAAGCGACTTCGCAGTGACACGTCCCACATTGATGCCACGGTAGTAGACGGAGGATCCGGCATTGATGGGCGTGGAATCTGAGAGGAGGTTAAGAGTCAGGCCACTTTGGAGTATTTCCTCAGCATCGATGGTCGAGCGCCCTGTAAAAGAATCCGCGAGTCGCTTCGAGGAACCGGGTGTGCACTCGATGTAAACACCGCTGATGAGCGTTTCGAGGCCAGTGATGCCCTGAAGGGAAATATTCGGGCGGACGATCGAGAAGAACGAATCCTCCCGGCGAAGAAATTCATAACCTTGGTTGAGGCGGGCTGTAACAACGACGCGACCCTCGGCTGTTTCCACACCATGCACCACGCCAACAGGAACGCCGAGGTAGCGGAGTTCCGTCTGACCCGGGGCTAGTCCCCTGCCATTGATGAACCGGATTTTAATCGGAGCTGAGAGGGCTCTGGCGTTCACCTCATCGTCATAGAGAGCAAAGTTGGCATTCTGCGAAGCCGTCTTGGTGCGGGGTGTGAAAGTGTCAAAAGCAACCGCGCCTTGCATGAGGCCTTGAAGACCATTGACATCAAATTGCAGGAATCCGGGCCCCGCTTTGATGGAGGTCGCCGGAACGCGCCAGAACCGGGCGTCGGCATCCAACGCATTACGAAACTCTGGGCGAATCACTCCATGGAGGACGGGCTTTTCGCCGGCATCGAGTTTCTTTTCCAGGATCGAGCCTACAACGACTCCCTTGTAGAGAACCGGGGTCCCCTTGCCCATCGGCGGCAGGTTTTCAGCAGAAAGAGTGAATGCCAGGCCTTGGCGTTCGGCTTGAAGGCGCTCCCACTCCTCGTTGGTCACTGATCGACCGGCGAAGAGGTCGGTGTGAGTGCCACCGGTGCCGGGAGCGAGTTCGATGTAAACTCCGGTAACGAGTGTATCGAGGCCGGTCACGCCTTGGAGGGAAACATGTGGGCGCACGAGGGTGAAGGAAGCCGCTGTATCTGCGAGATGTTCGTATTCTGGGCTGAGGCGAACCGCTGTAAGAATGAGGCCAGTGGAGGGACTGGGCTGAATCGATTCCACAAGGCCGATTGGTTGGCCGAGGTAGCAAACCTTGGTTTCGCCCGGCGTGATTCCCCGGGCATTGTCAAAGCTCACAGTCAGGAGACGCCCAGCGCTCCGTGCGGCGAACTCGTTTGAGGATAACTCCAGCAAAGCATCATTCGAGATTGCCATTCCATTCCTGTCGAAGTGATCAAAAGCCAGCGCGCCTTGCACCAAGGCATCAACCCCCTCCACATCGAGCTTCAAGCCATGCTGGCCAAATTTCATGGATGTCGCAGGCAAACGCCAAAACCGCGAGGTCGTGCGCAGAGTGTCGCGATACGCCTGCTCGATCATCACGCGAAGTTCGGGCATTCCATTTTCATCGATAAGTTTTTCTCGAACGAGTCCGACTTTGACTCCCCGGTGGTAGACCGGTGTGCCTCTATTCAAGAATGGAATCTGCGCACCCTTGAGTCGGATGGTGAAGGCTCCGGGAAGAAGCGGCATGAGCGGCGGTTCAGGGAGTCCCACGAAACGGGTCGCCGAATCACCACCGGGGTTACGGGCACGAATCGAGTTGCCTTGGATGATGGATTCCAGACCGGTGAGTTCCGCCAGGGTGATGACAGGTTTTTCCACCCAGAAGTCGGTCTCCTCGCTTGCTAGACCTGCCGCAAATTCCTTGAGGCGGACTTTGACGAGAACCTTGTTGAGATTTTTATCCAACTCCACTGCGGAGACAATCCCGGCATCGACGCCGCGATAGACGAGCGGGGTTTTCCCCGCCTGAATTCCTGGCACCTCATCGAATGAGATTTCGATTTCAGGGCCCAACGATTTGTAGTCGGTCCACAGAAACCATGCAGTGGCGGCAGCGGCGATGATCGGGAAAATCAAAACCCAGGCAACGCTGCGTTTGCGGGAGTCGCTGATGACTCCATGGTCGTGTTGTTCGTTCTGATTCGTCATTGGGATTTTGGCAATGGCTGCCGCCAGATCATGTGAGTCTTATAGATATCCGCTGCGTAGAGCGTGCAAATAATCATGACTGCAAAAAAAAGTGCACCAACCTCGGCTTGCACGCTGGCTAGAATCCCAAGCTGCCCGACGGCAACGAGGATTGAAAGAAGGAAGACATCAATCATCGCCCAGGTGCCTATGCGCGTGAGAAATGCGTGAACCTTCATGCGACGGGATTGGGAAATTTCTGACCCGTGTAAGCTCAGCAACCAGGAAAGCGATACGAGTTTCACAGCGGGCACAACGACGCTTGCCAGAAAAACCACAACTGCCACG
>JBIIPZ010000005.1:0-98001 GCA_044342325.1 Terrimicrobiaceae bacterium
CGCCAGTTCGCTTCCATTCTTCGATGACCTGCTTGGCATACTCGGTCGCCGGATCGCTTCGCTTGTGGTAGCCGAGCATGAGCCATGTCTTACTCTCCTGCAGGGCGCGCACGATTTTCTCACCGGCCTTGATGGAGCCGGCAATCGGTTTCTCGGTGAAGATCGGGATGCCCGCCTTGGCCAATTCTGGAACCAGCAAACCGTGCCGGGTGAAAGGCTGCGAGGCCACGATCGCGTCGAGCTTCTCGTTGGCGAGAAGTTGCTCGTGGTTTTCGTAAACGCGAGGAACCCCGTAGCGAGCCGCGACTTCACGGGCGAGATTCGGCCGGATTTCCGCAATCGCGACGACCTCGCATTCAGTGGAAAGACTGGCGCTGGCGTAATTGCGCAGGTGGGCGCACTGGCCCATGGAGCCGACGCCGACGAAACCGATTTTGATGGGTGTTTGAGACATAAATGAGGAGGCGAGAATGAGTGGCTTCGCCGGATTTGTGAATGGTCAGCCTTGCTTTCTTTTGTCATTTATTGCCCGTGCAAAAATGCGAAGCGGAATTTCTTGGATGCGGTGAACTTCTCCCAAACCCATGCTGGCGCATGCGCCCCCACTCCCACCCACACCATGAACTGATCGTCATCAAAAGCGGCGCGATGCTTTTAAAAACAAGGCATGGCGAGATTGTCGCCCGATCGGGAGATATCCTTTTTTATCAAGCCGGCCTGGTCCACGAGGAAATATCGCAACTCGACGATCCCGTGGGCAGCTACTTCCTCTCATTCAGCGCAAGGATAAAATTGCCCGATCTACCGCTTCGCCTGCGGGATTCCGAAGGGCGTATAGTCGAGCTTTTCCGTTGGATACACCGAGACCTTCGCGAGCAACGACCCGAGGGCGATTGCCTGGCGCTTCTCGAGACGATTATCCGGGAGTTGCACTGGCTGCTTGCCCGTCCAATGGATGCCTGGCTCGAGCATGTCCGCGAACACCTGCAAAGCCGCTTCACCGACCGACTGTCGCTCGACGATGTCGCCCGACATGCAGGCATGAGCCGCTTCGCTTTCGTGAGGAAATTCAAAAGACTATGCGGGCGCACACCGATGGAGGAATTGCGGCAAATCCGCCTTCACGAAGCCCGCAATCTGATCCTCAGCTGCGATCTCCCTATGAAGATGATCGCTGCCAAGGTCGGCATTGGCGATGAATACCAACTCTCAAAACTTTTCCGCCGGTATTTCGGAATCGCGCCGAGCACCATGCGCAATTCCAAAACAACCCGCCCCGAAGATCCCGCTTCACCGAAATAGCAGCGTTATGCTGCGGTCGGCAACTCGGCCATAGGAGTCGGTCCCGCATATTCACATATTTTATTGATTTCAATGTGTGAGACTTTTCTACCCCTTTTGACTGTGCTCCACGCTCCGATAGCCTTGCGCCAGCGCTCAGGGCAGCGTAGCCGAAGCGCCCCCCATTTCTCCTTCACCCCACAATCCGCGCTTCGATTTGTTTCAAGGTTTCGCTCAGGGCAGCGTAGCCGAGGTTGGCTTTTCCCGCGCGCAAGTCACAGGATCGCGTTGAAAAAATCCGCCGTCATGTTCATGCAGCCCACACTGTAAAGAGCAGGCCAGAGTGTTCAATTTTTTGCCCACACAAGAAACCGCTCATCGCACGCCTTCCATGGGAGGGCCATCGTCCCGCATGGCCCAAATTTCCATCACGGACGGCGAGGCATAACGGCCAGACACCTCTCCACAAAAAACCGCCCGGAGAACGCCACCCTCAGACGCCGCTTCGCGGCTGAAGAATGGGCCATGCCGGAGGATGGCCCTCCCATGGAGGGCGCGCGCGGCGCGGAGCTTCGGTTTGATTTGCAAGCGCCGGCTCAGCGTGTCGGCGCCGCCGGTGCTGATCCCTGAAATTCGCCCACATTCAGGAAAGGCACGACTCCTCCGCTGCTGATACGTGGCAGGACGCCGTCCCATTTTTCGATTGCATGCGCAAAAGGTATGAACCGATGTGCTCGGTTTAAGTGTAAGCAATGTTCCCGTTCATACCGGAGTATACCCTGAATTAAACGAAAGGGGTCAGATGACACAAAAAATGCTAGTAACTGTCATTAAGAAATTTGCTGACCCATTTTATTTTCCGTCGAATTTGAGCAGAAATATATACCCTCAACGCCGAGGTTTCGTTTTTTTCCAGACTTTGGCGATGCGATCCATACTGGCTTGCGTAGAGGGATCGACTTCCACCACTTCAGCTGTCGGATCGGCTTCCAATAAAAACGGTATGCGCCGTGTCTTGGCGACATTTGTGAAAAAAAGACGCACGGCCGTGGGCAAATCCAGACCCATCTCTTCAAGGGCTGATGCCGCATTGTCACGCAGTTTCCGAGAGAGCCGGATTTGAAGCGTTGTCGAAGTTGATGTCATGGTTTGTATATTACTTGTCATGCATATCATGTAAAGTCCAGCCCGGCAGCTTGTCAGTTCGGGTGATCAGTTTTGTGTGGCACAATCATGCCAAGCTGTTTTGCAGGCTATGAGGCCGAAGGAACGCGGTTTGGATCGTTGCTCGATCACCCGACAATCCGCGATTCGACCTGTTTCATGGTTTCGCGGAGGGCGGCGTAGCCGAAGTGGCCTTGGGGGACTTGGAGGAGGCTGGAGCCGGGCCAGCGGGATTGGAGGAGTGTGAGGTCTGCGAGGGGGGAGATGCGGTCGTGGAGTCCGCCGGTGAGTAGGATGGATGAGGGGTCGCAGAGGGGAACCCCATGGAGCGGGGAGACGAGGTGGTCGAAGCGGGCGGTGTTGCCGCGCGAGTGGCCACGGATGCGGAGTTCCCGCCGCATCATGGCCGATCCGGGGCTTTCCCAGATGGCCTTGTCCATGTTCACGATGGGCTGCACCAAGGCGACGAACCGGAAGTCGGCTTCCAGAAAGGAGAGAAGCGCACCAGTCCATCCGCCGTAGCTCGTGCCGACAATGGCAAACTCGCGTGTGCCGCGAGTGCGGAGCAGAGCCATGAGTTGTCGGAGTTCGATCACACCCTGTCTGATACCCTCGGCGTTTCGGACCAAGTCGGCGGTGATGGCCAACTCGCCGTTCCAAGTGCGGCGCGGCGTGCGCGAGTAGTGGTAGGGCAGGTGGGGAAAGGCAACGCTCCAGCCGTTGCTGTTGAACCACGCCGCAAGCCGACGGTAGCCGATGTCGCTCGCGCTCATGAGGGCATGGAGCAGGAAAACAGTGGGGGCGTTTTTATCGCGGGCTGGAAAAAACCGCACACGCACGCGGTCGTTTTCAGGGTGTCCGCTCGATCGGGGCGAATCCCACTCGATCCAGCCGTTTTTGAGACTCGGACGCTGAGCAGGCGGCATCCGGTAATATTGTTCGCGGCTTTGTCCGCCCCACTCGGCCAGATACCGTTCCAGACTGGCGACCGAGCAGGCATCCGCCCTCCGCCGCCATTGGATGGCGTGCATCATGTTGCACATCGTGCCATCGACGAGCCACGAAAGGGGACGGTTTACAAGGGCCTTCATGGTTCGCGCATGCGCTGCTGCGGGGAGTGCGGGAGGTCATCGGCTGTGAGGTGGCATTTCGTAACGAGCTCGTCCTTGAGGCGGACGAGCGCGGCGGCGACATCGTCGCGGAGTTTTTTCCGTCCGCCATCCGGGCTTGGGAAAACCGGCGCACCCACCGCGATGAAAACCTTGGCCCTCCGCCAGGGGAGCCAATTGCGGCGGTTGTAGAGGCGCTCGCTGCCGAGGATCACGATCGGCACAACAGGGCAGCCCGCCTTGGCTGCGATGAGAAATGCCCCCTCGCGCATGTCGGCGCCGGAGAGGATCGATTGAGCGCCGTCACGGATGCCTCCCTCGGGGAAGACCCCGATCATGCGGCCCTGCTCGAGCCGCCGCAGCGCATGTCGCAAGGCCTGCCTGTCGTCGCCGTGGCGGTCCACCGGGATCACATCCAGCCAAGTGAAGGCGGCCTTCGACCATGAGGCACCGAACAGCTCGACCATCGCAATCCAATCGATTTTGCGCGGCAGCCAGCCGCTGAGAAACGGCGGGTCGAAGTGGCTAATGTGGTTGCTCACCATCACGCAGGCACCTTTCGGAATTTTTCCGAACCGAACGAATCGCACGCGCGAGCCGAAGTGGAGAAGGAATTTTAAAAATGAGACGACGCCGTGGTAGAAGACCGTATGAAAGGTGTCGCGGGCTGTCATAGGCTTACTGCGCGGCCGTAGTGAAAAAGCGTTCCTGCTTCGGAGTGATCGTGCGGCCGAGTTTTTTCAGCACCAGCAGCATGTCCTCCCAAACCTTGCGTTTTTCGGTGATCGTCTGGTTCCGTAAAAGATAGGCGGGGTGGTAGGTGACCATCACGGGAATGCCTTCAAACTCCAGCCAAGTGCCCCGGATGTCGCGTATCAGGCGTGTTTCGCCGAGCAGGCCCTCTGCCGCCGTCGCACCGAGCGCGACCATGGCGCGGGGCTTCACCAAGCGCACCTGCTCGCGCAGCCAAGGCAGGCAGGTCGCCATTTCTTCGCCCTTCGGCTTGCGGTTGCCAGATTCCTCACCAGGCATATCGGGGCGGCACTTCATGACATTCGCGATGAAAATGTCATCCCTCGTGAATCCCATGGCCTCGATGATTTTTGTGATGAGCTGACCGGAGCGTCCCACGAACGGCTCGCCCTGCGTATCCTCCTCGGCCCCCGGCGCCTCGCCGATGAACATGAGCTCGGCCGAGCGGTTTCCCACGCCGAAGACGACCTGTGTGCGGGAGGCCACGAGATTCGGGCACTTCACGCAGCCAAGGATCGCCTTTTCCAGCAGCTCCCAGGTCCATTCGGTGGCGGGCGGTGGCGGCAGGGGATGGACTGCCGCTGCCGGGCGGGTGGTAGCAGCCTTGCGAAGACGCTTCAACGCTGTCTGCGAAGCTTTGGGCGCGGACTTGATGCCCTTTTGAACCTCTTTCAAAAGAGGGAGCGCCTCTGCCAGCGCCTGCTGAAAAACATCACTCATTGGCGCCAGAATTAACAATCCCTCACGGTCGGGGCGAGATTTTGCTGCGGAGGCATGGAATTTTGTTTCACGCGATCGGGGCGAAGGGCATAATCCCCGTCTCTTTTATGGCTAAATCTGACGACTCCACACCCACTGACAAGGCGGCCGCAGCCCGCCTCAAGAACCTCGACCTCGCCCTCCAACAAATCGAAAAAGACTACGGCAGCGAAGCGATCCGCCGCCTCGGCGACGCCCATGTGTCGCAAGTCGAGAGCATCCCGACCGGAAATATCATGATCGACCGCGCTCTCGGCGTGGGCGGTTTCCCCCGTGGACGCATTATCGAAATCTACGGCCCGGAAAGCTCGGGAAAAACCACCCTCACGCTCACAGCGATCGCCCAGGCCCAGAAACTCGGTGGCTTGGCGGCATTCATCGATGTGGAGCACGCGCTGGATCCCCACTACGCCCGCAAACTCGGCGTCAATCTCGACGAACTCCTTGTTTCCCAGCCCAGCTCGGGCGAGGAAGCCCTCCGCATCTGCGAAACTCTCGTGCGCTCGAACGCATTGGACATCATCGTGCTCGACTCCGTCGCGGCCCTGGTGACGAAATCCGAACTCGAAGGCGAGATCGGCGACGCCGTTGTGGGCGCCCAAGCCCGTCTGATGAGCAACGCGCTCCGCAAGCTCACCGCGTTCATCTCTAAAGCCAACACGATCTGCCTTTTCACAAACCAGATTCGCGAAAAAATCGGCGTTATGTTCGGCAACCCCGAGACGACACCCGGTGGCAAAGCGCTCAAATTCTACGCCAGCATCCGTGTGGACATCCGCCGTATCGGCGCGATCAAGAACAGCGATGGCTCGGTCTCCGGAAACCGCACAAAAATCAAACTCGTGAAAAACAAGGTCGCCGCTCCCTTCACCGAAGCCGAGTTCGACATCATGTATAACGAAGGCATTTCCAACACCGGCTCGCTCCTCGACCTCGCCCTCGAAAAAGGCATCGTCGAAAAACGCGGCTCCTGGCTGAGCTACAAAGGCGAGCAACTCGCCCAAGGTCGCGACGCCGCGAAGGAAGTTCTCAAAAACGATCCAAAAATCTACGCCGATATCGAGGCGCAGGTTCTGGCGGTTCTTTGATCGCTTCTTCGAGGAGGGAATCACCAACCGGCTGCATGGCCGCCGCATCGCGCTTGTTCAGATGACACCACTTGTTCTTGTTGTCGGATTTCTGGGATCGGGAAAAACAACCTTTCTCAAAAATCTCATGCCATCGCTTGCGGTGGAGGGACTGACGCCGGAGCTGATCATCAATGATTATCAGAACGCCCGGATTGATGCGGAGCAGTTCAGCGATCTCGCCGCCGAGGTAAAGGCGCTGAGCGGCGACTGCGTGTGTTGTGGATCGAGAGACGAATTACTGGAAGCTCTGCGGGAATTCCGGCACGAGAGCGGCAGGGTGATGATCGTCGAAACCAATGGCACCACCGATTCCGCGCAGTTGATCGAATCCCTCGCGCTCGATCCCTCGCTGAAAAAATTCAGTCCTCCAGTCCAACTCTCGATCATCGACGGCAAACGCTGGCAGCGCCGGTTTTGGCACAATGCCCTCGAGCGCGAGCAGGCCCGCACAGCCTCGCACATTCACATATCGCGAGCGGATTCCGTCGCACCAGAGCGCATGGAGGCCGTGTTAGAATCCCTGCAGGAATGCGGAGTCAGAGGGAAGAGGACGGATCCCGTTTCCTTCGCCAAGGACCTCGCGCGCATCTCGGAGGCTGCCGTAGAACCACACGCCCAAGCTCATCCAGAGGGCTGCGGCTGCGGACATCATGCGCACTCTCACGACACCCATGGACACGAAGCCCACCACTTCGCCTCCTGTGAGATTCCGCTGCCAGAGATTCTGGAGAGAAAGGCGTTCGATGCCCTCATGGACGACTTGCCAGAAGAGGTCCTGCGGGCGAAGGGGCTCGTGGTTTTTGATGATGCCCCGGGAGAGTTTTTTGTTTTCCAAAAAGTCGGATCCGATGACGAGACCCGCTTGTTTCCGGTTGGCCGCGAGCCGCGCGTCAAGACGCCGCTCCTGCTTCTCATCGGGCCCAGCCTTCCGGTTGAGGCCCTCCGAGAGCGTGTGGCGGGGCTCATCTCCGCGCGGTAGTAGGTCTCCTCAAATCGGCAGCAGAGTTTGCACCATGTTGTCGATGACGCCGGAGGAGATCGCGTAGCGCGTCAAGCTCGCCGTGTCATGGATGCGCAGCTTGTCCATGAGGTTTTGGCGGTGTTTTTCGACCGTCTTGATGCTGATGTTCAGTTCTCCGGCGACCTGCTTGTTCGCGGATCCCTCCGCGATGAGTTGGAGCACTTCCACCTCGCGGCTGGTGAGCTTCACCGCCGGCTTGTGACCGTTGCCGGATGGCACTTCATCATAAATCGTCCGCATGCGGCGTGAGATGGCCGGGCTGTGGAAGGTATTGCCCTTCGCCACCTCGTGGATGGCGTGGGTAATGAGATTCGAAGGAGAGTCCTTTAGCAGGTAGCCATGGATGTCGCCGTCGATGACTTGCTGGATATATTGATCGGTGCCGAAGGCAGTGAGCAGGATGATTCGGACATCCGGCGCGAGCTGCCGGATCTGGCGCGCCGCAGCGAGGCCGTTCAGGCGCGGCATTCCGATATCCATGAGGAGGACGGTCGGGCGCTTCTCGACGGCGAGATCGACTGCTTTGCGGCCGTTATCTGCCTCGCCGATGATCTCGATGGATTTGTCCAATTCGACCAGTGAGCGCAGCGCCTCCCGGATGAAGGTGTGGTCGTCCACGATCATGAGTCTGATCGTTGAGACCGCCTTTGGCTTGGTTGGTTGGTTCGTGGAGGCGCTGCGTCTGGCTGCCGTGATTGGCCCTTTGGCTTCACGGGAAGAGGTTGTTGAGAGGCGTTTCGAAAGAGTGATTTTTTTCATCGGGGTGTCTTGGTAGCAGTGATGGATTGGCGGGGTAATAGGGTGAATGCGAAATCGACCGGAGCCGCTGCGCTCCACATCCCTAAGGGAAATCCCGATACGCCCGCCGGTTTCTTTATCGGTTCGTGGACTTGGCCTCCTCGGCGTGGAATGTGCGGGCAGTAGTAGTGGCTCGTTCGCGGGCGGCCAACGTGCGGCCTTCGCTGCGAACCTTGCTGTTCACTGTCTTTCCCGCATTCGTGCGGGCTCGGTCCTCTCGGTCGGTGTGGATGCGGGCGGCGGGGGCTGTGGCTTTTTTTGGTGTTGTTTTGTTCATGTTTGGATCGGCTTCGAGCCGCTTCTCCGCATGCTCAACCGAGTGGGTGACGGATGCGATGGGGGGATGACCTTATTGGCGGGAAAGCGAAGCCGGGATTGATTGCCGCCGAAACTATGACTCACCCAATGCTCGCCAAATTCGCAATCAACTACACCGTCTTTCCTGAACACAACAAACGCGTGGAGACCCACCACACGGATGATCCCGTCGAGGCAGAGACATTTCTTGTTCAACTTCTCACCAGCGGAACTCGCATCCACTCCATCATGCACGACGGAGTGCCCGTCGAACCCCATCAGTTCGACCGGTTGCTCAAAGTCGCCGCCACCAGAGTGGCCGCCGAACTCATCAGCCGATCGCTGCACATGGACTACGCGGAAGTGAAACACCGCTTCGGCTTCGCCTCGTAAACAATCCGCCTCTTTTCAAAAACACATACCATGCTCAACACGCATCATAAAAACAGCCGCGGCAGGCTCGTGGACACCTTTTCCGGGATCGTCCAAATACCTGTCGATTCCATGCACCTCGAAGCCGAATGGATCATGCCACCGAATGCCTCGGGGGTCGTGATCTTCGCCCACGGGAGTGGCAGCAGCCGCCACAGCCGGAGAAACCAATTCGTAGCCTCGGTCCTTCATGAATCCGGGATCGGCACGGTTCTCCTTGATCTCCTGACCCGCCAGGAAGAACGGAGGGACGCCGCCGACGGTCAGCTTCGCTTCGACATCGAAATGCTCACGAACCGTCTCATCACTGCCGTAAGGTGGGTGGAGGACCACCCCGCCGCTCATGACCAACCGATCGGCCTCTTCGGCGCCAGCACGGGTGCGGCAGCCGCTATAGCCGCCGCATCGATCCTCGGCGAGCGCATCAGCGGGGTCGTCTCCCGGGGTGGCCGTCCGGATCTCGCCTACGAGCATCTCCGCCATGTTACCGCACCCACGCTCTTGATCGTGGGCGAGAGAGACGATGCCGTTGTGCGTTTGAACAAGGAGGCCAGCCAACACCTGCGATGCCTTAAAAAACTATCCATCATTCCGGGAGCGACACATCTTTTTGAAGAACCAGGCGCACTTGAGAAGGTCTCCAGTCTTGCCGCCGGCTGGTTCAAAAAGCACCTCGCCCGCGAAACCCGTCAAAACGAAATCCACAGGGAGGTCGTCGAAGTATGAGTGCCCGATTCCAAAACCGTGAAGAGGCCGGGCGCATCCTGGCCGCAAAGCTCATGATCTATGCCAACAGGCCCGAAACCATCGTCCTCGCACTACCCCGGGGCGGTGTTCCCATAGGCTATGAGATCGCCAGTGCGCTCAACCTTCCGTTGGATGTCATGATCGTCCGAAAGCTCGGCGTTCCCGGCCACGAGGAGTTGGCCATGGGTGCGATCGCCAGCGGCGGCGTGCGCGTTTTGAACCGCAGCGTCATCGAGAGTCTCCGGATCCCGCCTGACTCGCTCGAGGCCGTGGAGAAACGCGAGGCGCTCGAGTTGATGCGCCGCGAGGCAACTTACCGGGGGAACCGGCATCCAATCTCTCTCAAGGGAAAAACCATCATCCTTGTCGATGACGGAGTCGCGACAGGCTCGACGATGCGCGTCGCCATAAGTGCCCTGCGCGAGCAGCGCGTCGGCCGCATCATTCTGGCCACGCCGGTCGCGCCGCCGACTGTGCGATGGGAAATGGAATCACTCGTTGAGGATTTTGTCGCCCTCGTCATGCCGGAGGATTTCTTCGGTGTCGGTCAATGGTATGACGACTTCACACAGGTGTCCGATGACGCCGTTTACGAACTCCTCCGGAAGGGCGCAAAACTTCAACCCACGGAGGTCGCATGACAGCGGACATCGAAACAATCCGCCGCAGCGCGGAGCCCCTGCTCGGTGAACCCTCCGACTACGACGCTCTCATCGAGCGGTGCGAAAAAGCCAAAGTCGTCCTCCTCGGCGAGGCCACCCATGGCACGCATGAATTCTACGAGGCACGCTCGGAAATCACGAAACGACTCATCGAGGAACTCGGCTTCAATGCCGTGGCTGTGGAGGCTGACTGGCCCGATTCCTGGAGGGTGAATGAATTTGTGACAGGCTCGGATGGCGACTCCGCCGCAGCCGATGCGCTCAGCGGGTTCAAAAGATTTCCGCAGTGGATGTGGAGAAACAGCGATGTGCTCGATTTTGCAGGCTGGCTGCGGGATTGGAATATTGACGCAGGCGAGGCAGAGGTGGGTTTTTACGGCCTCGATCTCTACAGCCTCAACGAATCGATGAAAGCTGTCCTCGACTACTTGCGTGAAACCGATCCCGCAGTAGCGCGGAAATTTTCGCACCGCTACGCGTGCTTCGACCATTTTGGGGGTGACCCAAAGCGTTACGGCCTCTTCACCGGCACAGGAATTTCAAAGAGCTGCGAGGACGATGTCATCGCCGCTCTTGCCGATCTACGACGCAAAAAAGGAGCCTGGCTCGGACTCGATGGCCACCGCGCTGGGGAGGCCTACTTCTGCGCGGAACAAAATGCCACCGTCGTCGCCGATGCTGAAAACTATTACCGCACGATGCTTCGCGGCGATGTCGAGTCCTGGAATCTCCGCGACCGGCACATGATGAATACCCTGCTGGCCATTTCTTCTCATCTGGAGGCCCTCCATGGCCAAGCAAAGATCGTCGTGTGGGCGCACAACTCCCATATCGGGGACGCCCGCGCCACTCAAATGGGCCATCGCGGCGAATTCAACATCGGCCAGTTAGCGCGGGAACACTTCGGCACGGCGGCCGTGCTGATCGGCTTCACCACGAACAACGGCACTGTGACGGCAGCTTCGGATTGGGACGCGCCAGCGGAGCGCAAAGCCATTCGCCCTGCCCTCGCCCACAGCTGCGAAAAGCTCTTTCACGAAACCGAGATTCCGCGCTTCTGGCTGGATTTTTCAAAACACAAGGAAGCCGCCGATCTGCTGCACCATCCGCTTCTCGAACGAGCCATCGGAGTCATCTACCGCCCGGAAACCGAGCGGGAGAGCCACTACTTCTCAGCAAGTGTCTCAGAGCAGTTCGATGCGGTTTTTCACTTCGATGAAACCCACGCCGTCGAACCCCTCGAGCGCACCCCGATCTGGGAGGCCGATGGCGTTGCGGAAGTCGACGAGACCTACCCGAGCGGGCTTTGAGCAAAAACAATTCAGAGCCCATTTTTTTGAGACCGGAACGCACAGCGCCGACTCCCATGCCGACGGGGACGTCGGCGCTCCGTTGAATTTTTGGAGGGTCATCGTCCTCGCATGAACCAAGATTCAGCCGCAGAGCGGCGTCTAAGAGCGGATCAACTGCGCGTCACTTGCAAGCCGGTGTCTGAGATGTCCATTCGCACGAAGCGGGCTCTTGAGTTTGGCGGGCGAGTGGTGAGTTCGTGGCGGATGCGGGAGGCGGCTTCGGCGTCTTTGGCGAGGAAGAGGATGTAGCCGCCGCCGCCTGCTCCGGGAAGTTTTGCGGCGGCAGTCCAGTCGGAGACGCGGTTGAGGATGTCCTGAACGGCGGGCGGGTTGGTGCCGGCATCGAGGGCGCAGTTGAGTTCCCATGTCCGCCTGACGACGCTGCAGAGACCGTCCCACGATTCGCGTTGCAGGATATCGAAGGAATCGCGCGCGTGGGCAGCGATTTCGTCGAGGCGTGACATCGTTTCCGGGCGGTTGAGGAACATTCCACGCACGATCTCGCGGAGGATGCCCTTCGCGACGCGGGTGATGCCTGTGTAGTAGAGCAGGGCCATGCCGTTGGTGTTCGACGGGCCGAAGAGGTGCTGGGGGAGCCATCGCACGAGGCCGCGTTGGGTGAAGCCGGGCGAGGATTCGATCATTTTCAGACCGCGATGGATTCCACCCGCTTGGTCCTGCCATCCGCCGCCGGTTGTGAGGAGCTGTTCCAGCGCGAGGGTGCGTGAGCAAATTTCCTCGTGATCCCAGCCCAGACCGCAAACTTCAGAAAGTGTGCCGAGAAGTGTGGCGGCGAGAATGCTGCTGGTGCCGAGGCCGGAGCCTTTCGGCGTGGCGGCGAGGAGCGAGATCTCAAGTCCGCCGCCGAATTCGCCGAGGAGGTCTTCGAGAGACCCCGCACGGGTGTGGGCGGTGAACCGCGGATGGAAGCCGGCGAGCGCGAGAGCGGCCTTCGCGAGGGAAAACTCGGCGCCGACATGCGTGAAGTCTTCCAATTCCTCAAAAGTGCGGACGCGCGTTTCGGCTCCGAGGTCGATGGAGCGGATCACGATTTCGCGGTGCAGCGGCACGCGAGCGAAGACCTGCACGGGCGGCTGGCCATTGAGATCGAGCGCGACATTTACGACAGCCCCGCCGCGTTTCAGGCAATACGGAGGCGTGTCGGTCCAGCCACCGGCAAGATCGATACGGATCGGACAGCGTCCCCAAACGATCTGGTCATCCACCGCCGTGCGGACTGGCGCACATTTTTTAGAAGCAATGCGATCGACCACCAGATCGCTCAAGAATGAGAAGGCGCGTTTTTCGTAGAGACTCGAGAGGGTTTCATCGCCGCGTGTCTGAGCGACCTGCGCGCAAAACATGGCCTCGGAGAGAAAATCCACCGGTGAACCGCTCGGCTCGGCCAAGGCAGGCGTGAGCGCGTTTGTTTCCGCAAAAAATCGGGCCGTGCTGTCGAGGTCGAGGCGATAGAAGGGATTGTTGCCACGCTGGGCAAAGAGGCGCGGCGTGACCGAGGCGATTTGGAGGCGCCTCTCGGCGAGGAGGCGCGTGGGATTGAAGCGCTCGGTGATCTCCTGCGCGGAGAGGCGCTCGCTGTTTTTCCAGAGCGCCAAAAGCTCGGCATCCTTTGTGGGCTCTTGCGAAGACATCCAAGAAACCAGGCGCCCCGTGAGATCGGTGGACTCCAAGATTGGGAATAGGCGTGCTGACTGGATATCTGTATTCGGCGGCAGACCGCAATCCGCTGGAGAAATACCGCGTCTCTGGAACCACAGCTCGCAGGGTTCGCCAAGCCATTCGGTGGATGAATCGCCGATGGCGCCTTTGAAGGAATCGTCAAATCCATAGACGCGCAAGCAGCGTGAGGACTCGCCGACGGGCGGGGTGTCCACGCAGACTCCGGGTGCAAGCGGGAGCGATCCGATTTCCGCCGGCAGGTTGGTCAAAACATTTTCGGAAGTGAGCGGGAGCGCCGCCGGGAGGATGCAATTCTCAACCCAAATGAGCTTGTTGTCGCTTGAGCGTGAGCTGAAGGCGAAGTCGGAATTCAGGACATACATGTCCGGATGCGGCTTCAGCGAGAGGTGGGATTGGCCGCGCTGGTCGAGGCTGCGGTTTTGCAGGGCTGACACGGATTCGATCATCTGGCGGCTTGTGCCGAAGTGGTAAAATTCCGCGTCGGGCAGAGCAACGACCGCGCAGGTCAGGCGGGCGATGTCATCGTCCTGCACAACGGGCCGACTTCCCATGCAGGGGCCCATGCCGGCGTAGAGTTCATAGAAATCCGGCACGCCTTTGGCAAATTGTCCCGCCTCGGCATTCCATCCGCATTTTTTAAAAAGGACAGAAACCGCCTTGGCGCTCAGCAGCCAGAGGCCGGTATCGACGAGGAAGAGATTGTCGGCGGCGAGCTTGGTGATTTCGTCCGGCTTGGGTTTTTGGAGAAAAAACGCGAGTTCCTCTGGACTGGATTTCGGAGTAAAAAAAACGCCGAAGTGCGAGGCGGTGTGGGCATCCACCCACATTCCCAGGCCAAGGATGTCGGCATCCGGCATGGCGGGAAGTCTCGGCGGAAAGCGCAGGAGCACATCGCCGCTGGCAACCATGACCCGGCTCTGCGAGGGCGCACGCGCAGCAATGTGGCCGAAGCCGGGCATCTGCACATCTAGCAAAGTCTGGTCGAGGCGCTGGCCGTCCGCCCAGCGGAGGGCGGGAAAGGGCATGAGGATTTTTCCCGTGGCGGCGTAGGCTGGCAGGCGGCGGCTTTGTCCACCGGCCATAAGTGCGAGTTTAAGCGCGGGTTCGTCACACCATTCCTCGAAGGCCCGAGTCCCGCCTTTGCTGCGCCAGGCCTCCGCCAGCAGGTGGGCCACACCACCACCGGAGCCGAGCTTGCTGCCGACGGGGTCACACGCGGCGAACCATCCCACCCCCTCGGCCGTGCCGGGAAAGTAGGCCGACATGGCAGGTGGCAGGGAGATAAGCTGATCGATTGTCATCTTAGAGGAGTTCGGCGATCTGAATGGCATTAAGCGCCGCGCCCTTCAGCAACTGGTCACCACAGACCCAGAAGGCGATGCCATTGTCCATCGCGCAATCGCGGCGGAGACGACCCGCGAAGCAGTCGTCCTTTCCGGCGCAATCGAGCGGCATGGGATATCCATCCTCCACGAATTGAAGTCCAGGCGCATTCTTGAGCGCTGTGCGGGCTTCTTCGAGCGAAATGGGTTTTGAAAACTCGGCACTCACGGCCACCGAGTGGGCGCGGTAAACAGGAACGCGCACACAGGTCACGGAGGCCTTGAACTCAGGCAGGTGCATGATACGGCGACCCTCGTTTTCCATTTTCATTTCCTCTTTCGTGTAGCCGGTGTCCAAAAAGGAATCGACCTGCGGGATGACATTGAACGCGATCTGATGCGGGAAAATTTCTTTCACGATAGGATGGCCCTTGGCGAGGGCTTCCATCTGATGCCGAAGTTCGTCAATCGCGCGCGCACCTGCTCCAGAAACGGCTTGGTAGCTCGATGCGAAAAGGCGGGTCACGCCAAATGCGCGGTGCAGAGGATGCAGTGCCATGAGGGTGATGGCTGTCGTGCAGTTGGGATTGGCAATGATGCCGCGATGGTTTTTGACATCCACTCCGTTGATTTCTGGAACAACAAGGGGCACATCGTGGGACATGCGGAAGGCCGAGGAGTTGTCCACCACCACAGCGCCACTGGTCACGGCCGCGTGGGCGAAGTCGCGCGAGATGGCGCCGCCAGCGCTGAAGAGCGCGATGTCGATACCTTCAAAGGAATTTAAATGCAGCGGCTCCACCGTGATTTCTTCGCCACGGAAAGTGAGTGTTTTTCCAGCAGATCGGGGTGAGGCCAGCAAGCGAAGGCTGGCAACGGGGAAATTGCGGCGTTCCATGACGCGGAGCATTTCGACTCCGACCGCACCGGATGCGCCAACGATTGCGACTCTATGGGATTTTGACATACTCTAAAATTATGACACCGGACATGCCCGCACGGCAATCCTCGGAAGAATGGGAGATGCGAGTGGATATTCCGCGCCAGATGCTCGACCTGCGACATCGCGGCGAGGCGGTCAAATCCTGGCCGGTTTCCACATCGCGGTTCGGCGTGGGATTCGAGCCCGGCAGTTTCAAGACGCCGACAGGACATTTTGCCGTGCAGGAAAAAATCGGGGCCGACGCGCCGTTATGGATGGAATTCAAAAGCCGCCAACCCACCGGGAACCTTGCCGCTCCCGGCGGCGAGCAGGACGGCATTCTGACACGCATTCTCTGGCTCTCAGGCCTTGATGAGCAAAATGCCAATACCCGCGACCGCTACATTTATTTCCATGGGACGAATCGCGAGGACCTGATCGGAACCCCAGCCAGCCACGGATGCATACGGCTCCGGAATGCTGACATTGCCGAGCTATTCGATCTGGTGCCGGAAGGCACGCGGGTGGTTATTGCTTAAAGGTCTCGCCGTTAAGAAATCCCTCGGCGACCCAGCTTTCTTTCTCCAAGCGTATCCGCACTGCTCCGGTGCGATCCTGCCGGAAGAGGCGGATGCCGAGGCTCTCCACCATGGAAGCCCATTGCTCATCGATTGGTTCGTTTGAGGGAAAACCTGCGACTGTGGCGACGACGAGTGAGGGATTCACGGTTCGGAGAAACGAGCCCTCGGGGAGCGCTCCGGACTTGTGGCGACCCAAAATCACGATATCCGCCGGGATTGCCGCGTTCTGGTTTTCCAGAAGCCACTGAAATGTCGCCGGCCCGGCGTCGGAGAGTAAAAGGATCCGTGTCCGGCCTGACTCCAGCAATGCGACGAGGGATTTGTCATCCGCTGTCGCGGCAACGAGACCTTCCGGTGGATGCAGGATTTTCAGCGAAGAAGATGGGCTGATCTCAAAACGATCCCCCGAGCGCGCTTTCGATGCGGGCAAGGCAGCGGCATCCATCGCCGCGTGCAGGCGGCGACGCACTGGCGACCGGTCGGTAAGCGGAGAGTCGATAATTCTCGGGAGCGCATTTGTGTCGAGTAGACTGCCCACTCCGCCAATGTGGTTGGCATCGCCATGCGTGAGCACCAAGGCATCCGGCTTCCAATGGCCAGTGCTGCGCATCCATGGCGTGAGGATGTTTTCAAAATCCCAACGCGAACCGCAGTCCACAAGCCAGAACCTCCCTCCGCTCTCGATTGCTGTTGCGCCACCGGAGCCGAAATCAAACACCGTGAGAGCAGCGGGCGCCGTCTGCCAGCTTCCGATCGGTAGAAACGAGCCCGGCAAGGCCGCCGCTGCTTGGATGACGAAGACCAGAATTTTTGTGAAGACGAGGTTCGCGTTGTTAAAAACCGCTGCCAAGGCTGCGCTGGCGAGTCCGCCGGTCAGAGCAAGGACAGCTGTGGCCATGATGAGAAAAGACAACGGCACGACAACAAGATTCGCTGCCAGTGCGGAAATCGACACCATGTGGAAATAAAAAACCGTGAGTGGTAGCGAACCGATCCAAGCGGCCAGTGATACCGCCAGCAAGGACGATGTGTTGCCAGCCGCTTCGTGGCGTTTCTTCTGCCACGAAGTCCAAAGCGACACTGGGATGAACGGATCCGGCTCCAGGCGTTGGCGAATCCGCTCTTGGAGTGGCCCGGCGATGAGCAGAATCGCGGCGACCACGGTGAACGAGAGTTGGAATCCGGGATTGAAAAGTTCGTTCGTCGATTGCGCCAAAATGACGAATGCCGCCGCGCACAGGGAATTCAAGGCGATGGGTTGCCGCCACGAGACCATGCCGATCAGAAAAATTGCCGTCATGGTCGCAGCGCGGATGCTCGAGGGTTTCCAGCCTGTGAGCAACGCATAGAAGAAGAGAGCCGGAATGATTACACATGTCGCAGTGCCGCGTGGGACTCCAACGACTCGGAACGCCTGCCAGAGAATCACGGCGATCATTCCCACATGGAGACCTGACACAGAAAAAAGATGGAATGTCCCCGTTTGCCGGAACTCGTCTTGAAGCGTGTCGGGGATATCCGAGGTCACTCCCAGCACAATACCGGCGAGAAGATTGCAAACGAGTGGATCATCTGAAATGCCCTCCCGCAGCGTGGCCTCCATCCACTTTCGGCAGGCGGCGGCGAGGCGCGGAAGCGAGAGCCCTCTAGCGGGAGCGGTTATTTCCAAATCCTTCGGGGATGTGGCCACGAGTTCACATGTGATGCCGCGCAGCTGCATGACACGCCGCGCGTTGAATTGGCCGGGATTCCGCGGAGGCGCAATCGGACGCAGGCTGCCGATGAGGCGCACCGAGTCTTCGAGGCCGGGGGTAACTGCAGGAACGATAGCCAGAATATTGCAGGGGAGGTTGATTATTTGCCCGTCCATTTCGATGCGCGTCGCCTCAACGACAAAACGGGCTTTTCCACTCGTGCCCACCGACGGTTCGGTGCGAACGATTCCCTCGATCAGTGCCACTTGCGGCGCAACTCCGAGCTTTTCAGCGAGCCGCGCTGCGGACGACTCGCGGGTTTGTATGACTTGCAGCGCAGCGAACAAAAATGCCGCAGCGGCATAAACACAGACGCTCCGGCGGAGTGGCACCCACGCCGCAAGGGCAAGGACTGTCAGAAGGAGAAATACTTCCGATCCAACCGGGCTCAACCAAGCCCCGAGAACGCCAGCGGCTGCTGCGCCCGCCAAGCCAAGGAAGGGCAGGCGCTGATGCCAAAGCGGGGCTTTTGCAGTCACGCTCCGAACAGCCTTGCGGCAGCGTTAGTTGAAAGAAAACGGGCTGTAGAGGGATTCCTCGTAGCCCGAGTTGTAGAAGCCATCGATCGCCGGCTCGTTATAGGCGAAAGGTTGTTCATCCTGATAGAGCCGCGAGTTGGTCCGCTCCCCAGGGGATCGCGGCCCGGCGGTATTTTGCGGAGCGGGCGAATGGCCGTAGAAGCCGCGTGTGTTTGAAAGAAACCCGAGCAACTGCGCATCAGCGCCGGCGGATTTCAGGGCCGACATTTCGCTGGGGGCGAAATTGCACACCTGCCGCGTGCTGTTGAGATAGGCGATGATTTTGTCATCCGGCACACCGCTGGTGACCAGACTCCGAATGTCGAAGAAATCGAGCTTCCCGCCGGCGGACATTTTCGATGTCGTCGAGGCGGCTACTCCGCGCGAGGTCGCGGCCGAGAGCACGGCGGGATTGACCTGGGATGTGCTGGAGCAAGCGGAGAGCCAAAGGGCGATCGGAGCGAGAAAAAGCAGGGTGATGCGTTGCATGGTGTTTGTATTGCCTTCCTTGAGGAGCTGAAGGACTACCCGAGCATGGGCCTGATGGCAATGACTTCGAGTGGCGGAGCGCACTATTCTGGTGTGGGATTAAGGCTTTCGTTCGATCCAATATTCCGGGCTACGGGCAGCGTGTCCGATGGCCAAAATTAAAACTACGCCTGCTTCGATCGAATACGCGATGTAGTAAGGGAAACGATCAAGGTTGACTCTTCGATAGCCGCGACGCCTGAGCCTGGGCTGCTCTGGAGCCGTTGCGAGCATTTGCACGAACTCATACACCTCTTCCGTGTATTCCGTGCCTAGACCTCTTTGCTTGCGCTCGTAGTAAAGAGCGGATTGAGCTATTTCTTCGAGAGCCTGTGGCGTGAATGCTACTTGCATTCGTGCAGGCGGGCAGCAATATTACTTTTTACCTCCTCAAAGGAAACAACTTCCATTCGGCCTTCCCGATACGATATCAATCGGGCTTCGATTTCATTGTCCCATAAGGCTTCGATTTCCGAATTCACCGAATCGTCTTCGAGCGAGAGAAGATAATGGGCAAGGCGAATTTGCTGGGGGCGTGGTAATTCCAGCACCTCATGCGTGATAACCTCGAGTGTGTTTGGCATGGTTTGGGGTTTCTTTCCTTGGGTCAGTTTACACTCATTTCGCGAACAAGGAGATTTTAATCTGCGACCGACTTTTAGATTTGGGAACGATTCTCGTATTCATAACTTCGTTTGCCAGCGGGTTCTCCCTCTTGGCTTACACCATGTTTTCTTATGCATGCGGAGTGCCAAAAGAAGGAAGCAAGCACAAATTGTGACCACTTTTGGTAATACTTTAAAGGATGAAATCATTTCATATCGCCAGCCCCTCACGCGCGCGGGTGGAATTTTTTGATCACGGCTTGGAGGCCACTCTTTTCGATGTGGGTGTAGATTTGTGTGGTCGATATGTCCGCGTGTCCTAGCAGTTCTTGAATGACGCGGAGATCGGCGCCGCCGCCGAGGAGGTGGGTGGCGAAGCTGTGACGCATGAGGTGGGGATAGACATTCGCTTCGATGCCGGCGCGGGCGGCGTATTGTTTGATGAGCTGGCGTATGCGAGGAGTGGTGAGCTTTTTGCCCCTGACCGATAGAAAAATCTCGGCACCGGTTTTTTTGGATACGAGTTCGGGGCGTTCGCGCTGGAGGTAGGCGCGGATTGCTTCGCAGGCTGGCTGGCCGAGGGGTATAAGGCGGGTCTTTTTACCCTTCCCGGTCACGCGGATGAATGAGGCGTCGAGGTCGATGTTTTCCAGGCGTGCGTCGCAAAGTTCGGAAACGCGGAGCCCACTGGAGTAGAGCAGCTCAAATATCGCCCGGTCGCGGAGGCCGAGTGGATCATTCGGGCCGATGCTCTCGATCAGCTTCCGCACCTGCTCGACATGCAGGGCTTCGGGAAGATGTTTCTCAGGGCGAGGCAGTGTGAGCGTTTCAGCGGGATTTTCAGTCCATGCGCGGCGGGCGACCAGAAAACGGAAAAAAATCCGCACGGCTACAGCATCGATCCGCACCGAGGAGGCCTGGAGCCCAGACCGCTTGCGGGAGACGAGAAAATCGGTGATCTGCTGCGGCTCGACCAGCCTCCACTCGCGCGTCTGCGTGTGTTTTTCCAACCAAGCAGAGAAGGCTTCCAGTGAGCGCTGCACGAGCAATTGGTAGCTCTCGGAAAGCCCCCGTTCGGTGGCCAGATACATGAGAAACTCCTCGATATCTTCAGACATGACGGGCGTCATTCTCCGGCTTTCTCGCGCTCGCGGCAAGACGGCTTCCGATCCGCGGGCGGGTGAAATTTGGTTCGCCCTCGACGCGGTGTGTCTGGGCGTCGATAAAGAGGGCTCGCTTCTTCTATGGCCGCTGACGACCGCTCGATTTTAGACAAATATCTTTCCCGGTGGCGGTGGGTTTTGTTGGCCTTGCTTCTTCTTGCAACTGGACTGGGCCTGAGCCGCATTCGGGTGGATGCCAATGTGCTCGATCTCCTTCCGCCGGACCTTGTCGCAGTGCGTGGGCTTAAAATTTTTCTTGGGCATTTCGGGCAACCGCGCGAGTTGATCGTGATGGTCGAGGCCAGCGACCCGGCTGAGGCGGGCGCCCTGGTTGATTCGTTAGCTGATGACCTCCGCGCCACTTACACGCTGGTCGTGCACAGCGCTCCGCCATGGGCGACTGATCCGCGCGAGCTTGTGCCTCTGGCGGCCTACGCACTTCTCAATCAGGAGCCGAAAAAATTTCACGCAACACTCGAGAAACTCTCCCCCGCAGTTGCGAGTTCCCGCGCCTCGGAAGCTGTCGAGCGTCTTGGGACGACTGTGGCTCCGGAGGAATTAGCGCGTCTTGCATACGATCCGCTGAATCTTCTCTCCGCGCTGCCATCCACCGCTGCACCGGATCTGGCGAACCGCGAGTTTTCCTCCTTGGACGGCCGCACGCGGCTTCTCTATGTCACGCCGCTTGCACAAACGCCTTCGAAGGATTGGGTCGCAGAAACAACCAAGCGCATTCAGGAATGGCAGTCCGCCTCGCCCGAACGACTTGCGGCCCGTGTGGGATGGACCGGCGAGCCCGCTTTCGTGCAGGAAATATCCAGCGCCATGGAACAAGATATGCGTTGGTCGTCCATTTCCTCACTGGCCTTTGCGGCGATCATTTTTTTCCTGGCCCACCGGCGTCTGCGTCCACTGTGGGGTTTGCTTTTTTATGTAAGCTGCAGCTTTGCCATCGCCCTTGGGTTGACGGCGCTTGTTTTTCCCGGTCTTTCGATCATCAGCGTCGGCTTCGCCGCCATCCTGGCAGGCCTGACAGTCGATTACGGCTTCATTCTCTACCAACGCCGCATTGAGCACGGCGGAACCTTGCAGGAACTCCGCGCCGCCACATCGCCCAGCATCTTGGCCGGTGCGGTAACCACGGCCGCAGCGTTTCTAAGCCTGAACCTTTCGGGCCTGCCGGGCATTTCCCAACTCGGCACGACCGTCGCCATCGGAGTGCTCGCTGGCGCGCTTCTCATGATTTTTTTCTATGCGAGGGATCTCCACAAGATGCGGCTTCCCTCCCCCGGTCCGCTGCGTCCCTTGCCTCGGCATCTGCTCCTCGCAGGCAAAGCCTGCGCGCTGCTTACCCTTCTTACTGCCGCTTGCACACTCGTTTTTCTGGGCTTTCCCCGGTGGACGGCGGATACGAATTCCATGCGACCCCGTGAGAGTGTGGCGTATCCCACGTTGGACAGGCTTGGACTCGCGCTGGGCAATGATCACGAAATTCTGAATGTCATTGTTTCAGGGCCGTCGGAATCGATTGTTTCCGAAAAACTCGCTGTCGCCCGGGCATCCCTCACACAGGCTCTGAAGGAAGGGCTGCTCTCGAGCTTCGAGTTGCCTGATACACTGTGGCCGCAGGAGAAATTTTTAAAAACCAATCTCGCTTCGGCCGTCGCTGCGACATCTCAAAAACAACCGCTCTGTGACTTGCTCACGGAAGCGGGCTTTTCGGAAACTGGCACATTTCTCACCGGCGGCCTTCTCGATCAATGGCAGGCGTGGCAGGCCGCCAGCACATCTCCTCTGCCAGAGAATACCGCTTTTCACTGGATCGCGAGGCGCACGATGAGTCTGGGCGGACCGGAGTTCGCCGCTTGTGGAGTGGCTATCGAGTCCGGCAAAAATCCCGCTGCTGTCACAGCGCTTATTAACTCGCTGGCTGCGCAGGGCATTTACCTAACCGGGTGGCACAAGCTAGGCGAAGCCCTCTCGCAGCACGCCCTCGGCCATGGATTGCTGGCTGGCGCCGCCTTTCTGGCGGTCCTCTTTGGAGCACTATTCCTCTCGCTCCGCAATCTGCGCGACACCCTGCTCGTCCTTGGGACCACAGGAATGAGCCTGATCTCCATGACAGGCTTGATGCGACTTTTTTCACTCGAATGGAATTTTCTAAACCTCTGCTCCGTGACGCTGACGATTGGTGCCGGAGTGGACTACAGCATCCACATGATCTTTGCCCTCCGGCAAAACAGCGGCGATGCGGCCGCAGCCTTCCGGGAGGTTGGCAAAGCCCTCGGCCTCTGCGCGGCCACGACCGTTGTGGGATTCGGCTCCCTCGCCACCGCGCAGACTGTTGGATTGGCATCACTCGGCATCAACTGCGCGCTGGGTGTTGCCCTGAACGCGCTGTTCGCCTTATTTCTCCTTCCTTTGATGTGGCGCAGGCGTTTCGCTTCCCGATCCTAAAGCCGTTTCATGGTGGACGAGACGCCGAATCCACAACGAATTACCATGCCGTCCGTCGAAATCGCTCAGGATGCTTTACAAGCTGGCGTGGGATGCTAACTTTTACCACTCAGCAGCGGGGCGTAGCTTAGCTTGGTAGAGCGCCTGGTTTGGGACCAGGAGGTCGGAGGTTCAAATCCTCTCGCCCCGATTTTTTTCTGCCACCATGCCGTTGAAGACGATTCCACTCTTCTTGGAATCACCAATTTTACCATTCGGCAGGACCTGCGGATTGCGGAAAAAAAGGCCTGCGGGTGGCCCGAATTATTCCGGCAGCAAGAGCCTAGCAACACGCCGGAGCTGCGGGCCGGGGTTCATTTTGACGCGGAGTGGGGTAACTTTCACGGAATCGCCATCGGATTCCAGCAGCCACGAAAAAATGGCGACAGGCGGATTCGTTTCCGAAAGTGGGCCGTCGACAGAACGCCATTCGCCGAATCGCCAGTCGCTGACCACCCAGCCCTGATCGGTTTTTCTCACGCTGAAAAATCCATCCGAGAACCACTCGAGGCGGCGGGCTGGACGAGATTCGGCGATGGGCGCGAGGGCCTCGTGGTTTTTCGGGATGAAATCGAATGATGGCCGCTCGTTGGGTTTCAAAAGCGAGTGGTAGGTGATGACGAAGTCCTTCTCGCGCTCCGCGACGCCGCGCCAAAGAAGCGTGTTGAACGGGGTCGGGGTGGATATGAAGCGTCGTGCTTCGATGCCAGCTGAGGTGAGATTATCGCGCATGCGGGATTCGGCGGTGGATTTCGCCCCAAGGCTCCAGACGACGTAGAGCGAGGCGAGGACGACTCCCGTAGTATTCGCCCACACCCGCAAGCGAGGGTGGCTTTTCGCAAACCATGCGATGGCCACTCCAAGCAGGAGCGGCGCAGTGAAAAGGGGATCGATAATGAAGAGATTGTTCCAACCCGCGCGGAAATCGCTAAATGGCTTGAAGACCATCGTTCCGTAGACGGTGAAAACATCAATGAGCACATGGGTGGATAAAATGGCGAAAACGGTGAGCGCCGCTCTGAGGGTGGTGACGCCTCCCTTGTGAAGACACGCGATCAGCCAGCCGAAAAATGGCGAGGCGATGGCTATGACCAAAAGCGAATGCGACCATCCACGATGCCACTCGAGCTCCTGGATATGATCGAGCCAAGGGTTCATGACGAGATCGAGATCGGGAAGGGTTCCAAGCGCAACACCCCACACGATGGCCTTGTTGCAGAGGCGTCTTCCCATGCCAGCCTCGGCGACGGCAGCACCAAGGGCGGCTTGGGTGATCGAATCCACAACAGCGAAATCCGGCGGGCGTCCGGAACTACTCCAGCGTGTCGTCCAATGCCGCGAGCAAGGTTGCGATGGTTTCGCTCGTCTCGTCGCCCATGTTGGAAATGCGGAAGGTTTTTCCCTTGAGCTTGCCGTAGCCTCCATCGATGACGAAGCGATGTTTCTCGCGGAGGCGTTTGATCCAGGCCGCGACATCGATGTCGCGGTTGTTTTTCACACAGGTCAGGGAGAGCGAGCGGCGCCCTTCGGGGGCGAAGAACTCGAATCCACGGGCAGACACCCACTCGTGCACCTGTGCGTTGAGCGCCGCGTGGCGCGCGTGGCGTGCTTCGACGCCTTCGCTGAAAATATCATCCAGCTTGGACTCGAGCGCATAGATCAGCGAAATCGCCGGCGTGCTGGGCGTCATGTCCTGCTCCTGGTTTTTAGCAAACTCGACGAAGTCGAAATAGTAGCCACGATCCTTGATCGACTCGGCGCGTTTCATTGCGCGCTCGGAAACGGCGAAGAGGGCCAGACCCGGAGGCATGGCCAGCGCTTTCTGGCTGCCAGTGAGCAACACATCGATGCCGAGTTCATCCATCGGAATCGGCTGCGTGGAAAATGACGAGACGCTGTCGACAATAAACATCACCTCGGGGAACTCGCGGAGCACGGCTGCGATTTCGGGAAGAGGGTTGCGCACGCCGCAGGAAGTTTCGTTGTGGATGAGAGTGAATGTATCGAATCCACCCTCGGAGAGTTTCGCGCGGATCATGTCCGGCTCGATGGACTGTCCCCACTCGACTTGGAGATCCGCTGCTTCTTTGCCGCAGCGCTTGCTGACATCAAACCACTTGTCGGAAAACGCACCGCACATTCCGTTGAGGACTTTTTTCGCCGTGAGATTCCGGATCGCTCCCTCCATGACGCCCCATGCGGAGGAAGTGGAGAGAAAGACCGGGCGCTGGGTGCCGAAGAGGGTCTGAAGGCGGGGTTGGATGCCACCGTAGAGTTTTTTGAACTCCGATCCGCGGTGGCCGATCATCGGCGCGCACATGGCGCGGAAGGTTTTTTCGGAAACTTCGATCGGACCTGGAATGAAGAGCTTGATGTGTGACATGGCAAAAAAGTGAACTGTTCATGTTACGGCTGACACAAGGCGGATGACGAAGAAATTTTGCAATCCGGCACGCCTGACGCCAAGATTCTCCCCATCCCAATGGCCGCAAAAAAAACCACATCAGCGATTCATTTCATCAGCGGTTCGGACGATGCCGCCGTGAAGAAAGCCGCCTCTGAACTCGCTGCCAAGCTGGCTCCCGGAGCGGATGCTTTTGGTTTAGAGATCATCGACGGCGCGGTGGAAACGGTGGATGCCTCGATCGCCCGCATGCGGGAGACAATGCAGTCCCTCGCCACGATGCCCTTTCTTGGCGGCACGAAGCTTGTGTGGCTAAAAAGTGCAGCCTTCCTCGCCGACAGCGTGGCGGGGCGTTCAGAAAATGTCATCACGGTCGTCGAGCAGCTTTGCGACTTGCTGGATGAAGGCCTCCCCGACGGGGTTACTTTTTTGTTTAGCGCGCCGGGCGCGGACAAGCGCCGCTCGGCCTACAAACGCCTTTCCAAAGCAGGAAGCACGATCCTCCACGACAAACCCTCGCTGGGATTCGGTGCGGGAGAGGAGGAAATTATCACCTGGACGATGCAGCAAGTGCGGGCGCGCGGGTTGAAAATTTCGGCGGATGCCGTCGAGGTGCTTGCCGCCCGCGTGGGGCTGGATTCCGCACAACTCTACAGCGAACTCGATAAAATCGAGGCGGCCTTCGGGCCTGGCCACCCCATTGGCGAGCGCGATGTTCGTGATCTCGTGCCTGCGACCCGCGAGAGCGGCGTATTCGATATTGGCAATGCCATTTCCGCCCGCAACCTCCCGCTGGCTCTTGAAACGCTCGAGCAACTTTTTTACCAAGGAGAAAAAGGCGTTGGCATCCTGCTGGCATCCATCGTCCCGACCGTTCGAAATCTTCTCCTCGCGAAAAGCCTGCTCATTCGGCACAAGCTCCGCCCGCCGGCCGAGCCCCAGTTTTTTTCAAGCACGCTCGCCAAACTCCCTTCTGGGGAAACCGATTTTCTGCCTCGCAAGAAGGACGGCAGCATCAACGCCTATGGCATAGGCATCGCCGCCAAAAACTCAGTGCACTACTCGCTCGAAGAGCTCCAGCGCGCTTTCCACGGCTGCGCCGATGCGAATCTTCAACTCATCACCAGCCAAGGCGCGGAGGATGTCGTTCTGACACGCCTCCTCATCGGCTTCATGGGCAGGCCGACAGAGAGTGTTTAGGAATGCCCGTTCCCAATCCATGAACGAAACAACCGAACAATCCAGAGTCCGTCTGGCTGAAGAAGGCAAGGAACCTTGGATGCTCTTGGGTCCTTACCTGAGCGAGCGGGCTTGGGCCACGGTGCGCGAGGACTACAGCCCCGACGGGGAGGCTTGGAGCTATTTTCCCCACGAGCATGCTCGCTTCCGCACCTACCGATGGAGCGAAGACGGCATCGGCGGCGTGAGCGATGACAAGCAGCACCTCTGCCTCGCCCACGCCTTCTGGAATGGGCGAGATCCGATTCTGAAAGAGCGGATGTTTGGCCTGACCGGCTCGGAGGGCAACCACGGCGAGGATGTGAAGGAGGCGTTCTTCTATCTCGATAGCACTCCGACACACAGCTACATGCGGATGAACTACAAGTATCCCCATGCCGAGTTTCCCTACGCCGCGTTGATTGAAGAGAACCGCAAGCGCTCCCGCACCGAGCCGGAATTTGAGCTCTGGGACACCGGCATCTTCGCAGATGACCGATACTTCGATATCGACATCGAATACGCCAAGGCCTCGCCGGAGGATCTGTTGTGTCGAATCACTGTGCGCAACATGGGCCCCGACCCCGCGCCGATCCATGTGCTGCCGACCCTCTGGTTTCGAAACACCTGGAGCTGGGGACGCGATGACACGAAGCCTTGGATCAAACGCGAAGAAGAATCTGGGAAGGCTTTTGCGCGTTGCTCCCATGCGACTGCCGGAACCTACGAGCTGCATGCGGACCTCGCGCAGGACTGGTTGTTTTCCGAAAACGAAACGAATTTCCAACACCTCTACGGCAGCCCGAACGCATCGCCTTTTACAAAAGACGCCTTCCACCGACGCGTCATCCATGGCGACCGCTCAGCGGTGAATCCCGACCATGAGGGAACCAAGGCCGCTGCGGTCTTTCATCGGATTGTGGGACCTGGCGAAGCCTACGAGATACGGCTCAGACTTTTGAGACCAAGCGCGGAGCGCTCGTGTGGACCATTTGAGGATTTTGACACTGTCTTCCAGTCGCGCATCAAGGAGGCTGATGAATTTTACGCCGCCGTGCAGCCTGCTCAGATGAGACCGGATGAACGGCTCTTGCAGCGCCAAGCGCTCGCGGGCATGATGTGGGGAAAGCAATTTTTCCACTACATTGTGGATGACTGGCTGGAGGGTGATCCTTCCATGCCGAAGCCGCCGGAGAGCCGGAAAAAATTGCGCAACAGCCATTGGCGCCATCTCTACAACGAGCGCGTCATGTCGATGACCGATCCGTGGGAATACCCATGGTATGCTGCATGGGACCTTGCCTTCCACTGCGTGCCGATCTCGCTCATCGACCCCGGCTTTGCCAAGAGCCAACTCGATTTGCTGACCCGCGAGTGGTATCAGCATCCGAACGGGCAGATTCCCGCCTACGAGTGGAACTTCAGCGACGTAAATCCCCCGGTCTTCGCCTGGGCGGCTTGGCGGGTTTACAAAATGGAGGAGCAACAACCGCCGAAAGCCGTGATGGTCACCGCCCACGCAGAGCATGCCATCCAGGCCTTCGACATCGAAGCGGTTGACTACCTACTCAAGCCGGTCAAACCAACCCGCTTCGCCCAAGCCGTGCAGCGCCTGCAGGCCGCTTGCGCCCCGACGCTGGTCCCCAACACGGAGCCCACCTTCTCGCCCGAAGACCACATCTGCCTTCGCACGCCCCAGCGGACTATCACCGTCCCCGTTAGCGACATCCTCGTGCTTCAAGCGGAAGGCGACTTCACGCGCATTTACTTGAAAAACGCCACGCCTCTCATGATCTGCGTGCCACTCGGGCAATACGAAAAACTCCTCCCCTCTCCGCCCTTCGCACGACTCGACCGCTCCCTCATCCTTAACCTCCAAACCCCTCTCAACCTCCGCCGCAAATCCCGCGATGAAGCCTCCCTCGTCTTCGACAAAGCAAATCACGAAATCCCCCTCGGCCGCACTGCCCAACAACGCCTCCGCGATGCACTCAAGCAAAGTGGCAACAACGCCACAATGCAGCTCTGAAAATCTTGCCATACGCAGAGAAGCGCGAGTCAGGCGCGGGGCGCTTTTATGGGAGGGTCATCGTCTCGCATGACCCATTTTTCAGCCGTGCAGCGGCGTGCAGGCTACCGGTGCGGAAACTTCCATGGCGCGCTTTGCGCAAACCCCATCCGTCTGCACGAAGGCCCTTCCCTGAATTCTCTCAATTTTGCCAATTTAATCTAAAAAATCGCTGCCGATTAAGGCTTTTTGCGGCGGGCTCGGATGGCGAGGGTCAACATGAAGACTCCGAAGACCAGGAGCAAAATGCCCCATTGGAGGTTGATGTTGTCTCCGAGGGATTTTTTGTAGATTTCCGAGCCGTTGCTGACAGCGCCGAAAACAGTGAGGATGGCGCCGTAAGCGGTGAAGAGGATGCCGATGGGGAAGCGTAGGTCGAAGTCCATAGTTTTAGGGTTCTTAAGTTTACCAGAAGATGATGTTTAAGATGACAGCCACGGCGAGCACAATGACGCCGAGGAAGGCGGGACGCAGCCAGACAGGTTCGTTGGCTTCTTTGATTCTTGGCGTAAGGGCGTAGACGAGGCCTTTGAGCTCCTCGTCAGTCCTTATGCGCTTGGTGGAAAGCGAAATAATGATGGTCATCCCGAAGCAAACGCTCCATGCCACGATCGCGAGCCAGAAGTTTTGCGCCATGCTGGAGGTGTAGGTGATATGGGCGCCAAGCCAGGCTCCTTTGATCCATGGCACAGTCTCGCCTGCCGTGAGCGGCATCGGGGAGCTGATGCCATGGAAAATGACGGCGGCCATGGTTCCGCATAGGAGTCCGAAGAATGCGCCGTGGCCGGTGGCCCGTTTCCAGAACATACCGAGCAGGAAGGTCGCGAAGACCGGGGCATTCACAAAACCAAAGACTAACTGCAGGAAGTCCATGATGTTATCCACATTCTTCGCCACATAGGCGAAGCCGATCGAGATAATGATACCCGCGACGGTGGCGAATTTGGCCATCCACATGTAGTGTTTATCGGATTTTCCCGGGGCGATGTAGGATTGGTAAATGTCAAAGGTCCAGACGGTGTTGAAGGCGGTGACATTTCCGGCCATACCGGACATGAATGAGGCCATGAGCGCTGTCATGGCCAAGCCGAGGAGTCCGGTCGGCAGGTAGTGGGCCATGAGCGAGGGAATGACGAGGTTGTAGTCGGTTTCGCCAGTCACGCCATTTGGAATCGAGTAGCCAGAGCCGGCTTTTTCCATGAGGGCGAGGGCGATCATTCCGGGGACGATGACGATAAATGGGAAAAGCATTTTCGGCACGGCGGCAATGATCGGTGTGCGTCGGGCATCGCCCATGTTCTTCGCCGCCATGGCGCGCTGAATGACCAGGAAGTCGGTGCACCAGTAGCCGAAGGAGAGGACAAACCCGAGGCCGAAGACGAGCGCGAACCACTCGACGCCCATCGGATTATTTGTAGTGTCCACATATTTCCAAGAGTGCGCGTAGGTTTCAGGTAACTTGGACATCATGCCCGACCATCCTCCGAGGTCGTTCAGGCCGATGATGACAAGCGGTGCAAATCCCAAAACGATCAGGAAAAATTGAAGAACTTCCGTGTAGATGGCTGAAGAGAGACCACCTTTGAGCACATAAGCCAGAACGATGATAGAAGTCGCTATGAGCGAGACATTGTAATCCCAGCCCAAGAGCAAATGCAGGAGCGCCGCCAGCGCGTGGAGTGACGCGCCCGAGGAGGCCACGGTCATCACCGCGAATGCGGCCGCATTCAGCCCGCGCGTTTTTTCATCAAAGCGAAGTGCCAAATACTCCGGCACCGAACGGGCGCGCGAGCCGTAGTAGAATGGCATCATGAATACCGCCAGAAAGATCATGGCCGGAATCGCGCCCACCCAATAGAATTGCGAGGTCATGATGCCGTATTTCGCACCCGATGCGGCCATACCGATCACCTCTTGAGCCCCGAGGTTTGCCGAGAGAAAAGCCAGCCCGGTCACCCACACAGGAATCGAGCCGCCTGCAAGCAGGAAGTCCGAAGCGCTCTTCATGTGGCGCTTGAGGACAAAGCCGATACCGATCACGACAAGGACATAGATGCCAAGAATCGAGTAATCGAGAGCCGTGAGGTTAATTGTATTGATGCTCATAATGGGTGATGTGGGCGATGAGGGGAAAACAAATGGAACTTCAGGAAAAATCTAAAGTGTTTGCTTCGCACAAATGCCTTTCGAGTGTCTATAAAAACTTTTGACGAACAAAATTATCTTCGACCTTCCAGCGGCCTACCATTTCATCATGGGCAGCGGATTGAGCGGATGGCGCAAAAACTGTCCCCAAGCCAATCTCACGAGGTTGTTGTGGAATCCGAGATTGGGAAATGCGGCTTGGACCGATTTCACATCGCTGCGCGAAAGCGTGAAGCGGCGCACGCCCTGTGTGGCATCCACCCAGTCGCCCTTGCGAAAGACTTCAACCAGCGGGAACCGGCTGTTGGCTATAGAGCGGAATTTGTGGTGCAGGCTGATCATCTCCGAGATTTCATCGATCCAACCCGCTTGGCCCGAGCGCTGCAAATACTCCTGAGCCAGGGCGATCGACGGCTCCAGATAGTCCACGACATCCCCAGGCCACATGCCGAGGTCGTGAAAACAAGCGGCTATAATCAGCTTCTCCTCGTCCTCGCCGTGACACTCATGAAAGGCGAAGCAAAAGTTCAGGACTCGGTAAACATGGTTTTTGTAGGGCTCGAATTGCGCACCGATCACTTCCGCCCGCTCGGCGAGGATGCTTTCCAAAAGCGGGATGTTGTTATGAATCTGCATGGGTCGTCAGGGTGTTAGGGGCTGCAGGATTCGGAATCAAGACTTGGCGACTTCTCTCTCATAAAACACCACACCCACCCGCTCGATATGGTCCAAGAGCTCTTGATGACGAAGTGTCTTTTTCAGCAAGAGATCCACCTTTTGGGGAATCGGCGTTTCCTCCAATTCGCCAAGCATTGTTGCCAGATGCCGCCCCTCCAGCGCATCCCCCTCCAAAGCCAAATCAATATCAGACCCTTCCCTGAAATTTCCCTTGGCACGCGAGCCGAAGAGCTTGGCGCGTTGGACTTCCGGGTGACGCCTGAACACCGCACGGATTTCTTCAGCGACGCTTGTGGGCACGCCATCTTTCATGTCGCGCGCTCCTGCAGATCCGCCATGCCTCTTCGCAGGTTCGCAAATGCCCCCGCATACTCGTTGACGATGGCGGAGCAAATATCCTCGACCGTTTCCTCGTTGTAGGTGTGCGTGGTTTGGTTGCGACTCGCGATCATCCGCATCCATAAATCACCGTTCTCAATCAGTCCGGCCGCAAATGCGGACCGCGTGGCATCCCTTGATCCATAGATGCCGCTCTGACCACTTTCCTCCAGAAAATCCTTGAGCGTATTCCAGGCCAATTCATGCGTGAATTCGAATACATGGAGCAGCCCTTGCCTCTCCAGTTCGCTCAATCCTCGTTGGCGCGAGAGCTCGACCGCGCGCTCCAACTGCTCCAGCGCCCGTTCAAAGTTCTGGAAACGCTGAAGCCAACGCACATCAGGATTTTTATAAGTTCCAGATCCCGCCGGCAAGCAGCCTTATGCCAAGCGCGCCTTGGCGTCCGCAGCGAGGTTTTTCCAGAGGCTGGCGAGCGAGGCGGTGACGGATTCCTTCGCGGCGGCGACTTCGGCGGGAGTGAAGGATTTGCCGGCTTCGGGAGTCTGCGCGGCGAACATGTAGTATTTGATTTTCGGCTCGGTGCCCGAGGGCCTCACCGCCACGCGGTGGCGGTCGGCGAGCGTAATCATGAGCATGGCCTCGGCGGGGATGAGGTCGCCTTCGATGTCGTGGATCGTGTCGGTGGCGAAATTCAAGATGCCGCTGACCTTGGCTCCGTCGATCTCGGCGGGCGGGTTGGCGGCGTAGGAGGCGACGAGCTTTTTGATTTGGGCGGCCCCTTCGGCACCATCCATCGTCAGCGATTCACCGCGCTCGAGATAAACGCCAAACTCGGCGAAGATACGGTCGAGCAGGCCGACGAGTGTGAGGCCCTGGGATTTCGCGTAAGCGGCGGCCTCGGCGATGAGGACAGCGGCTGAGTTGCCATCCTTGTCCCTCACAAAATCCGATGCGCTGTAGCCGTAGCTCTCCTCGCCGCCGAAGACATAGAAGCTCGAGTGCTCGAGGCGCAGGCGGCGCGTCTCCTCCTCGGAGAGAGCGGTGTAGTCGGGGCGCAGAGCCGCCGGAATGGCCGCCTCGTAGTTGCCGAGCTTTTGGCCGATGTATTTGAAACCGGTGAGCGTCTCCACGCAGCGGAGGCCGAATTTTTCCGCAATCGCCTTCTGAAGATCGGTAGTGACGAATGTCTTGATGATCACGCCGCGCGAGCGGTTCGAGTTATTGAGGATGCCGAATTCAAAAAACTTTGTCGCCCGATACCAAGCGAGGATCGAGCCGATCTGGTTGCCCGTGATAAGATGCATTTTGCCATCGGCATCCCGCGCGGCAATACCCATGCGGTCGTCATCCGGGTCGGTGGCAATGACGAGGTCCGCGCCAGTGCGGTCGGCCTGCGCAATCGCCATCGAGAGCGCTTCGGCATTTTCAGGATTCGGCGACTTCACCGTCGGGAAGCGTCCATCGGGAATTTCCTGCTCGGCCACGCCGTCGCATTGGAATCCCAAGCGCTTCAGCATCGGCTTGATGATGACCGCGCCCACGCCGTGGAGCGGGGTGTAGACGATCTTAAGAGAGTTCTCACGGCGGATCAGCTCGGGATCGATCGGGAGAGTGGCAAGCCGCTCCATGTAGGCCTCGTCAATGTCGGCGCCCATCGGAATGACGCGTCCACGCTCGCTCTCCGCGACCGGCGTGAAGCTTTCGGACTCCACGGCATTGACGCGGTCGATGATCGCCGAAGCGTGCGGCTCGGTGACCTGACAGCCGTCTTCGAAGTAAACTTTGTAGCCGTTGTATTCCGGTGGATTGTGACTCGCCGTGAGGTTGATGCCCGCCTGAGCCTTCACATGGCGGACGGCAAAGGACAACTCCGGCGTGGAACGGGGTCCCTCGAAAAGGTAGGCGTTGCAGCCCAGATCGGTGATGATTTTTGCCGCCAACTCGGCGAACTCGCGGGAAAAAAACCGCGTGTCATGGCAGAGGCAGACGGCAGGTTTTCCCGCACGACCGCTCTTGGCGAAATACTCCTTCACATAGAGCACAAGGCCCTGAGTGGCGCGGCTGATATTGTAGGTATTCATCGCATTCGTGCCCACACAGGCAAACTCCGGACGCCCGAGCGCCTGGGGATTTCCCCGCTCGACCGTGGTCACCACCGCGCCAATTGTCTTGCCGCGCAGCCCGCCCGTTCCAAAAGCCAGCGTGCGGAAAAAGCGGTTGTCCAACTCGGCCCAATTGCCAGCTTCCACCAACTCAGCCACAGAGGCCTGATCAACCGGTGAAGCGCTTTTCGAAAGAAGGCTCTCGATGTTTTTGGCGGACTCTGAAAGAAGTTTTCCATCAGCAGCGGCTTGGCGGATCGTAGCGAGGAGAGAGTTCATACGCTGAGAATTAGCACGGCGCCAAGGCGCCTGTAAATCCCGGAACCCGCTTCACACGATGCAGAGCGTTCGTTTCGCAAGGTAGGGTTGGTGCGCTCTCCGAGCCGGAGGCCGTCGCCGACCGATTTTTGCGGAGGGCCTGCCAGCCGACGATGCATATTCCCACACCTGCCGACGGGGACGTCGGCGCTCCAGCGCATTGGGAGGGTCATCGTCCTCGCATGACCCAAGATTCAGCCGCCCTCCGGGTCGGAGAGCAGCGGCGTCATGGGCTGGACACAGCCTGCTTCGCACCACTCGCGCAAGGTATCCGGGCAGTAATCAATCCCTCCTGGCCACTCAATCGTCAGGCCGTTTGTTGAAACTTGTGCAAAAAAGTTCGCATCACGCAGAGGGTCTGTTGGTTCAAATGATGGAGACAAATCAATCTCTCCACAAAAACCATCCGAAAAATGCAGGCGTAATTGCGAGTCCCCTGTCACGGCAGCCGTTAAAACTCTCATTTTAATCCTCCAATTTTTCCAAGTGCACGCCCAGCTCTCATATTTTCCCATTGCTCGATAAGCTCATTTTGGTGCAAGGCGGCCCACTCGACTACTTCTCCATGCTGACGAGGAGGGAGTTTTCCCGCCATTACCCCGAAGTCCGAAATGCGAATGCTGGCCTCCCATTCAGCGCTCATTGCGTGGAAGTGCGGCGGGTTGTGCTCTCCTCGAGTGTTTATAAAAATGGAAATCGAACCCCACTCAGAAATCTTCGGCATACTTTTTTAGATTATCTCTTAGCGGGAAAAATCAACACCTCATTCCAAAATTCTTTGCATTTCATCGTGGCACGCTGCCGTAGTTTAGTAAGCGTTGCGCCAAGCACCCCGTTTTTTTTTGAGGGGTTGGTGTAAATGTCGTAGGCCTATGCCACGACACTTACAGCATCTACGCCGCCTTTTTCAGCGAGAGCTTCTTGTCCGCCCACTTTTCTGGGGTGAGTTCGGCTACCTGCCAGCTTGTGGTCTCGGTGATGCGGGTGAGCACGTCGCGCAGATACTCATGCGGATCGATACCGCGTCTGCGGCAACTTTCGATAATCGTGTAGATCACGGCGCTGCGCTTTCCGGCCTCGGCGTCTCCAAAAAACAGCCAGTTCTTCTTGCCGATGGCCGTTGGTCGAATCGCATTTTCCACGCCGTTGTTGTCGATTTCGATACGGCCATTAGCGACATACTTGGTGAGAAGTTCCCAGTGCGAGAGGGTGTAGCTGATGGCTTTTCCAAATGTGCTCGATGGGAGATGCCTTTGGGATGCCTCCATTTTTTCGAGCGCTCGCTTGAGGCGGTTCAATACCATCGCGCTTTGACTGGTTCGCACGGCCACTCTCAATGCAGGCCCAGCCTTGCTTTTACGCAGGCGTGCTTCGATTCGGTAAAGATTTTGGATTTGATACAGGACCCAGTTGGCGCGCAGTGGCACATGTTCGCGGGCCTCGTGGAAGTGCCGCCGCGCGTGAGCCCAGCATCCGGCCAGTTCGATACCTTCGCGTTTACTGGCGAAAGCAGGATAAGCCGCATAGGCGTCGCATTGCAGCACGCCGCGAAAGTTCACCGGAACGATGTTTTCCAAGCAGGCGGCGCCTCTTCCCGTCTCCCAGTGGAAGACCGCGTCGAGTCCAGGCGCGTGGGCTGTCCACAAGTAGCCTTGTTTGGTTTTTCCATTCCCGGGCTCAAGATAAGACACGGGCGTTTCGTCGATCTGGACATACTTGTTGTCCATAACTGTGGTGCGAATGATTTCGTAAATGGGCTGCAACCAAAAGGCGATGAGTTCCATCCATCTCGCAAGCGTCGATCGCGGCAACGACACGCCGTGGCGAGTTTTGAAAATCATCTCCTGCCGGTAGAGCGGAAGGTGGTCGCAGTATTTGGAGACCGCCACGGTGGCAAGCAGGCCGGGAGCAGCAATGCCGCGCTCCTGCAGGCACTCGGGCAGAGGCGCAATTACGGGAGCTGCCTCCTTGTCATCAATGAGCACATATTTGGGACGCACCAGAAGACGGCGAAAAAAACGCCCCGGCTCGAAGTCCAATCGCTCGCTGATTTCTTCACCAATCCGGCGCCATTTTTCCGGATCGGCAAGCACCTCCGGTGGGTCGATCACAACCTCCTCCGCAGGCAGGTTTTCAGGAATGCGTTCGCGCCTTGGGGATTTGGTTTTGGGTTTGGCGGGGATCATGGCCTCCGCAAGCAAGGAGGCATCAGGCTCGGGCGCTTGCGTCTCGGAAAGAACGGCAAACAAATCGAGTTGATTGGAGTTGAGCGCCTCGCTCGAACTCCCGAACATTTTCTTCATCAGCCAATCGATCTTTTCATTCAGAAGCTTCACCTCCTGGCGAAGAGACTTATTTTCGGCAATCAGGCGCGCATTGTCCTTTCGGAGCCGTTCGTTCTCCTGCGCCAGGTTGTTTTCGCCGGTTTTCTTCACTCATAAAATACATAGCATGTTCCATGCCAACTGCATAAGCGAAAACTTCAGGCTTCACGCTGATACCATGCCCGCATCCGCCCGCCTCGCAAATCAACCCCGTCGGTGAGCATGGCCAACGCCTCGGGTCGCAGGGCGAGTTTGGTTTTCCCATCCGTATCCTTGGGCCAGGAAAAGGTTCCCTTTTCCAGACGCTTTGTCAGCAACCAGAGGCCCGTGCCATCCCAGTAAATAATTTTGAGCCGTGTGTGCCTGCGATTGCTGAACACAAAGAGCGCCCCACTCTGCAAATCCTCGTTGAGCTTGGTTGCGACCATGCCAGAGAGCCCGTCAAATCCTTTGCGCATATCGCAAGGCTCCAAAGCCACGAACACTCGCAACGCTCCGGTGAAACTCAGCATACCTCGCCTCCCATCGCGCGCAGCACCACAGCCGCCAATTCCGCATCACGCTCATCCCTGACCCTCAGCCTCGCTCCACCCCCAAGGAGTTCGATTTCCATCCCGTCGCCAGCACAGCGTGGCTCGGCCCCGCAGGCGATCTCCGCCTCGATCCATTGCACCTGAGGCTTCGCCGCCGCTCCCGTCAAAGCCGAATCTTTCCCCTGCTTTTGATTGCGCTCCTGAACCCAACTGCAAAAGGTCGAGTAGTTGATGCCAACCATGGCGGCAAACCTTGCCGCACTCATGCCCGCGCCATCGAAGGCCGTGAGTATTTCCTGCCGCTTGCCAAGCGGCGTGCGCACACGCCCCAGACTGTCCTGCTTGAGAATTTCCCCTGCTGATAATAACGATGCTGTAGATGTCATAGCCTCCAGACTACGACACCTCCACTACCTACGGTAGGTGGTGCTCGGCGCAACGCTTACGTAGTTTATCCCCGCACATGCCGACGGGGACGGCGGCGCTCCGGCGCATTGGGAGGGTCATCATCTTGCATGACCCATTTTTCAGCCGCCCTCCGGCTCGTAGACCTCCGGGTCGGAGAGCAGCGGCGTCCGAGGGGAGCATGGTCGTCTCGACCGTGCAGGCGCGAGGCGTGGTTTCGAATGGATTTTGAGCGTGGTGGTGTCTGGGAGTGGTTCCGCGTTTTCCGTGATTGATATTGGGGCCATGCCAACCGAAGCACATCGCCGATGGCCCGAAGGGCGCAGCGAGCAGGGCAAAGGATGGCCCTCCAATTAGAACGAGAAGCCGAGTGAGGTGCTGATGATGTTGTTTGTGTAGCCCTCGGCTCCGAAGTTCACGTTGTAGAATACCGACGCGCTCCAGCGGTCGCCCACCTTGGCGCTGATGCCTGCTCCGCCGAAGACGCTGTTGCTGTATGGCGCGCTGGTTTCGTAGTCGAACGATGGGCCGCTGCCGCCTTCGAGGGCGGAGCTGATGTTGCGCGGTTCGTTGAGGAACTCGTGCATCCAGAACCCGCGCACTTCGGGGATGAGCGTGGTGTTTGTGGCAACTTCCCAGTTGTAGGCCAGGCGTGCGCCGAGGTTCGTGCGGAGGCTGTTGGCATTCTGCTCGCCGAGCGCGAGGTCGAGGCTGTCGGCGCCGGTTTCCGTGAACCCGCCGATGCCGGCGTAGGTGTATTGCGCGCCGATGATCGGGCCAAGCGTGAACTTGCCGACCTCGAAGTCCTTCCCGAGGTTTAGTGCCGCGCTGAATTGGCCGCTGTTCGGATTCGCCCGCGCCGTGCGGTCGATTGAGCCGAACTCGATCGAGCGCCGAGTTTGGAAGCCGGTGTAGCCACCACTCACGATGGCGTCGGCGTAGTAACCGTCCTCGTGCGTGTAGCTGCCATAGAGGCCGAAGAGCGCGCTGTTGCCGCGTGTGCTGCTGCCGCCGTTGTATTTCGCGTAGCTGTATTCGTAGCCCGCGAAGAGGCCTGCCACGAAGTTCTCGCTCAGGCGGTAGTCGGCACCAACAAGGAACCCGCCGGCGTTGTTGTTGTAGTTCGGAACTCCGGCCAGTCCGCGAGAGATCGAAAACTCGCCGTTGGCCATCACCCACGCGTTCCAGTTCGTCTCGATGGCGGATTCCACGATCGGCGAGGCCGTCTTAGCATCCGCCGTGCTCTTGCCGTCCTTGTCGTATTTGATCGGTTGGCTCAGGCCGATGGATTGGAAGCCTGTCGCCCCCAGACGCAGGGTGCCGAGGCGTTGGGTGAGGAGTTGGGTCTGGTTGTAGGTTTGTTCGATCAAGATATCTCCGAGGCTTTCGTAGAAGCCGGGCATGATCTGGTCGAAGGCCGCAGGGAATTGCTCGGTCGTCAGCGAGTCGAGGGCTGTGCCGACGAGGACTGCATCGCCTTCCGTGGCCAGAACAAAGCTGTCGAGAGCCTTGGCCACATTGCGTTGGTTTGGGTTGAGCGCGTAGGGAACGAAGCTTTCCGGCCCGAAGAGGAGCGACCCAACCGTTCCAAGGTTCAAGAAGCGCCCGCGCAGGCCATCGGGAACCACGATTGAATCGAACTCGCCCACAATGCTTCCCGCCTGCAGGAAGTCGTAGCGTGTGCCGGGCGTGATTTTCGCGCCTTCATAGGATTGCGCCTCCAATGTGCCGCCGAGGGTCGCTTGGCCGCTCACGACGATGCGGTCGAAGTTCGTCGGGCTGGCGATTTCGATGACGGTCGAACTGCCATCGGAGAGCAGCAGGTTGCCGGCGATGCTCAGCGTGCCGGGCGAATTGCCCGGGGAGAGGTTGCCCAGCACCACAACATTTTGGGTGATGATCAGGCCCGCGCCGCCGAGTGAGGCGAGCGGATCCACCACAACCTCGTTCGCGGCCAATTGCCCATTCACAGACAGAAGTCCGGCATTCACAAGCGCTGTGCCGTTGACACTCATGTTGCTTTGGACATCGAGTTCCCCAGTCCCAAGCTTGTCAAAATTTCCCGGTGTGACGACTGTGCCACCGCTAACAACAGATGCACCGGACTGCACGTTGAGCACGCCTGAGGTGACGATGAGTTTTCCCCCCGTTTCGATGGCGAGCGGAGCATTGTTACCGAATTTCAACGCATTCACGATGTTGGTTTGGCCCTTTGTGATCGTAGCTTGGGTCACATCGTAGTCGGCCACGACGGGCGTGTTCGGCCCGCCGTTGTTTTCGATGTTCGGGCCGGTGGACTCGGCTCCAGTGACAGTGTAGACCACAGTTTTGTTGGTCGTTGTGAAACTTCCGAAGAGTTTTGTGTATTCGCCGTGGGCCGCAGTGAATTTCCCGTTGTCCGCAGTTACGGTTCCATTGGTCGAAACCAGTGTGTAAGCGCCGGAATCCAGCGCTTGCACCTCGCTGAAGTCGAAGGTCGCGTTGCCCAGGGTGGAAACCGTGAAATTTCCGGCGACATTGATTTTCAAGTCCTGCGCGAGCGGTGAACTTCCCGTGTCGAAGAAGGCAATCCTGCCGCCGGTCCAATCGAGGTTGCCGCCGATCGAGAGCGTCAGGTTGCCCATGATGGACTCCTGCGAGGAGGTGACGAGGAGCTTGCCGCCATCGAGCGTGACGCTGCCTGTTCCAAGCGCCTGCGGGGCTTCCACCCAGAGTTTACCTTCCGAGATCGTGGTTCCACCAGTGTAGGTGTTGGTAGCACGAAGCCTTGTCACTCCCGATCCGACCTGCGCGAAGGAACCGGCTCCGCTGATGACGTTGGAAATAATGGCTTCGTTGGTGCGGTTGACGGCAAAGGTCGCTCCGGAATCCACAGAGATGTTGCTGCTGATGGCGCCCGCTGTGCCGCCGAGGGCGAGCGTTCCTGCGGAGATGGTGGTGAGACCGCTGTAGGTGTTGTTGCCGGAGAGCGACAGGGTTGAGCTGCCGTTCTTCGTCAGAGCGGAGTTGCCCGAGATGATTCCGCTGATTTCGATGTCGGCAGCGGCGGCATCAACCTTGAGAACATCGCCTGCAGTCAAATCCATCCCGATGGTTTGAAGATTGCTGGAAGCGTTGATGATGCCGTCCTCGCCGATTTGCAGGGTGTTGCCATTGACGGTGTAGGCACCTGCTCCTTCGACGAAGTTGAACCCGGAGATCGACGAGAGGGAGGCGGCAGCGAAGTTGTTCGTGCTCGTGCCACCAGGTCCGGCGAATTCGACCTCGTCGCCGTTTTCGGGGAACGCCTCGTCCTCCCATTGCGTGGCTATGGTCCAATTTCCTGAGCCGGTGATCCATGTGGCGGCGGATTTGTAATTGAGGACAAGGGCGGTGTTGTTGGCTCCCAGGCTCATGAAGTAGCGACCGTCGTTTCCTGCCATTCCGGCGGGATCAAACGCGAAGGCTTTTTTCTCGAATCCGCTGATTCCGCCCTCAAAGCTGCCGACTTCCCAAGACGCTTTCTTCACATCCGCAAGCGTGGCGATGCCGAGCGTGGAAAGGGTAAAGCTGATCGGATTGGCCGACGTCGCGTTGAGGGTGAGCATTCCGCCCGAGGTGATGAGATCCCAATCCGAACCTGCCGTGCCGTTGAGGGAAGAAGTCTGCCAGTTGTAAATGCCGCCGCCGTTCCAAAGGCTATTGCCGACGGTGAGCGTGGCGGTGCCATTTCCGGTTCCGGGAGCGATGGTGCCGCCGGAGTTGAGTGATACGGATCCGAGTGTGCCGGTTCCCTGTAGGACGCCAGCCGATATCGCGGTTGGACCTGCGACTGTTCCGCTGATGGTTGTTTCTCCACCACCGACAGTCAAAGCCCCGCCGATGTTGCCGCTGTTGAAGAGTGTTCCAAAACTGATGACCTCGCCAGTAATGTTGCCGCTGTTGGTGAAGCTGCCGGAATTGAGCAGCAAAGCGACCGTGCCGTTGTTGGTGGCAGTGCCATTTCCCAGATTGACGACATTCCCGGCTACGCCGCTTTGTTCAACGCGCAGCAATGCATTGCTCGTCACAGCTGCCACGCTGCCAGCAACCACAAATTCGCCATCACCGATCGTCGTATTTCCAGAAACCTGGCCGCTTTGGGCGACCGTTACCGCACCATCGAAGCTGAGCAAATCACCAGTGATATTTCCTCTGTTGGTGAAGGTTCCGGCGTTCGCCAAAGAAGCTGCAGTGCCGTTGTTCGTGACGGTTGCGCCAACGAGGTTGGTCACACTTCCTGCAATACCGCCCTGCTGGATTGTCAGGGTGGCGTTGTTGCTCACACCGGCCACCGTGCCGCTCACATCCAATGTGCCACTCGTGATTGTTGAAGTGCCTGCAACCTGACCACCGGCTCCGATCGTTGCCAATCCCCCATCCACTCCCAGTGTGCCACCGATGGTTCCCGTGCTCGAAAGCGTTCCGCTCGTCGTCGCGTTTCCGGTGATGTTTCCGCTGTTGGTGAAGGTTCCCGCATTAGCCAGCGAGGCCGCTGTGCCGTTGTTTGTGCCAGTTGCGGGGGCAAGGTTGCTCACGCTTCCCGCAATACCACCCTGTTGGATCGTCAAGGTGGCGTTGTTGGTTACACCGGCCACTGTGCCGCTCACATCCAATGTGCCGCTCGTAATGGTCGAGCTTCCTTCAACCTGACCACCGGCTCCAATCGTTGCCGATCCGCTTTCCACGCCCAGTGTCCCACTGATCCGGCCTGTGCTCGAAAGCATTTCGCTCGTCGTCGCGTTTCCAGTGATGTTGCCGCTGTTGGTGAAGGTTCCAGCGTTCGCCAGTGAGGCGGCCGTGCCGTTATTTGTGCCAGTCGCGCCGGCAAGGTTGGTCACGCTTTCCGCAATACCGCTCTGCTGGATCGTCAAGCTGGCGTTGTTAGTTACGCCAGCCACTGTGCCGCTGACATCCAATGTGCCGCTTGTGATTGTCGAAGTTCCTGCAACCTGACCACCGGCCCCGATCGTTGCCAATCCGCCATCCACTCCCAATGTTCCACCGATCCGGCCGGTGCTCGAAAGCGTTCCGCTCGTCGTCGCGTTTCCGGTGATGTTTCCGCTGTTTGTGAAGGTTCCAGCGTTCGCCAGTGAGGCGGCCGTGCCGTTATTTGTGCCAGTCGCGCCGGCAAGGTTGGTCACGCTTCCCGCGACACCGCTCTGCTGGATCGTCAAGGTGGCGTTGTTGGTTACACCGGCCACTGTGCCGCTCACATCCAATGTGCCGCTTGTGATTGTCGAAGTGCCTGCAACCTGACCACCGGCCCCGATCGTTGCCAATCCGCCATCCACTCCAAATGTTCCACCGATCCGGCCGGTGCTGGTGAGCGTTCCACTCGTTGTGGCGTCTGCGGTGATGTTTCCGCCGTTGGTGAATGTGCCTGCGTTCGCCAGCGAGGCCACTGTGCCATTGTTCGTGCCAGTTGCCCCTGCGAGATTGTCCACGCTTCCTGCCACGCCGCTCGACTGAACAGTGAAGGTCGCGTTGTTTGTTACGTCTCTGACAGCGCCTTCCACAAGGAGCGTGCCGGCATTGACGGTTGTGCTGCCCGAGTAGGTGTTGGCGCCAGAAAGGGTGAGTGTTTGATTGCCTTCCTTCGTGAGCGTGAACCCCTCATACGTCTGATGCGAGATGCCGCCGGAGATGTTTCCGGAAACCACAAGGTTCGCGGTGTTCGCGGCGAAGGTCTGGTCGGCGCCGAGTCTAAGGTTGAGGGCGATCGTTTGGGTGCTGTTCGAATTGTTGGTGATTCCCCCCTCGCCGATCGTCAGGTTCCCCCCAGTGAGCGTAAACGAGCCTGTGGCATTGTTTGTGAAGACGAGCGCGTTGATATTTCCGACAGTCGAGTCGTTTGTGCTGGTGCCATTGGTGCCGGCGTAGTCCACCGTCACGCCATTGATCGCAGCGAATCCTGTCTCCCAGTTGGCGGTGTTGGTCCAATTTCCAGTTCCGCCAATCCAAGTGGCCACCGTGGCATAGCTAAAGTTGAGGGCCGTGCCGTTGGAGCTGACTCCAAAGCCATAGATGGCCGGAAGGTTTTCGAAACCGGTGGTGGTGATGTTGAAGGCGTCCGCTGAGAAGCCTGAGATGCCCCCGGCGAACTCCGCGATTTTCCAGCTGGCATTTTTGACATTCGGATCAAACCCACTGCCGTTGGTTGTGCTGGCGGCGATGGTGAATTTGTTGGTCGAATTTGCACCGATTGTGAGGCTTCCGGTGGAGCTCATGAGATCCCAGCCTGTGCCTGCGGTGCTGTTGGCATTGCCGAGTTCCCACGCGTAGGTGCCGCCACTGTTCCAGGTCATATTGCCAGTGGTGATGATGCCGGCCGAGTTGCCGGGGGCGATGGTGCCGCCGGAGTTAATGGTGACAGCGCCGAGACTTCCATTGCCCGTGAGCGTCCCACCGCTGTTGATCGCCGTCGTGGCGCCAGCCATGCTGCCAGTGAGGGATACGGTTCCGGAGTTGATGGCTGCAGTGCCATTAAATGAACTGCTATTGCCGCTGACAGTCAGAGTGCCCGCTCCTGTTTTGGCGAATTCTCCCGACCCGCTGAGCACACCAGAGTAGGTGCCATTTGTGGTTTGGTTGAAGACCACGCTGGCATTGTTGGTGATAGCGCCTTGGAGGCTCTGGGTATTGCCTTCGAGCGTGCCCGAAGTAATGAATGTTCCGCCCGTGTAGGTGTTATTACCGGAAAGGGTGGTTGTTCCCGCGCCGAGTTTGTTCACCGCAAGATTTCCCTCCATGATCGGGCTGAACGCGTGGGTGCCGCTGTGGTTGAAGTTCACGATGGCCGTGCCATTTCCGGCGGTGACTCTGGCGGCTTGGAGGTTGCCGACTGTGGAGCCGTTGCCGATGTTCAAGATGCCTGTGGAGCTGGTATTTACTGCCACGGTAAGATTTCCCGCACCACCTGCGATGGACACATTGCCGCCGGTGAGATTCAGCGTTCCGTTGCCGTATCGGCCAAGGCGCAATCTGTCGGAGTTCGACCAAGTGCCGCCGCTGACATTCACGACGCCGGTGGTGCCGTTGAATGTGGCAACGAAGCCAACCACATTCGTTACGGTGCCACCGGTGATATTCAGTGTTCCATTTCCGGAACTGCCCACGCGAAATTCGTTCGCATTCGTCCAGTTGCCGCCGCTGACATTGGCTACCCCAGAGCTTCCAGAAGAAGCCCCTATGTAGCTGTAGTTTCCAGTATTTGAAATGAGTCCGCCGGAGAGATTCAGCGTTCCATCTCCGGAATCGCCCACGGTGAAATAGTTGGAATTCGTCCAGTTGCCGCCACTCACATTTGCAACTCCCGTGTTGTCAGCGTTCACGCCAATGTTGCCTCGCGCATTGGAAATACTTCCACTCGCGAGATTCAGTGTGCCATTGCCGATATTCGTGTCTACCGATGCATGCGAGATACTGCCGTTGCTGCTAATGGAGAGCGTGCCGCTGGAAATGGTGGTGCCGCCGGTGTAGGTGTTGTTGCCTGTGAGGGTGAGTGTGCCGTTGCCCGTCTTTGTGATGGATCCCGTGCCACTTAGGTTGCCGCTGTAGGTGGAATTTTGCGAATTCGCACCAATTGTAAGGGAGTTGCTACCGGTTGTGATGTTGCCAGTGCCTGAGAGACCGCCGAAGTTGTAGGTGTTTGTGCCGCCGACGGAGAGTTGAAGCGGGCCTGAATAATTGCTCAATACGACCAGTGTGGAGCCAGAGAGGGCATTGACATTCGCGAGACTGAGAGTGGCGCTATATCCCATGGTGGTGTTGCCAGTGTATGTGTTGTTCCCCGAGAGAATCGTGGTGCCTTGGTCAATAGTCGCGCCCACGGCTCCGGCGAGGTTGGCGGTGATGTTCGCACTGCCGAAGACGAAGCCATCGGCAGACGAGGTGAGTGTGCCGGAGCCGAGGATGGATCCGCTTGTGACGGTGACTTTTCGGACGGTTTGGTTCGTGGCGTCCATATTGAGCAGGGCATTATCCACAAGCAGGTTGGCTGACGCCGAGGACAGCGTGGCATTGGCGCCAAGCACGAGATTGCCACCGGTGACCGATGTGGAGAAACTGCGGGTGCTGTTTCCATTCAGGGTGAGCGTGCCGCTGCCGTATTTCACGAGGCCGACCGCACCGCCGCCTGAAGTGAGGCCCGTGGTGTCGCCAATGTCGTCATTGATGACCAGGTCTTCGCCGTTGGTGTCGATGCCGAGAACGGATTTGTCGAGGAAACCTCCGGTGGAACGGTTTGCGGTGATGAGGTTTTGGATGAGGGTGGAAACCTGAGTCCCATCGAAGCCGGCCGAGCCAGTTCGAAGCGAGAAGATGCCGTAGGAATCGACGGAGATATTTTCCGGAGTCCAAAGCGTAGCATTGCCACCATACAGAGAGCCCACCGTCTGGAACTGGAGCTTGGCATTATCCTTGGTCGGAGCGCCAGAATTGCTGGACGGGGAGGGCGATTGAGTCCCAGACCACGCCAATCCATCAACGGTCGTTCTCCCAGTATAGGAGTTATTGCCGCTGAGGAAGACGATCTCGGGCTCGGAAACATAATAACTCGAGCCGGAGGTGTTTGTTTTGATCAGTGAGGCATTGCCCGAGAGATTGGCCGTGGCATTACCTTTGACCATGGTGTAGTTCCCAGTGGCTATGAAAGCGCCGCTGCCACCGGCGAGCAGGCCCTCCTTGAGCGTGATGTCCACAAACTGCTGGGAGTAGTTGCCGACATTGAACCCATAAGAGGCTGAGCTTTTGGAGTCAACGACGAGGTCGGAACTCGTGCGGAGGGCGTTGTTACGACCCAAAGTGACCGTTCCCTCAAAAATGCTCAACTCCCCGGTAAAAGTATTATTGGCATCGAGGATGAGATTTCCGTCGCCGATTTTATCCAAGCCGAGCACACCACCATCCGGGCGGTCGGTGATCGTGGTGGTGAGAGTAAAGTCGCTGATCGTGTTTAAGCCGATCTTAGCGTTTGCCGCCAAGCCGCCAGTGCCATTTTGGGTCAGGTTGGAGAAAATCTCGGTGATTTGTGCATTGTTGAATCCGCTGGTTGCGGTGCCAATGCCTGTTCCAAGGGAGAGTGTGGCATTGGCGCTGACGCTGATTTTTTCCTTGGTCCATGAGGCATTATTCCCGCTGTAGAGGGACTGGACATTATCAAAGGAAAGGATACCGGAATTGATCGTGATATTGCCTGAGGAAGTGTTGTTCCCCGTGAGATAGACGCGCCCATTGTCATAACTTATCGATTGAGAACTGTAACCGTAGGCGTTTTTTTCCAAACCAGCCGTTCCGGCGAGGCCAGGAGCGATGCTACCATGTTGCAAATCATAGCTTTGAGCGGTAAGGGAGCCGCTGCCGGTTACGGATCCATAGCCGATGGTGAAGTTGCCGATTATTTGATTGCTGCTGCCGATGGCGAATGTGCCGATGTTCGACACAGTGACACTTCCTGTAGAAGCCAGCGTGCCGCCGGATATATCGACAGTGCCTATAGAGACTGAGGTGCCTCCTGTGAATGTGTTGTTACCGGTCAGCACGAGAGTTCCGTTCGCTCCCGACGGATAGTGGGGATAAGTAAATGTGGTGCTCAGTCTTCCATTTCCACTAATGATGCCGTTGTAGGTTCTGGTTCCTGCATAGAGTGATAGATCGAAGACGAGACTGCCCTCATTCGCGACATTGCCCGAGAGAGAACCTGCTCTGTATGATGATGGGGAGTAGGGGTTGGTGGGATCAATAACTCCGCCGATGGTCAAGGTGCCGGATTGAATGGTGGTGCCGCCGGTCATGGTGGCATTGCCGGCGAGGATCATATTTGCCGAATTGCCGACGAGGAGGTTTCCATTTCCAGAAACCTCGGTCTGGTAGGTCCCATAAGTGCCCAGGAGCAGTGTCCCATTATTGGTAATGTTGCCTTTGAGGCCCAGGCTGTTTCCTGAGAGCGTGCCGGTTTCGATGAAGGTGCCTCCTGTGTAGGAGTTATTGCCGGTAAGGGAGAGGGTGCCTGAACCGAGCTTTACAAGCGAGAGGGTGCCTGAACCGGTGCCCGTGCGATCCTTGAAGATGGTGCTGAGCGAGGCATCGCCTCCGCTGGTGTCCAGCCCGATTCTGGCCCCGGCGGCGATGCCGCCCGAGGTGGTTTGGCTCTGGGTGAGGTTGGTGACAAGTGTGTCGATATTTGAAGAGGAAAAGGCATCGGTGCCACCCACGCCTAAAGCCATGGTGGAGCCGGTGGCTGCGGTGATGTTGCCGGAGGTCCAGCGCGCGGAGTCGCCTCCGTAGAGGGATGTGGAAGTGAGGAATGTGAGCGCGCCAGCTGAAATAGTTGTGCTACCGGTATAGGTGTTGTTGCCCGAGAGGATGGCGGTGCCGGCGCCGGTCTTTGCGAGTGTGGCATTGCCGGCGAGGTTTGCAGTGGCTGTGCCTGATTGCACGGCGTAGCCCGATGCCGTGAGGGTGCCGCCATTTCCGGTGATCGAGCCCTCAGCCAAGGTCACTCGATTAAATGTCTGGTTATTCGAGCCGAGGGCGAGCGTGCCGCCTTGGACCGTCAGGTTTCCGGTGGCGACAAGGAGGTCCGAGGAGGCAAGGGAAAGCGTGCCGCCGCGGATGTCTGTGGCGCCGGTGTAGGTGTTGTTGCCTGTGAGGGTCAGCGACCCATCGCCGAGCTTGACGAAGCCTACTGCGCCGCCGCCCTCGCGGTCTGCAGTCACCTCAGTCAACGACATTTCCCCAGTGACATCCAAGCCCACGCTGCCGCCGTCAAGGATGCCCCCCGCCGTGGCATTGGATGTGAGGGTTTGGAAGATCGACAAGGCTTGCTCTTCCGAGAAGGAACCGTTGGCGCCGACGGATAGGGCAAACGCACCGCCGCTGTTCACGATGATATTGTCGCCGGTCCAAGTGGAATTGTCGCCGTTGTAAAGCGAGGCGGGCGTCCCGAAGACAAGCACGCCGCCATTGATCGTGGTCGTGCCATTGTAGGTATTCGTGCCGGAGAGCGTGATGGCGTTCGTGCCTGTTTTTACCACCTTGCCCGAGCCCTCGATGCCGCCTTCGTAGAGGGAGTCCGTGGCATTAGAGCCCATCGTAAGAGTATAGGAGCCAATATCGATCGTGGACCCGGCGACACCAGAGAGGGCTTCAATGGTTTGGTTCGCGCCGAAAGCGACCGATGAGGTGGCATCGATGATCAAGTCGCCGGGCAGGGCATTCGCCACGGCCAGCGAGAGGAAGGCGCCGTTATTAAGGAAGGTCGGGCCGTTGTAGGTGTTGGTGGCATTGAGCGTGATGTTGCCGCCATTGAGAATGAGGTCGGAGTTTTCCGCCGAGCCGGCGATGACTCCGTTCACTTGAATACCGCCTGCTCCGCCGGCAAGAACGAGGATGGTTCCGTTTTTCGTGAGTGTGCCGGTGAGCGTGAGCAGGCCGCTTCCGGTGTTCATGACAGTATTGTTTCCGGAGCCGAGGGCTTTGATGTTCTTCGCAAAGGTTCCCGCCGCGCCGGTGTAGTTGAGCGTGCCCGAGGTGGAGAGCGCCACGCCGAGATCAACGCTCGCATTCGTGCCAAGCGCTTGGGTGTTCGTGCCGGTGGCGCTCGCGTTGTCGAATGAAACCGTGCCGTCCTCAACAATCGTCTTGCCGCTGTAGGTGTTATTTCCCGTAATGGAAAAATTTCCAACGCTGGATTTAACCACACCACCCGTTCCAGCCAGCAGTGCTGAAATCGAACCGCTTTGGATGTTGAAGCCGGTATTGGCCGTGAGCGTTCCTGTGCCGGTGATATTGCCGCCATTGAGTGTCAAGGTGGAGAGGGTTTGATTGTTCGAACCGAGACTCAAGGTGCCGGCGTTGTTCACTGCCAGATTTCCACTGGTAGCGAGGAGGTTGTCGGATGAGAGAACGAAGGTTCCAGAGTCGACAACCGTGCCGCCCGTGTTCGACTGGGTGCGATTGAGTGTGACCGTGTTGGAGCCGAGCTTGAGGAGCACACCGGTGCCGGAGGAGTTCGTGGAAAAGGTGAAGTCGTCCGATCGGTTTAGAGCCAGCGTGCCGTTATTGGTGATGTTTGCCGAGATGAGGCCCGTGCTCCCACCGTTGCCAAGTTGGAGTGTGCCGCTTTGGATTTGAGTGGATCCCGTGAAGCCTGGGAGATCCGAGGCTACGATGAGCGTGCCGTTGCCGGCCTGAACGAGCGTGCCGTTCCCTGAAAGCCCGTCGAGGAAAGCTTCGCCTATTGAATTGTAAGCCAGCGTGGTCCCTGTCGTGGCGGAGATATTTCCCCCAAGGGACCCCCCATCGCCGATCTGGAGGGTGCCGGCGGCGATGGTGGTGGTGCCGCCGAATCCAGCGCTGCTACCCGTCAGTGTGAGCGTGCTATTTCCCTGCTTGTTAAACGCTCCATTGCCAGAAAGGACGCCCGCAATCCCATGGGAGTCCGAGCGGTTCACCGAGAGGGTTCCGTTTTGCAGAATGGCGATGTTTCCCGAGATCGAGCCCTCCGTGGAGCCGGCCCCGATTTGCAGGGTGCCGCTCTCAATGGTTGTTCCACCGGTCAGATCCAAGCCATAATGAACCAACACCGACCCGGCGCCGGTTTTTAAGACGGACCCCGTTCCATCCACAGGTGCCGAGATCGTGCCGGATTGTAGAACCAAGGAATTCGTGACAGTCAGGTCGACAAAAGAACCGCGGTTGATCGTGCCGTTGTTCAGGGTGACATTTGACAGCGTTTGATTGGTGGAATTCAGGTTGAAAATACCTCCGCCATTGATGGTTAGATTTCCCGTGGATGGAATGGATACACCGGCTCCGAGCTCGAGGATTCCTTGTTCTATTCTGGTCTCTCCCGTGTAAGTCGAGTTGCTGCTGAGAACAAGCTTACCCACACCGACCTTCACGAGACCCAAGGAGCCACCGCCCACACCGGTGCTGTCCGTGATCGGAGTCGACAAATCCACCGAAATATAGCCGTTCGGCCCCGTGACATCGAAGCCCACATTCGATCCTGCCAAAAATCCACCGGCACTATTCGTGCGATTCGTGCTCAATCCCGAAAGCACCGAGGTCACTTCATTCGATGTGAAGGATCCGTTTTTGCCCATACCCATCAAGAATGTGGCTCCACTCTCCACTACAATCTTGTTGCTGCTCCAATCCGCCACAGTTCCGTTGTAGAGCGAAGTGGTGGTCCCGAAGGAAAGTCCTCCTGATTCAATGATTGTGTTGCCTGTGTAGGTGTTGTTACCGAAGAGAAATGTGATGGCCGTTCCGTTTTGCGTCAGGGAGCCGGTTCCGGATATGTTGCTGGTGAGGTTATTATCCACGGAACGCGCAAATACGAGTGATGAATTATTCACAATCCCGCCGTATGGAAGATACCCGCCGCTGCCTCCGAACACCAACGTGCCCGAGGAAATCGTCATTGGCACAGCGTTAGAAAAGTTCCCGGTCAGATTGGTGGTTCCTGATCCGATATGATTGATCGCCACATTATTGAAGACATCCAAACCGATAGTAGCGGTTCCATTGTGATTGATATTCCAAGTTCCGTTGGAATCTTGCGGAGTCCCAATTTGAAGAACTTGCAAGTTTCCCGCTGAGGTGCCGTTTCCGTAATTAAAAACCGCATCATTAGAGAGGTCGATTCCACCGGCGGCGAGAGTGCCACCCGTCAGATTGATGACCGCATTCGCTCCATCGGCACCGATACCTTGATTTACATTGGTAATATCTTGGATTGTGGTATTTCCGCCGGAAATATTCAGCGTGCCATTGTTGCCTATGCTGAATGCTCCGGCTACGGAAAACTCCCCGCCATGGATGTTGATTTCCCCGCTGCCGTTTCCTCCGCCGATGGTCATACCAGTCCAACCAGCAGTTTGTTGCAGCTTTCCAATGTTCAAATTGATGATGGCCGTTCCATTGCCAGTGCCAATATCCACTTGATTGGCAAGGGTCAGGTTACCACCATTCACATTCACAGTTCCTGCCCCTTCTTCCCTAATGTAGAAGCCGCCAACGACATCCATATCACCCGCCCCGATGTTCAAGGTCCCATTGGAACCAGCAGAGTCGGCAATGCCCATACTCGAATTTTGAGTAATACTGCCGCCTAGCAATGCCACAGTCCCTTGTTCGATAGCGACGTAGCGAGCGATGGTGTTGTTGCCCGAAAGATTTAAAAAGAGGGTTCCGTTGCCTTCTTTGATAAATCCATCCGTGCCTGTGGCAAATTGGGTAAGGGTTAACCCCGCTGCGTTCTCCACAGAAATGATGTTATCGTCCCCATCATTGGGATCCAGCTTCAGCGCCGACTGGATTAAGACAGCTCCAGCGCCGGCATTGATTTGAATGGCAGAAGGACTGCCGCCACCATCAGAGGCGCTAAGTGTAAGAATGTAGTTTCCGCCGGGCGCGATGGTGAGGTTTCCGGCTCCCGAGGTGCCGTTCGCAGTCAGGCGGAAAATCGTGTAATTCGCCCCCAGCGTGCTGGTGTAATCGCTGCTGCTACCATTAAAAATAACGCCATCGCCGCTTCCGGGTTGCTGACTGGGGGACCAGCTCGCATTGTTAGTCCAAGTGCCGTCGGTTGTGTTCCAAGTCAGGTTCGCTCCGCTGCTAACGGACGAGACGACGAGAAAGAGCGTTAAGAAAACCGCAGTAAACAAACGATTTTTCATGGAGTGGTTGTGAGGTGTTTTGCACTGGCTGGCGTAAAAATTTTTCATGGCAATGAAGTCAAGGCGGGTATTCGCCCCGGAGTTTATCGAGTTGGATTTTTGGAAAATGTTTTTCATGTCGGGCAGAATTCTGTTCGAGCCAAAATGCCACAGAATCGCTCTGGCCCTCGCTCGGCGAGGCATCAGACAAAGCGGAAATGTTGGCGTGAAGTCTCGTCGGGGTTAGTATTTCCACTCAAGACAAACCTAAAGCTATGGTATTAAATCAGAAATTATAGGGAGTGGACAAGAAGATAATGGCGTAGTTTTTGAAGCACGCGGAGCAGGCACTCGGGAGAATCTGGCTGATCGCTGGAGAGGTCTCTCACAGAGGCACCAAGACACGGAGGGGGGCGTGTGGCGGAATTTTGAAAAAATTTCGAGGGTGGTGGCGGGGTGGCATCCACTGTGGTCGAAAGCCGCTCCGGCTTCCGCTACGAGTATGCGTCGCGGTTTGGAAAATCTGAAAATACTCCGTGTTCCCCGTGGCTCTGTGAGAGCAAAAATGCGCTGGGCGAGATGGCGTCGGCGGAGCGTTGCCCTCCAAAATGGCGCTTGGGAACCTATTCGGCTGGGAAAGTTTCGTCTTCTTTCAGTCGGGCTTGCCAACGGCGGGGGTGGCGCTTGCCGTGAATGACGGCGACGATCGAGATAAAATCCGGGAAGACACGATAGATGATCAAATAAGGAAATCGCCGGGGCAAGGCCATTCGGGCCTGACGGTGCACGATTGGAAATAGTGTGGGCTGGCGGGAAATCAAAGCAAGACAGGCATCCACACTTCGCACAAACTCGGCTCCCAACCCGAGAGAACGCCGTTCATACCAAAGAGCTGCCTCGGCCATATCGGCTTCGGCTTCCTCCCGGAAAATGACTGGCAAACTCACAGGGAGGCCAGGATTTTTTCGCGAACAGTGCTCCACGGTGTTCCGTGGCTGGGATTTTTTTCCAACGCATCCAATCGGCGGTCCAGTTCGGCGATGTGCTGCGGGGAAAGGCCAATCGGTGATGTTTCAGCAGCAATGGAATCCCACAGATCCTCGACGAGTTGGATTTTCTCGGAAACGGGGAGTTGTTTCAGATCTTCAATGGTCGCTGACATATTGCTACAGTTAAAATGAATGCTTCCCAAGAGCAAACATTTATGCGCGTGCAAGGAATTTCGAAGACATTTCGGGGACCCTGGCGCTCCAGCGCATTGGAGATGGTCATCATCTTGCATGACCCATTTTTCAGCCGCTCTCCGGCTCGTAGAGCCTACGGGTCGGAGAGCAGCGGTGCCAGAGGGGGGCATGGTCGTCTCGACCGCGCAGACGCGAGGGCGGAGGGATCACGCGGAGGCACCAACGCGCGGAGGGGGAGTCTGAGCGGAAATGTTGACCGGAAATTCTGAAAATACTCCGCGTTCCCCGTGGCTCTGTGAGAGGGAAAATGCGGAGGGTAGTGGGCTCACGCGTAGGCAAAGATGGAAAAAATCTCTTGATCGTATATTTTTTAAATATACATTGATAGGGTGATTGATTGGTCACAGATCGTCGGTTTTGAATGGGATTCCGGAAATGCCTTAAAGAGTGTCGATAAGCACGGGGTCTCCTGCGATGAGGCGGAATCTCTTTTTGCCGAAGATGAAATCCTCGTTCTCAAGGACGAGCTACACTCTCAAACCGAGGAGCGGTGGCATGCTTTCGGTCGATCCAATCAAGAGCGACTTCTGAGCATCACATTTACAGTTCGCGAAAATTTGTTGCGTGTGATTTCGGCAAGGCCGATGAACAAGAAAGAAAGGAAACACTATGCGTTCGATCAAAAATAAGCAGGTCGTTCGGGAAGATGGCACGAGCACCGACCATTTGGATTTGTCCAAGGCGGTGCGTGTCTCGATGCCGAATTTGAAATTTTCCACTGAAACCATTTCCCTGCGGATGCCGGTGGCATTGCTAAACACCATCCGGCAGGAGGCCAATCGTCAGGACATCCCCTACCAAAGCCTGATCAAAATGAGCTTGGCTGATAAGTTTAGCTGAAGACTGCGGTCCTTCTCGGCCCTGAGTGGACGGTCAGTTCCTCTCAATCCTGCTGATCCTGTCATCCTGTCTAAATGCGGTTTTGGGTTAATTTCCGCTGGAAAATCATGCCGTGGTGTATTAGAGAAGAGAATCAATGAGTTCTCAAACCTTGCTCTCGGAAATCGAAAGCGCCCCGGAGGAAATCCGGCGCGAGGTTTGGGATTTTTTGAAGTTCTTGAAAAGCCGACAGGCTGCGGGACCAGAAAGGGAGGATTCCCTGCTGCCTCTGGCTCAAACGGCGTGGGGCCCTGATTGGAACTCGGCCGAGGAGGACGAGGCATGGAAGGACTTGTAGCGGGCGATGCGGTGACCGTGCCGTTCCCTTTTACGGATTTCAGTAGCCAAAAGGTTCGCCCCGCTCTGATCCTGGCTGTGTTGGATCGCGGGGATGTGCAGCTTTGCCAAATCACTAGCCAACCTCTGACGCATAAAAACGCGATACCTGTCTACGGATCAGATTTTTTCGCCTGAGGATTGCCGAAGCAAAGTTTCCTTTTGCCCCATAGGCTGGTCACTGCCAGTAGCAGCATCGTTCGCCGGGTGGCAGGCCAGCTCACGGAAATCTGCCAAGCTGTTTGCGCCGTGGTGCGTGGAGAGCTCGGCAACGCCCAGAAAGGGTAGAAGTCTCCAGCGGGTGGATTGGTTCTAGCTGGCGAGGGTGTCTGAAAGTGGTTCCGAGCAGGTTGTGGCTGATATTTGGGCCATGCCGGAGGATGGGCCCTCCCATGGTTTCGCGCTCCAACGCGTTGGGTGATCGTTTCGCATGACCCATTTCTCAGCCGCCCTCCGGCTCGTAGAGCCTACGGGTCGGAGAGCAGCGGCGTCCGAGTGGGGCATGGTCGTCCCGACCGTGCGGACGCGGAGCTTGGTTTGTCAGCGGTGAAGCTGCCAAGCAAGTGTCTTTTACGGTCGGGACGGCCGTGCCCCCTTGGGGAAGCAGCAGGAAATTACCCGGTGAGGTCTTGAAAAGTGAATTTATGAGGCACGCATTCGACGCATGCAGTTGGAATTCGACCCGGCCAAGGAAGCTGCCAATTTGGCCAAGCACGGCGTGGATTTTTCCACGGTCCTGCGGGTTTTTGAAGAACCCGATCCCAGCATGATTAACCACAGAGGACACAGAGATCACTGAGAATGAGTTTTTTGCAATTTCACTTAATTCCAGTGGCTTGTTCAATTCCCAAAACCCTTCAGACATTCCTGTCCCTCCTGATCCTCCTGTCATCCTGTCCAAAATCTTTTTGCGGGTTGCGAATCCCAAGCGCGTGATCGGTGCTGGATACTGGAGGAAGCAGAAGAGCGCCTATGAAAACCAAAAGCAAAAAACTTAACTACACAGCAGAACCCGCTGGTGAGGGGTGGAAATTCGCGGCGGGGTCTGCCCTGGATCGCGATCAGCAAATGGCCTTGGGAATCCCGGAGCCCTCTGTAGCCGCGAAGATGAAAGTCGTGCGGAAGCCGGCCCGACCAGCACGCATCAACATCCGCACCACGCATGAGACCATTGCCGGTTTACGGGCGCGGGCAGAGGAAGCCGGGCTACCCTACCAGACGCTGGCCGCCAGCGTGTTGCACATGGTCGCCAAGGGGGAGTTGAAGTTGTCTCTGGCGCGCGTGGGGTGATGGCCGAAGGGACAGGAAAAGAGAGGGGCATGGTCGTCTCGACCGTGCGGATGCGTGGCCTGAGGAGGATGCCGGCATTATAAGCGAAAACGTTTGTTCGTCTCTCTGTGTAAGAGCTTTTCGTTATGCGGTGCATGCCGCGTCTGACGCTTGGAGTCTTGGTGACTCGCGGAGGTTCAAATTTGGGTCAGGCGAGGACGCTGACCCGCCAAGTGGGTTGGCGCGCAGGTTTTTTAGAGGGCTCCGGCGCGGAGGTGGGTGAAGGCGGGGCCGAGGTGGGTGGGGATGTCCGAGGCGGTGAGGGATTCTTGCGAGGCGGGGCCGTCGCGGAGGGCGAGTTCGGCGGCGTGTCCGCAGAGCCAGGCGGCGAGTTTTGCGCATTGGAGAGGGGATTTTCCTTGGGCGAGGAGTGCGGCGGCGACGCCGGTGAGGACATCGCCCATGCCACCGGTGGCCATGCCGGGATGACCTGTGGGGTTGTAGGCGGAAGGGGTTCCGCGTTCGCCGATGAGGGTGCGCGCGCCTTTGAGCAGGAGGGTAACGGGATACTCGCCGACAAAGGCCTCGAGCCACTCGCGACGGGTGCGGGATTTTTGCGGAAAGAGGCGCTCCATCTCGAGGGGGTGCGGCGTGAGGAGGCGCGGGGCGGGGTTGTTTTTCAGGCAGGCGGAGTCGGAAGAAATGGCATTCAGCGCATCGGCGTCGATGACGCAAGGCGCGGGGCATTCGAAAAGGAAGGCGCGGACCATTTCGTCGCGCTCGCGTCCAAGTCCAGGCCCGATGGCGACGGCGTCGAATTTTTGATCGAGGATTTCACACAAGTCGGTCACGGGACTGACCATGACCTCTGGAATGACGGCCGAGGAGAGGACGGGTGCGATATCCGGGGGAACGAAGAGGGTCACCAGTCCGGCGCCGGCCTTCACAGCGGCGGCTGAGCAGAGGCGTGCCGCGCCGGGGTATTTCTGGCTGCCGGCGATCACGGCGACACGGCCGCATTGGCCCTTGTGGGTGTCGAAGCCGCGCGGAGGAAGAAGGCTGCGGAGATCGGTGGCTTGAAGAATCTCCGCCTTGTCGGCATCCGAAGGCGCACACACGCCTGGCAGCGGAATCACAGCCAACCTGCCGACGAAATGCGTGGCGACATCCGCCACGAGTTGGGTTTTCGCGAAGCCAATGGCGGCGGTGGCGTCTGCTTGAACGCAGACTTCGGAACCGAGGCCGCTGGGGATGTCCAACGTCAGAACCCATGCGGCTTCGGTGGCGCGCAGGGCATTGATGCGACGAATCGCCGTGGCGACGGGCTCGCGGGGTTCGCCGGAGGCTCCGATGCCGAGGAGGCCATCGAGAACAACGAGCGGTCCGACGGCTTCGGGACGGGTTTTCCAGATGCGGCCGAGTTGTTTCGCGGTGAGCGGAGCGAGGTCGGAATCGGGGAATATTTTTTGGAGTTCGATAGACCAGCCGGCCTCGGCGAGGTAGCGGGCGACCACGAGCGCATCGCCGCCGTTGTGGCCTTTTCCAAAAAACACCACACACCGGCCGGGCCTCGGATGAAACTGGCGCACGAGGCGGGCTGCTTCGCGGCCTGCGATTTCCATGAGGCTCTCCGCCGTGGCTCCGGCGGAGAAGGCGATCTTCTCCGCTTCGAGCATCTGGGTGGCGGAGACGATCATGACATCAGGCGAAGAACGACTTGATACGGTCGTAGAAACTGGTGTGGATCGGGTTGTTCTCCTCGCCGCACAGCTCGGCGAAACGCTCGAGGGCTTCACGCTGTGCGGAGTCGAGGCGCGTGGGGACTTCGACCTGCACATAGGTGAGAATGTCACCTTTTGCCAAGCCTTGAAGCGCGGGCATTCCGAGACCGCGAATGCGGAAGGTCGATCCACTCTGTGTGCCGGCGGGGATTTTGAGACTCACAGCACCATCCAAGGTCGGCACGCGGATTTCGCCACCGAGCGCGGCTGTCGTGAAGGGAATCGGCACCTCGCAGGCGAGATCCATGCCATTGCGGGTAAAAACTTCGTGCTCCTTGATATGAACCACCACATAGAGGTCGCCGGAGGCCCCACCGCGAAGTCCGGCCTCGCCGCCGCCCGTGCTGCGCAAGCGGGAGTCGCTGTCGATGCCGGCGGGGATTTTGATTTTGACGCGGCTTGTTTTTTCGACCCGGCCCTCGCCTTGGCAGGATGGGCAGGGTTTCTCGATGATGCGCCCCGAGCCGTGGCAGGCTGGGCAGGTCTGCGCGACTTGGAAAAAGCCGCGCGAGGCGACGACTTGGCCGCGGCCGCGGCAAGTCGGGCAGGTGACGGCCTTACTGCCTTTCTGCGCGCCGGAGCCGGTGCATGGCTCGCAGGCATCGAGCTTGCGAATCTCGATTTCCTTTTCGCAACCTTTGGCAGCCTCCTCGAGCGTGATCTGCATGTCATAGCGCAGGTCGGATCCCCGCTGGCGGCCAGAGGAATCCACTCCACCGCCACCGCCGCCGAAAAATTGCTCAAACACTCCGCCACCACCACCGCCACTGAAGACTTCTTTGAAAAGGTCGAACGGATCGTGGAATCCACCGCCACCGCCGCCCATGCCATTTTGAAAAGCAGCGTGTCCGTAGCGGTCGTAGGCGGCGCGCTTATTCGGGTCGCTGAGGGCCTCGTAGGCCTCACCGAGTTCTTTGAATTTCTCCTCCGCCTCGTGATCGCCGGGGTTTTTGTCCGGATGATATTTGACGGCCAGCTTGCGGTAGGCGCGCTTCAAATCCTCCTCGCCGATATTGCGATCGACGCCGAGCACTTCGTAGTAGTCCCGCTTTTTGCTCATTGTGCGCCCTTGGAAACAATCACAGATGCCGCGCGGAGGAGTCGGTCTTTGAGTTTGTAGCCCTTGCGGACTTGGCGGATCACTTGTCCTTCCGGCACCTCGGCGCTGAACTCCTGAGACACGGCGTCGTGCTTGTTGGGATCAAACGCCTCGCCGTCGGTGGGCACTTCCTCGAGTCCCTGACTGCGGATGAAATCCTGGAGCTGGCGTTGGACCATGGACATCCCTTGCAAGACAGAAGCGGCATCGGTCGCGTTGCGGGCGGCATCGAGGCCGAGTTCGAAATTGTCGATGACGGGAAGCAGTTTTTCGAGCAGGCCGTTGTTCGCATAGCGGATGGCGTCCTCTTTTTCGCGGAGCGAGCGCTTGCGGAAATTGTCGAGGTCGGCGCGGGCGCGGAGGGCGAGGTCCTTGAGCTTGGCGGCTTCGGCCTGAAAGTCCACCTCGGCAATTTCGCCATCGGGCGTCGCATCAGGTGCGGCCTCCAGCACTTGGTCGTCAAGGGGATCGGATTCGTTGGAAGTGTTCATTTTTTTGATATGGCGATGAGTGTGAAGTCGTCGTGCTTGAAGTCTGCGCCGGTGAGGTTTTTAACATCCTCCGCGACATGCCGGACGACGCCAGCAGCCCCGTGCGGTGCGCTCGAGCGGAGGGCTTCGATCAGGCGTTCAATACCGTATTCAAGACCCTCGTGATTCATGGCTTCCGTGGCACCGTCGGTATAGAGCAAAATGCAGTCACCGGCCTCCATCACAAGACTCAAATCGGCGCAAACTCTATTGAAGACCTCGCCGCTGTCAATCCCGAGGGCCATGCCTTTGGGGCTGAGTTTTTCAACGGCGCCTGTGGCCGCACGATAGAGCAACGGAGCATCGTGCCCGGCCCGGGCGAGCGTGACCCGCCCTGCCGCGCCATCGAGAATCAGGTAAGCCATGCTGATAAACATGTCCTCTTTGATGTCAGGGTAGAGTTGGGCGTTCACCCGACGGAGGACATCCGAGGCAGCGGCTGCGGCAGTGGCCTCGCGACGCAACACGCCGCGGCACATGGCCATGATCAGCGAAGCCGGAACACCTTTGCCGGAAACATCGGCGATGGCCACACCAAGCCGGTCGGCCCCGAGCGGGATGTAATCGAAATAATCCCCGCTCACATGCCGAGCGGCGAGGCTCACAGCGCTGAGTTCGTAGCCGGGGAAAACGGGATCCGCCTCGGGAAGCAGAATGCGCTGGATGTCGCGGGCGATTTCCAGATCGCGGTCGAGGAGTTTTTTTTCGCCCGCCTCGAGATAGATCGCTTCGTTGTAGAGCGCGAACGCACTCTGCTCGGCGAGGGCGCGGAAGACCTTGAGATCTTTCTCTTCAAAGGCGACGGCCGACTTCGGATTGACCAGCGCCATGACTCCAATCGTGCGGTGCCTGTAAACAAGTGGTCCAAGAATGGCAGAATGCGCAGGGAGCTGCGGGTCACTCCCGGCCGCGATCAAGCGTGTCGCGCCATTTTTCCAGCACTCCGGAAAAAGGCCGACGGCATCCTTGCCGACCGGTTGGAGCTGAAGAAAACTTTCGATCACGGCGGGGTTCGATGCAGCCTGCGTGAGGATATGCTGAGGAATCTCGACCAGCGGGGGGCATCCGCTGGTGATGAAGGCCGGTGTGAGCGCGGTGTCGGTTTTATTTGTGAGGTAAAGAGCTCCCGACTGGGCATCCAGGATCCGCAGCGAACTCTCAACGATGAGCCGGTGCAGTTCCGAACTGCGAACGCCCTCGGAGAAGGCCGCGCCTATTCCATGCAGGAAATCGAAAACCCGGTCTTCCTCCTTCTGCAATTCCTGAAGCCGCCGCTCCAACCCGCGCACCCGATTCCTGCTTTTGCGCATGGCAAAAAGGACTGCGGCGAACAGCAAAGCGCAGAGTGCAAGAATGAAAATCGTCCACATGAAGTGTTGAGCCGACTACCTTCCCGAAAGCCGCCCCGCCAATCAAGAGCGATTAATTCTAAGGCGAGGGTTCGCCTTCCGTAATTTCCTGGCGCAGATACTCAATCACATCCTGGAAACGAACAGCATTCCGCGGGTCGGCATCGATCAAGGCCTCATGGGCTTCAAGGATTGCGATCCTTTGCTCCTCCGGCGCGAGTCCAGGTATGCCGGCCTTTTGAAGAGCGGGAGGCAGCGAAGGAGAGGGCTCGGGTTCGACTTGGAAGAGATGATCCAGACCAAGGCCCTCAAGAAGCGAGAAATTGCGGGCGTTGGCTCTTACGACGCGGAGCAGCCCGCTTTCCAAATCGCGGAGGCTGAAGGCCACGGAAGCCAGGGTGCCCATGAAAGTCGAGTCCATGAGTTCGCACTTTTCGAGATCCAGAACAAACTCATTGTTGCCCTTTGAGATCATGCGCTGGACGAAATCCTTCACGCACTTTGAGTTCTCAAAGGTGCCTCGCCCCTCAAGCTTCATCCAGACAATGCCATTTTCGCTGCCGACGAGGATGGATGATGATTTACTCACAAAATACAGAAGGAATTTAATGCCGAAGAAAACGGAATGTCAAACTGGCACTACCTCCACATGTAGGACTGGCTGAGCGCCACAATGCGGCCCTCGACTATCAGCAGAACGCGCCAGGCGGTGACGCGTCCGTTTTCCAAAAATTCGTCTCCGGTGACTTCGAATGTCGAACGGTGCGACCCGAACGCGTCAGGGTAGGAGCGCTCTTTGGCCATGACATAGTTACCCAAGCCTGCCTGCCTGTATTCCAAGCGGAGGGTCACATCCGACCGCGTCGAGTTGCGCCAGAAAATCGTGTAGTAATTTCCATGACGCTGCGCCATCTCGGTGGAATCCACCACGCCGAACGAGCGGCGGGCGCGCTCGAAATTGATCATGTCGTTCTTCGTCTCAATCTCGACATACTCTGGATCGAAGGATGAAGTCAGGATTTTGCGGAACTGGTAGGCATCGTCGATCGCAAGAGGCAGCACATTGGCCTTCGGCAATCGGGTGGCAGGGCCTTCCGGGACGGAGCAGCCTGCCAAGAGGGTCAAAACAACCAAGCTGGAAAGCAGGGTGAGGCGGATCATTGGCGCAGAGCAAAGCGGGTTTGAGCGGGAGTGTCAATTTTCCCCACGCTGAGTGGAGCGGCGCATTGCATTGGATCGAGGCGGGCGCTAAAGTCTCGCAAAGTGGAACCTGCCTCATCTCCAGCGAGCCCGGGTGGCGTGCAAAGCCGACTCGAGGGAGCGCTTCGACTCGCCGCCCGCATCCAAGCGAAGTGCAGGCACATTCTTCGCCGAATCCAGCGGAAACCCCGCACCGTCATCGAGGCCCCAAACCTCCTGCCGACGCTGATCCAGGTCCTCGCAGCCTTCTCCCGCGTCGATGGCGAATTGCTCGAGGAGGAGATCGATTCGAGCCTCGGCTTTCTGCGTTATGACTACCCGGATGCTGTTTACTCCGAGCTCCGCGAATTGTTCCGAAATGCGCTGCAACAAAAGCAGGACCTCGACGTCATGGCTCAAAGCCTGGCCGGCCGCCTGAGTAACGAACGCAAGATTCTGCTTGGGGTTCAACTCTACGACCTCATCGCCCGGGCGGGGTTGAAAAGCGAAGCTGTCGTGGCCTATTACGAATTCATGTCGCGCCTCGGCATGGCCTCGCAGGCGATCGACATCGTTTACCAACTCAACGCCGACGACAAAACCGACACCTCGATCTACAGCTCCGGCGCATCCCCCCTCGAAATGGTGAGCTTCGGCTTCAAGGAAAACAATGATGTCGTGCTCGCCGACTTCGCGCCCAACGAGCGGCTGAACACCTACCGCTACGGCGACCTCGTCATTATTAAAAACCTCAGTGGCCGCACCCTCATCGTGCAGGGCCGCGCATTGGAACCAGGCAGCTTTGCGCGCCTCTACCCCGGGCAGCGCGTGCTTATCGATGATGTTGTGCTCGCCTACGCGGACCTCATTTTCTACTTCAATGCCAAGAAAAATGTGACCCTCCCGGAGATCTTCGTCGCGGTGGACAAGGAAGACGAAGTCACTCTGGAAAAAAACCGCTCGCGCGACTCGTGCCTGCAGGTCGCCTTCGGATTGAGAGTGCGCGTGAAGGCGCTCAAAAATGTGGACGCCGTTCTCAATGGCATCCGTCTCGATGTCGGTCGCGAGGTCACCGCCACGCTGGAAGACAAAATCATTTTCCACGACGACAGCGAACTCGACCTCGACTACCTGCGCCTGCGAGCTCGCTCCTATGGCGGACGCTTCCTTCTCAAGGCCTCCAAAAGCGAATACCTTGTTTCGAACAATCCCGGGCTTCTGGAGGAGGACGACATCCTACTCGCGCCGGGCTCCGGCGGCGATGTGTTGCTGAAAATCTCCTGCGACTACGATAGCAAAGTCGGCCAGATGGAAGTCCTACAAGCCGACCGGCCGATCATTGTGCGAGGCGTGCCGGTGCGAAATTCCTGTCCGCTGGAGGATGGCGACACAATTCGTGTTGATGCCGGCCAAGTGCTCCGCTGTAACTTCTCAGAACGCCTGATCGAAGAAGAAAAAAATGTCGTCCGCACACTCGATGTGCGCGATCTGGTATGCCGCTTTGCCAACAACTCGGTGGCCATCGACGGCATCTCCTTCTCGGTCGAACGCGGCGAGATGGTCTGCGTGATGGGAGCCAGCGGCTGCGGCAAGAGCACACTCCTGCGCGCTCTGTCAGGCCAATTCCGACCAACCCAGGGCAGCGTGCTTTTCAACAAGCGCTCGTTCTACGAAAACCACGAATCCCTGCGGAAATATGTGGCCTACATTCCCCAATACGACGCCTTCGACGAGCATCTCACCATCGAAGAAAATCTGGAATATGCCGCCGCCATCCGCGCGCCACACCTCGGGCGCCGGGAACGCCTGCGCCGCATCGACAGCAAACTCGCCGAACTCGGCCTCAACGAGCGCCGCACCTCCATCGTCGGCTCGTCCGAAAAGAAAATCCTCAGCGGTGGCGAACGCAAGCGGCTAAATATCGGCCTCGATATGGTCAGCCCGGCGGACATCTTCCTTTTCGATGAACCGACCAGCGGCCTCAGCTCGAAGGATTCCGAGCACATCATTGAGATCATCCGTGACATGTCGCACAACAAGATCGTGCTGGTGACAATCCACCAGCCAACCTCGCGCATTTTCCAGATGTTTCACAAGGCGCTCGTCCTCGACCGCGGCGGCAAGTTGGTTTTTTTCGGAACGCCCCAGGAAACGCTCCGCTACTTCGCCGAAGCGGAGAGTCGCCAGATGGCAACTCCCTCTTCAGGCGGGTGCGAGTCCTGCGGAACCACACGCCCGGAGTTCATTTTCGATGTTCTCGAAACACCGCTCCGCGACCTAGGCGGCGACATCATTCTGGAGGAAAACAACCGGGGACAACTCGTGCCCGCCCGCCGCTACTCGCCGGACTACTGGCGCGACAAATACGAGTCCCACCGCCTGCTCAAGGAAGTCCAGCAACCATCCCCTCCCAAAGAAGTCGCAGCCGCGCCGCCATCCGACCCGCGCCGCCGCGAGCGACTCCGGCCAAAAGAGCACTTCCGCCAATTCAGCATTCTCCTGCGACGCGCCTTTCTGAGCAAACTCCGCAACAAGGCGAACCTGCTCACCACCGTTTTAGAGGCCCCCCTCCTGGCCCTCCTCACCGGCATGGTGCTGCGTTATTCCGAGAGTTCCGTTTACGACTTCGCCTCGGCTTTCCACATCCCAACCTATCTTTTTCTGGCCCTCGTGGTGGCCATGTTCCTGGGACTCACAAACAGCGTGGACGATATCATCCACGACCGCTCCGTGCTCATGCGGGAGCGAAATCTCAATGTCAACCTCGGCTACTACATCCTGGCAAAAGTCCTCACCCTCGGCTTCTTCGCCATTATCCAGTGCGCCTTGTTCACCCTCATCGGAAATGCCCTGCTCTCGCTGCGCGATGGATTTTGGATCGTTTTCACAGCCATGTTTCTCACGGCAGCAAATGGCGCCGCGATAGGGCTCGTGATCTCGGCACTCGTGAGCCAGAGCAAGACAGGCATCCTAATAATTCCCGTGATTTTAATTCCCCAAATCATCCTCAGCGGCGCCCTCATCAAGTATGAGGAAATGAACCGCAACCTCGACTTCATCCACGCGATCCAACAGTGGGTGACCCGCCACCCGGACAGCGCCATGCCTGCTCGGAGCGATCTCCAGGTCCCGCCCATCTGCGAAATCATGCCGACCCGCTGGTCCTACGAAGCCCTTGTCTTCGCGCAGTCGAAGCTCAACCCGCTGACCAGCCGACAGGAAAAAATCCAGTCGATGATCAACCAGCTCGCCCGTCAGCGAAACGCCTCGCCGGAGCAGGAAGAACGCCTCGAGGATCTCAAGGACACCCTCGCCCTCCTGTCCGGCCTCGAAGCAGCCACGCCAGGCCAACTTCGCGCCGCGCTCCGCCGCATCGATGACATCATCGCCGGCGCCCCCTTCAAAGCCTCCCGCTTCACCAAATTCGGCACCGGCCTCACCGCCGAGCAGGTCTATGTGAACCAAAAAATCACCGACCTCGTCTCCAAAGCCGAAATGGAGCAAAGCGACTACCGCGAAAACCGCCACCTCAATGTCTTCTTCGGCCCCACCAAAGAATACTTCGGCCTCAAGATCGGCATCCTCTGGTTCAACACCAGCGTCCTCATCCTCTCCACCCTCACCCTCTTCGCCGCCCTCGGAGTCATCCTCCGCAAGCAAATCCGCATGCGGGTTTCTTGAACAGAAACCGCCGCCGATCGCCCGATTAAATTTCCATGCGAATCCTCTTTATCAAACTCCGGCACATCGGCGACTCGCTTTTGCTCACACCCACCATTGTCGCCACGAAGGCCAAATTCCCCAACGCCGAGATTTGGGTCCTCGTCCGTAAGTCATGCGATGCCATTCTCGCAGGCTGCCCCGAGATCGATCGCATTCTCACCACCGCAAACCCTGATGCCGCAAAACGCGGCTCTGGCGATTGGATTACAGACCTGAAACTCGCCGCCCTGCTCCGCCAGACCGATTTCGACTTCGTCTTCGAACTTACCGACAACGACCGCGCCCGCTTCTTTGCCATCGCCGCACGAACCAAAGCACGCTGCACAAATGAGCACCGGTCGCTAAACCGACTCTGGAGACCTTTCTTCCAGACGATTTGCGAAGCCAAGAGGTATACAAAACATCAGGTAGAGAGAGATTATATCTGCCCCCAAGAAATTTTAGGCTTGGCCGAAACCCCGCCAGCATTGCGCTTCGCACCCGAGCGAATGGTTGAGTGGGATTCTACACCGGCAAAATATGCTGTTGTTCACCTTCATACGCGTTGGGCGCGCAAATCTTGGCCACTTGAAAAGTGGAGCGAGCTACTCGGTGAGGTTTTAAAGTTTATACCTCATGTCCTCCTAAGCTGCGGACCTGGAGAAGAAGAGGTTTCGGAAGCCAGGGCCCTCTGCGATAGACTCGGCCCACAGGTGACCAGCACCACCGGTCGCGCTTCCTGGTCTCAACTCGCATCGCTCTTGCACAAGGCTTCATTTTTTATCGGTGTCGATACCGCCGCCATGCATCTCGCCGCCGCAGCGCGGTGCCCGACGGTTTGCCTGTTTGGCCCCTCGCCTATTTACGAATACCACCCTTGGAAGGTAAAAAACTGGATCATTAGCCCGCAGGACTGGCTCGGCGAAGATCAGGCGAAAAAAATTCCGGTAAATGAATTGATGAGAGAAATCCCCGTTGATCGCGTGCTGGCCGCCTGCCGCTCGGCATGGGAGTTTTCTCAACAGGAATTACCAGAACTTCAAAAATCGTCCGCATGAGGCACCGCGTCTTTTTTTTGCTGAATCAGAATCCTCTCGATGAAAGCGCTCATGCGCTCTACTGCCTGCGACATGTGATTTCCCTCGCCCGGAATGCACCAGAAGGCTGGGGCGTGGTGCTTGTGCACGCCTCATTCAGCAAAGAGCGGGACATTCTGCGTGTGCATGATTGCAATTATGTCCCGAATCTGGAATTTCAAGGCCTCCCGAGTCTGCGGCGCGTCTCAGGCGGATGCCCTTTGCATATCAATGCGATTTTTCACTGGGCTGCGCTGGCTTACCTTCGCGCGACGATTCACACCGGCGACATCGTGAGCACGGCGAGCTTTCCAGAAATGTTCCGATTTCTTGCGCCGCATTTGTTGAGTGCCCGCAATCGCCCCCGTTTGGTTTATGAGGTTCACCAACTCGAAATGCTCACGCGCGATCGAAAGCACCAGAAATGCCGCAATGAATTTGAAGCCCTAGAACTTGCAGACCATCTGATAACGACCTGCCTGCCGCTGGATAAAATTCTTGCGGACAATTTTCCATCCATTCCGCGTGACAATATCGGCTTGGCGGCCACATACGCTCCTATAGCCGTAACTCCGAGCAATAACCATTTTCTCCAATTCGGATACTTCGGTTCGATTTCGGAAGAACAGGGGATTCCTTGGCTTATTGAAAATTGGCATCTTATTCGCCAAGCCACCGGCGCAGCGCACAAATTGCATATCTATGGCAGGGCTAGACGCGGAGAGATTGCATCGGTCGGCGATGCCGAAAAAGGAGTTTACATCCACGATCCTGTGCCTTCCCAAGAGGTGCCGTCGGCCTCTAGCCTTCTGGATGCCCTTGTGATTCCCTCGCTGGACATGGCTCACCGTGCTTCCATTGCTTTTACGAAAGCCTACGATTACGCAGGACTCGCGTTGCCGATTATCGCTAGTGATTTGCCTACGATTCGTGAAGTTCTCGAACCGGAAAAGCATGCACTCTATTTTACTCCAGGCTCTGCGGAGGGTCTTGCCTCTGCCATCCGAAGACTTTTTGAAAAACCAGCGCTCCGCGAAATGATGACCGCTGCCCTCAAAGAACGAGCTGCCTTTTTTTCTTGGACGAGTCGCGCCGGGCGTTGGTGGGACATATTCGCTCGATGAAGATTAGTATTATCACTCCCACTTGGAATCGTTGCGGCTCTTTGACTCGCATGATTCAAAGCGTCGAGATCCAGGCGCAGCGCCCGATGGAACACCTCATCGTCGATAACCTCTCAACGGATGATACCGGCTCCCTGATCACTGCCTACGCGGCGCGCGCACCCTATCCAGTGATTCATATGAGCGAAGGCGATAAGGGCATTTACGATGCAATGAATCAAGGCGCGGCAAAGGCGCAGGGCGATGCCCTCTATTTCCTGAATGACGATGACTCCCTTTTCCGACCGAACTCGCTTGCCCTGCTTTCCGCAGCCCTAAAACTCGCTCCCGACGGAGTGGCATTCGGCGATGTGATCGTCCGAAATCCAAACTCCGGCACCGAGCGACGACGCAATCACCGTCAAATGAATCGGCTCACACTTGCTGAAAAAAGCATCTGCCAACAGGCTACGATTTATTCGCGGAGGGCATTCGATACCGTTGGCTTTTTCGATGCTGGACTGAAAGCCGCTGGCGACTACGACTGGATGATCAGAGGATTGGTTGGGCATCGCATTCCCTCCATCTACTTGCGCTCTGTAATAGCCGTTTTCGCATCCGGCGGGATTTCCAGCGATCCGGCGCGTAGCGAAGAATTCCGGGCGGAAATGAACCTTGTCACCGAGCGGCACTTCAGCGCCACCATCCGTTCAAGAGCTCTTCGCTACAGGCGATTCTGGCGCAAACTCCCTTGGGGATTGAACTGGTGTCAGGGCTACGAACATGCAGATCGCTTGTCTGTCACCTCCCGCACAGCATTTCAAAACTATTTGCTGCCAGACCCTCTCGCTCTGCTGGACTTTTGACCTACGCGCGAAGGAATGACTCTAAAAGAGGGATTCGCTTCTCAAAAATGTGATCCCTCATGGTTCTTTGAAATCCTGCATCGCCTATCGCGCGAGCTTTCTCAGGATTATCGAACAGCCACCGAGCCTTCTCGACTGCCTCGCTACGACTGCCATAAAGAACAACCTCAGTGTCCGGCTCAAAGTAATCCTCCATTCCGTCCGCTCCATCTGTGAGAAGGCATGCCCCCATTCCAGTTGCCTCGAACAATCGCATGTTGCTGGCGACATTCCTGGCATTGTCGATATGGACATTGAATGTGACCAAAGACTCGCCGAAAAAGCGATACATCGGAAGACCATGCACGGCTCCTAAATTGGCCCGCCCTAGACGGTGGACATCCATGGCCTCGCTCCAATGAAAATGTCGAAGCCGCCGCCGTTGAGTTCTCTCAGTCCATTTCCACTGCAAAATACTGCCCGTGGCGCGCACCGTAAGAGGAAAGCGCTTGGCAAGCTCGCTAACCAAACGGAGACGCCGCACATGCAGATCCGAACGCACGACGAGACTTCCCGCAAAAGTCAGCGGATAGATTCGTTCGAGGGTTCCTAACTGCTCTGCAATGTCCGCGTGAAAACTATATGGCAAAACCTCGGCCCTCAAACCTGCACTCCTGTAGAAATCCCGCACAAAAGGAAAATTCGTCAGCACGAGATGACAATTCGCGAACCGTGCAGCATCGCACCGAGCAATCCCATCCCATGCAACAACAAGTCGCGGACGGCAGTGCCGCAGGACCTCGGCTTGAAATTCGACATCGAGATATTCCTGATCGTGAAAAATTAAAACCTCGGGATCAAATCGCCTCACCTGTTCGCATAAAATTCGAAGCATCCAATCTGCTCCCTCGACAACCAACCCGTTCTCCACAGCCCATTGCTCCTGAAGCGGTTTGCAATTGAGAACCACTTCCATGAGTTCCAATCCAAATCCGTCAGAAACAGCCCTCGACCAAAAATCCGTCCCCACAAAAACACTGCTCATCAGTCCAGCCAAACTGGATGCATAGTCCTCGCAGAGAGGCGATTCTTTTTGCGCAAACAATGCGGCAAGGACTTTGTGGTCGTAACTGGATGCCTTGAATACTCGCATCTTAAAAAGTGTAGCCAAACCGCTCGATGTCCTCGGCGTAAAGCCGGGCCGTCAAATCACGCGTTTCGGCATCGTAGTAGTCCTGATAACAGGTTCGTTTGGATTTATTAATATGGGGCAGTCTGGAAGAAATGCCCACCTTGTGGCAAATACTCTGAAAGTCCTCATCCAAATTTTCAAACTTGCCAACAAAGTCGACTAGCAGATTTCCAAATTCATCAACCAAACAACTTGTCTGGGTGAAACTTAACTTTTCGCGCGAAAAAACAAAATTCCGAAAACTTCCCATTTTCTTGGTCTCCTCGTGGCCACGATTTTGCGGGCGATCTAAAATGTAATGGTAGAGCGAAACTTGCCAATCCCAAGGGTTTCGAACAAAAGAAAATTTGAAAAAGGAGTCAAAAATTTCACGATCCAGCGCAGCCCGGATTTGCAATGCTGTGGCATGCTTCTTGATCGGAATGCGGTGTATTTTCCTCCAATTCGTTGAGAGAAAAGCCCTCCAATTAGATGGTCGGAAGGACTCTGGCCGATAGCAGAACCGCGCAAAACTGTCGGTAATACTTGTGCCCGCAGTCTTAAAAATGTGAACAAAGACAAACCTTTTATGATAGGAGATAAGCATCGGTCAGCTCGTGTAATTAAAGCGGGTCAAGGATTCCTTGAAGATTTGGTTCAGCTGTTCAACCGTTTCCGGTCTTAACTTTTCACGGTGCTCCCCAGGCATACCCTTGCGAAGATGTTTTTGGATGTTTTCCCCTTTCGGACGACGCGCTTCGTGCTTCTCAACCAAATTTTGGCGAAAGGACTTCGAAATCTCCATCCCACATGCAGAAACAAGAGAATCAAGCCATTCAGGAAAATTCTCCACCATGTCCTCATACCGAGCCACATGCACGCTAGGGCATACAGGAAAGAGATGCATCGCGTATTTTTCGAAAACCGACTGGAGTTTTGGCGCGCTATTCAACACATATTCATCAAGAGGCGATGCCAGAGCCGCCGCTCTTCTTGAGAGATAAACCTCCTTTTTTTCGCCATCGGGAATCGCATGGCTGTAGGCGATGGAGTAGTAATCCGAGACAAGAATATCTCTCGGGTCCCGAACGACAAGAACTACCTTGAATTTTTCCAAAGATGGTATTCCTTCGATCATGCCTCCAAACACAGTATATAAATACCCATTTGATTTAAAAAGATGTGCATATTTTTTCACACCCTCGCAGTCCAAATGATCTAAGAAAGGCATTGAGTGATGAAATGCGTAATCATGCAACAAGACAGGCGTAAGCTTGTTCCGGCGGGCACATTCAATTAAAAGCTTTTTAACGGTTTGCGTAGCCGCCTTATTGAACGAAAAATGAAGGACGCTTCGTTGACGAGAATAAGTCCGATGCCGCCCCGCCAACAAGGCTTTTTCAACCCCAAATTTGTCTTTAAAGAACCAGTTCAACATTACATCTACCTTGTATTTTTACATAAAGGTTTAAAGATTTCTACACTTCGATTTTTGAATGGAATATTAACCTGATCAATTACTTGAAAGTTGTTACTAAAAGATACACCGCAATGTCCCAACTGGTAATCGACCCGCTCATCTCGATTGGTCCTAAAAACAAAAGCACCTTTGAGTCTGTCAAAAGGAATACGTTTGAGCGCACGCACGTTTTCCTGATCGCCAGTTTCACCATGATCGTCGAAAAACCATGGTTTCTGTGGCGATACGCCGCCTACAGCGAAAACAAGCCCAGGCAACCCATAAAGAGCCAATATATCATCACCTGGTTTAAAATCCGCAGCGGCAAGAGCGGCTTTTGTTTTTTCAATACATTCAGCACTGGCGGGATCTAAGTTTAGAATCGTAGCTGGCACTCCCAACTCGACAGGAATCGTCTGCGTCCATTTCGAGGCCGTTCGATACGGGGTCAGCACAAAACCTGTGATAAATTGAGAAAAACCTAGACCTACAATCAATAGACCGGCAAATGGGAGGATAATGACCCTGCGAAGGCTTTTATCTAAGGAGGCGGCCAGTAGGAGAATCGCAGCTGCGAGCGGGGCTACATGCAACAGCGCATTGATAAAAATTTTGTGGGTTGTTCCAGCTGCGGTAACCAATGGCATCAAGGCTAACCAAGCAAGGAACATGAGACATCCAGCTAATCGATAAGGAGAAATAGTCTGTGCAGTTCCGGGTAATCCCGCGCGCAATGTCAGCAGAACCAAAAAAAGCGATGTATAGCCAATAAAACTTCTGGAGCGTCCCTGAATTCCTGCGGAGAACGCATCTTTTACTATTAAAAGAACGACCTCAGCTATGAGAACCCCCATAATACTCCAAAAAACCAGCGATTCCTTGCGATCTGGTGTCTTAACCAAATACCGAGATCTGGCAAAAAAGCCGAGACCCGCCGCGAGAAGTATAGGCAGAACAAATGAACGGATATGGCGCATCGCAAAGTCCAAAGACTCCTGCCAGTGGCGTATGATAACTTCTCTTGCTCCATTGCCTTCGGTGAGAGCAACGATGGATCCAAGAAAAAAATCCCAGCTCACTGAAAGACTTGGTATTAAAAAAAATAAAAAAAGACCGCCTACGAGGACTGAGATAGAAACCACCCCCGCAAAAACAAATTTCTCATTCAAAGCAATGAGGTTGCAAGCACCAATTAAGATCAAGCTTATCAACGCAATACCCACGGCGCTGGATCCTTTTGCTAAAAAAGCCAGCAGCAGACCCCCGCCGATAGTAAGAATTCCAATAAATGCTTTAGCAATCGAACGGTGTGCATCGGTGTTGGAAAAGAAAGCCAGAATCCCCCCGCATGAAAGAAGCATCCCGATTCCAGCCATGGTGTTGTAATTCGGTGTAGGCGGTAGCCAACAATAAGCGGTCAAAACGGAACCTTGCAACGCAAGATGCAATAAGACTCGTTCCACTTGATCCTCAAAGAGCGACCAACTCCGCCCCTTCAAAAACCATGTCAGAGCGAGACTGAAGTAAAATGTGGCTGAGGCTGTTAGAAAGAAGCCAAGCAACCTCAATGCAATAATATTCCCCCCAACCAGATCGAAGAAGACCGCACCAACGCGGTGATAGGATGTATAGCTGTCCGGAAACTCGTGAGGATTTTGATAAACAAGCAAATACAGACCTTCATCAGTGAAATCAAAGCCCTTGTTCGAGGACCAAATAAAAACCCCGGCCCCTAAAAGCAGCAAAAACGCCAGAATCAGATTGGTTGCCTTTAACAATCCCTTTTGAAAAAGAAAATAACTTGAAGATTCGTGCATTTTAGCAATATCACATCAAAGGAAAGCTCTTAACTCCGAAATCGGCGCCCTGAACCAAGTTGTCAGTCACGACCTCGGATTTTTATTCCTCCGAACATGAACAGCTGATAAGCATTTTTCCAGAAAAAACAGCCTCCGCCCTAATTGAAATTCGCTTACATCGTTTCACTACCACACTCCGGCTCAACCATTCTGAGCTATAACCTCTCCGAGCATCCGGATATCGTTTTTTTGGGTGAGATCGGATACGCTCTCCAGAGGTTGCACGAATCAAAAAGCCTGACATCTCCGGTGCCGTGCAGCTGTGGAAAACCGGCCGCGCAGTGTGATTTTTGGAGCTCCGTCGTGGAGCGCTTGCCGGCACGATTCGATGAGCAAGCGGGCTACGAGATTGTCATCGAGGAATTCCAGAAGAAGTTCGGTGAGTCTAAATGGCTCCTGGACTCCAACAAAATAGTGGAGCCACTTTATTTTTTACGCGCACGGGCCGATCTGGAAATCCGAGGCATTCACACGACAAGGGATTTCCGTGGCGCGGTGGTCTCGGAGGCGCGCAGGAAAAAGAAGAAACGGCCTGGCCGTCCGGAATGGATCACGGCCATACAGGCGGGGTTTCAATGGATGCGAAAAAACCGAGCGATTCAGCGTTCATTCGGCGAGCTGAATTTGGATGGCATGTGCAGGACCAGTTACGAGAAACTTTGCAAGGATCCAGCAGGCGAGGTCGAAAAAATCTGGCGCTTTCTGGGCATGAGTCCCCGCTCCTTTGAGGGACTGGCCTCGGCTCAAAATGCACACCTGCTTGCCGGAAACACGCTCAAATCGAGTGGTGGCACACGAACGCCAACCTATGATTCCCGCTGGAAGTCGAGCTGGATTTGGTGGCCGTGTGTTTTATTGATGCCCATCCTTCCGCTTCTCAACAAGCGCTGGGTGTATAGCCGCGATTAATCCTTCAACAAAATGTCCGCCGCTTGGCTCACATCCTTGTCACCACGCCCACTGAGGTTGGCGATGAGGATGGCTTCCTTCGCCATCGTTGGGGCGACTTTGATGATATGCGCGATGGCGTGAGCGGTTTCGAGTGCGGGGATGATGCCTTCGATTTCGGCGAGGCCACGGAAGGCAGCGAGGGCTTCGGCATCGGTGGCGAAGTCGTAGTCGATGCGGCCGGAGTCGCGGTAGTAGCTGTGCTCGGGCCCGATGGCGGCGTAATCGAGGCCGGCGGAGACGGAGTGGGTCAGCTCGATCTGGCCGTCAGCGTCGGCGAGAAGCCAAGTTTTGGTGCCTTGGAGGACTCCAAGTTTTCCGCCTTGGAAGCGTGCGGCGTGTCTTCCTCGCACGATGCCGTCGCCGCCGGCTTCGACGCCGGTGAGCTTCACGGATTCATCTTGGAGAAACGGATAAAAGAAGCCGATCGCATTGCTACCACCACCCACGCAAGCGACAAGAAGGTCCGGCAGGCGTTCCTCGCGCTGGAGGATTTGGCGGCGGGTTTCATCGCCGATGACGCGGTGAAAATCCCGGACGATCATGGGATACGGATGCGAGCCAAGCGCGCTACCCAGGATGTAGTGGGTGTTGCGGACATTGGTAACCCAGTCGCGCATGGCTTCGTTGATCGCCTCCTTGAGCGTGGCCTGGCCTGCGGTGACGCCGACGACTTTGGCTCCGAGAAAACGCATGCGGGCGACATTGAGGGCTTGGCGTTCCATGTCCACCGCGCCCATGTAAATCGTGCACTCGAATCCAAATCGCGCAGCGGCAGTGGCCGTGGCGACGCCATGCTGGCCGGCGCCGGTTTCCGCAATGATGCGGTTTTTGCCCATGCGGCGGGCGAGCAAGATCTGGCCGATGGCGTTGTTGATCTTGTGGGCGCCGGTGTGGAGAAGGTCCTCGCGCTTGAGGTAGATTTTCGCCCCGCCGAGCTTCTGCGTGAGCCGCTCGGCGAAGTAGAGCGGCGTGGGACGGCCACAAAAATCACCCAGCAACGCGGCGAGTTCCTTTCGAAATTCCGGATCCTTCCGCGCGGCATGGTATTCGTTTTCCAATTCGCGCAGGGCGGTCATCAGCGTCTCGGGGACAAACATCCCGCCGTATTGGCCGAAGTGGCCTCCGGAATCGGGCAGGGCGGCGTCTGTGGCAGTGCTCATACTCGCATTGTGGATGTTTTTGGCCTGCGGTGCAACACGCGCCCTTCAGATGCGCCCGGTCGCCTGTAAGGCGGCCGAGGTCGTTTGGATTTCGTTTTTGAAAAGCTTGGACCAATCCTTGATGCAGCCCGGCACGCGGCAGGTCCAATTCTGGTCACCGACGGCCCCCGGCACATTGAAGCGCTCGCGCAGGGCAAAAACATCCGTGATCTGGTGAACAGCTAGCCAGGAATTGCAGGCGAAGAGGCCCTTAATGAGTGCATCGTGGATTTCAGGCGTGTAGGCACAGGGCACTTCGATATCCGCACGGCCGGAGAAATCGAGCAACTCTCGCATCTCGGCGACAACACGCTCCCGCGCTTCTGGATTCTTCGCCATCTCATTCCAATCGTCCCAGAATTGCCTGACCGGCGGGTGATCGTGCGTCGCAAATGTGGCGAGGCTCAGGCGGGCATAATCGGCGCCGGAAATCATCGCCCCGTTTTCTCCGCGCTCCCACTGCGGGATTTTAAAACCGGGTATGTCGAGCGCCTCCAAGGTCGGCCTGACATAAGGCGAAAGCTCGCCGAGATCCTCCGCGATGAGGCGATGAGGCCCAGTCTCCTCGAGAATCATGCGGAAAAGCATCTCGCCCTGTCGGCGATTGTATTCACGATTCTCCGGCGTGCTGTCATCAAAGGGCACAAAGCCTGGCAACAAGCCGCCGGTGATTTCCTTCGCCTGCTCGGGCGTGAGGTCGAGGAATCGCGCATTGTCTTGGGGACGCCAAGGGAAGCTGTAGATGCGAAAAAATCCCAGCGCATGGTCCACACGCAACAGGTGAAAAACGGCACGCGTCACCTCAAGTCGCCGACGCCACCATGCAAAATTATCCCTCGCCATCGCCTGCCAGTTATAGAGCGGGAAACCCCAATTCTGCCCCCACTTCTCCGTGAAGGGGTCGCTCTTGAAAACCTTCTCCGGCGGGGCACCGCTCGAGCGCTGGATGTCGAAAATCTCTGGCTCCGCCCACACATCCGCGCTGTAGAGGCTCACGCCGACCGGAATGTCACCCATCAGAGCCATGCCAAGCTTATCAAATTCGCTGCGCACGGTCCGCCACTGCGAATGCGCCACCCATTGAACATAGCTGAAAAAATCAACCTTCTCGTGGAAAAGCTCCGCCTGCTTCTCATCCAACGCGGCCAACCACTCGTGCACGGCCTCTGGGCTGCGGTGCTCTTCAGGCCAGTTGCTGGTGACTTCATCGTTGTTGTTCCAAGCAATCAGAGCGCGGAAGAACGCATAGGGTTCCAGCCACTCGCTTTCGGCATCTTGGAAGGCCTCGAACTCTGCGCGCCGCGCCCGGCTTCCCTTCACACTCCGGAAATTTTTGTGCCCCAGCGCGAGCAATTCTCGCTTGAGCGCCTTGACGGCACCGTAGCGCACAAGACCCTCGCGCAGCGCGGCGACATCATGTTTTTCTGTAACATGTGAAAAATCCTTCTCGGCGATATCCGGCAGCCATTGCGGGCTCACGGACAGCGTGACAGGCTCGTAGGCGATCGAACTGATGATATTGTAGGGACTGTGGTCGGACCCCGTTTCGTTGACGGGTAAAATTTGAATCAGCCGGAAACCTTTTTCCGAAGCCCATGACGCAAGCTCGACTAGAGTTTCCGTGTCACCGATGCCGATATCATTCGACCCCCGAATGGCACTCAGAGGAGTGAGGATTCCTCCGATTTTTTGTTCCGGCGAAAGGGTGGAAGCGGTGGATGTCATAGAGTATCTGGTTTGGAGTTGTCCGTGTCCTGCATGCAGCGCGCCTCCAAGGCCTCGCGTGTGAGAACATGCCGCGCACCGCATCGCGGACAGGTGACCTTTAGCGAGGCGTCGCTGCCAAAAAGCCCGTCCGCCTCGCGCCGAAAAACAGGTGCAATAAAATCCAACAGCCGCTCCTGATTGCAACCGCAGGAGAATGTGAACTGCCGTTTCTCTAAGAGCGATAACTCGACACTCTGATCCAATGTCCGGACACCCTCCGTCGTAAGGCCCCGCAGCCACTCCAGATCGCAATCCGGTTGCGCGGCGACCATCACGATATCTTCCTCATCATGCCGGAAAAACCTCACGGGACGCTGCTCGCTCCGTTCGTAGAAAATCTCCACCGCGTCAAAAACCGAGCCAGCCTCGAAATCCACCGCACTCCGCCGTGGCGGCTTCAAATCCTCCACGACATCCGAGTAAAATATCCCCTTCTCGATGGGCCCGGCGTCCTCCGTGACCACTCGCGCCACGACCGTGCCAGTATTGTTGTCGCCGGCCGCAAAAATATTCGCTCGCGGGTTTGGAAATTTGATCGTCCACGCACAGGCCTCCCGCCAAGGACGGCTCGCGCAGTGAAGCGTCACAGCAGCCAGCGCATCACGCCCGAGATCCTCGACTTCGGATGGTATTTCGATGCCGTAATCCAGCCGGTGCAAATACCAGGAGGCATAAAGCTCCGAGAAATCCGCCCGCGCCACGAGAGCGTTCTTTCCCCTGGCAAAATAGGTGCGGACCTCAATGTCGGATTCGTTCATTCGGCTCGAAAACCAACCATTCTGGTATTGTCCGCGATCTCCCGCGGGCCTTAGCCAACGGCCTTGAGAAGAATCGTGGCGTTGTGGCCGCCGAATCCAAAGGAATTGCTCATCACGCAAGTGAGCTTCGCCTCGCGCGCAACATTCGGCACGCAGTCGAGGTCGCACTCGGGGTCGGGATTTTCGAGATTGATGGTTGGCGGAATGAGACCGTTTTTTATGGCCAGCGCGCTGGCAGCCAATTCCACCCCGCCGGCTGCTCCAAGCAGGTGGCCGGTGGTGGATTTTGTCGCACTCACAGCGACTTTGCGCGCATGGTCACCAAGCGCGAGCTTGATGGCGCGCGTCTCGCAGATGTCGCCAAGGCCAGTGGATGTCGCATGGGCGTTGATGTAATCGACCTGGTCGGGCGTCACCTTCGCATGGCGCATGGCGATGGTCATCGCACGCGCTGCGCCCTCGCCCTCGGGCATGGGAGCAGTCATGTGATACGCATCCGCCGTGCAACCGTAGCCGGCGAGTTCGCAGTAAATTTTGGCTCCGCGATTTTTCGCGTGCTCATATTCCTCGAGCACCACGATCCCCGCGCCTTCGCTCATGACAAAGCCGTCGCGGTCCTTGTCAAACGGACGACAGGCCTTCTGCGGGTCATCATTCCGGCAGCTCAGCGCCTTCATGGAAGCGAAACCAGCAATACCAAGTGGCGTGATTGTCGCCTCGGCGCCGCCGGCAATAAAGGCATCTGCGTCGCCGAATTTGATGATACGCCACGCCTCGCCAAGCGAGTTGTTCGCCGTCGCACAGGCGGTGACAATGCACATGTTCGGCCCGCGCAGGTCGTATTCCATCGATACCATGCCACTGGCCATGTTCGAAATCATCATCGCAATCGTAAATGGCGACACACGCGAAGGACCGCGATTCGCGAGACGGTGAGCCTCCTCCTCCATGCTGTAGAGCCCTCCGATGCCGCTGCCGATCATCACGCCAAATCGAGTGCGGTCCACGGTTTCAAGGTCGATACCGGAGTCTTCGAGGGCCATCTTGGTCCCGGCCATGGCAAACTGCGTGAAGCGGTCGGTGCGCTTCACGGTCTTGGGATTTTTGAAATACTTCACCGCCTCGAAGTTCTTCACTTCGCCGGCAATCTTGCAGTCATAGGCTGTCGAATCGAAGGCTTCGAAGCGCCCTATGCCGCTGCATCCTTTGATAAGGGATTCCCAGAATGTTTCCAGATCGTTTCCAACCGGGCTTACAACGCCCATGCCGGTCACGACGACTCGTCGTTCGCTCATGTTTTAAAAAATGTTAGGGGACGCCTCGATTGCGTCCTCATCACTTGTGCGGATGTGCCCGCGCGTTGGCAATGAATTTTTCCCCAATCAGCACAAATTTTCGGCATGGTGCGGTCAGGAAATGCGGAATTTGATTTCCCGGATCGCTTTTTTTCCGAAGCGCTCCTGGAGCTTGGCGAGGATTTCCCTCTTCCAGTTTCTTTCAAGTTCATAGCGTAGGCTGGGCTGGAGAACATGGATTCCAAGCACACCGCCGCTCAAGCCCGCCGGAGCAGCATGTTGAGCGATGAAATCACCCACCACATCCTTCCAAGCCGCGCGGACCTCGCTCTCGTTCAAACGCTCGCCCAAACCCAGCTTCGGCATGAGCTTTTGCAGCACATCGCCGACCGCCGCGCAGCGGTCCTTCCGCTCGAAGGGTTCCTGCAGCCCACGCCACTCGGCGATGACTTTGGCTCTGAGAGATTCTGCAGACATAAAAAAGGCTCCCGGTTTGCAGCCGGGAGCCTGTTTTAAAAGTTTAGATGCTAACCGTCGTTTCCGATGGCCTCGACCGGGCAGCCATCCATCGCTTCTTGGGAGAGAGCCTCCTCCTCGGGAGTCTCCGGCTGTTTGTAGACATAGCTGTGACCGCCATCGTCATTGCGCTTGAAATTCGCCGGAGCGGTTTCGCGGCACAAATCGCAGTCGATGCACTGGTCATCCACGAAAAATTTTCCCTCAACGTTGTCGCTGTATTTGTTTGCTACGTCTGCCATATTAATTTGATGAATTGAGATCGCAAATTGGTTGCGCGCCCACCGGATTGCAACCGTTTTTTGAGCCTGATCAAAAATTTTTCCAAATCCTGAAAATGCAGACACCACCTGAAATCCTGCCCACCGAGGGCCGCCATGTCCTCCATCTCTTCTTCCGCGTGGAGTATTCCGCTTGGGAACTCCTCAACAAATCCGCTCGCATCGCAGCGAAGACCGCCCTTGCCGAACTCGTCCGCGAAATCCGCGCGACCCCCGGCACCCAGCTCCTCCTCTTCAGCATGGTCACGCCAAAGGCCGATCTCGGCTTCATGCTGCTCACACCCGATCTGCAAAATGCAGACGCCTTCGCGAAGCGTCTAGCGACTGCCCTCGGGCCGGACATCCTCACGCCGACCTTCAGCTGGCTTTCAATGACCGAGCGCAGCGAATACACGACCAGCGACCAAGAATACGCCGCCACACTCGAGACCGAGGAAAAGCTCGCTCCCGGCACGCCGGCCTTCGACGAGAAGATGCAGGCCTTCAGCGCCCGCATGGCGAAGTATCTCAAGGACCGCCTCGAGCCGAACCTTCCCGACTGGCCTGTCGTCTGCCTTTATCCGATGTCGAAACGCCGCGCCCCAGGCCAGAACTGGTATGCGCTCGATTTCGATGCCCGCAAAAAACTCATGGCAGGCCATGCCCGCGTCGGCCGCACCTACTCGGGCCGCATTCTCCAACTCATCACCGGATCGACCGGCCTCGACGACGAGGAGTGGTTCGTGACCCTCTTTGCGAAGACGACCTCGGACATCAAAGCGATCGTCTATGAAATGCGCTTCGACGAGGTGAGCGCACAATACGCCGAGTTCGGGGAGTTCTTCATCGGGCTCCAGCTGCCACTCGACGCGCTCTACGAAAGGCTCTGCCTCTGATCGCGGCCGACGCCTGTGCGCTTCATTGTCAAATTTTCGCTGGCCGTCTTCATCGCACTCGGCGGGTATTTGTTCTGGCCGCGAAGCAGCTCGCTTTCTTCGTTTGATGCCGCTTCGATGGCGGAGTTGCAAGTAGGCATCTGGCGACACGCGGCAGCGGGCAAGGAAACACAAGCCCTCTTCGATCTCTACAGCATCTTCGAAGGCCAATACCGCATCCCTCCTCTCCCCGCGCTGTCGGCAGCCATGAGCATACTCCAAGCCCGGCGCGCGTTTGCCGACGCTGCGGATCAAGCCGACGAGGAGCAAGCCCTGCCATTTTTAGAGAACACCTTTTCCATCCTCGCCAAAAAAACCGCCTCAAACCTTGATCCACATATCCTCGCGAGACTCGAGCTCTTCACATGGTCACTCGCACGCGACCGCTCGAAGGAACGCCAACTAGCCGCAGCCATCTCCGAAAAACTCGCTCTGCTCCACGGCGGCGCGGCAAAGGATTATCAAGCCGCCGCCTCGGACTTTGCACATGCCAGGCGTCTCGCAGTCGCGAAAAACTGGAGCGCGGCGAGCGATGCCGAAACCGCCGCATGGCAAAAGCTACGCCGCCAACTTGACTCCCGCAGCCAACAACCAGCAGATCACCGCGCGGCAGATCCCTCCGCCGGATCAAGCCGCAGTAGCCAGTTGTAAACGATCAGACTGTCAGGCGGAATGTTCAGGTAATCCGAGCCTGGAAGGACATTCCGCGACAGGAATCCAAAGAGCTTTTTTTCCCAGCGCCTCATTTGCTTGTTTGAACAAGTGACGATCAACTCCTGCGCGAGAATGTGGAACACAGGAATCCTCCACCCTCCCTCGCCGGCCTGCTCGGCACACTTTTGCAAAATCAAGGGCACATCCGGTTCGTTCATGTAACCATGCCGCGCACTTGCCTCCCAGAGACCAGCGGAGTGCTTTTTGATCGTTATGTTTTCAGCCTCGGCAAAAGGATTTCCCCACCCGGCGTCGAGCAAGAGAATCACCACATTTTCCGGCAGAACCTGCGTGCGCCGGTATTGCTCGAGAATCCGTGCCACCGCGAATTCCGGATCAATCTGGCGCATCACATAAACCTGCGTTCCCGGCACACGGCGAAAATTCTCCGCCTCCATCCTCGCTGCCAGCTCCTGCACTCCCAGCGGGCTTGCCAGCAAGTGCCCATGCACCAAATCCCGACCCTTCCGCCAAGTGAGCATCACAGCCGCCACCGCTCCAGCCAGCGCCAAAGGCACGATGCCACCATCGGCGATTTTTGTGAGGCACGCGCCAAACAACGGCAAATCCAAACTCAACAGGCCAATCAAAACGACCACGGACCAGATGCGCGACACACCGGGCTCCGCCCACTTGACGACAAAAAACGCAACCGATGTCACAGCCATGGCTCCCGTCACCGCGACTCCATAAGCCCCCGCGAGCGCGTCCGCCGTGTGAAAACCCAACACCAGCATGATGCAGGCAATGCCAAAAAGACTGTTCAAAACAGGGATGTAAATCTGCCCTCGCGTCTCAGCGCTCGTGTGCCGCACATAGAATCTCGGCAGATACCCGAGATCCATCGCCTGGCTGGCCAGCGAGAACACCCCGCTGATCAGCGCCTGCGAGGCGATGATCGTCGCCGCCGTCGCCAACACGACAAGCGCCCCGCGCAGGTGCCCCTCCGGCATCATGAGAAAAAACAAATTCGTCTCGGCCGCATTCGCGGGATTTTTCATCACGAGGGCCGCCTGCCCGAGGTAGTTCAAAATCAGCGAGGGAAAAACAACCAGCCTCCAACCCGCCACGATCGGCTTCCGGCCAAAGTGCCCGAGGTCGGCGTAGAGCGCCTCCGCGCCCGTCACCGCCAAGACGACCGCACCCACCAGCGCCCATGCGCCCCACCCACCAGTCGCCAGCAGCCGCGCACCGTGCAGCGGATTCAAAGCCTGCAACACCTCCGGACAGGCACTGATTTGCACCACGCCCATGGCCGCCAACACAAGGAACCAGACCAACATGACCGGCCCGAAAACCCCTCCCAGCCGACTCGTGCCAAAACGCTGGGCATAGAAAAAGCCCCCCAGAATAACCACAGCCAGCGGCAGTGAATAGCGACCCCACTCCGGATTCACACTCGCCAAGCCCTCCACCGCACTCAGCACCGAAACCGCTGGAGTGATTGCTCCGTCGCCGAAGAGCAGCGCCGCTCCGAAAACCAGCAGGCACGCCATCACCCCCCGGCTCACAGTCCTCGTCGGACGCCCGTCGAAAATCCGCGCCATCAACGCGAAAATCCCGCCCACGCCGTGGTAGTCAGCCTTCATGACCAACATCACATATTTCACCCAAACCACGAAAAAGAGCGTCCAAATGATCAGCGACGCCACACCCAGCGCAGCCTGCGCCCCGGCGATGCTCACCGCCAACTGATACGCATACAGCGGGCTCGTGCCGATATCCCCAAACACAACGCCCAGCGCCAAAACCGCCATTCCTGCAGCACCAAATTTGGTTTTTGTCCCAGCCACAGGATTGAGAATTCCTCCTACGACAAATCCTCCGCCGTTACACTCTGCTGCGGGCGCGAGGCCAACATCCTCGCCTGCTCGACCACCCGCTCCGGCGCTTCGTCGAAGCGGTATCCGTGACAGTTCGGACACGAGGTGACCCGCATCGTGACGATGGATTCACACCCCTCGCAAACCTTGAAATTTTCAGGTGCGGCGATGATTTTTTCCGCCCTCGCCGCGCGGTCCGCAAGATGATCAGTGCTCGACATTCCCGTATGCGTATCACCGATCTCGCAGTCCGCAAAATCCAAATCCACACGATCGCCGCTTGAAAAACCCCGACACGCGTCTACCATCTCCACCGATGGCGGACGGTCGCTCTCGGCCAGCCGCAAGGCGATTCGGGAGAGGAAAGTCCGGACACCACAAGGCAGCATGCCGCGTAGAATGCGCGGGGGGCCGGGGCCAAAGTCCCGGTCGACGGAAAGTGTCACAGAGAACATACCGCCCACCCCGGCGCAAGCCGGGCGGCAAGGGTGAAAAGGCGGAGTAAAAGCCCACCGCCCCGAGCGTAAGCAAGGGGGCACGAAAAACCCCATGCGGTGCAAGACAGAACAGGAGGGATCGGGTCGCCTGCCCAACACGCCGCGCAAGCGGCGACACCCTCCGGGTATTGGTCGCAGTCCGCAAGGACCCCGCCCCGCCGCGAGGCGTGGAGTGAGACAAATGACCGTCCAGGCAGTCGGCGCAAGCCGCCCGCTGGACAGAATCCGGCTTACAGCCATCAACCCCTCGGGGGCGCTCCGCAAACACGGCGCGCCCCCGGCCTTTTTTATCACTGCTGTTGTTGCTGCTCCTGCTGCGGCCTGCCCAAAGCCTCCGCCTCCACCAAAACCGCCCCCTTCAGCAACCGGCAAAACTCCTTTTTCGTCACCTCCTGATGCGGCCCCCGCCCGCTCAAAGGATCCGTCATAGTCTTATATTGCACCTCCAACCGCCCCAACTGAACAATCCGGTAATACTCGCTCCCCTTATGCCAAATCTGATTCTGCTGAAGTTTCATACCTCAACTTATCCAGCCCCCGCCACCCATGCGCCAACCTTTTAAACTAGGGGTCAGTGTTCATTTTCTTTCATTTTTTCCGAGACAAACCGCCACAGCGCCTCTGAAACCTTCTCCTCAAGCCGCGCCGGATCCATACGATGAACCACCCGGCTCACATTCGCGGCTGTTTTCATGCTCAGATGCTCGGCAATCCACATCTGCGAGACCGTAGTCTTTTTCCATAGCAATCCAGCCAAGAGCACCTTCCGCGGCTCGGTGCAACGATGCCCGGCCAACTCATCCTTGGTGAGTTTTGCAACTCGTAATCCCTCCTCCAAAAGCTCAAGCGCTTTTTGTTCCCCGTGAGCCTTTCTTTCAGGGCTTGCATCATAGCCGCGCGCCTTGCGCTTTCGGCCGATAGCCGCCTCGCCGAGCTTCATCAATTTCTCCGCGAACGCCTGTTTTCCCCAATACCAGCCCCGTCGCAAATGGCTTCCCCGCTTGTCGGCATCCGCATCCACCGCCACAAACCCGCTCCGCTCACGCTCCTCCGCCGCGCGCTTGTCCAAGCGCTCGACCATTTTTTTCCGACCCTCCGCCGTATCCTCCACCCCCATCGTCCCCAGCCCCTGATCCGCAGCCAGCCACTTCGCCCTCTGATGCGGCATCACGGCATACCCACCCGCCAAGCTACTCCACGGATAATCCAAAACACTCTGCCCCTGCGTGACATCGACCAGCCCAGCACGGCAAGGATTCAAGTGAATGTAATCCCACAGCGTTTCATAGTAATAAGGGCTCTCCCCATCGACCACCACCGCCTTGTAGCGATCGCCAAACAACCGCCCCCACTCGCGATGCCGCACATTGAACCGCCGCGTCACCGTGTTTTGCAGCCATTTCATCCCCTCCACCAAGTTCGCCTCGGGCGTCTGAATGAAAAGGTGGTAATGGTTTTCCATCAACACCCAAGCATGCACCTTCCAACCCGTTTTTTCACAGACATCCGCAAGGCATTGCAAAAAAAACCGCCGATCATGATCATCCAAAAAAATCGCCGCCTTCCGATTCCCCCGAGCCATCACATGGTAAAAAGCTCCTTCAAATTCCAATCGAATACTTCGTGCCATACCGAAAATCCAACAGATGAAAGCGACGCGCGCAAACTAAAAGTGAAAGAAAATGAACCCTGACCCCTAGTTTGGTTCGTCGGCGTTCTTTTGGGGTTAGCGTTGTGTTGAGGACTTCCGGCAAGAGCTGGGCTGCCAAACGAAAATTGCAAAGCAAACACCATGACGCATGGCCGTCGCTCTTGCGCGGAAAGTTTTTCCTTTCGACAAACACCCCCGACACCTGCCGCGCATCTTTTTCATTTCCAGCACCGCCGCTGCTTTCTAAAAAATCCCCCCATCCCGCATGAAGCGCTCCACAAAAAAACACGCCGCCCCGGAACTTCCTCCCGCGAGTGATTGGCGAACCTCCGACCAAGACGAAATTCTCAAGCGCCGCATCCGCGCCCGCGAGGAAACCTTCCGCATCGAAAACCTCGACCCCGCCGAGTCCATCTTTTCAAACTTCGAAATCCATTCCGCCAGCGGCATGTCCTACCGTGCCGAAATCCGCGACATCGCCGCCGCGCAGTATTCCTGCACCTGCACGGATTTCCGCATCAATGGTCTGGGCACCTGCAAACATATCGAGGCGCTCCTCCTCCAACTCGCCCGTCGCCAGCGCGCCGCATTCTCCGCCGCCAAGCGCCTACCGTCCCCGCGCATAGACCTTGTCCCCCACGCCGAATCCAGCCGCCTCCGGATCGAACGCAATCTCGACAAACTCCCCGCCCGCTTCCGCTGCCTCTTTGATTCCGAAGGTTTCCAAATCTCCGACCTCGACCCCGAATCCCTCCACGAAAAACTCCTAAAAAATCCCGCCCACGTGCTGCGCATTTCGCAGGATACCAAGGCCTGGCTCGCCCACCGCGCCCGCGAGCGCGATTGCGTGCTCACCCGCCGCGACTACGAGATCGGTGTCCGCGACGGCCGCCATCCCGAGCAGGTCACGCTCCATCCGCTCTTTCCCTACCAGCGCGAAGGCATGCTCCACCTTGCCTTCCGCGAGAGAGCCCTCCTCGCCGACGAAATGGGCCTCGGCAAGACCATTCAAGCCATCGCCGCATGCGCGCTCTTACACTCGCTCGGCAAGGCCCGCCGCGTCCTCGTCGTCACACCGGCCTCCCTCAAAACGGAATGGGAGGAGCAGATCAAAAAATTCACCACCCACCCGCTGCGCCTGGTCTTCGGCGGCCGCTCCGCCCGCGCCGCGCTTTACCGCGACCCAGACCCCGCCTTTTTCACCATCGCGAACTACGAGCAAATCGTTTCCGACTCGCTCGAGATCAATACCCACCTGCGCCCGGATATCGTCGTTCTCGACGAAGCCCAGCGCATCAAGAACTGGCCCACCAAGACCGCCCAAGCCGTCAAACGCCTCCAGAGCCGCTACGCCTTCGTCCTCACCGGCACACCCATCGAAAACCGCATCGACGAACTCCGCTCCCTCGTCGACTTCCTCGACCCCGCCCTTCTCGGCCCGCTTTTCCGCTTCAACCGCGAGTATTACGAACTCGACGAGCGCGGTCGACCATCCGGCTACAAAAACCTCGCCCGGCTCCGCGAACGCGTCCGCCCCATTCTCCTCCGTCGCCGCAAGCGCGATGTTGAAACCGAACTCCCCGACCGCTCGGACCGCAACCACTTCGTCCGCCTCACCAAGCCCATGCAGGATGAATACGACGAGCACAAGGCCACCGCCAGCCGCCTCGTCAACAAATCCAAAACCCGCCCTCTCACGCCCAGCGAACAAGATATCCTGATGATCTCGCTCAACTGCATGCGAATGGTCTGCGACTCGCCCTGCCTCATCAAAAAGAACCCCTCCCGCGACTGCCCAAAGCTCGAGGAACTCGGCGGCATCCTAGACGAACTCCTCTCGGACCCGGATGTCAAAATCATCGTCTTCTCCGAGTGGACCGGCATGCTCGAGTTCGTCCGCGACCTCGCGAAAAAACTCGGCGTCCACTTCGCCTGGCACACCGGCTCTGTTCCACAACAACGCCGCCGCGCCGAGATTCTCGCCTTCCGCAACGACCCCGCCTGCCGCCTCTTCCTCAGCACCGACTCCGGCGGCGTGGGACTCAATCTCCAGAACGCCAGCGTCGTCATAAACTGCGACCTCCCTTGGAATCCCGCCAAGCTCGAGCAGCGCATCGCACGCGCTTGGCGCAAGGGCCAACTCCGCCCCGTCACCGTTGTCAACCTCGTCGCCGAACACACCATCGAGCACGCCATGCTCGGTTCCCTCGCCGCAAAGACCGGCCTCTCCGAAGGCGTCCTCGACGGCGCCGACCTTGCCAACATCAAACTCAAAACCGGCCGCGACTCGCTCCTCAAGCGCCTCGAGCAAATCCTCGCGCCCACAGATTCACAAAAAACCGCGCCGCCCGCACCCGTCACCGACCCCGCCGCGCACTTTGCCAACCGGGCCCGCGAAACCCTTGGCATGCGCCTCCAGCATTGCGAGGAGACCTGGATTCCCGGGCGCGATACCCCGATCCTCCTCGCCGTCGTCGATAAAATCGACCCTGCATCCAGTGAGAAAATCCAAGCCCTCCACCGCGAAAACCCCTGGCCAGGCACTTCCCAAAACGCCCTCCAAATCCTCGACGCCTCGACTTGGGATGCCCTGAAAAATCTCGCCGCCGTCGGCATGATCACCATCCAAAGCCGTGCCGCCCGCCCACTCATTCCCGCTGCAGGCGAACCTCTCCGCCCGCCTCTCACGCCCGAGCAACTCGCCCGCATCGCCACACTCCGCGCCCTCGCCGCAAAAAAACACCGCGCCGCCGAAGCCCTTACCTCCGCCGGACTCCCCGAGGAAGCCGAGCCACTCCTCGCCGCAGCCCGCGAAGCCGAAGCCCAGGCCCTCGCCATCGAGTCCGGCCAAGCCTAAACCACCCCATGGCCCTCCGCCTCTGCAGCGAGATACTCCACGGCGAACTCGAGAACCGCCAACCGGGCCGCACCACCGGCATTCTCCACCTCGTCGGCCACAAAGAACCACTCACCCTCGACCTCGTTGGCAACCCTTGGCGCGACCTCGCAGGCCATCGCGTTGTTTTCAAAAACCCATCACCCGGTCCCGCCCGCGAAGCCATTTCCAGACTCGTTAAAAAACAAACCGGCCGCGTCGGCGACATCACCGCCTCCCGCAAAGTGAAGGTCCTCGACTGCCCTCTCGAGGAACTCTCCGCCCTCCACAGAGAGAACCGCCCCATCCCCCACCACTGGGCAAATTCCCTCTACCTCGAATGGTTCGGCGACACCAACGGACGCATCGTTGTCGAGGCCACTGGATTTGAAATTTCCATCGACCCCGAGCCCGCTTGGACCATGACCACCGAGGACGAGACCGCGCAGCATGAGGACAACCGCTCCGCTATGCTCGATTTCGCAAACTCCCTCGGCGCCGCCTTTGCCAACGGCCTCGTGGAACTCCCCGCCATCGACGAATCCGACGACGAACCGCAGAGCCGACTCGAAGCCGAGGCCGACTCCGAAGCCGCCCGAATGAACCTTCTACTCGACCGCATCCAAGCCCGAATGCTCCGTGAGGATGCCGATCCCGAGGATTTCGACGAAATCTGGGACGAGGAACGCGAAAGGCTCCGCATCGAGCTCGGCGAACCCGAACCCCCGCCACTCACGCCCGAGCAGGAGGCCGGCATGGACGCCCGCATCGACGAACTCAACGCCCTCTCCAACGAAGCCATCCACGACCAAGCTGATAATCCACCCTTCGGTGAATCCGAAGACCATCCCCTTGTCGAAAAAGCCCGCGATCTCGCCATCTCCATGCACCACGCCGCCGAAGCCGCCGGCTGGATTCCCGAAGGCTCACCGCCGGAGCATCCCCTGAATGAAGCCTGGTCCTGCATCGCCACGGCATCCGCCAAGCTCGCCGGCGCCCTCAACATCCACGATCCCGAAGACTGGCCCCCGGAACCACTCTTCGCCGGACACGCACTCCACCGCCTCAAGACGGCCCGACGCTTCCTCCGCGACGCCCTGCTCGCCATTGAAACCGCAGCAGCAGACCACCTCGCACCCACCGAATGGACCTCCTCCATAGCGGCCGCCCTCACCTCCGAAATCCTCCCCCAAATCGAGCACCTCATCACCGAAGTCCGCCTCATTCTCAACGCCGCCGACCAACATCCCGACTTGGACGACGAGGACCTCCCATGAAGCCGCCCGCTGATTCCGACGCCATCCTCGTCTTCCCCAGCCAAGGAGAGGGCGACTGCGCCCACTGCGCCGCCCCGCTCTATCGTAGCCCCTTCGTCACTTTCAAAAATGACACCATCGCCTGCGTGAAATGCGGGGGATTGGAAAACCTCGAGTTCCTCCCCTCCGGCAACGCCGCCCTCACACGCCGCACCAACGCGCTTTCCGCCATCAAGTATGTCGTCCTGAAATTCAGTCGCGCGCGCAAACGCTACGAACGCCAAGGCATTCTTGCCCACCCCGAGATTCTCGACCAGGCCCGCCGTGAATGCGAGGCCGACGAAGCCGCTCGCGAAGCCAAACGCCACGCCTCCTCCGCGCGCCGGGTCAAACAGGACGCCGCCTACATGGCCGCCCTCGCCTCCCGCATCCGCGAACTTTATCCCTCCGCCCCAGTCGGCGTGGAACACGAAATCGCCACCCACGCCTGCCGCAAACACAGCGGCCGCGTCGGCCGAACCGCCTTCGCAAAGGAACTCGCACCCGAATCCATCCACCTCGCCGTCCGCGCCCACATCCGCCACCACCACACATCCTACGACCGCCTCATGTCCAGCGGCGCCGATCGCGCCGATGCCCGCCGCCTCGTCGCCGCCCACATCGAAGAAACAACCCGCCGCTGGCTCAATCCCTGATTTTACATGATGCTCCCCCTCGGCACATGAAAGGGCTCACGCTTTGGAGCGCGGAAAAAGACGAACGATTCAAATAGTGTTACCTACGTCCTGACCGAGCCCGATTCGACCTTCCCACGCAACCCCGTTCCCATCACTTCTCGCCACACCGTTCTTTCACCAAAAATGAAAGAAAATGAACACTGACCCCTAGTTTGAGAGTCGCTTGTTAGCCAGTTTAAATATCTCTCTGGTTTTAATTTAATGGATTTTTATTTCCACGAATTGTGCGGCGAGCTGCGTGCGGGCTTCGTTGAAAAATTTTTGCAGGGCGCGTTGGCGGGCTTCGTTGAGGCCGCCTTGGAGCGCAGAGAGAGCTTGGATGCGGTAGTTCAATTGATCGTCGTGTTGAGGATTGAGGTAGGGAATTTTTCGCATGCGCGCAACGAGGCGGGCGGTGAGCGATCCATCCTCCAGAGGATTGCCGTTTTCATCGTAGGCGGAGCGCCAAGCTGTGTTTTCGAGCCACACGCCAGATTCGTCCACTGTGCTGTAGAGAAGCGTGGCATTCAGCCCGCCGGGTTTCGTGAGGTCAACGATCATTGCCGGGATGTTGTTGTTTTCAGGGCTGGCGCGATCCAGTGCTCGCTTCCCAATCTGCCAACCTGCGTTGCGGTAGCACACCGTGACATCGTGGTAACCAAAGAATGGATAATCCAGCGAGATGGTCGCGATGATACCGTCTTTGGCATATTGCCAGATGTGCGAATACACACCGTCCTCAAACGCCGCGCGCTTCGGCACAGGACATCTTTGAGAGACTAAACGCCAGCCATCGAGTTCAGCGGGCATTTCAAATCGTGCCTCACCATTCATCCATGAGGGATTGATGACTTTGGCTTTCTCTTTTCCAACATGAAAATCCCAACCTCGGACGACCTGTGCCGCACCGAGGATCACAAGAATGAGGCCCACCCAGCGAACTCCGCCGCTGCATGCGCGGCCTTGTAAAATAGTTCCAGTGTGGGTTTCAGGAGTCTTTAGCGGTTGGCTGGGATCCGCGAGGAGTTTTGCGATGATTGCATCTGCTGCTACGATGAATCCAAGATAAGTTGCCGTGAGGACAAGTCCCAGGGCTTCGTGTTTCCATCCGGAAAAGAGATCGATCCGGTATTCCACCAAAAGAAACGCCCCGCTTGTGATGCGGAGCAGGTTGCCTGCGAGCACATATCCAATCGTCAGTGCGTAGAGCACGATAAGAAAGAGGAGCGAGCGGCGACGCCACAAGGCGTAGAAGACGCAAGCGGATGTCATGAAAAGGACGGAGTTGATCCCGCTGCAAGCCTCTTCGACGAGCAATCGCTGGTCAGGAACATCAATAATACTCCCGCTGAGCGTATGAGGCACACCGATGATTGCCAGCACGCTGCTACTGCCTGAAACAGCCCATTCCTGCAATTGAAGAGCCAGACGCGTGTCGAGTTTGAGTGGAGGTGGAAGCAGCGTCAGAAACATCAACCAGGATGGCAGCAGCGCACGGCAAAGTTCTGCGCCGCCCAACCACCACGATAAAATGATTACACTGAAGAGAAACGCTACCACACCGAGCCAGGGCGACCACATGACCGTTGCCACGGTGAGTAACCCAAAAACCAGCACGATTGCCGGTATGGTGACCCGTTTCGATCCAGATATGAGCGGGCGCTTTGCCTCACTGCATCCTCGCTGAGCCAGCACGAAGGCACCTGCAAGAGCCAATGGGAAAAACTGGTAGGTTGAAAAATGCCACAGATTGAAAAAAAACTGCGCCATCAGCGGCCCGAAACCAACCAAGCCAATCAAGACCAAACTCCGAAAGTCCAGCTGTCGGGCTTGAGCGGAATTGTTATCCACAGTGCGCAGAGAGGTCACAGAGAGTCGTTTGGAAAACCAGCGTTTTTAGGATGTGGAGTTGAGAATTTTAAAACCTGAAGCTTCAAGAAGTAGGCTCGGAAGGAGCGCAATTCAAGGGAGCGCCAGCAACATTTGCTCTTCGGGGCTGAGTTGAGATTGATCGATCGTTGCCGCAAGGATCTCCGCTTGAGCGGGGCGGTTTATTTTTCGCAGGATGGCGGCGCGAATGGCTTGATTGGCAGCGGGGGCGTTTTTCCGGAGTGGGAGCGTATCGTAGAGGGCATCAGCTTGGGCGATCTCGCCCTGGCGCAGGAGGGCGAGCGCGGCGATGTGGCGGGTGCTGCGCTTGTTGGGGGATTTTTTATGTGCATCGAGTGCGATCTCGGCGGCTTGGGAGATATTTTCTTCTGCGAGGAGTTGTTGGTAGGCGAGTTCCCTGCGGGCCGAGGCTGAGTCTGGTAAAAACCCGAGCATTTCCTGATAAATCGGGATTAGGTCCCGAGCCGGAGTGGCAGCGGGCAACTGGCTGAGAACCAACTGAAATCCAACCTCAGAGGTTTCCTTGTTGCGTGCAAGTGCCCAAGCGAGGCGCTTGGCTTCTTCGGGATGCCCGAACTTCGAGGCCGTTTCGACCAGGAGCTTGGCAAATGGGGCAGGTTCATTGATGCAGCGGATTTCCAACTCGCCCCACAAGCCCTTGGCGCGCTCCTCATCGCCATTTTTCTCGGCGGCATGCGCCAGAAAGAGGAGCCGCAGCGACGGCGCGGTGAGGGGCAGATTCCAACTGCGCAGGAAGGAGTTCATTTCCTCCCAATTTTCCAAGCGTGCCAGTGCGACGAGATAGGGGAAAAACCAGACATCCTCCGACACGGCGCGCTTTTCTCGGATGTAGTCGATGGCGCTCTGGTATTCCTGATGGAAGATCAGCCAATACGCGAGGGCCAGAGCATCCGGCTTGGCTGCCGTCGCACGCTCCAGCATGAGATTTTCTACGATGGCTTTTTGCTACGAGGGGTCGCTGACGAGTTCGAGATTTGCAGCGGATAAAAGATCGTTGCCATCGCGCAGAGGATGGGCCTTGATCTGCTCGGCCAATTCATTGGTCGGGACCGTGGTATCTTGGGGGTTTCGCAACGCCTGCGCCGCGAGAAGCCGCAGCGCGGCCATGCCGGTGGGGGTTGTTTTTTTCGAGAGCGGGAGCAGGATCTCGCGGCTGGCCTCCGCATTCTCCTCCATGGCCGCCACTCCGCCCTCGAGCAGGATTTTGTCGGCATCCTCACTGTCGCCGCATGAGGCGGCGGCGGATTTTGCGAGTTCTATGGCCTCGGCATTTTCCCCGTCGAGTCGCTTGAGGCGGATTTCGAGGATGGTCCGCCGTGTGGAGGGCGCTTGGGCAAGTTGCGACAGAGCCTGGAGGGCGACCTCCGTCATATTGCGATTCAGCGCCTGCTCGCCCAGAATGAGAATCTCCTCGGGCGTTGCGGCATTCAGCGCCATGAGCCTCTGCGTGTCAGTGAGAGCGGCGGGCACACCCCTCGAGGCATTGAGAATGCGGATGCCGCGCTGCACATCCGGCGACTCGGGGCGGAGTATTTGAGCCACCTGGAGAAATTGCGAGGCCTCCTCGATCTGGCCCTGCGCCATGGCTTTATCAAATTTCGACACCTGCTCCCGCGCACGCAGTGTTTTGAGCTTGCTGTAAACCTTGGGAGCCACGATCAGGCCCATGATGCCTAAAAAAGCCAAAACCAAAGCCCAGCGCACCCACAGGGGCGCAAGGAAGCCCAGGTATTTTTTGAAAAAGGACTTGCGCGATTTGCCATGCGTAAAATCCGGCAGCTGTGCGCTCGGAAGCGGATCACTCATAACTCATAACTTTTAGATTTTTACCCAATCCAGAGGGATTGACCACGGAGGACACGGAGAGCACGGAGTAGATTGCAAGCTGATACAAAAACTCACCAATTTCAACTTGCTGCCAAACCTCAATTTCTACTCCGTGCTCTCCGTGTCCTCCGTGGTTAAATATATGAATTTGTTGTTTTTATCTGAGACGCCGCTTCGCGGCTGAGAATTGGGCCATGCGGGACGATGGCCCTCCCGTGGGGGTTACGACCGCAAGCGGGATGCCTGCGCTGCATGTTTCTTCCTCCAGAGGTAGATGCCGAGGCCGACGAGCGCGAGGAGGGAGGCGGCGACTTGGCTGGGCTCGGGGACGGCGGATGTGCCTGCCGTGTAGTTCAGCACGAGGTCGTTGCCTTGGAGGTCCAGGGAAAAGGAGCTCGCGGAGAGTAGGGTGTCGAAGGAGTCGCCAGAGTTGTCTGCCCAGTTTGCCGTGGCGATGCTGAAGTTGTTCGCACCGGTGGTCGTGCCAGTGACATCGTAGATGACCCAGCTTTGGTCGCTGGTCCAGAAGGGATCGGCCCAATCGACATCGCCGTAGCCACTGAAGTCGAGCACGAGCGAGGTGGCCGTGTTGAAGGCCAAGTTGCCTCCCACGACGATTTGGTCGAAGGCGGAGAAGTCGGTGTCCGTATTATCCGAGAGTTGCCAGTTCACCGTCGGGATGCTTCCGCCGCTGTTGTCGTAGGTGAGATTGCCGGTGAATGTCTGGATGCCGGGCGAGTTGCCGGGGCTGTGGATGCCGTAGATCATGGTGCCGCCGATGGTGCTATTGCCGCCGAGCGTTGCGCCAGAGGCCACCGTGAAGCGGCTTGAGGCCGAGGTGGATCCGTTCACATTGAGCGTGCCGGCAGAGACGGTGGTGTTGCCGGAGTAGGTGTTTGTGCCTGCGAGGGTGGAGGTGCCTGTGCCGATGTGGTTGAGCGAGAGGCTGCCGGTCATGTTTGAGCCGAGGGTGTAGCTGCCACTTTGGTTAATGTTCACCACGGCGGTGCCGTTGCCGCCAGTGATCGTTGCCGCGCTGAGCGTGCCTGCGGCGGTGCCGTTGCCGAGGTTCAGCGTGCCGTTGCTGCCAGCGCCAACACCCACGGAGCCACCCACACTCGACACAATGCCATTATTACTGATCGTGAGGCTGCCAGTGCCAAGACTGCCGATGCCCAAGTTGCTGGAGTTTTTCCAATTGCCGCCGCTCACATTCACCGTGCCGTTGCTGCCGGTGCTGTTGCCCACAGTGCCACTTGCTTTCGCCAGGATGCTCCCGCCATCGATCGTCAGGCTGCCTTGGCTAGTGTTGCCAACAATAACCGAGGTGCCATTGGAGGAATTTCCACTAAAAGTCACAGCCCCAAAAGCAGGCTGGGCGGCTGCGAGCAGAAGCAGGCAAAGCGCGGTGGCGAAGCGGAGTGGAAGATTGGTGAAGTGTGAGTTCATTTTCGATTTTGATACGGACGCCGCTCTGGAACGCATAGAAAAAAACAAAAAATGCGACGAACAGGTCATAATCGTCGACGAACAGGCCAGAGGAGGCGAAAATGGAGGGGAAATTCACCACGGAGGACACGGAGTAGAAAATGAGGTTTTGCAGCAAATGGAAGTCGGCTGAAAGAGAGGGAAGGTTTTTGTATCAGCTTGAAATTTCCTCCGTGCTCTCTGTGTCCTCTGTGGTCAAATGATTTTGCCGATCCTGCAACGCCAAGGGCTTGGCGTGCCCTACCTTGGGGCTGGGGCGCGGTTGCGGTGGAGTGCAGGCTTGATGCAGGCCTCGACTTTCGGGCTGAGTAGAAATTTTTCTCCGAGGAATTCCTTCAGTTCGTTGAGAATGGGCTGCGGGTTGGCGATGAGGTCGGGGAACGAAATCTCCAGTAGCTCGACGCGGTCGCTTTTTTTGAGGACTTCGCGGATTTGCCGGCTGTGGCTCTCTTGGGCTTCGATGAGGTGGAGTTTTTCGGATTTGGGCAGTTTGCCCTGGCGGGCGAGCATGGCCCACTGGGAATCAACGACCTGCGCGACGGGGCGCAGCATGTAGAGGATCTTGTAGCGGTGCTTGCCGGGTAGGTTGGGGAGAAGGGCGGAGATCACTTTCACGGCTTTGCCGGTGGCGGGCTCGATGAGGCGGGGATTTTTGGCGAGTTTTTTGATTTCCTCCCATTCGTAGTAACCCTCGGGATTGTCCTCGTCGGCGAGGCGCTTGGCGTCGGTCATGAGAGGCAGGCCGCCGGCTTGGAGGATTTGCATCATGAGGCTGGTGCCGGAGCGCGGCAGGCCGGAAACGATGAGGAAATCCAGAGGCTCGATGGCGTCGTATTCGGCCTTGAGGCGTTCGGTCTCGGCGAGTTTGATGGCATCCTCCGCCGCGCGGACTGCGGCGCGGGCATCGGTGGCCTTGCGGAGGGCGGCCAATTGATCGCGGACTTGGATTTTTTCATCGAGCAAGTCCTTGTGGCTCTGCATCTCGCAGATGGAGGCCTTGTCGATCTGTCCGAGGAGGCGGTAGACGCGGGCGAGGAGGCGCTGGGCGCGGACGAATTTCGGCGCGAGGCGCAGGCAGTTCAGGAGTGGGCGCTCGGCTTGGGCGAAGTTCTCGAGTTGGACGAGCGCGGCCCCGAGGAGGAAATGCCCGAGCGGGTTGCCGTATTGGAAACCAATGGCTTCCAGGGCAGACTGTAGGGCTTCGGCAGGGCGGTCGCTGTGGAGTTGGATGCGGGCGAGTGTGAGGAAGGCTTGGGGATTGTGGAAATCGATGGTGAGGACCTGGCGCGCGGCAGCTTCGGCATTGTCCCATTGGCGGAGAGCGAGATAGCTCTGGGCAAGCATGAGTTGGAGCTGCAGCTCGGCGGGGTTTTTCTCCCGCACACGCTCGAGCGCGCCCAGAGCAGCGGGGAAGTCTTTTTTCTGGATGGCGATCGAGGCCTTGATGAGATCGGCCTGCTCGGTGCGGTTGAAGGTCTCGGAAGCTCGGGCGATCGTGGCATCCGCCTCGTCGAGGAGGCCGAGTTGGAGTTGGCAGGTGGCCAACACCTGGGCGTAGTCGGTGCGGGCGGGCTGGGCGTGGTAGCAGGCCTCGAGGAGCGGCAGGGCCATTTCGTAGCGTTGCCCATACATGCAGGCGCGGGCCATGTTCCAATCGTTCTCGCGCTCGGTCTCGGCTTTGGCTTGGCCGGGATCGTCGGGAATCTCGTCGATGTAGCCGAGGGCGACGAATTGCTCGAGCAGGGCCTTGTCGGCATCGGGGCCGGATTCCGCGCGGGTCTGGCGGGGAGCATCCGGGTTTTCCCATGTGGGCAGGGTTGCGACAGGGCGCCGCTCGGTGAAGGCATCCTCGAGCACGCGCCCCTCCATATCCTCGCCGACGGGTAACCCAAAGTAATGCAGCACAGTAGGTGCGATATCGAGCAGGCGGGCGCCGAAGACCAATTCGTCTTTCTTGAAGCCTGGCCCGCAGGCGGCGATGACTCCTTGCGGGCGGTGCCACACGGTGATGCCGGCGGGCACACGGGGCGTGAATTTCGGCCGCAAGTGGTCGCTGTGGAAGCCGTGGTCCGAGACGAGCAGGATCGCGGTATCCGGCCCGGCGAGTTGCATAAGTCGCTGGAGGAAGAGATCGTGCAGGCGGTAGGTGCTATTCACGACATCGCGATACATTTCAAAGTCGGCCTCAGGGATGCCCTCCATGCGCGGGGCGTGGTAGGGCATGAACTGGTGGCTGATCTCATCCACCGCCCGATAGTAAACCGCCATGAAGTCCCACTCGGGGTCGGCCTCGAATGGCGCTAAGTTAGTGGGGATTTGGGATGATTTTCGATGCCCACTTTTCGATGTGGGAGGGGGCCCATTTCTT
>JBIIPZ010000006.1:0-96493 GCA_044342325.1 Terrimicrobiaceae bacterium
GCCACCCTCGAAGCCCTATGCACCGAACTCAACGCCACAGAAATCTGCTATCCCGGCACCACCCTCCGCCTCGTCTACCGCCCAATCAGGTCATCCGTTTTCCCGAGAGGTCAGGATGTCTGAGGCTATGCTGCAAATGTTGCGGAACGGTTTCCCGCATTCTCGGTATGGATGGCCACCCAGAGCCTGTGGCTTTTTGCCCTGCCGCTCGCATGGGTCGCTTTTGCCGGGTTCTGCCTGCATGTCGGCAAGGGTCCCCTACCCGAAATGATGGCTCGCATCACGGGAGTGGCCCTCGCAGTGGCAATTTTTGCCGCCTACTTCACAGCCGCCTTTCTGCTTTTCTAGCCTCCGAGGCTGGAAAAATGGGCTTCTGCGGGGAATTGGCACGCCTTCTTCGGGCGGGGAAAAATTTTTTTGAACACTGGCATTCTCTATGCTGTCCAACACAGCAAATAGAAACTGCCATGAAAAATATCTACAAAAAAATCAACCGCACAAAATACTCCCTCGGCGAACTGATCTCCATTGTAGGATCCTGCGCCCGCAACAGTCGTGAAACGATCGCCGCCATGGCCGATCTGCTCGACAGTGGCCGCGTGGTGATCCGCAAAAACGGACGCGCCCGCCGCGTTCGGGTTGAATACGCGAGGTAGTTTCCCCCACTGCTTCGGTGGACGCTGCCGCGCCTCGCATCGCGGCGCGTCCCCGGGCAAAGGGAAACAACTTGGCGGCGTTGTTTTCTGTATTGATGCCGCGAGCTTTCCAGTGTCAGTGTGCGGGAAAGTTCCATGAGCCCCCTCCGCTGCGAGAACATCCACTGCCGCCGATCCACAGCCAACGCCTTCAGGCATGGTCTGATCGAGGATTTTTCTGCCTCATTCGATAGCGGAGACATCACAGGCTTCTGCGGTTCTGATATCGCAGCAAAAGAACTGCTCTTGAGTATTCTTGGCCTTATCGAACGACCCGACAGTGGGCGTGTTTTTTTATTCGATGAAGAGGCATCGGAAATGTCTGGTCCGGGTTCCAGGAAGCTTCGAGACACTTCATTCGGATATCTTTTTACCCACCCCCACTTGCTACCCTCTTTCACTATGGCGGAAAATGTGGCCATGCCATTTTTTCGAATTTGCGGGCAGGAGGGGGCACAGGAGCACACAGTGGCGGCGCTCGAGTTTGTTGGCATCCCGGAGCTGAATGCGATTCCGGTCGGGGAGCTCCCTGATTCCGTGCACTGGCGGGTCGCCTTTGCGCGGGCAATCGTCCATTCTCCCCCTGTGTTGATCGCCGTTTCGCCACCGAATCCGCTTTTGCTGCCCCTTGCCCGGCGGCTGTCGGACGAGTGTGGAACGACCGTTTTGTGGAGCGGCGACAAAAGCGATGTGCTGCCGTTTTCCAATCATGTTGTCGAAATGACATCACTGAGAGACCACACCAGAGTTCCATGAAACCGCTGGAGCTACTGCCCGCATCCAGCGCCAACTCATCCAATCTGGCCTTCGCTCTTCTCTGCCTTCCTCGCGCACGCCGCAGCGATGCCATGCTTTTCTACCGTTTCTGTCGAACGGTGGATGACATCGCCGACCAGCCCGGCCTTGCAATCAGTGAAAAACACGACCTGCTGGTGGCATGGCTTCAAGCTGTGGAGAACGGCCTCCCTCCAGAGTTGGAAGGCCTTATCGTTCGGCATGGTATCGACCGTTCACTTTTTGCAGAGATCGTCAAAGGATGCGCCTCGGATATTGAACCTCGCCGCTTTCTAGCGCTTGCCGACTTGGAACTTTACTGCTGGCGGGTGGCCTGTGCGGTTGGATTGGTTTCGATAAAAATCTTCGGTTGTCGCGATCCCCGCAGCGAAACCTATGCCGTTCACCTCGGCCATGCGCTGCAGCTCACAAATATCCTGCGCGACACAGGAGAGGATGCCGCGAACGGCAGGATTTACCTCCCGCAGGATGACATGGCACGGTTCGGCGTGAGCGAAGAGGAAATCCTCAATAGCCGCCCGAGCGCTCGATTCAAAGCCCTGATGCGCCACGAGGCTGCCCAAGCGAGGGCACGCTTCGCGGCGGCGGTGCCTCCACGAGCCGACTTCAAATCGCTCCTGCCCGCGCGCATCATGTGCGCCGTTTATCAAAAAATCCTCGACCGCATAGAACGGGAAGATTTTCCCGTTCTTCAAAAGCGCATCTCACTAAGCCGACGTGAAAAAGTGACTTCCACGCTGGGCGCGTTTTTCAGGGAATTTTAAAAATCATGGCTACTGCGGCTGTTCCGGCTTGGGAGCACCTTCGGAGCCGTAAATTTCCATGTCTGTTTTGATGGCCAGCCAGCCCACATCAACTTCATGGAGCTTGCCTTCGATGCCATCATATCGCTCGGTTGCGAACATCTCGGCTGTGAGCACGATATTTTTCAGCAATCTCTTGGTGGGCTCATCCGCTTGCTGGGTGCGCAAGAAGTTTTTAGCCGTTTCGGCCGCCTGTTCCCACTTGCGGGCTTGGGTTCTCATGAACGCAGACCGAGCACTTTCCTTGCCTGGCTTGCGGAAGTCTCGCAAAGCATCAAGGGCTTCAAGCGGAGTCACGAGCTTGATCATTTTTTCGATTTGAACGGCGGGGGATTCCGCGCTGGCTGCATGCACATCTCCTTGATGAGTTGCCGGCTCTGCAGCGTTCACTGCAACGGGCGTCGGAGACGGCTTGGGAATCGCAGGCGCGGCAGGCTTGGTGGCTTTAGCTTTCTCCTCAGCCAGGGCGGCAGCCGCATCAAAAGCTTCGTCGAAATTGGAATTCTCCTTCGGAATTCGAACCGTTGAACCAGCCATGGTAACAAGCACATCGGATCCATCGACTCCGACGACCTTGAATGTCTTCCCGGGCGCTATTGTCGCGCTCCCAGAGACTTTGCCATTCACGGTCAGAGGCACGACGGTTTCCGCAGTCAGCGTGATTTCCGGCGGATACGAAATCAGTGTGGATTTAGGCTTGGACTCGGATGGCCCGTCTTTCGCGGACTGCGAAGGCTTGCTTTGCTCTTGAGGCGTCTCGACCGAAGGCTCCGAGGGCTCATTCGCAGGCTGGGCTTCGACAGATGGAGCCTCATTCTTGACCACATTTTGTGCAGGCGGGGTTGATAGCTGGGCAGCTTTCTTTTCGGCCTCGGCTTTTGTCCATTCCACTTCCTCTCCAAGCCGCGTCACCTCGAGCTCGAGTTCCTTCGCCTTCACCTTGGAAGCCTCCAACTCTTGGTAGGCTCCTGCCACACTCTGCTGCTTTTCAACTCTCAGCCTGTTTATCAGTCCATTTCCTTCGGCCCATTTCCATATTCCCACGGCCGCAATAATGGCCACTACTCCGAGGGCCGCCCAAAGCATGGGCTTCTTCTTGGATCTCGCAACCAGCACATGTTTTTCTGTAAGGCTTCTGATTCGCTTGCTGAGCGTCATGGCGAGCCCGATCAGCAAAACACTACCCGCAGCGTGGTTTTTATTGATGAACTTCTCGAAGGCTTCGCGCGTGATGACCCAGTATTCTGATGGCTCGACGGCCTCCACGGAGCAAACTGCCGTGGAAGGATCAAAGAGATTGATCTCACCTAACCACTCGCCGGGATGGATTTTGCCAAGAATTTCGGTATGTCCATGATCCTCTCTCTTGGCTTGCAAGAGTCCACTGAGAGTCAGAAAAAGCACTCCCTGTGACTTCCCTTGGTGGATGATTTTTTGCCCTGGCTTAGCGGACTCAAAAGAACCGAAGCTCGAAAGCAACTCGCGATCTTCCACCTTTAGACTTTCGATCGGACCGCTGGGGGGAAGAATCTTTGTTGTTATAGGCATTAAGCCCAAAGACCAAATTTGCAAGAGCAGGTCAAGAATGGGTGCATAAGAAAATCTCTTGTTTTATGTCATGCACACTGAAAAAGGAGGAACATCATCCAAACACTCGGTGCCGACTCCACTGGCGGCCTCTAGGAGCAAGCGATTTGGGGGGGGGCGAAGAAACTGGCGGTGAGGGAGGGATTCGAACCCTCGGTAGCCTTTTGGACTACGGCGCTTTAGCAAAGCGCTGCTTTCGACCACTCAGCCACCTCACCTAGTTGAGGGGAAAACTTAAACACCAAACGCTCTTCTGGTCAATCCCGCCGAGCATTTGAAATTCACACCCCGAGAAGATCGCTCCGCAGGCTGGCTTCCATGGCGTCCACCTCGCCGAGTTTGAGCGAGCCCTCGCGCCAGGAGATCGTCGCAGAGAGGCGCCCCTCCCGTTCGCTGAAAAAAATGCCGCTGCCCGGTGGCTGGGATACCGAGGGAATGTGCCAACCGTTGGTGATAGGAGCCCCGCAGATTTCGCTCACGCCTGGCAGGAAGTCGCCGGTGTGGGATTGGAAAAAAGAGACGATTTCGCCCCCGGTATCCCTCTGCAGGAATCGGCGGTAGAGTCCTGTCGGTAGGCGGCGCATCCACCAAAGCATCGTGGCAGAGGAGCTCTCGAGCCCGCCGCGAACGGCCGATTCAAATTGGGCATGGATGGCGGTGGTGGCCTTTTCGAGATCGTCGACCTCTGAACTACTCAGCTTGAAATGCAAAACGGTGACCTGATTTTGAAAGATCGGATGCCGCGCCTTGGGCTTTCGGGCCTGCACCGGCACAGGACTCACAAATGAGGCCGGCGACTCGCCGCGGACTTTGAAGACAGCCGCGTGGGCCCTTGCGGCCGCTGCAAAAAAATACGGCATCTGAAAAATCCCTCCTGTGAGTCGCACGGCCCTATCGCGCAGCAGAGCTGTCTCGTCTTTTGAAAATCGCAACACGCGAAATCTCGGCGTGCCGGACTTGAGAGAGGCGCCACCGAGGGATCGAAAATCCGACGGCTTCATTTCATAGTGCCGTTTCACAAAGGCCCGCGTGCCTGCCCATCGCGCCACGAGGCCTGGCGCCGGAGGAAAGGGCATTCCCCAGGAGGCAACGGGCTTGGGGGGCTCGCTGGGATTCCGCGCAAGATGTGCGATTTCCTGCAACGCCAACTCAGCCCCGCGTCCATCGAAGACCAGGTGCGACCACTTCGCCAGCAGTGTGGTTTTTTTAACGCTAGGAAGAATGTGAATTTCCAAAAAGTGCTCGCCTCCGGATCCAAGAAGCTTTTGGCAAAAAGAATCACGGTCGGTATCGGAGGAGTGTTCCAGAATCGGCACTGCGTCGGGCGAAAGTGTTTTCGGCGTTATCCAGAATGGCACACCAAGAAACCAAGAGCGGCGAAGCTTTGCATGAAGCAAAGGGTGCGAGAGCGAGAAACGGCGGACGGCATCGCGTAGTGCGGCGACATCCAAGCCTTCTGCAAGTTCCAGAATGGTGAGGCCGGTGTGCCTGCCTTGAACGCCAGCGGCCATGAGATCCTCGAGCGCGAGAAAATACGCATCGCATCCCGTCAGAGGAATCTCCGCCGCGCCATTCACCGGAGCGGGGCTCATCAAATGGCGGCTTTTTTCACAGCGGCCGCGATAGGCGAAACAAACTGCACGACCTGCTGGATGAGCTCGGCCGATTTTCCATGCTCCCCGATGCGGCGCACAATGGCGCTTCCCACCACGACGGCGTCGGATTCCTTCGCGACTTCGGCGGCCTGCTCCGGCGTTGAAATGCCAAAGCCGACTGCCACTGGAAGACTGGTGTGTTTTTTGATTTCGGCGACCTGTGTGGCGATGTCGGCCGAGAGACTTGTCTGCTCGCCGGTCACCCCCTCGCGCGAGACATAGTAAATGAAACCCTCCGCCGACTTGGCGATGAGTTCCATACGCTCAGGCGGTGTCGTAGGCGCGATGAGCCGGATGGAAAGGAGGCCGTGGGATTTCATCAGCTCCGCATTGCGGGCTGCCTCGTCGGGAGGCAAGTCGAGGATCAAGAGTCCATCCGCACCGGCGGCGGCGGCATCCGCATGGAATCGGTCGAATCCGTAAACATAGACAGGATTCAGGTAGGTGAAGAAAACGATGGGAATCTCCGAGCTGCGGCGGATCTCACGCACAGCATCGAGCACGCCGGCCACGGTGGCGCCAGCATCGATCGCACGACCCGAGGCGGCTTGAATGGTCGCTCCATCCGCCAGCGGATCCGAAAACGGAATACCCAGTTCGACAATATCCACGCCGGATTGCTCGAGAGCCGCAACAAGGGCTGGGGTGGATTTCAAGTCGGGATCGCCCGCCGTGATGTAGGCAATGAAGCCAGACTGTCCGGCGGCGCGGAGGGTTTCAAATTTCGTATCGATGCGATTGGGCGTTGTCATGTGATGGGTGCTTTTTCTGAGCCTCGAGTGATCCATACACCGAGCAGGGCGATATCGGCGGGAGTCACGCCGCTGAGGCGGGCGGCCTGGCCGAGAGTCTCGGGGCGGACGGCGGAGAGTTTCTGAACGGCCTCAGTGCGGAGGCCATTGATCTTCGTGAAATCGACCCACTCGGGGATCGCTTTACCTTCGTGGCGCGCGGTGCGGGCGATTTGCTCCTCCTGACGGGTTATGTAGCCAGCATATTTCAGATCGGTCTCAACCTGCTCCCAAACGGGCTGCGGGAACTGCGAGCGAATTTCGTCAGGCACGGTGGACCATGTATTCTCTGGGCGTTTGAGCCAGCGCTCGAGCGGGACCGTGTCGATTTTGAATTCGTTGAGGCGACTTTTGAGCGCGGTGAGCTGGCTCTGTTTTTGCTCAAAGCGTGAGGCGCGCTCGCCGTCGACAAGGCCGGACTCGATGGCCTTGCCAGTGAGGCGCAGGTCGGCATTATCCTGCCGCAGAAGGAGTCGATATTCCGCCCGACTGGTGAACATGCGGTAGGGCTCGGGCGTGCCGCGCGTCACGAGATCGTCAAGCATGACGCCGATGTAGGCCTCGTGGCGGGCGATGGTGAGCGGCGGGCGCTTGAGGCGCTTCAGAGCTGCATTCGCGCCAGCGATGAGCCCCTGCGCGGCGGCCTCCTCGTAGCCCGAGGTGCCATTGATCTGGCCCGCAAAATAGAGGCCAGGCAGGCGCTTTGTCTCGAGCGTCGTGTGGAGTTGGGTCGGTGGACAGTAGTCATACTCGACGGCGTAACCAGGCCGCAGAATCTCTGCGTTCTCAAGGCCACGCACACTGCGGATGAATTTGTATTGGACCTCGAAGGGAAGACTCGTCGAAACCCCGTTGACATAGATTTCGTCGGTGTGGCGGCCTTCGGGCTCAAGGAAAAGTTGGTGTTGCCCCTTCTCGGAAAATTTCACGACCTTGTCCTCGATGCTCGGGCAGTAGCGTGGTCCAACGCCTTCGATGACACCCGAGTAGAGCGGCGATTTGTCGAGGTTCGAGCGAATGATCTCGTGCGTGGTTTCGTTCGTGTAGGTGATCCAGCAACAAATCTGGCGCGCTCGGAATGCTCCATCGCGCCACTCGTTGAGCGTGTGCAGGTCGTCCTCGCCGCGCACGAGCGTATCCGCGAGGTAGCTGAAGAGCGGCGGCGGTTCGTCTCCCTGCTGGGGCTCACATTGGGAAAAATCGATACTCTTGGCGAGAAGGCGGCAGGGCGTGCCGGTCTTGAACCGCTCAACCTCGAAACCGAGTTCGCGCAGGCAGTCACTGAATGTCGAAACGGCATCGCCAAGACGGCCACCGGTCTGATTTCGCAGACCGACATGGAGCAGGCCCCGCATGAATGTGCCGGTCGTGACGACCACTGCACCGCCATTGAAGCGGAGGCCGAAATTGGTTTCCACGCCCTCGACTCCATTTTCTCCGACCACAAGCCGCGTGACATTTCCCTGCTTCATGTCCAGTCGCGGATGGCGCTCGAGGAGCGCCTTCATGCGGAACTGATAGGCTTTCTTGTCGCACTGCGCTCGAGGAGCCCGGACGCTCGGTCCCTTTGTGGCATTCAGCATGCGGAACTGAATGCCAGTCGCGTCGGTATTCAAACCCATCGCGCCGCCGAGGGCATCGATCTCACGGACCATATGCCCCTTCGCCAAACCTCCAATCGCCGGATTACAGGACATTTGCCCGACGGTATCGGCATTTTGAGTGAGCAGGAGGGTTTCGCAGCCCAAGCGGGCTGAAGCCATAGCGGCCTCTATGCCTGCATGACCAGCCCCGATGACGATGACATCGTAAATTTTTGGATAAACGAAGTCGCTCAAATTACTGGTTCGTGAGGCCGTGTTCGGTGAGCTTCTTTTGCAAGGCTTCTGGCGCGAGCTTGAAGCTGTTTTTTAAAATGATGTCCCCCGCGACAAAGTTATCGAATGTGCCTCGCACAGCCACATTTTCGCCCTCGACGATGAACGATGTGGCATTCGAGAGATTGCCATTCCAGTCGGCATGGTAAACCGTGGCCTTTGTATCGTTATCCGCCACCGTCACGACGGACGAGGGAATGAAATCCGCAGAGAATACAGCCTTCACATCAGGTGTGGTGCGATTCGGCAGCTGCATGTAAGCCGTGAGCGGATCGCCCTCTTCGTCATCGGACTGGGTGACTTGCCCGACTCGGCCGTAAACGCAGATGCGCATGCCATTGTATTTCTGGAGAGCCTGGGTTTCCGATGTCGAAAAATCATTTACGATCTGTGCCAAGGTCACGAATCCGTCTGGCGGCAGCGGAGCAAGCGAAGCTTGGCTCAGGCCGGCGACAACTGAGGCACACAAAAGCGCGAAAGAGAGGGTGATGGTCTTCATTTCAGTGACAAAACATGGAGCATGCGGCGGCATTGCTCAACGCTAAAACCTCGGGCCCGCTTGCATGGCCTCTCTGCGATTGGCAAGGCGCCACCACCGGCTAAGCCTCACGGTCCCGCCAAATTCGACTGGCAATCCTCTTCTGTCCGTGCGAAGAAAGGTTTCCATATTTAACACATGACACGTTCTCAATCCACCAAAGCAACGATCATCCCTCTTCTGGCCGCCGGCCTGTTGGCCCTCCCCGCTTGCAAGCCTCCCACGCCTGCTGAACCCAAGCCTGCTGAACCCAAGCCTCAGGCCGAAGCAACCCCGGCCGCAACCGACGCCAGCGAGCAAGCTATCGTTGCAAAGCTCAAGGAGGCAGGCGTTGATGCAACGGTCTCTGTCGATAGCGCCGCCCCAGCCCCGGCTGACAATAAACCCATCGAACTTCCCGAGGTCGTTGCCACAGTGAATGGACAAAACATCACCAAGCAACAACTCCAGGAGCTCTTCAACGCCGCAATCCAAGCCTCTGGCGCTAAAATTGGAGATCTCAACTCTCAGCAACAACTCGGCGGCTACACCCAGCTCCTTCAAGATTTGATCATGGACAAGTTGGTGGCCGAGGCAGCCTCCACTGAGAAAGTCAGCGATGCCGATGTCGATGCCGAACTCGCTAAAATCAAAGGCCAGTTCCCCGATGACAAAGCCTTCCAGGAACAGATCGCCCAATCCGGCATGACACCCGATAAGCTCAAGGAAAACATCCGCACCGGCCTCCAGCAAAGCCGCTGGATGAAGTCCCAAGTCAAAAGCCCCGAGATCACCGACGATCAAGCCAAGACCTTCTACGAATCCAACATCAAGGAATTCGAACAACCTGAAACCGTCAAAGCCACCCACATTCTTTTCATGGTTGAGCCCGACGCACCGGCAGATGTCGTGAAGCAGAAGGAAGAAGCCGCCGCCAAGGCCGCCCAACGCGCTGCCGCAGGCGAAGACTTCACCAAGCTCGCGAAGGAACTTTCCGAAGAACCAGGCGCCTCCGAATCCGGTGGAGACCTCGGCTTTTTCCCGAAAGACCGCATGGTTCCCGAATTCGCCGATGCCGCATTCGCCCAAAAAGTCGGCGATATCAGCAAGCCCGTGAAAACCCAGTTCGGCTGGCATGTCATCAAAGTTACCGACAAAAAAGCCGCCGGCACCGTGCCGTTCGAACAAGTCAAGGAGCAGGTTGTCTCCTACCTCAAATCTAACAACCAGCGCGAAGCCGTCCAAGCTGTGCTGAACAAACTCAAGGAATCCGCCAAGATCGAGACCTTCCTGCCTGCGGCCAGCTAAAGCCCGCATGGAGCAGTTATCGGGAAAACCCGCAGCAGGCGTCATCGGACTCGGCATCATCGGAAGCCGGGTCGCAGCCTGCCTGCGGCGCGCAGGGCATCCAGTCTGGCTCTGGAACCGCACCGTGCGGCCGGAGCCGAACTTCCTGAGCTCCCCGGCTGAGATCGCGGAGGCGGCACGCCATATCCAGATCTTTGTCTCGAATGGCGAGGCCCTGCACTCCGTGCTTCGCGCCATGCTGCCGGCCCTGACTGCCGAGCATGTCATTCTGAACCACGCCACGGCCTCACCCGCCGACACCCTCACCGCCGCCAAGATCGTTGCGGAAAAGCACGCCACCTTTCTCGATGCCCCCTTCACCGGCAGCAGGGACGCCGCCGCCGCAGGTCAGCTTGTATACTACATCGGTGGCGACCCGCAGGCCCTCGAGCGTGTGCGTCCGCAGCTCGAAGCCTCCTCGAAACAAATTCTGGAAATCGGCGCCGTAGGCCAAGCCTCGGTCGTTAAAGTCGCCACCAACCTCATCTCGGCAAATGCCGTCGCCTCCCTCACCGAAGCCCTGGCCCTGCTTGATCGATACGGCGTAGAACTCCACAAACTTCCCCTCGCCCTCGAAAACAACGCCGCCCGCTCCGGCGTGATCGACCTCAAACTTCCCTGCATGCTGGGAGCCGATTTCGACCCCCGCTTCTCCCTAAAAAACATGTTCAAGGATGTCCAGATCGGCCTCGCGATGGCCGAGGAAAAAGACATCGAGCTTCCCGCCGCCGGCGCCTTCGCAGGCATCGCCATGGCGGGTCTCCAGCGCGGCTGGGGCGATGAGGATTTCTCCGTCATTTCCCGCTTCTACGACTTTCCCGGCCAGGGCCACACGCTACCTGAAACACCGTCGCCAAGCACCTCCGTTCAAGCAGAAGAAGCCCCCCACGAACCCGCCGGACTCAAAAACCTCTGGGGACTCCTCCGCCGGAAAAAATGACCCCCTCGCCCGAGTCAGGTTTTTTCGAAGTCTATGGCCGCGCCCGCTTCCAGCTTAGCGGCCCCGATGCCACGCGCTACCTGAATGGGCAAGTGAGCATAGACATCACGCGCCTCAAGCCTCTCATCGCACGCCCCGCCTGCCTCCTCACCGCCAAGGGAAAACTCTGCGCCCTCGTGCAAATCTGGCGCGATGGAGACCATTTCCTCATCGAGTGCGACGAATCCCTCGCCGAAGCTGTCCATGCCCGCCTCGAGCGCTATCTCATAGCGGATGATGCCCTCCTCGAGCCCGCGTCCACGCCCTCGCCACTGCACCACATCTTCGGCATCGAACCACCCGCCGGAGCCCTCCGCATCAACCGCACAGGCCTCCCCGGTTTCGACACAACTGCAAAACCCTCCGACCTCGTTGCTGCCACGCCCGCGCAGCTCGCCCTCCTCCGCATCGTCCACGGCCAACCTGCATGGGGCCTCGAAATCACCGAAGACACCCTGCCGCAGGAGGCACGCCTCGAAGACACCGCTGTCGATTTTGACAAAGGCTGCTATGTCGGCCAGGAAACCGTTTCCCGCCTCAAAAGCGTGGGCCGGGTGAACAAACGCCTCCACGGCTTTCTCGGAACTCTATCCGCCGACCTCCCCCTACCCGCCCGCCTTCATCCCATTGGCCAGCCCGATACCACCGCAGGCCAACTCACCAGCGCCGCCCCGCATTTTGACATCGCACAAACTGCCGCCCTCGGTTATCTCAACCGCCAGTTCGAAAGCCTCGAGCGGTTCGGCGTCAGCGATGAGCAAGGCCGCCCGCTCGGCGAAGTCGAACGCCGCGCATTCCCGATCCTATGAAATCCTTCATCGCCCTCACGCTCGCCGCGCTCCTCTGCGCCACCACCGTCCGCGCCGCCACACTCGGCCCGGATGTCGCCGTCCTGCAAATCCAGTTTCCCAAGGAAAAACAGCCACGCCAAGTCACCATCGGCCTCTACGACGACTCCGCGCCCTACACCGTCGAGAATTTTAAAAAACTCATCTCAAAAAAATTCTACAACGGCCAACGCTTCTTCCGCGTCTTCCCAGGCTCATTCATCCAAACCGGCGACCCCGCCAGCCGCCGAGGGCAAACCGATACCACCGGCACAGGCGGACCCGGCTACACACTCCCCGCCGAAATCCGCCTCAAACACGAAAAAGGCGCCGTCGCCATGGCCCGCCTCCCCGACAAAATCAACCCCGCAAAAAATTCCAACGGCAGCCAATTCTATGTCTGCCTCCAGCCCCTGCCCAAGCTCAACGGCCAATACACCGTCTTCGGCACCGTCCTCGAAGGCCTCGACACTCTCGAAGAAATCAGCAAGGCCCCAACAAACAGCAACGATTTTCCCTTGCCCAAAATCACAATTAAATCCATTGTGCTCGCCCCTCGCGATCAAGCCTCGCCCACAAGGTAGGCCAACCGCAGGAAAAAAAGGGTAGATACCGAAGTGGCCAAACGGGGCGGACTGTAAATCCGCTGGCTTACGCCTTCACTGGTTCGAATCCAGTTCTGCCCACCACCCTCTCCAGCAGCGGTTTGCGAGAGGAAAATCGCGAATGTTTTTCGCATAAAGTTGAGCCTGACTTTTCTTGCTTCAAAAAAACTTCCCACGCCTGATCACTCCCTGCGGGATTCAAGGTTTTGAAACTCTCAGCCGCTCCTGAAAAAATCATAGATTTCCTTTTTTCCAATGGGCGAGGTTTTCGCGGCGGTGTGAGGGCATTGGTGGCGCAACCTTCAAGGGCGCGACAGACCGCCGGCGAACCACGCCCGCGCAAGGTGGTATGGGACTGCCCGCCGGACTGAAAGGGTGCCGTCGATCGAATGGATGGCGTTGATACCAGAGCCGATCGAATCGAGGGCATGAACTCCCAAACCCTAACGCGGGCCTTCAACCCTGGTGGAAAACAAAGGGGTGTTTTAGACTTCGCCGGCTTGTTTGGAGCTGATTTTGATGAGGCTGACGGTGGCTCCGCTGCAGGTGCCGTCTTTGTGGAGGAAGGGGGTGGCGCGGAGGAGGATTTTTTCTCCTTCGGGGGCGGGGAGGAGGGCTTCGACGAGTTTTTCGCCGGAGAGGATGCGGCGGGCGGCTTCGGCGGCGTGGGCGAGGAGGGGGTGTGCGAGGGCGGTGATTTCGCGGCCGATATCGTGGGGGAGGATGCCGGTCTTGGCGGCGGCTTTGGGCGTGAATCTCCGGATGCGGAGTCCGTTATCGAGGAAAATGGTGGCGATGTCGGTGCTGGCGATGAAGTTGTCGAGGTCCTCGTTGGCTTGGGTGATGTCTGTAATTTTGGTTTGGTGCTCGTTGTTGAGGGTTTGGAGTTCCTCGTTGACGGTTTCGAGCTCTTCGTTGGCGCTTTGGAGTTCTTCGTTGGAGGCCTGCAACTCCTCGTTTGAGGTTTGGAGTTCTTCGTTGGAGGCCTCGAGTTCCTCGATGGCGGCCTTGAGGCGGATTTTGCTGCCGCGGAGTTCTTCTTCGAGGTCGGCGATGCGGAGCATGCTTTCCTTGAGGTCGAAGGGAGGATGTTCGACGGGGAGGTTTTTTTCCATGTCTTCAAAAAATACCAAAAGGTAAACGCGGTCCTGGCCGGGGGAGCGGAAGGATTCGACGAGGACATTGACGGTTCCTTGGCCGGTTTCGACAGGGCCGAATTTAAAGGGCCGTCCTTCGTTCAGGACCTTACCTGTGGCAGCGGCGAGGCTGGCGGAGAAGTCGCGCGGGAGGAGACCGGTGAGCTTGAGGCTCGTGCGGCCTTCGGGGATGGAGGCATACTTGGCGGGGGTTCCGAAGCTGTAGAGGATATCCAGCTGATCGTTGAGCACGAAGCAGGTGCGGCCGAGGCGGGCGAGGATGCGGTTTGTGAAGGATTCGGTGAGGCCAGGCTCATTGGAGAGCGAGTGGCTCTGGATAGTCGGCAGGTTCACGGGATGATCGACCACTGTTCGGAGAACACCGAATTGCAGCGCCTCGGGCAACGCGGTGGGGATGGTGTTTTTTTTCCGAAAGAGGTGGTTGTGGGAATCCAGCGTTTCGAAGTCGTTCTGCAGGTCGCCGAGGCTCTCACTGAGCCCGAGCGCAAGGACGCCTTCGGGGCGAAGGGCGTAGTGGAGGATGGAGAGCACGCGCTGCTGGGCGGCGGGCTGGAGGTAAATGAGAACATTCCGGCAACTGACGAAGTCGATGCGGGTGAAGGGGGGATCCTTGAGGAGGTTGTGCTTGGCGAAGACGATACGCTCCCGGACGGTGCGGCAGATCTGGTAATGGTCGCCGTGGCGGGTGAAGTATTTCTCGAGGTAGTGGGGCGGGATATCGGCGGCGATGGACTCGGGATAAATCCCCTGCCCGGCGATCTCGGTGGCGCGCCGGTCGAGGTCGGTGGCAAAGAAGCGGCAGGGCAAGTTGATCTCGCCGCATTCGCGTAGCACCTCCTCAAGCAGGATGCCGATGGAGTAAACCTCCTCGCCGGTGGCGCAGCCGGGCACCCAGAAACGGAGAGACCGCCCGCCTGCGGATCGCACAAGGCGGGGCAGGACATTTTTACGGAGGTTTTCAAAGACTTCGGGATCGCGGAAAAAACGAGTCACGCTGATGAGCATGTCCTTGGCGAGGCTCTCGCACTCGGCGGGCTCTTTTTTCAGAAGGTCGACATATTCCTCGAAGTCGGAAATGTGGCGAATGCCCATACGGCGCTCGATGCGGCGGTTCACTGTCTCGCTTTTGTAGGCGCCGAGATCGAAGCCGGTGTGCCGCCGGAGCAGGCTGGCGAGGCGGCGCATGGCGCTCTGCTCCTCATCGCTGGCTTCCGAGACGATCACAGGGGCGGAGGAAATCTCATGCCGCACAAGGCGCACGACCTCGCGGGCAAGTTGGTCGGGAGGCAGGACATAATCTGCCGTGCCGGTCAGAATCGCGCTCGAGGCCATACCGCCAAATGCCGCCGATGCGGGTTCCTGCACACAGACGATGCCACCAGCCTGCTTCACGAGGCGGGCTCCATGGGAGCCGTCATAACCTGTGCCTGAGAGGATGATGGCGAGGGATTCTGGCCCGCAGGCGGCGGCGAGGGATTCCAAAAGCGTGTCGATGAGAACAGGAGCGGCCTGCGACGGGAGCTGGCCTTTTTCCATAAGACAGCCACCTTCGAACCCATACAGATGGCCGGGCGGGAGGACATGGATTTTACCAGCCTCGAGAGGAGCGCCAGCCTTGCCCCATACGACGGGCAGACCACCCTCGCGTGTGAGAATTTCGACCAAGTGGCTTTCGCCATCCGCTGGAAAATGGCTGGCGACAACAAAGGCAGCCTGCAGATCGCCAGGAATCTCTGCAAAAAAGGCACCGAGGGCTTCGACTCCTCCAGCGGAGCATCCCACCACAGCAACGGGAAATTTTTTCGCATCGGGGGTGTTTTCAATCGCGGTTAGGGAACTGCCTGACATCTACGGGATGCTACCGGAAAAATTATTTTCCGCCATACTTTGTCTTGCAATCCAATCAGCTGCCATGGCGATGAGATGCGAGGCGGTGGCCGCGTGGAGCTTTTCCTTGATGTGTGCGCGGTGGGTTTCGACCGTCTTCGGGCTGAGGTTCAAGCGCCTGGCGATATCCTGGGTGGCGACGCCCTCGCCGATGAGCTTGAACACCTCGAATTCCCTGGGACTGAGTGCGTCGGGGCCGGACTGCTTGTTTTTCGAACGGTGGGAAAGAAACTCCAGCAACTGCCCAGCGATGGCCTCGCTCACATAGATGCGGCCGCGCAAGACGGTGTGAATCGCCTCGAGCACCTTGTCGCTGTGCTCGCTCTTCATGATGTAACCTCGCGCGCCGATCTCCAGCGCCCGCCGGGCGTAGCTGGTCTCGGCGTGCATCGAGAGAATGAGCACAGGAATCCCTGGGCAGCGGGAGTGAAGATCCTGCACCAACTCGAAGCCGCTCCGCCCGGGCAAGGAAACATCGCTAAGCACCAGATCGGGTTGCAGGTTTATGGCGGCATCCAGCGCCTCGCCCGCATTCCCCGCCTCGCCGCACACCTCCAGGCCGGGCTCGCCGGCGATCATCATTTTCAGGCCCATGCGGGTCATGGGATGGTCCTCGACGAGCAGGATACGCTTTTTCTGAGGCTTCTTGCTCTTTGGAGAGGGCTTCGTTTTTTTCATTTAGGAAAGTGACAGATGACGCGCACTCCACCGGCGGGGATGCGCTCGACAGCGACAGTGCCTTGAATGGCCTCGGCACGGTGACGCATGATTTTAAGGCCCATACCGTTGCCGCGCGCGGGAGCAGGGTCGTCGTCTTTGATGCCGTTGCCGTTGTCGGTGACGGAGAGGATGCCTTGGAGCAAATCCAAATCCACACGGATTTGGGTGGCATCACCGTGTTTGATGGCATTTTGCATCGCCTCTTGGGCGATGCGGAAGAGATTGATGGCCTTTTCGATTTCGAGCCTCTGGGAACGGCCCCGGCATTTCACGGTGCACTTGACTTGGAAGAGGGCGCTGGTGTTTGCCGCCAATTCATCGAGTGCTGCGGCGAGGTTACCCCCCTCGAGTTCCAGCGGGGCGAGGCCACGCGAGAGAAGGCGTATGTGGTGCACGGCACGCTCGAGGGCTCCACTGAGGTGGTCGATCTGCTGGCGCAGAACAGTGCCCTTTCTGCGCCGCTTGGAAATGGCCTCGAGGGAGTAGCGGACGCCCGAAAGCTCTTGGCACACGCCATCGTGGAGATCATGGCCGACGCGGCGGTGCTCCCGCTCGCTGATGGAGATCAACTCACCCTCCAATGCCTTGCGGGCGAGAATTTCTCGCTGGAGTTCGTTATTTGAGGATTCCAGCTCTGCCGTGCGCTCCTGGATTCTGACCTCGAGCCCGGAGTTGAGCTTTTGCATCTCTTGCTCGGCCAACTCGCGCGGGGTGACATTGTTGGCCACCCAGAGGATGGATTTGGCATGACCATCGGCATCGAGGAGGGCCGAAAGGTGGCATTCGCAAAACAAGAGCGAACCATCCCGGTGCAAGGCTCGGCATTTCACAAAGTCGCTCGCCACCTGCCCCAGTCGGAGGCGTTCCAGAATGACACCAAATGCCTCCCTGTCATCTGGGTGGACCAAGGCGAGGCTATCAAAACGACCGCTCTTCAACTCGCGCCGCGTCCAGCCGAACATGTCCTCGGCCTCGCCATTCCAGAGGAGACATTTTCCTTGAGGGTCCCACTCCATCACCGCAAGGGGCGTATTGTTCATATGGTATGTCAGTCGCTGAACGAGTTCCTGGATCTGGCGCTCGTGGCGCCTCAGGGAGGTGACATCCCTCACCGTCGCGATGAATGAGGGATTGTTGCTTGAAGCGTTCTCGCAAGAAGTGCGGATGTGAAGGTGCCGCAGTTTGCCCCCAAAATCGAGTTGCACCTCACGATCAATGCCCGCTCCATTTTCAAAGGTATCCCTCGCTATGGATTCCCAGAGGAACGAACAATGCTCCGGGAACCCCACCTCACGGCAGGACTTCCCAAAGAATACCTCCGGCTCCATGCCAGTGAGATCCCTCATGCGCGAATTCACATATAAAAATCGCGCCTCGGCATCCATGCGCAAAACGATGTCCGGCATTTGTTCGGCCAGAAGGCGGAATTGCAGCTCACTGCATCCAATGCAGCCCGGATTGGAAATGTGGCTATGGAGAAGCATGTTCATAGGTAATCTTGAGATTCTTCCAAAAACAGGTGGTGCATCAGAGCGGTCCATCCCCACTCAACGCAAAACGCAGGGGGGGGGGGGGGGTAAATGCGTATTTATTGCCATCAGCCGCATTACCTTACCAATTCTTATGAATGTCAAGCGACGAGAAGATCAGGAATTTAGCAAAACATGGCATCAGGTTTTTCCCGATACTGCGCATGCCGCACCTCGTGCAAACGGGCGCGGAGATGGGCGCCAAAATTTTCGATGATGTCGAATGCGCTCTCGAAGTGCTCGGAGGACGAGGCTGAACCAGGGCGCCATTCCTCGATCGGGATGCGGACGGCATCCGGCAGGACCCTGGGAGGCATGAGAAGCGGGATGTCGCGAAGCGGCGCGCATTCTTGCGAGTCCAGCGGGGGATGGCTGAAGAAGTCGATGCCGTTGGGTGAGGTCTTTTCGCGGAGCCAGGAGGCAAAGGATATCGCGCCCGGCGAGGCATGGTCGCCGAGAAGGGTGAAGAGGGCGGAACCTGCCGCCGCGCTCTGGCTCAGCCATTCATCGACCCAAATCGGCAAGTGGGCTGGCTGCTCCTCGCTGCCCGATGCCGAGACGATGACCACATCGGCGCGGGCGGCTGCGGAGGCCGAGGGGATGCGGGATTCCGTGACACCGAGGCCGCTCATTTTCCAAACATTGATCTCCAGCGCGGCATCGTGGGGAATCTCGCTACGAAGAATCTCACAGGCTCGCAGCGCGCGGGCGGCGGAAACGACATTTTCATAGAGAATGACGATGCGGAAGGGGCGTCCGGGGGCTTCGGCTGTGGAAGCGATGTCTGAGACTTGATCGAGAAGTTGGTCCATTGCGGTGGTGTGTTTTTTTGAGGTTTGTTGTTTTGGTTTGGAAAGCCGGCGGCACATGCCGTGGCACGCAGGCAGATATTTCATTCCACGCCGCCGGCCGCGATAGGGTGATCACCTCATGGCGCGCGGAGGCGCTCTGCGACTAGGTCTGAAGCCTATGCAAAACCAAATTGAACCGCACCCTGCAGCATCCCAACTGGAGATGTTCGACATCGTTCCCGACCGCCCGCTCCCGCCGCTGCAGTCGGACGACGAATCCCTCGCACAATGGCTTCGCGAGCAATCAGAGGAAAAACTCCGTGAGCTTCTCGAAGCCCTTTCGGAATTCTACGGGGAGAGCCGCTCATGAGCACGCAGGCAGCACCCACCCGATCCGCCGCGCCTGAAATCACCGTCGTGCATCCCCGCAAGAAGCGCACCACGCGCGCAGAGCGGGTGGTGGCCGAGCTGTTCGCCAGGGCGGATATCGAAATCAACGGCGACCGGCCATGCGACATCCAAGTAAATGACGAACGCTTCTACCGCCGCATTCTCAAGGATGGCACGCTGGGTTTTGGCGAGTCCTACATGCAGGGCTGGTGGGACTGCGACGACATCGAGGAGCTATGCGCTCGGGCGATCCACGGTCGCATCGAAACCGCCATCCGCCCGAGTCTCGGAGCGCTGGTGGAGGTGGCATTCTCGCTTCTACTGAACCTCCAGAGCAAATCGCGCTCCCGTGTCGTCGCCCATCAACACTACGACCTCGGGAATGATTTTTTCGGAGCGATGCTGGATCCGTCGATGCAGTATTCGTGCGCTTATTTCCATGGCACGACCGACCTCGCCGCAGCGCAGGAACTCAAGATGGAACTCATCTGCAAAAAACTCGCCCTCCAGCCCGGCATGCGCCTGCTGGACATAGGCTGCGGCTGGGGCGGGTTGGCGAAATTCGCCGCAGAGAACCACGGCTGCGAGGTCGTAGGCATCACCATCTCGGAGGAGCAGAAAACCTACGCCGAGGCACATTGCAAAGGCCTGCCGGTGGAAATCCGCCTGCAGGACTACCGCGATGTGCAGGGGGAATTCGACGCCATCGCCAGCGTCGGCATGCTCGAACATGTGGGACCAAAAAACTACCGGCGCTACATGGACATCGCCAGCCACTGCCTCAAGCCGGGCGGGCTTTTTCTCTGCCACACGATCACAGCGAACGAGCCGGGCATCGCGTGCGACCGCTTCATCTCGCGTTACATCTTCGCCAACTCGGCGATCCCCACCGCCGCCCAGGTCTTGCAGGCGGCCGAGCCGTATTTCGTGAATGAGGACATGCACAACCTCGGCCCCTACTATGTGCCGACGCTGCGAGCGTGGGAGGCAGGCTTCATGCGGTCGCGGGAGGAATTCCGCCAGCGCTACGGCGAAGAATTCGTGCGCATGTGGAGGCTTTATCTCCTGAGTTGCTCGGGTGCGTTCCGCGCCAGAAGTCTGCAGGTTTTCCAATTCCTCTTCTCCGCAGGCGGCATCGAAACCGCACGCCCGCTGAGGATATCCTGAACCGGGCGTTTATCTTGCCCGATTGAATACAACCAACATAGTGCAACTACTTATGAAGACCGATTCATCCCACGCCATGGACCACGCCGCGCCGCCAGCAGTCACAAGTTGGGTCGAGGAAATCGCCGCGCTCACCTGCCCCGATGCCATCCATTGGTGCGATGGCTCGGATACCGAGGATCTCGCCATGCGCGAGGCAGTCGTCGCCTCGGGTGCCGGCGTGTGGCTGAACGCCGAGAAGCGTGCGAATTCCCTGCTCGTCCGCAGCGACCAGCGCGATGTCGCCCGCGTGGAGGAGCGCACCTTCATTTGCTCGCGTTCCAAAAAAGACGCCGGCCCGACCAACAACTGGGAGGCGCCAGAACACATGAAGACCCGCCTGCACGGCCTCTTCGCAGGCTGCATGCGCGGCCGGACGATGTATGTCATCCCCTTCAGCATGGGCCCTGTCGGCTCCCCCATCGCCCAATACGGCATCGAGATTTCCGATAGTCCCTATGTGGTGGCCAACATGCGGATCATGACCCGCCTGAGCACCGCCGTGTATGGCGAAATCAAAAAATCCGGCGTGTTTGTGAAATGCCTGCATTCCGTGGGTTGTCCCCTCGCACCCGGTGCGAAGGATGTCCCTTGGCCGTGCAATCCCGAGAATACCTACATCACCCACTTCCCCGAGGAGCGCCTGGTGATGAGCTTCGGATCGGGCTACGGCGGCAACGCCCTACTTGGCAAAAAATGCTTCGCCCTGCGCATCGCCTCCGCCATGGCTCATGACGAAGGGTGGATGGCTGAGCACATGCTCGTGCTGGGCGTGAAATCCCCCGACGGCCAGAAAACCTATGTCACCGCCGCCTTCCCCAGCGCCTGCGGAAAGACGAATTTCGCCATGATGGTTCCCCCACCCGACATGCGCGAGGAAGGCTGGGAGATCAGCTGCGTGGGTGATGACATAGCCTGGATCAAGCCCGGCCCCGATGGCTACCTCCGTGCCATCAACCCGGAGGCCGGATTTTTTGGTGTAGCACCGGGCACCTCGTATGCGAGCAACCCCATGGCGATGGATTCCATAACTCGCGACACCATTTTCACCAATGTCGCCCTCACCGATGACGGCGATGTCTGGTGGGAGGGCATGACCAAAGAAGCGCCCGCCCACCTCATCGACTGGCTCGGCCGCGACTGGACGCCAGGACAAACAGATGCCGCCGGCAAGCCCATCCTGAGCAGCCACCCCAACAGCCGCTTCACCGCACCCGCCAAGAACTGCCCGCTCATCGATAGCGATTGGGAAAACCCCGCTGGCGTGCCCGTGAGTGCCATTATCTTCGGTGGACGCCGTTCCACCACCATGCCGCTCATTTTCCAAGCCTTCAACTGGGTCCACGGCGTCTACCTCGGAGCCACAATGGGCTCGGAAACCACAGCCGCAGCCGCCGGAGCCACAGGCCAAGTCCGCCGCGACCCCATGGCCATGCTCCCCTTCTGCGGCTACAACATGGGCGACTACTTCACCCATTGGCTCGAAATGCGCAAACTCATCAAATATGTCCCGCGCATTTTCCATGTGAACTGGTTCCGCAAAGACTCCGCCGGAAAATTCCTCTGGCCCGGCTTCGGCGAAAACACCCGCATACTACGCTGGATGGTCGAACGCTGCCACCCCGGCGCCCACGCGCTCGAAACCGCCATCGGCTGGCTCCCCGACTACTCCGACATCCACATGGAAGGCCTGGAAAAAACCGTCACGCCCGAAATCTTCGCCGAAGCCCAAAAAATCGACACCTCCGAGTGGCACCGCGAACTCCTCCTCCAAGACGAACTCTTCATCAAACTCTACAGCGAACTCCCCAAAGAAATCATCTTCCAGCGCGAACTCCTCATCGCCCGCCTGTAAAGCGACGGGATTTTGTCACGACGCACAGCCCATCGAAGTCGAGGCCAGCACGATCGGGATATTGGCAAATCCGCTCACGATCAGGCTAGGGTTACTTTTTTTCCCAGCGTTCGAGGGATTCTTCGTGGAGGTGGCGGCGTTTGAAGTGGCGGGAGATGATGCCGTAGCGGGGGCTGAAGAGGTAGGCGAGGAGGAAGAAGATACCGAGGATGAGCACGATGGCAGGGCCTGAGGGGATGTTTGCCCAGAAGGAGACGAGGAGGCCTGCGACGGCGCCGAATGTTCCGAGCGCGGCACCTCCCCAGAGCATGACATCGAAGGAATCGCTGAGGAGGTAGATCGTGGCGGCGGGGAGGATGAGGAGGCCAAGAGAGAGCAAGACGCCGACCGCTTGGAGGGATGAAACCATGGCCAAGACGATTAATAAAATGAGCATTCCTAATAACAATCCAACGGGGACGCCTTGGGTTTTTGCTACGGAGGCTTCGAAAATGGTGAGGAGGAGCGGTCGCTGGAAGGCGACGAGCAGGATCATGGCCACGCAGGTGATGGCGTAACTCGTCCAGAGGTCGCTGTCGCCGACGCCGAGGATGTTTCCGAACAGGAAATGGTCGAGGCTCACTTTGACTCCGGCGTATTTGATGAGGGCGATGCCGATCGCGAAGGCGACGATGTAGAGTGCTGCGATGGCGGTTTCCTCTTTGACCCTTGAGCTTCGGGAAATGAGGTGTCCCCCGAGTGCCACAAAGACTGCCGCGAGGAGACCGCCGAAGAGGAGGCCGAGCGGGGAGAGGCCGATCAGGATTGCAGCTAGGGCGAGGCCAGGGAGGAGGGAGTGGGAGAGAGCGTCAGCCATAAGTGCGAGGCGTCGGATGACGACGAAGGCGCCGAGAAATCCGTTAGTGAAGCCCACGAGGACGCAGGCCAGCAGGGCGCGGCGCATGAAGTCGTATTCGAAGGGTTCGAGAATCCAGTTCATGTGTGGTGGTGATGGGCGTGGCCGCTGAAAACATGCACGGCGTAGGCGCGGTCGAGGTTGTCTTTGGTGAACGCCTCGGCGGTAGGACCGCAGGCCACGAGTTCGCCGTTGAGCAGCAGGATGTGGTCAAAGAGGGCTTCCACGCTTTTGAGATCGTGGTGCGAGGCCATGATGAGTTTGCCGGCCTCGCGCAGGCGGCGCATGGCTTGGGCAAAGGCCTCCACGGCATTTCGGTCGAGGCCGGTGAATGGCTCGTCGAGCAGGTAGATATCGGCTTTCTGCGCCCATGCCCTGGCCAGAAAGGCGCGTTGTTGTTGGCCGCCGGAGAGGGCGGAAATCTGGCGATCGGCGAGATCCTCCAAATCGCAAATGTGGAGCGCCTCCTCGACGGCGGTCTCATCTTCTGTGCCGAAGCGACGCCATTTCCCCAAAGCGGGGTAGCGTCCCATTTCGACGAGGCCGCGCACCGTGATGGGGAAGTCCCAGTCCACCGCCTCGCGCTGGGGCACATAGGCGATCTCGCGGCCGGAAGTGCTCTCGAGTTGATGCCCGCGAAATTCAATTCGCCCGGTCTCAAGCGGGAGCAAGCCGGCGATGGCCTTCAAAAGCGTGGTCTTGCCCGCGCCGTTGGGGCCGAGCAGCGCGACGCAGGATCCGCAGGAGAGCGTGGCGTTGAGATGGTGCACGGCCGGGATGCGGTTGTAGCTCACGGTCACATCTTCGAGGTGGAGTTTGTGGCTCATGGTTTGGGAATGGTGACCACATCCTCCACAAGTCCGGTTCCCCAGAATGTGGAATCGGCGAGGGTTTTTCCGGCGGCTCGCACCTCGACGCGCAGGGCGCAATTTCCCGCAGCGGGGTCGAAGTTTCCAAAAACGGCGAGGTCTTCCGGCTCGTCGGCGTTCATGGTGAACGATGCCGAAAGCAAGGATGCCGAGCCGTCGGATTCCACCGAAGGCTGATTGGCCACACGCACGGCCAAGCGAGCGGGAGCGGATGAGGTGAGCAGCACATCGTAAACGGCCATTTTTTCAGGCTCGATCGGCGCGGAGGCTGGAGGTGGCGCGGATGGAACGGGTCTTGTGAGGAGCCAAACCGGCACGCCAAGAAGCGCCAAGCCGGCAACAACCAAAAACAGACGCAGGAGCGGGAAACCGCGCACGGCCTATTTCAACGCCTCCACGATGGTCGCGACATTGCTTTTCATCATGCCTTCGTAAGTCCCCGCCGGGCCGCTGCCGAGTCCATCCGCGTAGAGCACACCGCCGGGTTTCGCGCCGGTTTCATTGGTGATTTGTTCCAGCACTTTCGGATTTTCAATATTCTCGGCGAAGATGGCTTTGACCTTGCGGGCTTTGATTTCCTCGATGAGGCGTTTCACTTTTTGAGAGGAGGGCTGGTCGGATGTCGAAACGCCCTGCACGGCGAAAATCTCGAAGCCGTTGTCCTTGGCAAAATATCCCAGTGCATCGTGGGAGGTGACGAGCACACGGTTCGCCTTAGGCAGCGCGGCGAGTTGCAGGCGGACCCATTTGGACAGTGCGGCGAGGCGGGTCTGGAGATTTTTGGCATTCGTTTCGTAGGTGGCCTTGCCTGCCGGATCGGCGGCGACGAAGGCGTTGCAGATCTGGGCCGCCACGGCTTGAACATTCGAAATGCTGTGCCACCAGTGTGGATCAGTGGTGCCATGGCTGTGTCCATGCGAGTGGTCGTGACCCTCGTGTTCGTCGCAAGCCCCCTCGATCGGCTTAACAACATCCCCGCCGACCACGAGACGAACGCCGGCTTTTTCCAGACTCGGACGCAGCTTGTCGAGGTAGCCTTCGAATCCCAGGCCGCTCGCGAGGAGGATTTGGGATTTGGCGATGGTTTTTCGATCCCCCGGCGTCGGCTCGTAAATGTGGGGGTCGACTCCGGGTTTGACGATCTCCGTCACCTCCACGCGCTCGGCACCGATATCGCGGGCCAGATCGGCCATCACTGTGCTGAGTGAGGCCACGCGGAGTGGTTCGGCCTGTGCAAAGGTCGTCCATGCCAAAAAGACGGTAGCAATCAGCAGTCTGTTCATCATGGACAAAACTGACCCGCCACTGTCATGCAAGTCAATTGCAAAAAAGCCCCGCATTGGGTTTGCAACGACAGAGGAATCCCATCAGGATGCGGGCCTCAATTTAAAAACTATGGCTGATTATGATTTGATCGTGGTGGGCGGCGGACCTGCAGGTTATGTGGGGGCGATTCGCGCGGGACAACTCGGAAAAAAGGTGGCGGTGGTTGAAATGGACCGCGCTGGAGGCACCTGTTTGAACTGGGGATGCATCCCCACCAAGTCGCTTCTCAAGAATGCTGAAGTTTATCAGACGATCAAAAACCACGCCGGTGACTTTGGTTTGAAAGTCGAAGGCCTCTCCTACGAGTGGGACAAAGTGATCGGCCGCAGCCGCAAGGTTGCGGACCGCCTCGCAGGCGGCATCGAGATGCTTCTCAAGAAAAACAAGGTGGACTACATCCGTGGCGAAGCCTCGATTCCAAAGGCCGGAGTCGTAGAGGTCATCGACAAGGACGGCAAAAAAGCCGAGCACAAGGCGGCAAAAATCCTCATCTCCACAGGCGTTGTGACTCGCGAGATGCCAGGCTTCCCGTTCAATGGAAAAAGCGTGATCGGCAGCCGTCAGGCGATGGTTTTGGAGAAACAGCCGAAAGAAATCATCATTATCGGAGCGGGTGCCATTGGCATCGAGTTCGCGTATTTTTTCAATGCCTTCGGCTCGAAGGTGACCGTCGTGGAAATGATGCCGAATATCCTGCCCGTCGAGGATACCGAGGTGAGCCAGACTCTCGAAAAATCGCTCGCCAAACAGGGCATCAAGCTCCTCACCGGCACGAAGGTCGATAAAGCCGAGACCACGAACAAAGGCGTTCGCCTCACCGTGAGCGGCAAAGCCACGGAAACTCTCGAAGCCGATATCGCGCTGGTTGCGATCGGCGTTTCGCCTCTCACGCCGAAAGGCGTGAAACTCGAGACCGATGCCAAAGGTTATCTGAAAACCAACGACAGCTATGAGACGAGCGTCAAAGGCATCTACGGCGCGGGTGACATCATCGGGCCACCATGGCTCGCGCATGTGGCCAGCTACGAAGCCGTCCAGTGCGTCGAAGGAATGTTCGCCGGCAAGAAGCCGAAAAAAGTCACCGTTTTCCCGGGTTGCACCTATTGCCAACCACAGGTCGCGAGTGTCGGACTCACCGAGCGCGCGGCGGTCGAGAAGGGGCTCAAATTCAAGGTCGGCAAGTTCCCGTTCATGGCCAGCGGCAAGGCTCTGGCGGTCGGCGAGAGCGAGGGCTTCGTGAAGCTCCTCGTCGGCGAGAAGCACGGCGAGATCCTCGGAGCGCACATCATTGGCGCGGACGCCACAGAGATGATCGCCGAGCTCGCTCTCGCGATCAATATGGAGGCGACTTACGAGGAAATCACCGCCACGATCCACGCGCATCCAACGCTGAGCGAAGCGATCCACGAGGCCGCACACGCCTCGCAGGGCCATGCGATCCATTTTTAGAGTTTTAAGTTTTAAGCGGCCGCGCGTCAGCGCGTTGTGAATGGGAGGGTCGACCTCCGGCTTGACCCAAGACCGAACCGCCTTCGCCATCACAACGCGCCGTTCCCATCACGACGCGCCCTCGCATTCATCTTCCGTAGACGCCGCGTTGCGGCTGAAGCTTGGGCCATGCGGGACGATGGCCCTCCCAAATCACGCAGCCGCGCGTCAGCGTGTTGTGAATGGGAGGGTCGACCTTTGCCTTGCTCGTGCCCTGCTCGCTACGCCCTTCGGGTCATCTGCGATGTGCTTCCTCCGCCCCGCCCGGGTCTTCGGTTGGCTTGACCCAAGACTGAACCGTCTTCGCCATCGCGACGCACCGTTCCCATCACGACGCGCCCTCGCATCCATCTTCCGAGAACGCCGCGTTGCGGCTGAAGTTTGGGCCATGCGGGACGATGGCCCTCCCAAATCACGCGGCCGCGCGTTGCGTCTCGTATTCGAAGGGCTATCGGCCTTTGGGATCAGAGCGCGTTGTCTTTGGAGTAAAGCGCGGTATCGAGCTGCGCGGCAACTTCGGCTGCGGCCATGAGATTCGTGGCCGCGTTCTGATATCTTGCGGCGCGTCCGATAAGGTTCGTTGTGACCGAGGGATCGGCGCTCTCAGACATCATTTGGAGACGCGCATCGAGAACCCATGCGTCGAACTCCACAATGGCTGCGCGCAGCGGGGTGGCATCAACGGAACATGGGCGGCCTGTTGCAAAAGAGACGCCAATTTTTTCGAGGATTTCGGCAAACAACTCGCGGATTTTTTTCGTGAGCGCGAGACCGTCCTTTGCCTGGCCGGGATCGGATTCCCAGATGCGATTCGCGGTGAAGCGATCCAGATGATCGAGGAGGTCGCAGAGGTTTTGGATTTCAGCTTCGCTGTAGACAGGGCGGACGAGATTCGCGAGGCGCAACTTGATTTCGCCGGGCAACTGACTCAGGCGCGCGACACCTTCCAGCGACGGCGTGCCTGACACGAGAGCCTCGCGCTGGATGCGCAGCATTTCCTGAAACCGGTCGCGCATTTCCCGCTGCGGCAAAAGCGGCCAGAGCGAGCGTTGAAAAACGGCGGCAATGACGGTGCCGATCGAGATGCCGAAGAAAACATTCGCGATGGCTTGGAATGAGACGGGTTCCTGAGCGTTCAAGCCCATAGCGCCAACAAGACCCATCATCGAGATATTCATGACCGTGGAGACGCCGGCAGTCCGATAGGCCACCTGTCCATAGACGAACATCCAAGTGAAAATCAGAATATTCAACACCGCGTAGCTCGACAGGAGCGGCGAGGCCAGTATCAGTCCGAGGCACAGAAACAGAACGCATGGGATGGCCGCCACCACCACATGCCATGCGCGTTGGTCTCCGCGACCCTCGGGGCTGATTGGAAGAAGAAAACAAAACAGCCAAGAGCAAAGCACCATCATGCTTCCGCCCGGCGGTTGCACCCAGTTCATGAGCACCATTGCGGCAATCAATGAGATGGTGGAGCGGATGCCGTTCGTGATCCAGAAGGCGGGGGGCATACCGGGAACAAGCCCACGGAGATCGAGCGCATGGCGCTTTTTTATTTTCACCGGCAACCCGTCCAAGAGATCGAGGCCGCGTGCAAGTTCCTGGTGGATTTCCTCGAGCGATAAACATTCGAGACTGATTCCCAGAATGTCATCCAGCTCGACATCCCGCGAACGGGGGTCTCGGCGCAGATCAATGATGGTTTGTTTGAGGGCCTGCATCGCGGTGTTGATGGCCAGCGATCCCTGCCGCAGCGCACCGGAGTCTTGCTTGGGAGCTCCCAGCAGGGCGAGTTGGGCTTCAATCGCCTCCTGGACTCCAGCGAGTTGTTGGCCCGCATTTTCGAAGTAGAAGGAATTTTTCAAACCAAGTCCAGTGAGTGGCCTGATCGCGCCGTGAATCCGGCTAATGACGGAGAGAAGCTCGACATAGGTTTCGATCCTGGCGCGGAAGTAGCGACTCTCGCGTCCACCGAAGCGGAGGAGCTGCCGGAGTTGATTCAAACGAGCCTCGATGGCTACGCCATTCGCGGGGGTGCCCGAACGGGTGGCGGAGAAAAGGTCACACAGGTCGATAAATGCACCACGCAGGCCGGTCAAAAATTCATCGGCCGCGTATCTCGGCCAGAGCAGGCTTTGCACGAGCAGCACCGCAAGGACGCCGATGCAGACCTCCTGAATCCTCCAGATCATGAACTCCCATGACATTCCAGGGTCTCCCATTCCGTTACTGCACACGACAACGGCCGTCATGCCACAAAGCAAGAACGCGTAGGGGTATCGCGCTTGGCCGAACATCGCGTTCGTCGCAGCGACGAACAATCCAAGCAGGCTGAGATAGATCAGCGGGTCTTGCTCGAAAGCGGCTGTGAGGAGGTAGCCGACAAGGCCGCCAATGATAGTGCCAACAATTCGAAGAATCGATTTTTCCTCAATCGCGCCGATGTATTGCGCCACCATCAGCACAAAGACAGTGAAAAGCGCCCAAGTGGGCTCATGGCTTTTATTAAAGAGAGCAGCAAAAACCGCGAGTATCCCGGCAATGCCGAATTTCACGCTGAAGCGGAACGCTCCATCGCGCGGCAATGCTGTGATGGCTTTCCAAAACAAGCCCGGCGCGGACGAGGGCTGTGCAGTGGATTCGGCAGTGGCGTTCATCGAAGAACTATGAGCTTATCCATGCCGCGCAGGCCGACAACGAAAGAAAGAACTTTACCCGCCCCGCGCTCCCGCAATGATTTCCTGCTCATGAGCGAGAAACAACAAACAGCCGTCACTCCGAGGCGGGAAGAGGATTTTCCGGAATGGTATCAACAGGTCATCCGTGCGGCGGATTTGGCCGAGAACTCCGAAGTGCGCGGTTGCATGGTCATCAAGCCCTGGGGCTACGCCCTCTGGGAGCGCATGCAGGCTGTCCTGGATGGAATGTTCAAGGCGACCGGACACAAGAACGCGTATTTCCCGCTCTTCATTCCTCTCAGCTACCTTGAGAAGGAAGCCGCCCATGTGGAGGGCTTCGCCAAGGAATGCGCAGTCGTGACGCACCACCGGCTTGAGGCCCGCGACGGCAAACTCGTGCCCGCCGGCGAGCTCACCGAGCCGCTGGTCGTGCGCCCGACCTCTGAGACTATCATTGGTGCCGCCTACGCCCGCTGGGTGAAATCCTGGCGCGACCTTCCAATTCTTCTCAACCAGTGGGCCAATGTCGTCCGCTGGGAAATGCGCCCACGACTCTTTCTCCGCACCGCTGAGTTTCTTTGGCAGGAAGGTCACACGGCCCACGAAACCCGCGCCGAGGCCGAGGAGGAGACCATGAAAATGCTCCGCGTCTACGAGACCTTCGCGCGGGAGTTCCTCGCCGTGCCGGTTCTCTGCGGCGAGAAGAGTGAGGGTGAACGCTTCCCCGGCGCCGAACGCACTTATTGCATCGAGGCGATGGTGCAGGACCGCAAAGCCATCCAGGCCGGGACATCGCACTTCCTTGGTCAGAATTTTTCCAAAGCCGCCGGCATTCAGTTCCAGTCGCGCGAGGGTCAACTCGAGCACGCCTGGACGACGAGCTGGGGCGTGAGCACACGGCTCATCGGAACGCTCATCATGATGCACTCGGATGACGATGGACTCGTCGTCCCGCCGCGCATCGCCGCCACGCATGTCGTGATTGTGCCGATCACGCCCAAGGAGGACAGCAAAGCCGCGATCCTCGAAGCCGCTGAAAATCTCGCTTCCAGCCTGCGCTCGGTGAATTTCCACGGCGCGCCGCTCGGAGTGGAGGTCGATTCCCGTGACCTCGGCGGTGGTGTCAAAAACTGGGAGTGGATCAAAAAAGGCGTGCCAATCCGCATCGAGATCGGCCCGCGCGACCTCGCGCAGGGAACAGCTGCCGTCGCCCGCCGCGACAAGGGTCCGAAGGAAAAGGAATTTCTCCCGCTCGCGGGGATCCCGCAGCGCTCCACGGCCATGCTGGAAGAAATCCAAAGCACTCTCCTACAGCGTGCCACCGAATTCCGCGATGCCAACATGGTGAAGATCGACACGAAGGAGGACTTCTACAAATTCTTCACACCGCAAAATGCTACGAAACCCGAAATCCACGGCGGCTTCGCCCTCACACACTGGAACGGCAGCACCAAGGTCGAGGAACAAATCAAAACCGATCTCAAGGTAACCATCCGCTGCATTCCCTTCGATGAATCGCCGGAGCCAGGCACTTGTCCGTTCAGTGGCGAACCCAGCCGCCAGCGCGTGGTCTGGGCGAAGTCCTACTGACGACGAGGCGTTGTTCCCATGCCGCCCGACGCCAAGCCCTCTTTCCGCGAGGCGGTGAGGTTTTGGTTGAAGCTCGGGTGTATTGGATTCGGCGGCCCCGCCGGGCAGATTGCGATCATGCACCGCGAACTCGTCGAGCGGCGTCGATGGATCGCTGAATCGGATTTCTCGAAGGCGCTGGATTTTTGCATGCTCCTGCCGGGACCCGAGGCGCAACAGCTTGCGACTTGGCTTGGTTGGCGGTTGCACGGAACAAAGGGCGGCATCGTGGCAGGAACTTTGTTCGTGCTTCCGGCGGCTTTTCTTCTTCTCGGCTTGAGTTGGCTTTACATGGCGGGCGGCCATCTACCGTGGCTGGCGGATGTTTTCAGAGGTCTCGCGGCGGCAGTGGTCGCTCTCGTGTTTGCGGCTGTTCCGCGACTTGCTCGGCGGGCTCTGAAAAATTCCCTGCACTGGGTTTTGGCGGCAGCTTCGTTTTGTGCGATCTATTTTTTCAATGCCCCGTTCATCGCCATCCTTCTCGTGGCTGCGATTTCGGGTTGGATTTCGGCGAGAGGCCAGCCGTCTGCCCCGAGAAACAACGCCGTGGCATCGTCATGGCGAGGCACACTGGTGATGGCGGTTATTTGCCTGCTGCTTTGGTGGATGCCGATCGTGGGTGTGGCTGCGTGGCTGGGCTGGGACAGCACGCCCGCGCGGATGGGCCTGTTTTTCAGTCAGGCAGCGGTGGTGACATTCGGCGGGGCCTACGCCGTGCTACCCTATGTCGCCCAGAACGCTGTCGAAACACATAGATGGTTGAGTGACGCACAAATGATTTCCGGCCTTGCTCTGGCGGAGACGACTCCGGGGCCTTTGATCATGGTGCTGCAATTCGTAGGTTTTGTGGGCGGTTGGCAAAATCCAGGGTCTCTGCCGCCAGCCACCGCTGCGGTCTTGTGCGCCGCGCTGACGACATGGGTCACTTTTCTGCCCTCGTTTCTTTTCATCTTGGTGGGCGGACCGCATATCGAAAAAGTTTTCGCCCTGCCATGGCTGTCCGGCGCTCTTTCAGGCATCACCGCCGCTGTGGTCGGCGTGGTTCTGAACCTCGCTGTGAATTTCTCGTGCCATGCCCTGTGGCCAGCCAACAGCGGAATCGATTGGTTCGTCGGCGCTCTTGCTGTTGCGGCGTTTTTTGCATTGAACCGCTTCCCCTCGGCTCTTTTGCCAGTGGTGGGATTCTGCGGTTTGGCAGGATGGCTCGGCGGGCTTTGAGGTTTCCTTCGCGTTGGTTCGTAAACACGGCCGCCAGCGCGTGCCGGCCCGAGCGAGACTCAGACCTCGCTGGCGGAGATAGTCTGCTCTGGCGGGGCGGACTCTGCCGGCGGTTCCGCGGGTGCGGGAGGTTGGATGCGGCATTCTCCGATGTGGATGCCGCCTTTTTCCACCACCATGGCGCGCGAGGTCACTGGACCTTCCAAACACCCGCCGCTTAGGATTTGGAGGATGCCATTGCACTGGATGGGTGCGCGCAGCGTGCCTTGGATCGTGATGCGATCAGCCTCCAGCGGCAGGGAGCAATCTATGGCGGCTCTTTTTTCCACCAGAATGGAGTCTGCCGTGATGCGCCCCGTGCAGGGCTTCTGCATATTTAAGCGAACCTCGCCCTCGCAGCGGAGGTGGCCGTTGAATGCGCCTTCGATGCGCGCCGAGCCGCAGATGATCCAAGGATTGGAAAGCGAGCCCTTGGCGCCGATTTTCAGCAGTCCCCGGGTATCAACCGCTCGCGAAGAGTGTGCGGTGATGTTCACCTCGATCAACTCGATCGGCGCGTAGCAACCTGGGCAGATCGTGCTCTGGGCTTTCTGCGAAACCTGGTGGGTCCGCCCGCATTTCAGGCAATGAACGGGCTTGCCGGCTTCCAGCTTTTTTCCTGCGAAGGAGGGAAGTTCCGTGACTCCAGATGAGCGCACCCCTTCAGCGGTGGCTAAATAGTGGGCCCCGCAGGAGCGGCAGTTTGTGGATATGAGGTGGGGAGGCTCAAGCTGCACGAAACCGCAGACCGGACACCGGAATGGTGACTTCGGCGGTGAGGTTGGCATTTGGCCTTAGGCCGCGTCCTCTGCGATAGAAGGTTTCGGAGCGATGCCGCGCGAAGCGTTCTTCGAGGGGGTCACCTCGGAGTGGCCGATGAAGGTTGCGCCTTCCTCGATGATGATGCGCATAGCCTTGAGGTCGCCGAGGAGTTCGGCATTGGATTTCAATTCGCAGCGCTCTTGGACGGTCACATTGCCATTTACCGTGCCGTGGATGATGACAGTCTTGGTGCGGACATCGCCTTTGATCACGGCGTTTTTGCCGAGGGTGAGAACGCCTTCGGAGATGATTTCGCCGTCGAGTTTGCCGTCGAAAATCATTTCGCTGTCGAATTTCAAAGTTCCTGTCAGTTCAACATCACTGGTGAGGATGTTTTTGGATGTGGAGGGTTCTGAGACGAGAGAAGTGATGTTGTTGAGGTTCATGTTGCGAGGCAGGCTACACACTTTTTCGCGCAGTGGTCAATGTCATGAGCATTTGAAAAGCGGGCCATTTTTTGATTATGGGGTGCGAAAGTTGTTTGTTGACGCATGGCGAGGCGAACCGATACTTTGCCCCGCTCGCGCGACTGCGTGAGCACAGAAAACAAACAATTCTTTTTCATGGAAACAGCGACCAGACTTCAACAACTCACACCATCCCTCACGCTTGCCGTTGACAGCAAGGCCAAGGCCATGAAAGCCGAAGGCATCGAAGTCTACGGCTTCGGCGCTGGAGAGCCCGACATGGACACTCCGGAACACATCAAGGCGGCCGCCATCAAGGCCCTCCAAGATGGTCGCACCAAATACACCCCCAGCTCTGGCATTCCTGAACTCCGCCAGGCGATTTCCCAAAAATTTCTCAAAGACAACGGCCTCGATTACAAGCCCAGCCAAGTGGTTGTGAGCAGCGGCGCCAAGCACTCGTGTTTCAATGCCATCGCTGCCGTCGTGAACGAAGGCGACGAGGTGATCATTCCCGCCCCCTACTGGCTGAGCTATCCTGAGATGGTTCGCCTTGTCGGTGGAGAGCCCGTTTTTGTTCAGACAACCCAGGAGAACAATTGGAAGATCACGGCCGAGGATTTCGAAAACGCCATGTCGCCCCGGACAAAGATGATCATCATCAATTCGCCCGGCAATCCGACCGGATCCATCTACACCCGTGAGGAGCTCAAGGCTCTTGCCGAAGTCGCCGCCGAGGAGGACATCTTCATCCTCTCCGACGAAATTTACGAAAAACTCACTTACGATGGTGCCGAGCATATCAGCATTGCCTCGATCTCTCCGGAAGCCTACGACCTCACGATCACAGTCAACGGCTTCAGCAAGGCCTATTCCATGACTGGATGGCGCCTCGGCTACTTGGCCGCTCCAGAGCCAATCGCCCGCGCGATTGATTCCATGCAAAGTCACATGACATCAAACCCTTGCTCATTCGCTCAATACGGCGGCCTCGCAGCCCTCACTGGCGATCAGCAATGCGTGAATGACATGCGTGACGAGTTCGATATCCGCCGTCAATACATGTTCGAGCGTCTCACGCAGATTTCCGGCATCTCAGCCGTCCGTCCACAGGGTGCATTCTATGTTTTGGCAAACATCAGCGCCCTCGGCCTAAAATCCCAAAACTTTGCCGATCGTCTTCTAACAAAAGCCAATGTGGCGATCGTTCCCGGCATCGCCTTCGGTGACGACCGCACGGTGCGTCTCAGCTACGCCACGAGCCTCGATGTGATCAAATCCGGCCTCGATCGTATCGAAGAGTTCTGCAAGACACTCTAAGAATCTGGCATTTAAAAAAACAGGGCGCTACGATTTTCGGGCGCCCTGTTTTTGTTGGGACTCGAAAAGGAATCGCCAGTGGTCGAGGCGCTCCTTAATGCGCTTCTCGAGTCCGTTTTCCGTGGGAGTATAAAATCTTCGCCCCTCGGGCAGGTAGGCTTGAGGCACATAGGATCCCTGGAAATCGTGGCTGTAAAGATAGCCCTTTCCGTGCCCGAGCCGCTCCGAGCCTTTGTAGTGCCCATCGCGCAAATGTTCCGGCACGGCCAGCGTCCTCCCTTCCCGCACTTCGGCGGAAGCCTGGCCGATCGCCAGGGTCGCGCTGTTGCTCTTCGGCGCGGTGGCCAAATAGAGCGTCGCATGGGCAAGAAGTAAATTCGCTTCGGGCAGCCCGATAAACTCGACTGCCTGCGCCGCAGCCTGCGCGACCAGCAACGCGTTGGAATCCGCCAACCCAATATCCTCGCTGGCGCAAATAACCAGCCGCCGCGTGATGAATCGCACCTCCTCGCCGGCGTGAAGCATTTTCGCCAACCAGTAAATGGCGGCGTCCGGATCGCTTCCGCGAATGCTTTTAATAAAAGCGCTGATGGTGTCGTAATGGTCATCCCCCGTGCCGTCATAGACCACGGCTTTTTTCTGGATGCTTTCCTGCGCTGCCGTGAGATCAATCTGGACGGAGCCATCTTCCAACGGCGGCGTCGTAAGGGCGGCAATCTCCAGAGCGTTCAGGCATTTCCGCGCGTCCCCGTCACTCAGCTTGGCAAGAAACGCGGCGGCATCCGACGCAATCCGAACACGCATCCTGCCCAAACCACGATCCACATCGCCAAGCGCACGCTCGATCAAAACCAAAAGATCGCTTTCCGCCAGCGGCCGAAGCTCAAAAATCTGCGAGCGGGAAATCAACGCGCTGTTGATGCTGAAAAACGGATTCTGCGTCGTCGCCCCAATGAGCCGCACCACGCCATTCTCGACTTCTGGCAGCAACACGTCCTGCTGGGCCTTGTTGAACCGGTGAATCTCATCCACAAAGAGAATCGTCCGCCCGCCATTTCCACGCCGGGATGCCGCAGCTGCAACCACACGGCGGATATCCGCAACATTGCTCTCCACCCCGCTCAAGCGCTCGAACCGCGATGCCGTCGCCCCCGCGATGACCTGCGCCAGCGTTGTTTTGCCGGTTCCGGGCGGCCCGAAAAGGATCAGCGAGGAAATGCGATCCGCCTCGATCGCACGCCGCAGAAGTTTGCCCGGCGCGAGAAGATGCTGCTGCCCGCAATACTCGTCCAGCGTGCACGGACGCATTCGCGTGGCCAGCGGCGCATCCGACGGAACATCGGGTCGTTCATTGGAAAAAAAGTCATCCACTATGCTCAATATCCTCCTGCAATCACGCTGCCCCTCCAATGAAAAATCCCAGCCCAATTCGAAATATTGAACATCCTCCGCTCGGCTCTGTCAGAAGCATTCCACGAATAAGATTTGACAACTTATCCGTTTTACTCCCCAATTACTCACAGAGATCAATGAATCCTCCTCAAACAGAATCGACAGATTTAGTAACAAACTCAGTGCTTTATAAAGAATTCCTCGCCGAACGAGATGAAATCTTGCGCCACAAATGGATCGAAAGCGAAAAGATCGGCCGCGATATTGGATTTGAAAAAGCCCTGCTCGACTGGATTTTAAAATATCGCTCCAGTTGGAGAAGCAACCGGGCAAAATCACTCAAAGAGCAAAACACGGCTCCAGCCTGAAAACCCAACAGCCTGCCCTTTAAGGCGGTCCCGCGAGGCCGCGAAGGAAAATGACTGCGGAACAAAACACATCCGATAACACCCCCAAGACAGCCATGGACAGCGAGGCCATCGAAAAGGCCATTCGTCGCATGGCCCACGAGATCGTCGAGCGACACGACTCGCCCAGCCGCATCGTTCTTGCCGGAATTCCTACGCGTGGTGTGGAGGTGGCCCGCCGCCTCGCCGACCACATCGAGAAAATCGAAGGCGTGCGTCCCTATTTGGGGACACTGGACATCTCGATGCACCGCGATGACCTCTCGACCCGTGGCAAGGTGACCGCGCTCGAAGTCACCGACCTGCCGGTGGACCTCGACGCCCGCCCGCTTGTCCTTGTCGATGATGTTTTTTTCACCGGCCGCACGACACGCGCCGCGCTGGACGCCTTGGCCTCGTTCGGGCGTCCCTCCACCATTCAACTCGCCGTGCTGGTGGATCGCGGCCACCGGGAACTCCCCATCCGGCCTGATTATGTTGGCAAAAACCTCCCGACCTCGCGGGAGGAAAAAATCCGCGTTCGCTTCGAAAATCTCGACGGCGTGCCCGACTCAGTCGTCGTCATCAAACCATGAGCACCTGGACCCGCAAAGACCTCACCGGACTCGACGAACTCACCGCCGCCGAGATCAACTTCCTTCTCGACACCGCCCGTGCTTTCAAAGGCGTCGGCGAGCGCAGCCTGAAAAAAGTGCCCGCCCTGCGAGGCAAGACCCTCGTGAATTTCTTCGTCGAGCCGAGCACTCGCACCCGCACCTCCTTCGAGGTCGCTGCCATGCGCCTCAGCGCGGATGTGGTGAACATCTCGGCCACCGCCTCCAGCCTGCAAAAAGGCGAAACGCTCAAGGACACGGCCCTCAACCTCCAAGCCCTCCAGGCCGACATCATCGTTCTCCGCCACAGTTCCCCCGGTTCGTCCCGCTTCCTCGCTGAACGCCTCGACTCGAGCATCATCAACGCTGGTGATGGCGCCCACGAGCACCCCACGCAGGGCCTGCTCGATATCTTCACGATCCGGGAAAAATTCGGCCGTATCGAGGGCCTGAACATCGCCATCGTCGGCGATATCCTCTTCAGCCGTGTCGCCCGCTCAAACATCTTCGGCCTGCTCAAACTCGGCGCGAATGTAACCCTCGTCGGACCCTCGACCCTCGTTCCAAAGAGTTTTGAAAAACTCGGCGTCCGCGTCAGCCACCGCCTCGACGACATTCTCGCCGAAGTGGATGTCGTAAACCTCCTGCGCATCCAACACGAGCGCCAGCGCAAGGAATACTTCCCCGGTCTCGGCGAATATGTCTCCCTCTTCGGCCTCACCAAAGCCCGCGCCGCAAAGCTCAAGCCATCCTGCCTCATCATGCACCCCGGCCCGATCAACCGCGGGGTGGAAATCGACAGCGACATCGCTGATGGACACCAGAGCGTGATACTCGAACAAGTCACCAACGGCATCGCCGTCCGCATGGCCGTCCTCTACTCCTGCGCCGGAGGAGCCGGCGTGCCCGCATGAAAAAAATTACCCGCATCACAACAGAGCGGGGCACGGGCGTCCCGCCCGTGAAAGATTTTTGCGCGGCAACCTCATCGACACAATCTCCAACTCCTGCCCTTTCACAGGCGGGACGCCTGTTCCCCCGTCCTGCCTCCTTCGTCCAAGCATGAAAAAAATCACCCGCATCGCCAACGGCCGCGTCATCGACCCTGCCAACAACCGTGACGAAACCGCCGACCTCTGGATCGCCGACGGCAAAATCATCGAGCCCATGCCGGGCAAGGAGACCGAGACGATCGATGCCGCCGGTCTCGTCGTAGCGCCGGGTCTCATCGACATCCATGTTCACCTCCGCGAGCCGGGCCAATCGCACAAAGAGACAATGGCCAGCGGCACACGCGCCGCAGCGGCCGGAGGATTCACTACCGTTGTCGCCATGCCGAATACAAATCCCTCGGCGGACAGCGCCGCGACGATCACTTGGATCAAAGAAAAAGCCGCGCGCGAAGCCTGCGTGAATGTTCTCTGCACCGGGGCGATCACCAAGGGACTGAAAGGCGAGGAACTCGCTCCCGTCGGCTCGCTTTTCAATGCCGGAGTCGTCGCGCTCACCGACGACGGCCATTGCATCCAGAACAACGAAATCATGCGCTGCGCGGTGGAATACGCCCGCATGTTTGGCCTCACCGTGATGGATCACTGCCAGGACTACTCCATCGTCGGCGACGGCATCATGCACGAGGGCGAGTGGAGCCTCCGCCTCGGTCTGCCCGGCTGGCCACGCGCTGGCGAGGAAATGATTGTCGCCCGCAACATCATGCTGGCGGAACTTTGCGACTCCCCTATCCACTGCCAACACATCAGCTCCGGCGGCAGCGTGCGCCTCATCCGCGAGGCCCGCGCGCGCGGCGTCAAAATTTCTGGCGAAGTCTGCGCCCACCACATCGCGCTCACCGATGCGACACTCGCCGCCTTCGACAGCAATTTTAAAATGAACCCGCCCCTGCGCACGCAGGAGGACATCGAGGCGATCATCGAAGGCATCGCCGACGGCACACTGACGATCCTCTGCAGCGACCACGCGCCGCATGCCTCCTACGAGAAGGAGGTCGAGATCGACCACGCCCCGTTCGGCATCACCGGCCTTGAAACCGAGTTTGCCATTTTCCACGACATCCTCGTCCACAAACGCCAAGCGATCGACCTGCCCCGCCTCATTGCCCTTTTCACCTCCGAGCCAGCCGCGCTTCTCAATCTGGATCGTGGCACACTCTCCTGTGGAGCGGCGGCGGATGTCGTGCTCATTGCTCCCAAGCTGGATTGGACTTTTGACAAAACCCAATCCGCCTCGCTCTCCAAAAACACGCCCTTCCATGGCCACACTTGGCGCGGCCGGGCAGTTCGCACCATCGTGGCCGGCGAGACGGTCTGGACGCTGGCGGCTTAAAGCGTTTCTGGGGCGTTCAGCAACTCGGCGATGCGCTTGAGGAGGCGGCCGGCAGCACCGCCGTCCAAGACGCGGTGGTCGAAGCTCAGCGTGAACATAGCTTCCACAACCGGCACAAATTCCTCCAGCTGGGGATTCCAGCTCGGGACGGTCTGTCCAGCGCCCATGCCAAGAAGGACGGTTTGTTCGGGAAGCGGAATCGGTGTGGCAAGAGTCAGGCCGAAGGTGCCGTAGTTGGTGATTGTAGCGATGGATCCGCCGGTGTCGGCGGCAGGCAGGCGGCGTTGGCGCGCGAGTTCCACGAGGCGGTTGTAGCGGGAAACGAGATCGTCGAGGGGAAATTGGTCGGCGTTGCGAATGACGGGAACCAAGACGCCGTCATCGGCTTCAACGGCGAATCCGATATCCACCGAAGGCGGGTGCACGATGCTTTCGCCTACAAGGCGACCTGCGGGAGCGCTATTTTCGCCTAGGGCAACAGCAAGAGCGCGAAGTGCATAGAGCGCGGGGCCAGGCTTGGAGGGATGCGACTTGCGGTGGGCGAGGAGTTTGTCGAGTTGGATGGGAATTCCCACCGTGGCCAGCGGGCGCGACCAGCTGCGGATCATGGCGTCGGCCACGGCTTTCCGCATCGGTGAGGCGGGAGTGATTTTATTGTTTTCTATGCTCCCCAGGAAGCGCTCAAGGTCTTCGATAGTTACGCGTCCACCAGCGCCACTGCCGGCGATGCCCGCGAGATCTGCCGCGCGGAGCCCAAGCTCCGACATGCGGGCCTTCATGCGCGGCGAGAGGTAGGTAACTCCGCCGGCGTGGGCGGGAACGGGAAGTCCGCCAGGCACGGTTGGCTCCACTTTTTGCGGAGCGGGTGGCGTGTCGGAGCGCTTCTTGGCTGGCTTGCGCGAGGTTTTTTCAGGTTCATCCAAGCCAAGGCGCTTGGCCTCTTCGGCGCTGACTTCGATCTGACCGAGAATCGCACCCACCGGATAGCTCGTGCCGTTTTCGGCGAGAATTTCCGTGATCACTCCCGAGCAGGGCGCGGTGACGGCCATCATAGCCTTGTTTGTCTCGACCTCGATGAGATCGGCATCGGCTTGAATGCTGTCACCTTCTTTGAAAAGGAGGCGAACGATGGTCGCCTCGGCGATGGATTCGCCGAGTTGGGGCATTTTAATGGGAACGAAGGCCATGGTGGATCAGATGTGAAGGAGGCGCCGGGCTGCGGCGGCAATGGTGGATGCTGTGGGGCGGTGGGCCGCCCAAAGGTCGGGATGATAAGGGACCGGCGTGTCTTTGGCGTTGATCCGCATGGGAGCGGCATCGAGGAGGCCGAAGCCTTCGGTGGAAACGCGGGCGAGAACTTCTGCTGTGACACCGCCCCAAGGCCACTCTTCACTCACGCAGAGCAGGCGGCCGGTGCGGGCGACGGATGCCAGAATCGTGTCTGTGTCCAGCGGCTTCACGCTGCGCAGGTCGACAACTTCGATTTCGTATCCGTCCTCCACCAGTTCCTGGGCGGCGGCGAGGGATTCGTGGAGCATGGCGCCATGGGTCACGATGGTGGCATCGCGACCGGCACGGGCGATGCGGGCCTTGCCAATCGGCAGAGCGGTCTCGGGGAGGGAATCCGCTTTGAGATGGTTATAGAGAAACTTGTGCTCACAGAAAATAACCGGGTCGTCGATGTTCACGGCTTCGAGCAACATCGTGTAGGCATCCTCGACGGTTGCGGGTGTCACAACCACCAGACCGGGCCAGTGGGCGTAAATGGCTTCCAGACTCTGGCTGTGGAAGGGACCGCCGCCGGAAGTGCCGCCGGAGGGCAGGCGCACCACGATCGGGCAGGGAACGCTGGTGCGATAGAAAAGCGTGGCAGCGTGGTTGACGATCTGGTTGAGGCCGCAGGTAGAGAAGTCGGCGAACTGCATTTCGACAATCGGCCGGGCACCTTCAATGGCGGCACCGATCGCCATGCCCACGATGGCGTCCTCGCTCAGCGGTGCGTCCAGCACGCGTCCGGGGAACTCGGCGGAAAGATTTTTGGTGGCTTTGAAGGCACCGCCGAAATTGCCGATGTCTTGCCCGTAGAGAAAAACGCGGGAGTCGGTCGCGAGGGCCTTTTGCTGGGCGAGGCGGATGGCTTCGAGGTAGGTGATCATGAGGCGGCGTATTGTTCCCGGTATTCGGGTCTGGAGAGAGCGGCCCAGTCATCTTCACTCGGATCTGGCGAGGGTTCGCGGCGGACGCGGTAGGCTGTGTCATTGACCTCGGCCTCGGTCTCGTGCCTCCAGGCGGCGACTTCATCAGCCGTGTGCCAGCCTTGGTCGATGATGTGCTTTTCCGCGAGCAGCACACAATCCGAACCAACAGTGGATTTTTTCAATTTGGGATCGAGATAAGCAAAGTCGTCATGCTCTCCGTGGCCGACGAGGCGCAGCAAGTCGGCAACGACCAGCTGGGGTCCGCCGCCTTCGCGTGCGGCGTGAATGGCGTTGCGCAAGGTCTGGAGGCAATCCATCAGGCTTGTGCCATCGGCCTTGTGAGCACCCACTCCATAGCCTGCGGCTTTGTCCAGAAGGTCGGCGCAGGCGTATTGGCGGGAGTTCGGTGTGGAGTAGGCGTATTGGTTATTCGCAACAACCACGATGAGCGGCAACTTGTCCACAGCGGCGGCATTGAGCCCTTCGTGGAACGCGCCGGTGGATGTCCCGCCATCGCCGATGCAGGTGGCTCCCACGGCACCCTGCTCGCCTTTGAGACGGCGCGCGAGAAGTGCTCCCGCCACGCTGGGGATCATGGCTCCAAGGTGACTGATCATGGCATAGTAGCCATCCTGGGGACGGCCGCGATGGATGTTTCCATCCCGGCCACGCATGGAGCCGAGCTGAGATCCCAGGTAGGTGCGAAGTGTGTCGAGAACCGTGTCGCCGAATGCGAGGCGTCCAGCTTGATCTCGGATGAGCGGGGCAAAAACATCACCCCGTCGGAGTTGGATGCCCACGGAGACGCTCAGCGCCTCCTGGCCGCGGCCGAGGAACACGCCGCCCTTGATCATGCCGGCACGGAAAAGGGCTGCGAGTTTTTCCTCCAGCACGCGTGAGGTGAGCATGACGCGGTAAGCTTTGATGAAATCGGACTGGGTAACCGGCGCGATCTTTTTGGACATTGGATGTATTTTATACGGGTAAGCCGCTACTTGCTGCAAAGCATTCCTTCGTGGCCTGCCAGCAAAACTTTGGACATGCTCCAAAAATGGGTCGCGTCTCGGAGAAGGTCTTCGAGAGAACGCGGAATGCGACTTACTTTGTTGGAGGCATGATCTGAATGGAGAGCGGGGTCGCTGTATCAAGGTGGACTTCCCTCTGTGGGAGCGCGAGGAGTATGCCCTCGGCTTGAAATGCCTCGTAGATTGCCAAGCGGAGTTCACCAGGCACCGCATTGGCCGTGCGAGGGTTGGTTTTATCGATCCAGTAAAAAACACAGAGGATGAGCGAGTCTCGTTGAAAATCCTGAAGAAACACCTCCACACGTCGATCTTTGAGAACTTCTCCGTGGGCGGTAACGATGTCTTGAACAATACGGATGGCCTTCTGCAGCGGTGCACCATGAGCGATTCCAACACGAAAATCTTGTCGGGCATGGCGATTGCTTAGTGTCCAATTTACAACCGTATTCTGCAGGATCACGCTATTTGGAATAAGAATTTCCACACCGTCGATCCGGCGGAGTTGGCAGCACCGGGTTCCGATGGCGGTTACTAAGCCGGCGAATGTCTCGACTTCAATGACATCCCCAATCCGGATGGGGCGTTCGAAGAGGAGAATGATACCGCTGATGAGATTGTTCACCAGTTGCTGGGCTCCAAATCCCACAGCGATTGCGGCACCGCCGCCAAGCAGGGCGAAAATCGTAAGGGGAATCTTCACGAGAGCCAATGCAATGAGGCAGATGATTCCCAGTAGCAAAATGTGGGTGAATTTTTGAACAATCGCACCCGTCGTGGCATCCAGGCTGAAGCGCTCACTGAGCCTCGAGCGCAGCCAACGACTGAAGGCGGCGGAGGCGAGTCCGCCCACAATCAAAATGCCCAGGGCGATCGACAACATGCCAAGGGTCACAGAGCTCGGACGCTGGACGAGTTGGCCGTTGACGAAAACCGAATCGTTGAGAGTGAAAATCTCGGTATTCCAGAGATTGTGCGCCTGCGTGGTGAGCGATGTGGCTGCGGCGTCCATTTTTTCTCCTAGCCCGAGGCTTTTACGCTTGGAACCTAGATCCGCCGTGGTGAGCTTAATTAGTTCCAAGAGTGCAGAAAATCCATTTTCCCAGTCCGAGAGGACGGATTCCTCTTGTTGAAATGCTTTGTCCACCGCGTCAGCAAGGTTTGGCTGAGCCTTGAACTCATTCGCCTCGAGTGCGAGCGAGGCCTTGCGCCAGCGATCCTGGAGTTTGGAACGAAGGCCGATGATCAGCGGTTGCCATGCCTGCACATCCTGCGATTTATCATTCAGGAGGCGGGCAATTTCCTCGACGCCCATCGCATTTTTTGTGTTCCAGAGGTCATATCGGGATTGCCAGACCTGACCGGTTATCGTCAGGCCGATACGCTGGTATTCAAATAGCTGCAACTGGTTCTCCATGCTCTCCGCGAGCAAATTAGCGATGTCCTTGTTGCCTTGGGTTGAATTTTCCGATGCAGGTTTTTTGACTTGTTTTCCGACCTTCGTCAGGGAATCGGTGAGCTTGTCCTCGGCTTTCTGAACCTCTTCCAGTTTGGCTTGAAGAAGGTTCTCCGGGAAGGATACGCGACCCGCTAGGCTTGAAATATTTAACTTCGCAAGCTGGATGAGAGCCTGCTGCAAGTCGACGTCCGCCTGCCAGCTTCGCTTGTCGGATCGGAGGGAATGCTCGGCAAGAGTGGCCTGCACGCGGGTGCGTTGGAGTTCAAGAACCCATGCGTCGCGGGGAGATGCAGTAGGCCCCGCCGCTTCCAAAACTTGGAGTTTTTGCTGCTGGTTTTTCAGCGTCACAAAAGCAGTGCTCTCCTGAGCATCGCGGGTGGAACCGATTTTATTGAGCGCTTCCAGCCAATCCTCAGCCTGCCAGTCATTGACCCTCGCCGTGTCGAAGAGAAGGAGCCCGCTTTCTGGTGTGATTTCCGGCGGCTTAAAGTCGGAGACGGCTTGCCGCACCTCGGAGGCTTGCTTTTCCAGAGCCATTGCCGCGGTGCCCCACTCTTCGGTCAGGGACTGGGCTTCGACAAGTTTGGTGAGGAGGTGGACGTATTCCCGATATTCCTCTGGCGTCGCAGGCTGTTGTTTCTGAAACTCCTCCACCCCGGCCTGACGTGCGGCATCCAGAAGCTGATGATAGTCCTTGCTGACGGTTGGCGTTGGAATGGGGGTCGGCTCTTGGGAAGACGCTTGGACAATAAACGCAAAAAAAATGCCGAGTGCTGCTTTTAATAAAATGTTCATTACTGCGGTGATTCCTGTTGCCGCATGAAGGATCAGCATGAGGATACACAACCTCTTCCAAAAAGAAGCCAGAAATTCGTCCAGACTACCAAGAGACCGTGATCGTGTGCGCTTGCGGTGCCACAAAAGAATTGCTCGAATCCTGGGAAAAGCTCACCCGCGCGCGATGATCGACCAATTTTTTGGTTCGAAGCGGCGAGATTCCGCAGGCTGAGCGGATGCGGGAGTGTCTATTTGACGGAGGGAGCGGCGTCGAGGTGGGGGGCTTTTTGAGTAGTCGCGAGGAGGATTCCCTCGTTCTGGATGGCTTCGTAGATGGCGAGGCGGAGTTCGCTGGGGACTTTGTTTGCGGAGAGGGGGTTTGTTTTGTCGATCCAGTATAGAACGCGGAGGACGAGCGCATCCTTGGCAAATTCTTGAAACAGGACATCGATCCCTCGGCGGGAGAGAACATTTGGATTGGCGGAAACGATTTTGTAAATGAGGTCCATGGCCTTTTTGACGGGCTCGCCTTGGGTGATGGCGATGGTGAATTCCTGCCGGGCGTGGCTGTCGGAGAGCGTCCAGTTCACTACCTTGCTTTGGAGGATGACGCTGTTGGGGATGAGGATTTCCACGCCGTCGCCTCGGCGCAATTGGCAGCAGCGCGTGCCGATCGAGGTCACCATGCCTGAGCAGTTTTCGACATCAATGATGTCGCCGATGCGGATCGGACGCTCGAAGAGTAGAATAATCCCGCTGATGAGATTGTTCATGAGCTGCTGGGTTCCGAAGCCGACGGCGATTGCGGCGACGCCGCCCAGGAGGGCAAAGATGGTTAAGGGGATTTTTACAACCGCGAGTGCGATGAGGCAAATGCCTCCCAGAAGCAAAACATGGGTAAATTTTTGCACGATTGCCCCGTTATTGGCATCCAACGCAAACCGCGCGCTCAGGCGTGCGCGCAGCCAGCGGCTGAATGCCGAAGAGGCGAGCCCGCCGCTCACCAAAATCGCTACGGCGATAAGCATCATACCGAGGGTGATGGGGCTCGGGCGTTGCACGACCTGGCCATTGACGAAGACCGAGTCGTTGAGAGTGAAAATCTCGGTGTTCCAGAAATCATGCATCTGCGTGGTGAGGGAGTTGGCGGCGGCGTCCATTTTGTCGCTGAGTGCGGCACTCTGTCGGCGAGCGGCTATTTCCGCGCGGGTGAGCTTGATCAGTTCGACAAGCCGGGAAAATCTGTTTTCCCACTCGCTGAGGTTTCCCTCTTCCTGCTGGAACGCTTTCTCGAGAATGTCACCGTTGGCAAGAGTTGATGAGGCATCCCCCGACCCCTCCACTGCGGAGGCTTTGCCCGGGCGGTCTTGAAGTTTCGAGCGCAGGCCTGTAATGAGTGGTTGCCACGCTTGGACATCCAGTGCCTTCTCGTCGAGTAACCGCGAGATTTGCGCGATGGATGCGGCGTTGTTTGTATTCCAGAAATCGTATCGCGACTGCCAGACCTGGCCGGTGACGAGGAGGGCGATGCGGTGGTATTCAAGGAGTTCAAGTTGGTTCTCGAGGCTTCTAGCGAGCCGCAAAAGGCCTTCCTTTTCGCCCGCGGGCTGGTTTTCCTGAGAGGTTTTTTTGAGTTGTCGGCCGACCTTGGCTACGGAGTCTGCGATTTTGTTTTCGAGCTTTTGGATTTCTGCGAGCTTGCTTTGCAAAACTTGCTCGGGAAAGGAAACATGACCTTCCAAGCTGGCTGTCTTGAGTTTCTGCAGTTGAATGCGGGCTTTCTGCAGGTCGATATCGGCTTGCCAGGTTCGCTTGTTCGAGCGCAGCGCATGCTCGGCGAGGATGGCTTGCACCCGTGTTTCCTGAAGTTGCAAAAGCCAGGCGGCGCGGGGCGACTCCGGAGGACCGGCGGCTTGGAGCGACTGAAGTCTCTGCTGCTGGTCCTTGAGCGTGGCGAAGGCGTTCGCCTCCTGGGCGGTGCGGGTGGAGCCGATGTTGTTAAGGGCCTCGAGCCACTCCTCCGCCTGCCAGCCTTTGATCCGAGCCTTGTCGTAGAGATCGAGACTGGTCTCCGGCGTGGGCACAGGGGGTTGAAAATGCTCGATGGCCTCGCGAATTTCGGCGGTTTGTGTTTCGAGGGCATTGGCGGCGCTGCCCGAGTCTTCGGCGAGGGTGTCGCATTCGACAAGCTGGGTGAGGAGATGCAGATACTCGCGGTATTCCTCGGGCGTGGCGGGTTTCTGTTTCTGAAACTCCTCCAACCCGGCTTGGCGCGTTGAATCCAGCAGTTGATGATAGTCCTTGTCGACGGTTGGCGTTGGAATGGGGGTCGGCTCTTGGGAAGAAGCTTGGAGAATAAACGCAAAAAAAATGCCGAGTGCTGCTTTTAAAAAAATGTTCATTATAGCGGTGATTCCTGTTGCCACGCGAAGAATCGGCGTTAGGATACACACCCTTTTCCAAAATGAAGCCAGAAATTCATCCAGACTACCAAGAGACCGTGATCGTGTGCGCTTGCGGTGCCACATATAAGACACGCTCCACTCGGCAGAACATCAAACTCGGCATCTGCGCCGCCTGCCATCCCTTCTTCACCGGTGAGCAGAAATTTGTCGATACGGCAGGCCGCGTTGACAAATTCAAGCAGCGCTACGGCACGGTTCGTGTCGCACGCGCCGTCAAGAAGCCTTAGTCACACGCTCTTTCTTTTTAAAACGGTAAACGGGTTCAAAGCCTGTTTACCGTTTTTATTTCACCATGGACTTTGAACCTCTCATCGAGCGCAAGCGCCGCCGCTTCGAAGAACTCGAAAGCGAAATTTCCTCGCCCGGCCTCTTCGAAAATGCAGCGCATGCCAGGGAGGTGCTGCGCGAGCACGGTTCCACAAAAGAGCTGCTCGAATCCTGGGAAAAGCTCACCCGCGCGCGCCGCGAGTTGGTCGAAAACCGCGAACTGGCGGCAGGCGAGGACAAGGAAATGGCTGCCATGGCCCGCGAGGAGATCGAGCGCATCGAGCCCGAGATTCCACTCTTTGAGCGTGCCGTTCAGGTGGCGCTTCTCCCTCCCGAGCCGGATGAGGATCGCGATGCCATTGTGGAAATCCGCGCCGGCACCGGAGGCACCGAGGCCGCTCTTTTCGCAGCCGACTTGCACCGCATGTATTGTCGCTATGCCGACACTTTGGGACTCAAGGTCGAGGAACTCGAATCCAGTCCGGCCGATCTAGGCGGCGTGCGCGAGGTTATTTTCCGTATTTCCGGCACATCCGTCTTCCGCCGCTTCCGCTACGAAAGCGGCGTGCACCGCGTGCAGCGCGTGCCCGCCACCGAGGCGCAGGGCCGCATCCACACCTCCACTGCCACAGTCGCCGTTCTGCCCGAGGCCGAGGAGGTGGATATCGAAATCAAACCCGAGGACCTGCGCATCGAGGTCTGCCGCGCTGGTGGACCCGGTGGTCAAGGTGTGAACACCACCGACTCCGCTGTGCAGGTCATGCACATCCCGACCGGAAGGATCGTTCGCTGCCAGGACGGACGCAGCCAGCAGAAGAACAAGGAGGCCGCGATCAAAATCATGCGCTCCAGGCTCCTCGAGGATAAACGCCGTGAGGAGGAGGAAAAATACTCCGCCCACCGACGCAGCCTCATCGGCGGCGGGGGACGCGAAGAAAAAATCCGCACCTACAATTTCGCCGAGAACCGTGTCACCGACCACCGCATCAAGCTCTCGCTCTATTCCCTCGACCGCTTTCTCGAGGGCGACATCGGCGGGCTCGTCGAAGCCCTTCAGGTCAGCGACATCGAACAACGCTTGAAGGATTCCGGCATCGCCTGATCTTTCCGGCCCGCATCATCTTTTGACGGAGTTTTTGAAATAATTATCTTGTCGCCTCTCTGGGCATTATCCAGATTGCCACCGCTTCAGGCGGTTTATGAACACCAATCCAGCTAATCCCACCGACCTGTCCGGCTTGGAAATGGACTTGCTCCAATCCTTCCAGCCTTCATGGGTCAAGGACTCCACTCCATCCAGTAAAATCTCCCTCGCCTCCACACACGGCGATGAGGACACGCCAGGCAACCGGCGCTCAGGCTTCGACCGTGACGAAGGAGACTCCCGCTGGGATCGCAAACGGCCAAAAGGCGACCGCCTCGCCCGCAGGCCATCTGGTGAACACTCCGACAAATCGCGCAATCGCTCCTTCGGCGATAAGCGCCCTGCCGGAAAAAGCAGCGGCCCGCGCCGTGATGACCGTCAAGGTAGTGGCCGTCGCGAAAGCGAACCGGTCCAGCGCCCCGTTCTTCTTGAGGGCTGGGAAATCAAATTTGTTCCCGAACCACGCGGCGTTGATGGTTTGCTTAAGCAGATCAAATCGACGGCCAAGACATATTCCCTCTTCGAGTTGGCCCGTCTGGTTCTTGAAAAATCCGCCCGCTACCTTGTGGAGTTTCAACGCAAATCCGGCCCGTCACTTTTTCAAGTCGTGGCGGATGGCACGCTTTGGTTGAGCGAGAGCGATGCAGCAGCGCGGATTCTTGCGACACAATTGGATAAATTTTACCGCCTCGAGCGCATCGCCGTGGAACCGCCAAAAGGAGCCTCCCCGATCATTGCCCAGTGCGGCATGAGCGGTGTCCTTCTTGGGCCACCCAACCTCCACGACTACCAGCTTAAAGTCCAAAAACTCCATGCCGAGCGCTACGGCAATATGGCGTTTGATATTTACAAGGCCCGCATCCGCATGGTCCGCGATGAGGAATCCATCCAAAAATGGCGCGATGAACAAAGCTCGCAGAATGTCTATTTTCCACTCGAAGCCCCCGAAGGCAGCGAGCCTGAGCCACTGAAAAACCTTGCAGAAGTAGCCGAGCACTTTCAAAAAAATCATGCAGCCACCGCGATTATCAATCCCGGGGATCACTTCACCGCTCCAGGCTCTGCACCGGTGAACGATTCTGCGCCAGCGGTCATTGAGTTCACCCGCCGTGAACTCGACAACCTCATCCGGTTCCCTCTTCCGCTTGCCAATACCCTCGGCCAGAAACTTGCCGGCGGTGGGTTGCAGATTTTTAAAGCTCACGAAAACATCACCTATGTCTCCGTGGCCCGGCCCAAGTTGCTCGATCGCCAGGCGAATCCCGTCTCCGAGAGCCTCGCCGCCATTCTAGATTATCTGGAATCAAATGCCGCAAAACCCCGAGCGGAACAATGGAAGGCTCTGCTCGCGCTGACTACCCTGCCATCGGATCCAGCACTTCGCGAGCCGGCCCTGCTCCGCGATTTCCATTGGCTCTTGTTGCAAGGCCATGTCATCGACTTCGCCTCGAAGGGGCTCGAAATCCCACGGCGCCCCTCCGCGCGCCCCCCGCAGGAAAAACAGGCAAAACCCCAAGGCAACCGCCCACCCCGCCCCAACCCGGCGCCCAAGGCCTCTACACCAGCGCCTGTTGTCTCAGAGACACCCAATACAAACCCCGAGCCACCTGCTGAAGCCTCCGCACCAGATGCTAATTTTGCAGAGCTGAAGCCGGATGCTGCCGAACCTCTGCCAGGTGAACAGGAGCGTTTGCCTCAAGTGGCCGATGTTTTGCCTGAAACCCCAGAGTCTTTGCCACAGGGGAATGCCATTTTGTCCGGAGAAATCGACCCGGCCTCAGAGACCACCGAGCCTCTGCCCGAAGCTGTTGAGACACCGGCCGAGGCGAGCGATTTTTTGGTCGCTGCAGATTCCGCAGCTCAAGACAAGCCCACGCTCGAAGGCGGCGAATCGGTTCAGGACTGCATCGAAAGCCAAGTTACCAAGCCACTCGCGTGACCCACGGCCAGAAGCGGCTTGTTGGGATGCCACGCCAAGGCGCTGATGCCGGTGCCCAGTCTGGCCCGCTTGCGGCGGAATTGGCCCTTCTCAAAAGTCACTACGAGCAGCGTTCCCTCGCCATCACCTGTCGCGAGTTGGCCAGTTGCGGGTGAGAAATCCAGCGCCAGCACTTCGCTCTCGCTGCCATCGACCTGAATCGGTCGGGCTCCATCCGGACCTTTTGCAGAGGCGCACGGCCACACCGTCACCACCGGACTGCCAGCTGTGGCGAGGCGTTTGCCATCGGCCGAAAAGGCCAGCGCGCGAACCTTGGATTCAAAACCCTCCATGTTGAGCGGATTGTCCTTCGGGATATCGTAAACATGCACGCTCGCGGTCTGGTCCGCCGTGGCCAACCAGCGTCCGTCATTACTCCACCGCACTTGCAGGCTCGCGCCGCCCCAATCGAAGCGAGCAAATGGTTCTTTTTCACCAAGCCGCCAAAGTAGCGCCCCACCGGCGCCCGCCGTGGCAATCTCTGAGGGCGATTTGGGATTCCATGCGAAATCCGACACCACAGCCGGCAAGTCGCGGAGGCTTTTTTCATCACTCCCAGCCACGTCGAAAATGTGCAGCGCCTTGCCTTGGCCAGCCGCAAGGAGCGCTCCATCCGGACTCGTCCGCACATGCTCGATCATTCCCCGTCCGGGCTTCCATTCCCGTGAGCCGCAGCGGATTTTTCCGTCGAACCCGCAAGTCACAGGCTCGCCGGCGAACCAGTCCGAGCTTCCATTCCCCATGCCGTGGCCAGGCAGTTCCTCCAGCAGCGTCGCCGTTTCGTCGGCTACAAGCACCGCGCCGGTGGCGGGAGTCGCGAGAAGACGCGTCCCCTCCGGATTCCATTTCAGGTCGAGGATGTGATCCCCCGCAGTAATCGAACCGGGGCTCTTCAAGCGAGGCAGGAGCGGAATCCGCTGGTAAGGGCTTCGCGATCGAGTTTGCGGCCGATGAAAACCAAGCTGTTCTTGCGCGGGCGTCCGGCCCACGGACCGCCACTCGCCGCATCAATGAGCATGTGCACGCCTTGGAACACCACGCGGTCCGCCTGGCCCTTCACGGCGAAAACCCCCTTCATGCGGAAAATGTCCTGCCCCTGATCGCGAACGAGTTTCGAAATCCAGTCGTTGAGTTTTTTGCCATCGCACTCCCCCTCGGCCTCGATGCCCACGCTCGAGATGTCCGAGTGGTGATGGTGGTGATGTCCATGCGCGTCCAAAAAGTGGGGATTAAGTTCAGTGGCGCGATCGAGGTTGAAGCCGCCCACTTCGAGCACTTTTTTGATGTCGATCTCCGCGCGCGTCGTGCGGTGGATCACGGCCAGGGCATTGATGGCGCGGATGCGCTGCTCCGTTTCCTCCAGCTCTTCGGGAGTCGCGAGGTCGGACTTGTTCAGAAGAATCACATCCGCAAAAGCCACCTGCTCCTCGGCCTCGTGCGTCTCATCGACATGGCGCGAGAAATGGTGCGCGTCCACCACGGTCACCACACCATTCACCACCGTCTGCTCCCGCAATTCCTCATCCACAAAAAATGTCTGCACCACCGGCCCCGGATCAGCCAGGCCGGTCGTTTCGATCAGGATGTGGTCAAACTTGTCGCGGCGCTTCATGAGGTTCCCCAAGATGCGGATCAAATCCCCGCGCACCGTGCAGCAGATGCACCCGTTGTTCATTTCAAACAACTCCTCTTCGGCATTGATGACCAGCTCATGGTCGATGCCAATCTCGCCAAATTCATTTTCGATCACCGCAATCCGTAGCCCGTGGTCCTCCCCGAGAATGCGGTTCAACAGCGTGGTTTTTCCGGCTCCGAGGAAGCCAGTCAGAATGGTGACAGGTATGCGAGACATCCAGCGAGTAAACAGGAAAAGCCAAAACGCTGAAAAGACTCTTTTATCCCCTTTTCACAAGAGCTCCAAAAGGCTCGATGCGCTGATTTTTACTCTGCGGGCGCGGAAGTTACCGCTTGGCGGGATTTGAAAAGGATGCCGAGCAGGAAGGTGACCGTGCTACCGATGAACACATAGTAGGGCCAGGAGATGGCGGGCCACCAGGCTGGCATGAAGAAGCCGAAATTCCACTCGGCAGGTGTCAGCTGGAATGTCAGGAGGGCCAGGGGATCGATGGCGGGGATTTTGACTTTTCCAAGAATCAAAACGGCGGCGATTCCGATGAGCATGGAGAAGACATTGGCGATGTCGTTGCCTCGGGATTTTGTGAGGACGCCCAGCAGGAAGATGCCTAGGAGCGAACCGTAGCCGTAGCCGAGCACACCGAGCGCGAGCGGGATGATCGTGATATTTGTCTCGAGCACAGCGTAGGCGGCTCCGGTGGCAACAACGATCATGAGCCCGGCGAAAACGAGGGTCGCTATGCGTGCGGCGCGGATCGACTGGGCATCGGTCGATGTTTTGTTGAAGTAGGGCTGGTAGAAGTCGCGGATGAATGAAGTAGCCAGTGCATTGAGCGCGGCGGAGGTCGAGCCCATCATGGTCGCAAAAACGCCGGCGACGATGAGTCCACGGATGCCGGCTGGCATTTCGTGGACGATGTAGTGCGCGAAGATTTCGTTGTGGGCTGTCGGGAGCGAAGGATCCGGGCTGATTTGGTAGAAGACCCAGAGGAGAATGCCGACGGCGAGGAATGCCAAGACGATCGGGATATCGGCAAATCCGCTTACGATCAGGCTGAACCGGCTTTTTTTGATATTCTCAGCGGTGAGCATTCGCTGCACCATATCCTGATCGGTGCCGTGGGTGGCCATGGTGAGGAATGTGGAGCCGAGGATAGCCGCGAGGATGGTGTAGGGGTTTTCGAGCATTTGCCGGAGGGCCTCGCCGAAGGGCTTCGTCGCCTCCCACCCAGTTTGAAACATCGCAACTTTTTGACCGTCAAGCATCTCATTCACCTTTCCAAGACCGCCGGGGATTTGGTGCAGGATGGTGAACATCGCAAAAACGACGGCGCCGCACATGAGGCAGGCTTGGATGAGATCGGTCCAGACCACTGCCTTGATGCCGCCGACGGCGGTGTAGGCGGCCGTGACTGCTGTGACAAAGACGATGCCCCAGAAGTAGGTCCAAATGGTAATTTCCGTGCCGGGAAAAAGGTAGCGCCAGATGACGACCAGGATCACGCCGCCGAGGTAAAGTCGAACGCCGATTCCCAGCACGCGGCCGAGTAGGAATATCCCGCTCGCCATGTTTTTCGTGCGCGAGCCGAATCGCAGAGTGAGGTATTCGTAGATGCTCTGGACCTTGAATTGGAAATAGGGGGCGATGAAAAGATACGCGATGATGATGCGGGCAAGAATCGTTCCGATGGCCAGCTGGGCGTAGGCGAAGCCGAGTGTCTTGTAGCCCTCGGCTGGCGTGCCGAGGAATGTCGCCGCGCTGGTCTCCGCCGCGATGATCGATGCCAGGACAGCCCACCAGGGAATCTTGTGCCCGCCGAGTGCGAACTCTTGCAGCGTGTCATTCCGCCGACCGGCGTAGAGACCGATGCCTACGATCACGATGAAGTAGGTGAGAATAACGAAGCCGTCGATGAAAAGGGCAGCGTTGTGTGTCACGGGCGCAGGGTTTTCACGAGCACGACGGAATTTCTTCCGCTGGTTTCGTATTTCTGGAGTCGCTCAGGCGGCAGGATGGACGGGTCCGCAGCTGTGAAGCCGCCTTTTTGCTGGAGATAGCTGTAGGCTTGCGTGGAGAGGGCGAAGAGGGTTTTTACGCCTTTCTCACGCGCAAGATTTTCCACAAACGCCATGAGTTTGCGTCCGTAGCCCTGATTCTCCTGCGCCTTGCGCACATGCAGGCAGGCGAGTTCGGCGGCGGATTGTTCGGAATAGAGGTGCAGGGCCACGCAGGCCACGGGAGAGCGGTCCACTTCCAAAAGCCAGTAGTCATTCAGGCACTCGAGAATCTCCGTGCGCGAGCGGCGGACGAGTTCCTCGTTCTGCACGGATTGCCGGATGAGCGAGATCACAGACCGGACATCCTTTTTGAAGATGCGCCGGATTTGTTGATACTCGTTCGAGTAAACCATGGTTCCGATGCCTTCGTGGCTGAAGACCTCGCTGAGCAGGCCTTCGTTCATGCCGCCGTTCAGCAGGTGAGCGCGGGCAACACCTTGACGGCAGGCTTTGGCGCCGTTCTCAAGTTTTGAGAGCAGGCCCGTCGGGAAGTCGGCTTTGCGTTTTTTGACGAGATCTTCCGTTTCGGAAATCGAAAGTTGGCGCGGCAGGGGTGTGGATTCCTCGAAGACACGGCTTGGCGCGAGGTAGAGGATTTTCGCTGCGCCGAGTTCCACGGCGACTTCCAGCGCGATGCTGTCCGAATTCGCCCGGTAGGTCCGCCCCTCGCCGTCGAAGCCCATGGGAGGGATGACAGGAATGATGCCTTCGTCGAGAAGGAGCCGGAGGGCCTTGGTGTCCACTCGCTCGACCTTGCCGGTGTATTGTTGATCCACGCCACCGAGAATGCCGGCGGGATGGACGATGAGCGCGTTGATGTAGGCGGCGCGCAGATCGACTGAGGACAGACCCTCCATGATTTCATTGGTGAGCCGGATCGCCGCGTCGATGCTGACTTGCAGCGTTGGCTCATCGGTGAGGCCGATGCCGTCGGAGTTGGTGATCCGAACTCCACGGGCAGCGGCGAGGGCCTCGATCTGGCGGCTTGCGCCATGCACCAGGACGACTTTGATACTCAGGGAGCGGAGCACGGCGAGATCCAGCAGGATGTTCGGAAAATTCTCCGATTCCACGACCTCACCATCCACCGCAACCACGAAAATACGCTCCCGGAAAAGGGGGACGTATTGCAAAATTTCACGCAGGTCGGAGACGTTCACGAATTAAGGATTCGCTGATAACAGATGATCCGCTCGCGACATAGAGGAAAATAACGCTGGCGGCGTGGCTTGTCGGCTCGTTAGTTTGCCGTCCATGTCCTTTGAAAAGTGCCTACTCGCGGCGCAGGGTTATCTGGAGCTTGGTATGCCGGTCGAGGCCATGGCGGAGCTTGATTCCATGCCGTCGGAAGACAGGGAGGTCGAATCCGCTTTGCAGTTGCGGCTTTTCATCACCATGAAAAGCCACAACTGGGACGAGTCGCTTCGGATTTGCGAGCGGTTGCGGGAGATTTATCCGGAAGCTGTCTCGGGCTACATCCATGGCGCGTTCTGCCTGCATGAGCGCGGCAGCACTGATGCGGCATTGAAGCTTCTGCTCAGCGGACCGTCGAAACTCGCCGAAGAGGCGACCTATTTTTACAACTTGGCCTGCTACAGCGCGGTCCTGGGCGACTTGGAAAACGCGCTCGATTATGCCCAAAGAAGCTTCGCGATGGATGACAAATTCCGCGACATCGCAAAGTTGGATCCTGATTTGATCGAGCTACGAGGTCAGATGTGAGCGGGGTGCGGCAGGCATTTGAAAAAAACTTCGCCGACGGTGTTGAGGTCGGTGCCGCTCTGGGCATTTTTCGTGGCGGCGAGGAAGTCGTCTCTCTTTGCGGAGGTTTTTGCGACTCGGCCCGCTCGGTGCCATGGAACGATAAGACGCTCGTTCTGATCTGGTCCGCCACCAAGGGCGTGGCTGCCGCCTGCACGCTCCATGCGATGCAGGAAGCGGGGGTGGATCTTCACACACGCGTTGCGGATTTCTGGCCGGAATTCGCGCAGGCTGGAAAGGGCGCGCTCACGCTTGGCCAGGTCCTCTCGCACCGCGCGGGGTTGTGCGCGCTCGAGGATCCCTCCGCGAATATTCTGGATCGCGAGAGCGTCGTGCGGGCGATCGAAAAGCAAACGCCCCTTCTGCCTGTAGAAGCGGGCCCAGCCTACGGACCCAGGGTCTTTGGTTTTGTGTTGGATGAAATCCTGCGCCGCCTCGCGGGAGGAGAATCGCTCGCCGCCTATTGGCGCCGGGTTTTTGCCGAGCCGCTTGGCATCGACCTGTGGATCGGCCTTCCGGAAAATCAAAATGTCCGCGTAGCCACCATCCTCCCGCCGCGCGCGGGACCACCCGCTACGGGTGACGAGCTGTTTCTGAGGGCTTTTACCGATCCAAATTCCCTCACGCGCCGAGCCTTTGCCAGCCCGCCCGGCCTCTCTGGAATCTCTGCCATGAACGCCCCGCAAGTCCGGGCCGCCTCGCTCCCATCCATGGGAGGCATCGCCTCCGCGCAAGGCTTGGCGAAATTTTATGCCATGCTGGCCTCGGGCGGCTGCATTCAGGGTAAGGTCTTTTTCAAAAAACAAACGCTCGAGTGGATGTCCACCCGCCTTACGCAAGGCTTCGATCCTGTGCTCCAGCGGGAGATGTCCTTCTCAGCCGGCTTCATGATGGATCCACTGGATGGGAACGGCCGCAAAATCCGCTCTCTACTTGGCCCCACGCTGTCCGCTTTCGGCCATGCTGGAGCCGGGGGAAGCCTGGGTTTTGCCGATCCGGAGCAAGGTGTCGGATTCGGTTATGTGATGAACCAAATGGAGAGCGGCGTGCTTCCTCATGAGCGCTGCACATCGTTGGTGCGCGCCTTTTACGAGGGTTAATTAATAATCGTCACCGAGGTCCCGGCCGGTGCGTTCTCGAAGAAAACTTTCACCATTCGCTCCGGCATGCGGATGCAGCCGTGGCTATCTGGAACGCCGGGGAGAAATCCTTGGTGCATGCCGACCGCCGTGCGGCCGAGTCGCATGAAATAAGGCATCGGAGAACCGGCAAAGCTTCCGCCGGGCGGCACGGGATCTTTGACTTTGGACACATTTTTCACCAGCACATCGCCCTGGGCATTCACATAGTCGCCGTAAAGGTTCGAGACATGATCGGGATTTTTCTGGGTGATCTTATAGGAACCGGTCGGGGTTCCATAGCCTTCGCGGCCGGACGAGATGGCGGAGACGCCAACGAGCTTCGATCCTTTGTAGAACGAAGCTTTTTGATCCGAGAGGTCGATGACTATCGATGGCGCTCCCTGCACACCGTCGCCATCCCAGTAGGAATTTTTGTCGGCGAGTGTGGATTCCGCAGAGCGCGAAATGATCGAGCCGTCGGTTCCGAGATAGCTGGTGCTGGTATTGGTCAGGCGTTTGTCGTAGTTCGCACAACCGGCGAGAAGCAGAGTTATTGCGGTGAGAACGGTGAAATCCTTGCGGGTCATATCTTGCGGCGGAATTAAACGCAGCGGCGGCACAGCGTCAAGTCACGGTGCATTCATTTCAAGGTGCCAAAGAAATTTCCCAGTAAGGCTTTTCATTTCAAAAACCCTTGTTCACACTCCGCCGAGCCTACCCCATTAAACACAAAAAAACTTATGCCAGTAACAGCCAAAGGACTCGAAGGAATCGTAGCAAACTCAACCAGCCTCAGTGATGTTCTCGGTCAAGAGGGCGTCCTCATTTATGCCGGTTACGACATCAACGAAATCGCCGGAAATGCCAGTTTTGAGGAGACGATTCACCTGCTCTGGCATGGGGAACTCCCAAACCGCGCCCAGCTCGACGCCCTCAGCAAAAAGCTCCGCGCGGCCCGCGAGCTGCCACAACCAGTCGTGGACTTTCTGCGCAACGCCCCAAAAAACGCAGGGCCGATGGATGTCATCCGCACAGCTGTTTCGATGCTGGGCCTCTACGACGCGAATCCGAAGGACGAAAGCCCGGAGGCGAACTACAACCGCTCCGTCAGCATCACGGCAAAGATGGGTGTCATCACCGCTTATTTCCACCGTGCTCGCAAGGGGCTCGACCTTCCACCCGTTCGCACGGATCTCGGCGAGGCGGCACACTTTCTCTATCTCATCAATGGCACCGAGCCGAGTGCTGAAGCCGCTCGCACGCTGGACGTCGCCTATGTATTGCATGCCGACCACGGCATGAATGCCTCGACATTCTCCGCTCGTGTAACCATCGCCACTCTGTCGGACATGTATTCCGCCATCACTTCGGCCATCGGAACACTCAAGGGACCGCTCCACGGTGGCGCAAACGAAGGCGTCATTCACATGCTGCAGGAAATCGGCAGCGAAGACAAAGTGGACGCTTGGGTTGAGACCCAACTCGAGCAGAAGAAAAAAATCATGGGCATTGGTCACCGGGTTTACAAAGTCCTCGACCCGCGCGCCCCGCATCTCCGCGAGATGGCCATCATTCTCAGCAACCAACTCGGCGAGCCGAAGTGGATTCGCATGAGCGAGCGCATCGCCTCGATCATGAAGGAGCGCAAGGGCCTGAATGCGAATGTCGATTTCTACTCGGCCACTGTTTACTACTCCATGGGCATCCCGACCGACCTCTTCACCCCGATCTTTGCGATCGCCCGTGCGGCTGGATGGACCGGCCATGTCATGGAACAACTCGCCGACAACCGCCTGTATCGTCCTCTCAGCGAATACACCGGCCCGGCTGTTGGTAAGAAGTTCCAGCCGATAGACGGTCGTCCATGACCCCACGCCTGCAGGCGCGAGGGCTTCGCAGGTCATTCCGCATAGGGGGGGCATCCATCGAGGTTCTACGGGGCATTGACATCGACATAGCCGCTGGAGAGTCCGTATTTCTCTGCGGTGCGAGTGGAGCGGGGAAGACGACGCTTCTCTACACTCTGGCGGGTCTAGAGACCCCAGAGGCCGGCACTGTGGAGTTTGAGGGCCACTCGCTCTATGGTCTATCTGGCAATGCGCTGGCCCGCCTGCGCAACAAGAGCATGGGTTTTGTCTTTCAATCCTATTTCCTGCTTCCAGAGCTGACCGCATTGGAAAATGTCCTGCTGCCAGCCCTCATCAGGGGAAAATCCGAACTCGCCCGTGGGCGCGATCTCTTGCAGCGCGTTGGTCTGTCTGGACGCATCGACCACCTGCCGGCCGAACTCAGCGGCGGCGAACAACAGCGCGTCGCCATCGCTCGATCGCTCATCAACGACCCAGCCATTCTTTTTGCCGATGAACCCACTGGCAACCTGGATTCCAAAAACGGCGAGGTGATCATCAATCTGCTTCTCGATCTTGCCAAGGCCGATGGACGCACTCTCGTCGTGGTCACGCACGATGAGAATCTTGCGAGCCGTGGCGACCGGCTAGTGCGGATCGTGGATGGCTGTTTAGCCACGAATTGAAATGCCGCTCGATTATCCGCCCCCATTTAATGAACTCACGCGTGAGTTGCGGCGTTTACCTGGTCTTGGTCCGCGCAGTGCCGAACGCTGTGCGCTCTGGCTCTTGGGACACAAGGATGCGCGCCCTGCGCCTCTGGCGGCAGCCATCACAGCGGCCTCGGCCTCGATCCACCCCTGCAAAAAATGCGGCTTCTTCGCCGTCTCGGAGCTTTGCGAAATCTGCCTCCAGCCGTCGCGACAGGGGAAAGAAATCTGCATCGTCGAACAGGCCACCGACATCCTCCCACTCGAGCGAAGCGGAGTCTTTCAGGGGCTTTATCACTCCCTCGGCGGCCGCCTCTCACCGCTGGACCACATCGGCCCGGCCCAACTGCGCATTCAATCCCTGCTCGAAAGAATCCGCGAAGAAAACCCGACGGAAATCATCCTCGCCCTCAGCGCCGATGTCGAAGGTGAGGCGACGACGAACTATCTCACGGAAATCCTCGTGCCCTTGGAAATCCGCACCACCCGCATCGCACACGGACTCCCAGCCGGCGGCGGGCTGGAGCATGCGGATCAACTCACACTCCAGCGCGCGCTCACCGGACGTCGTCCGGCCTGAGTCCGACGGCGCACCTACTCGACTGTCACGCTCTTGGCCAAGTTTCGCGGCTTGTCCACATTGCATCCGAGAGAGACTGCCGTGTGATAGGCGAGAAGCTGAAGGGCAATGGTGTTGAGAAACGGGCTCAGAAATCCCAGTGCCGCTGGCAGGAGGATCGCCTCATCGCAGAGGGATGCGAGTGTGTTGTCGCCCTCCGTGCCGATAGCAATCACCGGACCCCGGCGCGCTTTGATTTCCTCGATGTTGCTCACGTTTTTTTCAAAGACATCATCTTGTGGAGCCAGGACGATGGTGGGTGTTTCGTCATTGATGAGAGCGATAATACCATGCTTCAGCTCGGCGCTTGGATGTCCTGATGAGGCGATGTAGGTGATTTCCTTCATCTTGAGTGCTCCCTCCAGAGCGATCGGGAAATTTGCCTGCCGGCCCATAAAGAGAAAATTCCGGGTCTTGGCGTATTTCGTAGCGATGGCCGCGATTGCGGAATCTCGTTCGAGTGTGCGCGCAACGAGATCGGGAAGCCGCTCCAAGCTTTCGATGATTTCGGCCGCGTCGGCTTGCGAGAGGTCTCGGATGCGGCCGAGCATGAGTCCAAGCATGGCGAGAATCGCGAGTTCGGAGGTGAATGTCTTGGTCGCTGCCACCCCGATTTCAACCCCCGCACGGAGGCCGATGCCTCCATCGCTCTCGCGACTGATCGTGCTGAAGACATTGTTGCAAATGCCAAGTGTGAGGGCGCCTTTCCGCTTGCTCTCGCGCAAGGCGGCGAGCGTGTCGGCCGTTTCTCCGCTCTGGCTCATAGCAAAGACTGCGGTCTCCGGATCCAGCGGCGCGTTGCGGTAGCGGAACTCGCTCGCGTAGTCGCACTCCACAGGAATCCGCGCCAGACTCTCGATCATGTATTCCCCCGCGAGAGCTGCATGGAATGTTGTTCCGCAGCCAGTGAGGATGATGCGCTTCAGCTCGCGGAGCTGTTCGTTCGTGCGATGGAGACCTGTGAAACGGGCAGTGGATTCCTCGGGAATCAATCGGCCCTTCATGGCCTCGCGCAGAGTGTCAGGCTGCTCATGAATTTCCTTGAGCATGTGGTGTGGAAAAAGCCCTTTCCCTGTGGCGCGCGCCTCTACCTCGATTTTTCGGAGCTTCGGCGCAGCTGCCGTGCCGCCAGATACGGTGGCCAGATGGAAGGACTCGCCATCAAGCGCGGCGATGTCCTGATCCTTTAGGTAGATGATATCCTGCACCCAGCCATCCAGAGCGGCAGCATCGCTCGCTATAAACTGGGCATCCTTTCCGATGCCCAGCACCAGTGGACTCCCGCTGCGCGCGGCGGCTAGGAACCGTCCGAGATCCGCATGGATGACAGCAATGGCATAAGTGCCTCGCACATGGCGCAGGGCTTCTTGCATCGCATGAAGTAGCGCTGAACGGTTTCGGTCTGCATTTTGATCAAATGCCTCGCCGATCAGGTGCGCAAGAACCTCCGTATCCGTCTGCGAGCGGAAGACATGTCCTCTGCCGGTCAGTTCGTCCCTAAGATGCTTGTGGTTTTCCACAACGCCGTTGTGCACGAGAGCCAGTCTGCCGGAGGCGTCCAGGTGCGGATGGGCGTTCTCGGTGGTCACGCTTCCGTGCGTGGCCCAGCGAGTGTGGCTGATGCCGGGATTCCCTTGCACGGGATTCCGCGCCACTTCGTCCACAAGCTGCGAGACACCTCCCACGGCCTTACGCGTTTTGATTTCATTTCCGCTCAACACAGCCACACCGGCCGAGTCGTAGCCCCGATATTCCAGACGACCCAGCCCCTCCAAAAGGAAGGGCAGGGTGTCTGTTTTTCCAATCGTTCCAACAATTCCACACATGACAGGTTTTGGTTACTTCAAGTTGCCGCTGAGCGGGGTGAAGGTGAAGCCGAGCTCCTGAAGACCGATCACCGTTTTGCGAAGTTCCTGAGGGTCCAAATACCAGTGGAAGTAGAATCCCGCCCAACCATCGCGGACAACTTTCAGAGCCTTGGCGCGTTTCAGCAAATCCTCCGATGTCGTCGGTGCTTGTAGCTCATACCAGCCAAAGGGATCGATGTAACCGATCGTTTCCGGCATGCGCTTGAGCCCATAGGTATCGCGGTAGATGTAGGGCGAATTCAACTCTGTTGCCTGAGTCTTCCCAGTTGCGTCGTTGAAGAAGAAAATACCACGGTCACAGGCAAACGGGTGAATGCTTGCGAAGACCTTGTAGTCAACCGGCGATGCCAAATAGTGAGGTGTGAGCCAGCCGACGGGGTTGAATCCCGCGTTCTTCAAGATGTTCAAACCACGGTTCACCCGGTTACGGGCCCAGCTTGCCGAGTCCCCGGGGATGGGGCCGACAAGCGTGAGAAACCCCTGCTCATCTGCGGTGACGCGGTAGAATTCATAATCATCGCCGCTCACGCCGGTGTAGGGATTCATGATTCCATCGATCTGGTGCGTTGTTCCGTGTTGAAGAACCTGCCCGCCCTCGCTGACCCAGCGCCGCATCTCTGCGGATACCTGCGAGTTTTTGGTGATGCGGACATTTTCACTCACGCCATCATTGTAGATGCCGGACCAGTCACGATACTCGGGGATGAGGCTGATCGTGAATGGCACATTCAAGTCCGCCAGCGCATTGCCCAGCGATTTGAGGGTTGGCAGGTCGCAAACGGCGGCCACATCCTCGATTCGGAAGAAGGCGCGGTGGTTTTCCTCATGATAAATCCCAAGCATGTCGTGGAGCAGGTCTGCAAAGGCGAGCGAGCGATTCTCGAATGTCGTTGAGATCATCGGCATGTCGGCGACGAACCAGAATTTCCCGCTCTGCACGATGTAAGGCCACTCGGTTCCGCCCTCATCCAAACACACCGCGTGGACGATCGCTTTCGACGGCTCGGTGATGCGAATGCGGCTTAAGCCGGCATCGAACGGATCCTTTTCCAGGTTCGTGTTTTTATAAACGACCGTGGGATGTTTCTCGCCGGAGTAGGACTCAAGCTGAAATCCATAGCGATCGCTGAATTGTGTGCGCGGTGCGTAGTTCGAAAGGTCCCACGCATAACGCCACAGGTTCACACCCATCCACACGAAAGGCTTCACAGTGTTCTCCAGATCGGTCTGGAATGCCGCAGGCAATGGCGATTCGTTCCACACAGAGGCGACATAAAATGCCGCGTCATTTGCAGCGATATCACCAGATTTGTATTTCGCCAGTGGCGTGCGGGTGACTTTGGCGTCAAAGTGCCCGAGCAGGTTTTGCAGCTTGAGAGAATAGATTTCCCCAAGCCAACCCCACTGGCCTTCGTTGTCATAGACGACGAGTATGTTGGGTGTTGCTGGCAGTGTTTGGCTCTGCATTGGGGGTGGTGCGAGCAAAACCACTGCGGTGACGACCAAGGCGACGAGGCATCCACAGGGAATGACCATCGACAAGGATGAGAGTATTTTAGGTTTTGCGTTCATAATTTTGGTTTTCCTGACGCTTGAACTTCACGGTGGGCGATGTGCCCCGCCATGGGGTCAAAGCCCGAGACTTCCCTGCGGCGAACGGAAAAAACTTTATGTTGCGGCGGATTTCGCATCCGATCCGCGCACTCGATTCCGGATTTTGCAAACCTCTCTTCACTTTCAACTGGATGCCACCTGCGCCGGCACGCGCGCGCGGGCGGCAACATTTCGCACCTTGCACAACGAGGTTCGCACACCCCTCTTCATGCCGGTGGGCACGCATGCGACTGTCAAAGCGCAGACGCCGGATTTTCTACACGACTCCGGCTCGCAGATCCTGCTGGCGAATACCTACCACCTCCTGCTGCGCCCCGGAGCGGAGGTCTTTCGCAGTGTCGGAGGCATCCACCGGTTCATGAGCTGGGAACGCTCGGTGCTGACCGATTCCGGTGGATTTCAGATCTTCTCATTGCCGCATTCGCGATCCATGAGCGAGGCGGGCGCGGTTTTTCAGAGTTACCTCGATGGCCGCACGATTGTTCTCAGCCCCGAGCTGAGCATCGAGACGCAGAAAGCGATCGGCAGCGACATTATGATGGTGCTCGACCAGTGCGTGCCTTCTACGGTGGATGAGGCCACGGCCCGTCAGGCTATGGAACTCACACACCGCTGGGCCGCTCGAAGCCTTGCGGCGAGGGGCGACTCCCGGCAGGCGATGTTCGGCATTGTGCAGGGAGCGTTGAACCAGTCCCTGCGCCAAGCAAGCGCCGAGGCGCTTTGCGCGATGCCCTTCGAGGGATTCGCTATCGGAGGTCTCGCCGTGGGCGAGGGGAAGAGCGAGCGCGAGGACACCTGTGAATTCACAGCAGCCCTTCTGCCGGATGACAAACCCCGCTATCTCATGGGCGTGGGAACGCCGCTCGACATCCTCGAAGCCGTCCACCGGGGCGTGGACATGTTCGATTGCATCATTCCCACCCAAGTCGCGCAGCGCGGCGGGGCTTTCACGTCGCGCGGGTTCCTCCAACTGCGGCGTGGCATTTACAAAACCTCAAACGACCCGCTGGATCCGGACTGCGGCTGCCCGACCTGCGCCAAGTTTTCCCGTGCCTATTTGCACCATCTTACCAAGTGCAGGGAGACGCTGGGCTGGCAACTGATCGGCCAGCACAACATTTTCTTCTACCACCAGCTCATGGCTGAGATGCGGCAGAGTATTCTCGAGGACAGATTTCTAGCCCTCTACGAAGAAAAGCGCGCCATTCTCGCCGAGGATGACTTGGACAATCCGGTCACGCCAATGCGGCGTAACCCGCCCCGTTCGATCACGCTGGGGGAATACAAAATCCACACGGCTATCGAAGGCTTCTCGAGCATTCTCCATGTGAGTTCGGGCGAGATCATGCACTCGCGCACGCCGCCGATGGATGAGGCCCGCAGCCTCTACATCGAGCAATCGCGCCTCGCCTCCCGCCTTCGCGAGGAAACGAGCGAGCCGCTGGTGATCTGGGATGTTGGCCTTGGAGCGGCGGCGAATGCCATGGCCGCCATCGAGTGCTACGAGGCGCTGGCGCATGAGGGGCCGGTGCGTCCGATGCGCATTGTGAGTTTTGAGAATGATCTCGATTCACTGCGCCTGGCCTTGAAAAACAACGATCGGTTCCCCTACCTGCGTCATGCTGGACCTCCGGCCATTTTGAAGAATGCCACCTGGGTTTCGAAGCAGCATGAGCGCCTCTCCTGGCAACTTCACGAAGGAGACTTTCTGGATCTTCTAGCCCAAGCCGTGCCGCCGGACCTCGTGTTTTACGACATGTTTTCCGGAAAGACCTGCGCGCCTGCGTGGACCGAGGCCGCCTTCCGGGCCATGCTCGCCGTTTGCGGTTCGCAGGATGTCGAGCTTTTCACCTACACCTGCTCCACGGCATCGCGCGTGGCCATGCTCGGCGCGGGTTGGGGTGTGGCGCGCGGGCGAAATGCGGGCGACAAGGAGGAAACGACCATCGCATTCACGCATCTGGACAAGGCCCTCGAGCGCGGTCGCGATGTTCTCGCCGCCGAGTGGCTCAAAAAGTGGAATCGTTCCGCCGCGAAATTTCCGCCTGGGATCGCCCTTGCTGACCATGAAAAATTTGAGGCCAGAATCCGAAGCCTGCCCCAGTTTGCCGGAATCGATTCTGTGTAGCCCTCTTCTCCCGCGTTGCGAAATCACGGCCGCTCGGACAATCTCAAAACCCATGCGAAATGTCGTCATTCTTGGAGTCACAGGCTCCATCGGCCAGAGCGCCCTTAAGGTGGCGCGTGACATCCCCGACCGGATGCGAATAGTCGGAATGTCCGCTCATTCCAATACGGAAGGGCTTGCCGCTGCCGCCCGCGAGTTTCCGGAGGCAAGGACGGCCCTATCCAGAGCGCCGGACGGCATCGATCGTCTTGTGGAACTCGCGACGATGCCAGAGGCCGATCTGGTGCTCGTATCGATTGTCGGAACCGCTGGCCTGCGCCCCGCCTTGGCCGCCATCGAAGCTGGAAAAGACATCGCCGTGGCGAGCAAGGAAATCCTGGTCATGGCCGGTGAGATCGTGATGGAAGCCGCGCGGCGAAAAGGTGTGCGCGTTCTGCCGGTGGATAGCGAGCATAGCGCGATTTTTCAATGTCTCGAAGGCCGCGATGCAAAAAGCGTTAGGCGTCTCATCCTCACCTGCTCTGGAGGACCATTCCGCAGAACGCCAGCGGCAGAGTTACAAAATGTAACTCCCGAAATGGCCCTGCGCCACCCCACATGGAACATGGGCCGCAAGATCACGCTGGACTCCGCCACCTTGTTTAACAAGGCGCTTGAAATGATCGAAGCACGCTGGCTTTTCGACATCGGCATGGATCGCGTCGAAGTGGTCATCCATCCGCAAAGTATCGTGCATTCAATGGTCGAATTCGTCGACCGCTCAATCCTCGCCCAACTCAGCCACTCCGACATGTGCCTGCCGATCCAATACGCCGTGACCTGCCCCGAGAGGGTCGAAAACTCCCTCCGCCCGCTTGATTTCGCCTCCCTCGGAAGCCTGGATTTCGAAGCCCCTCGCCGCTCCGATTTTCCAGCGCTCGACCTCGCCACCGAAGCCGGCACACTTGGCGGCACGCGTCCCGCCGTCTTGAATGCCGCGAACGAAGTCGCCGTAGAAGCTTTTCTGGGCGGCCTTATCGCCTTCCCGGGAATCTGGAAACTGGTGGCCGAGGTTTTAGAGAAGTGCCCCCATACGAAGCATCCATGCTTGGAGGCCCTGCTGGCAACCGATGCTGAAGCCCGCCGTCTTGCCTCGGCCTCGATCGGCTAAATTTCCGCCGGCTCGACCCAGCGGCCGTGTTCGCGGATGAGGTCCACGAGGCGGTCAACGGCTTCGGTTTGGGGGATGTTGAATTTCACAGGTGTCTTGCCGACATAGAGGTTCACCTTGCCGGGGGCGCCGCCGACATAGCCGAAGTCGGCGTCGGCCATTTCGCCGGGGCCGTTCACGATGCAGCCCATGATGGCGATTTTTACGCCTTTGAGGTGGCTGGTGGCGGCTTTGATGCGGGCGGTGGTTTCTTGGAGATTGAACAGGGTGCGGCCGCAGCTTGGGCAGGCGACATAGTCGGTTTTGAAAATGCGGACGCCTGCGGCTTGGAGGATGTTGTAGGCGATGCGGAGGGATTGGCCGGGAGCTTCTTCGCCTTGGACGAGAACCGCGTCGCCGATGCCATCGCAGAGCAGGGAGCCGATGTTGGTGGCGGCATTCAGGAGATTGTGGACGAAATCGGTGGAAGCGGCTGGTGTGAAGGTGTCCTTGAGCAGGATCGGATGCCTGGCCTCGATGAGTGAGGTCAGAAGCCTGTAGGCGCCGATGACCGGCAAATCGCACGAGTCCGGGATCGTCACAAAAAGAGACGCGGGGGATTTGTTCACCTGGGCGATGGCAACCGCATCGCACGGGTCGATTTCGACGAGGCCGCAATTCTCGACGATCAGCTCGGGTTTGTAGTCACCGAGGCCTGCGATTTTGTGGGCGACCTTGTCGTAGGCGGCCTGTGTCACTGCGACGCGCACGAGTTCCGTGCCGCCGATTTGATATTCGCCGACTTGCAGAACTGAGCTTGCGCGGCGGGTGTAGGAGAAAGGATCGAACGGCCAGGCCGGAAGTGCCGGCATCGGTTTGCGATTGGCGGCGATTTTTTCCAAGGCCTGCGCCACGGGGATTTCGTGTTCGGAATCCTCCGTGAGCGAAACGCGGATTGTGTCGCCTATGCCGTCTGCGAGCAGGCTGCCGATGCCAATGGCGCTCTTGATGCGGCCGTCCTCGCCATCTCCCGCCTCGGTGACGCCAAGGTGGATCGGGTAGTTCCAGCCGCCACCTTCGGTGCGATCGAGTTCGTCGAGGCGGGAGACAAGCAGGCGGTAGGCTTGAATCATGACCTTGGGATTCGACGCCTTCATCGAAAAAACAAAATCGTGGTAGTCGAGTTCGCGGGCGAGGCGCGCGAACTCCAGTGCGCTTTCGACCATGCCGAGCGGCGTGTCGCCGAAGCGGTTCATGATGCGGTCGCTCAAGCTGCCGTGGTTCGTGCCGATCCGCATCGAGATGCCGCGATCCTTGCAGAGCGAGACCAGCGGGGTGAAACGCTCGCGGATGCGCAAGATTTCGGCGGCGTATTCGGTGTCCGTGTATTCGCGGATATTGAATTTTTTCGAGTCGGCGAAATTGCCGGGATTGATGCGAACCTTGTCCACCCACTTGGCGGCCTCCAAGGCGGCTTCGGGCTTGAAATGAATATCCGCAACCAGCGGCACATCGCAGCCTGCCGCATGGAGCGCATCCCTGATGGCTTCAAGGTTGCGGGCATCCTTCACGGTCGGCGCTGTGATGCGGACGATTTCGCAGCCGGCTTGTGCCAGGCCGAGTGTCTCATTCACGCAAGCGGCGGTATCCATCGTATCACTCGTCAGCATCGACTGGACGCGGACGGGGTTTTCGCCCCCGATGGCGGTGCGGCCGGTTTTCACCTCACGGCTGGGACGCCGACCTGGATAGCTTCGGAACACCAGCGACATTTTTACTTAGTCTGCTCGGCGACTGGAGCCTTCGAGGCAACGATGTCGCCCACATCGTAGAATGTGAGATAGAGCATGAAGCCGATGAGAAGCACGGCGCAGGCCGTCTGGACTACTTCAAGAACCCGGACGCTGATCGGCTTCCTGCGGATGGCTTCGATGATCGCGAGAGTGATGTGTCCACCGTCGAGAACAGGAAACGGAAGCAGGTTCATGAGGGCGAGGTTCACATTGATGAGAACGCTGAATGCCAACGCGATTCTCCATCCGTTCTCTGATTCGAAAATCTGGTAGTAGAGACGCATGATGCCCACAGGGCCGCTGAAGTGGGCGGCTTTGACATCCGACGCTGGCGAGAGCAGCGCCCCGACCATGCGGAAGATGCTGGTAGCGGCATCCTTCACCTGCTCAAGCGGCGATGGATGCACCAAAACAGAGCGTCCCCACTCGATGCCGAAATTCACCGGAGCGGCGTCCGGAGTGGCATCAGGTAGTTTCATGCTCAATTTGAGGTCCTCGCCTCCGCGTTCAACTCCGAAGACGACATCCTTGCCGCGATTCGCGTCAATGACGGGCCCCATCTCGCTCAAATTGAAAACGGGAACGCCATTGATGTCGGTCACCAAGTCTCCGGCTTGGAATCCCGATTTCTCAGCAAGGCTGCCTTTCACAACAAAGCCCACTCCGGGCATGATGCGCGGTCCGATTTGGACTTCGCGCAGCGCGGGTCTGCGCCAGCTTGAAGTTTCGGGTTTCGACCATTTGGAATCGATAGTGATTTCCTGCCCTTCGCGCAGAACAGTGAAAGGAATCGTCTCCCCTTCGCTGCGCACGATGCGCCATTTCACGCTATCCGTGCCGCTCAGGAAGTGCTTCACGGGTTTGCCATCCACCGCGATGATCTGGTCCCCGGGGCGGAGTCCGGCCACGGCTGCGGGGCCCCCATCCTTCACATAGCCGACGACCGTGGTGTCGAATTCGCTCTGGGGTTTTCCAACCACCCACACGATGCAGGCCATGGCGAAAGCAAGGCCGAAGCTGAAAAGCGGGCCAGCTGCAGCGACGATGATTTTATCGAGCGGCTTGACCGGAGGGAGCTGTTCGCGGGCGTTTTCGGACTCCCCCTCGAGCGCCTCCATCGGCGCGAGCTGCGGAATCGCGACGAAGCCACCTGCGGGGATCGAGCCGAGCCGGTATTCCACCCCGCCGATCGTTTTGCTCCAGATCGGCTTTCCGAACCAGATGGCAAACTTCTCGACCACGAGACCGCGCCAGCGCGCTGCTAAAAAGTGCCCCAATTCGTGGACGACAATGAGCAGGTTGAAGATCAGTAGAACCTCGAGGCAGATGAATAAGAATTTCAGACCGTCAAAAAACATAATGAGGCACTCACCATCCTCCGATCCTTGAAAAAATCAATCCGGCACTGCGGAGCGCCCTCGACAGCAGCAGGCGGGCGCGGATAAAAAAGCCCCATGACAAGCATGACAGGACACGGCCGTGGCGAGGCCCGGACCAAAACTTGGGTGGCCGTGGTAGAGTGCCATTCAGTGAACCGCAAGACGGCGGAAGTCGTCCTGCATACGGATCGCAGCGCTCTCAGGCTTGAGCCCGCCGTGCGCGAGCGGGTTCTCGAACGCGTTTCGCGTGGGCGGGTTCAGGTGAACCTCTCGCTGGCTTGCTCCAAAGGTTCGGGCCAAAGTTTTTTTGATGAAGAGCGCGCCTTGGACTTTGTGAACCAGGCCCGTCGTTTGCAGAAAAAACTTGGACTCGAGGGGGGTATCACCCTGTCGGATGTCATCGCCGCTCCCGGCGTCATTCAGGCTGCAGATTCCCAGATCGACGATGCCAGCGAAGTCGTCATGTCCGCGCTGGATCACGCGCTGAAGGGTCTCGTCGCCACGCGGGCGAGCGAGGGAGCTACCCTGCAAAAAGTTCTCTCCAAAAGCGCGGACCGCTTGGCTGCCATCATAAAAAAAACAACACCGCTTGCCGGCAAAGTGACGGCCTCCTATCGCGAAACCCTGCACAGGCGCATCGAGCGTGCGGGATTGAGTCTCGCGGCCGACGACTCCCGTCTCGCAGCCGAGGTCGCAATCTTCGCGGAGCGTTGCGACATCACGGAGGAACTCGAGCGCGCCGCGAGCCATATCGCCCAATTCCGGGAAAAACTGGACGCCAAGGGACCAGTTGGCCGAACGCTGGAATTCCTCACGCAGGAACTCGGGCGCGAATTCAACACGCTCGGCTCAAAGTCCGCACACACCACCATCTCCCGTCTCGTCATCGAGGCGAAATCGGAACTCGACCGCATTCGAGAACAACTCGCCAACATTGAATAGCCTCACCATCCACCGCAAAGGCATCCTCTTCGTCATCTCCGCCCCTTCTGGAGCCGGCAAGACAACGCTCATCAGCTCGCTCCGCCACAAGCAGGATTTCGTTTACTCCGTTTCCTGCACCACCCGCTCTCCAAGGCCCGGAGAGGTTCACGGCGAGGATTATTTTTTTCTCAGTCAGGAGGATTTTCAGAAACATATCGCAGCTGGGGATTTTTTGGAGCACGCAGAGGTTCACGGCCGTTTTTACGGAACGCTCAAATCCACCGTTCTGAAGCACCTCACCGCCGGGGTGGATGTCTTGCTCGATGTGGACACGCTTGGCGCGGCGAGCATCCGCGCGTGCAATGATCCCTTCATCCAAAGCGCGCTTGCGGATGTCTTCATCATGCCTCCAGGTCTTGATGAACTCGCGCGGCGGCTTCGCAAGCGCGGCACCGAAAGTGAGGAGCAGGTCGCCACGCGTCTCCACAACGCTTCCGGTGAAATGCAAAAATGGCGCGATTATCGATATACCCTCATCAGTAGCTCGATGGAGGAGGATATTGAAAAATTCCGCGCCATCATGCGGGCAGAGCGCTACATGAGCAGCAGGCTTCAACTCGATTTCGCATGAACAAAAAAAATGTCATCCTCGGTATCAGCGGCTCAATCGCCTGTTACAAGGCTGCCGAACTGACAAGCCGCCTCACGCAGGCTGGGCGCAATGTCAATGTGGTGATGACAAAACATGCCACCGAGTTTGTCGCTCCGCTCACTTTCCAGACACTGTCGCGCAATCCGGTCACAACAGGAATTTTCGATGAAAAGGAATCCTGGCATCCTGGCCACATTGCCCTGGCCGACTCGGCGGATCTTCTTTTGATCGCTCCAGCCACAGCGAACACGATCGCTAAACTCGCATGCGGGATCGCGGATGATGCGCTCACATCCATCGCTCTGGCATCCCAAGCCCCGCTTCTCATAGCGCCTGCGATGAATGGCAAGATGTGGATGCATGCGGCGACTCAGGAAAATGTCGCCCGTCTGAAATCACGAGGCGCCCATTTTATCGGGCCGGAAGAGGGATTGTTGGCATGCGGATATGAGGGAATCGGCCGCCTCTGGGAGACGATTGGCATTCTGGAGGAAGCTGAAAAAATCCTCTGCGCGGAATGATCGGAAAATTCCTGCAGGAGAAATTTTCATAAAAAACGATATTATTTGAAAAAAGGTGTTGACGTTGAAGTGCGTGAAACTTATTCACAGCAGCAGTGAGTTATTCACATGATGTTCACAAAAAATTTCCCGCATATGCGGAGAGAAAGGGGGGATATTAAATGCCAGTAGCAAAGAAACCTGCCGCTAAGAAACCCGCTGCTAAAAAGCCAGTTGCTAAGAAGCCAGTCGCTAAAAAAGCAGCCGCTGCCAAGCCTGCCGCCAAGAAAGCCGTTGCCAAAAAGCCAGTCGCCAAAAAAGCGCCTGCTAAAAAAGCACCAGTTAAGAAAGCTCCAGCCGCAAAGGCCCCAGCTAAAAAGCCCGCTGCCAAAAAAGCAGTAGCCAAGAAAAAGTAACATTCCTGTCCCAGGACAGGTCTTAACAACCAAGATGGGAGAAGTCGTAAGGCTTCTCCCATTTTGTTTTTTGCGGAGTTCTCGACCTGCTGAGTGCCTTCTCAATTCAAGTTGCTGGCACCTCGTTTTAGATCGTTTTTTCGTTTGCCTCTTCCGAGCTTTCCGTAAACTAAACGATTCTCATCACGCATGATTTCATCCACCGAAAAAGCCCTTCGCGACCTTCTCGCTCAACGCATCCTCATTTTGGACGGCGCGATGGGCACCATGATCCAGCAATACAAATTGCAGGAAGCTGATTACCGCGGAGAACGCTTTGCGGATTGGAAAGGTCAGGATCTAAAGGGCAACAACGACCTGCTTGTGCTCACGAAGCCGGACATCATTCGCGAGATTCACGGCAAATATATCGCCGCCGGTGCGGATATCATAGAGACGAACACATTCAATTCGACGACGATTTCCCAGGCCGACTACGGACTGGAGCATCTTGTTCCCGAGTTGAACTTGGCTGCGGCCAAGGTCGCGCGCGAGGCGGCGGATGCCGTCACAGACAGGCGCGTCTTCGTTGCGGGGGCGATCGGCCCCCTCAATCGCACGCTGTCTATTTCGCGGGATGTCAACGATCCGGGAAAACGCGAGGTGACCTTCGAGGAGGTTGCTGCCGCCTACACCGAGCAGATCGAAAACCTCGTCGCCGGCGGGGTGGACATTCTGCTTGTTGAAACGATTTTCGACACGCTAAACGCGAAGGCTGCACTTTTTGCAATAGCCCGATTTTTTGAAAAGCACCCGCGCATGCCAGTCATGGCATCGGGCACAATCACCGACCTGAGCGGAAGAACGCTCACCGGCCAGACGGTAGAGGCTTTCCTCAACTCCCTTGCCCACTTTCCGCTATTGTCCATCGGCCTCAATTGCGCTCTTGGTCCGAAAGAAATGCGGCCCTACATCGAGGAACTCTCGAACATCTCGCCGTTCTTCATCAGCACATATCCGAATGCCGGTTTGCCTGATCCGCTTTCGCCGACAGGATTTCCCGAGACGCCCGAGAGCCTCGCTCCGCAGCTCCTCGAGTGGGCAGAGCAGGGTTGGCTGAATGTTATTGGCGGATGTTGCGGCACTACGCCAGACCACATCAAAGCCATCGCCGATGTGGTTCGTGGGCTGCCTCCACGCCGGATTCCTGCCCGCACGACGACGCTCCGCCTCAGCGGTCTGGAGCCCTTCACCGCTCGCCCTGAGATTCCCTTTATCAATATTGGCGAGCGCACCAATGTGACGGGCTCGCCAAAGTTTGCGAAACTCATCCTCGCCGGAAACTACGACGAAGCCCTCGCCGTGGCGCGTCAGCAAGTCGAGGCCGGGGCGCAGATCATCGATGTGAACATGGACGAAGGCATGCTCGACGGCGCCGCGGCCATGACGAAGTTCCTCAACCTCGTCGCCAGCGAGCCCGATATTTCCCGTGTGCCAGTGATGATCGATTCCTCGAAGTGGGAAGTCCTCGAGGCCGGTCTGCGCTGCGTCCAAGGCAAGTGCGTCGTTAATTCCATCAGCCTCAAGGAAGGTCCTGAAAAATTCAAGGAACAGGCCCGTCTTATCCGCGCTTATGGCGCCGCGACGATCGTCATGGCCTTCGACGAACAGGGACAGGCCGATAGTTTCGAGCGCAAAATTCAAATCTGCGAGCACGCCTACCGCATGCTTGTCGATGAAGTGGGATTCCCGCCGGAAGATATCATTTTTGATCCGAACATCCTCACCGTTGCCACCGGCATCGAAGAGCATAACGACTACGCGAACGCATTCATCAACGCCACTCGCTGGATCAAGGAAAACCTCCCCTACGCCCGTGTGAGCGGCGGCATTAGCAACATCTCGTTTTCCTTCCGTGGCAATAATCCGGTGCGAGAGGCCATGCATGCCGCGTTCCTCTATCACGCCATCAAAGCCGGGCTCGACATGGGTATCGTGAATGCCGGCCAACTCGGCATCTATGAGGACATCCCTAAGGATCTTCTCGAACTCATCGAGGATGTTTTGCTGAACCGCCGTCCGGATGCCACCGAACGACTCGTCACGTTTGCTGAGAATTTCAAAGCCTCAAAAACCGGCGGCACTGGCTCCGCTCCCGTGCAAGACACAGCCTGGCGCGAACTCCCCGTGGAGAAGCGCCTGCAGCATGCCCTCATCAAAGGCATCGTGGATCACATCGATGCCGACACCGAGGAGGCGCTGAACAAATACGGCAAGCCACTCTCGGTCATCGAAGGCCCGCTCATGGACGGCATGAAAATCGTCGGCGACCTCTTCGGCGAAGGGAAAATGTTTCTGCCGCAGGTTGTGAAGAGCGCCCGTGTGATGAAAAAATCAGTCGCCTGGCTCACCCCGCTCATGGAAGCCGAGCGCGCCGCGAATCCGAATGCCCGCACGCAGGGCCGCATTCTGATGGCCACGGTGAAAGGCGATGTCCACGACATCGGCAAAAACATCGTTGGCGTTGTCCTGGCCTGCAATAATTACGAAGTCATCGACATGGGAGTCATGGTTCCGTGCGAAAAAATCCTCGCCACCGCGCAGGAAAAAAATTGCGATATTATCGGCCTCTCCGGTCTCATCACGCCATCCCTCGACGAGATGATCCATGTCGCGAAGGAGATGCAGCGCCAAGGTTTCACCATCCCACTCATGATCGGCGGCGCCACGACCAGCAGGGCGCACACGGCTGTCAAAATTTCCCAGTATTACTCCGGCGGGGTAGTCCATGTCCTCGACGCTTCACGCGCTGTGAATGTCGCGAGCTCGCTTCTCAGTCCTGATCAAAAACCCGCATTCCTCACGAACCTGGAATCCGACTACGAAAAACTCCGCTTCGAACATGCCGGCCGCCAAGCCGGGAAGCCAATGCTCCCGCTCTCAGAGGCCATCGCCAACGCACCCGAGCTTTCGCATCACAGCATCGCTGTTCCGGAACAAACGGGCGTGGTGGTTTTTGAATCGAAAGCGTCTGGAAATATTTCGCTAAAAGATCTGATTCCCTTCATCGACTGGTCGCCATTCTTTCATACATGGGAACTGCACGGCCGATATCCTGGTATTTTTGACGACCCGAAATGCGGGGTCGAGGCGAAGAAACTTTTCGACGACGCCCAAGCGTTGCTGGCCGAGATTGTCGCCGATGACAGCCTACAACTTCGCGGAGCGTGCGGACTTTTCCCAGCGAACCGCGAGGGCGAGGACATCGTCGTTTACACCGACGAAACACGCACCGAAGAAGCTGTGCGCTTCTACGGATTGCGCCAACAAATGAAAAAGCCTGAGGGGCAGTTCAACTTCTCCATCGCAGATTTCGTCGCGCCTGCGCCGGCAAGGGATTATGTCGGCGCCTTTGCCGTCACTTCTGGTCACAACATGCTCGAATTGGTCAAAAAATTCAAAGCCGCGCACGACGACTACAATGTCATCATGACCGAGGCCATTGCCGACCGCTTTGCTGAGGCGTTTGCAGAATATATGCACAAATTCGCCCGCGAAGTCTGGGGCTTTGGCAAGACCGAGAACCTGTCTCCCGAGGAACTCATCCGCGAAAAATACCGTGGAATCCGCCCCGCTCCTGGCTATCCCGCGCAACCCGACCACACCGAAAAATGGGCGATCTGGAAGCTTCTCGACGCGGAGCGCAATACCGGCATCACGCTCACGGAGAGCCTTGCCATGTTCCCGGCGAGCAGCGTGAGTGGACTGTATTTTGGACACCCCGAGTCAAAATACTTTGCCGTCGGAAAAATCGAGCGCGACCAGATTGAGAGCTACGCGCAGCGGAAAGGCATGTCGTTCGAAGAAGCCGAGAAGTGGCTCCAGCCTTACCTCAACTACGACCCGGACAGCCAGCTCACACGGCCTTGTCAGCCGGGAGTCAGCAACTGATTTTAAATATGAAAACCCTCGTCATCGGCCACCGCAACCCGGATATGGACTCGATCTGCTCCGCCATCGGATATGCGGAGTTCAAGCGCGCAACCGGAATGGAGGGCGCCGTAGCAGCGCGGTGCGGAAACACTAACCAGCGCATCGATTTCGCTCTTAACAAATTCGGTCTCGAGGCCCCTGTTTTCTTTGCGGATGTCTATCCCCGTATCGAAGATGTCATGCAGCGGAATGTCGTCAGCATCCACCGTGACGCCCCTGTTTATCAGGCCATGACCCGCTTCGGTGAGGACAAGTTTCGCGGGCTGCCTGTTGTCGATGACGCGCGTAATTGCATCGGACTCCTCTCGGCATTCAAGCTGGGCAAATATCTTTTCCCACCGATTGAGAACCTCTCCTCCAGCCGCATCGTCGAAGCCTCGATCGCACACATCCGTGAGGCCATCCGCGGAATGCTCATCACTGGCAGGGAGGATGCCGTCATCCGTCCACGAACGCTCGTCGTGGCGGCGATGCTCACCGACTCTTTCAAAAAGCGACTCGAGCAGCTTGATATTCCTTCCACTGTTCTGATTGTGGGCGATCGTTGGAATATCCAGGAACTTTCCATCCTTGCTGGCGTTCCGGCTATTATCATCACGAATAACTTCTCTCCCCCGGACAAAATCCTCGCCCTTGCGCAGGAACACGGCACGACCCTGCTTTCCTCGCCAAACGATACCGCCACGACCACACTGCTTGCGCGCGCAGCTGTGACGGCGGGACAAATGCTTTCGCCGGATTTCACCTGCCTCTCGGTGGATGCCACTCTGCGGCAGACGCGGAACGACCTGGCGATGACATCGCAGTTCGCCTTCCCCGTGCTCGGGCCGCAGGGCCGCATGCAGGGAATCATCTCCAAAAGCGATCTCCTCCGGCCAGCTCCCCGGCAGCTGATTCTTGTTGATCACAATGAACTCACCCAGGCAGTTGCCGGTGCCGAGGAGTTGCCCATCGTCGAAATCCTAGATCACCATCGCATCGGCGTGGCTCCCACTCAGCAACCGATCCTCTTCATGAACCGCCCGGTGGGCTCCACCAGCACGATTGTGGCGGATTGTTTCCGCATGGCCCGCATTCCCATTCCCAAGCCGGTGGCGGGATTGCTCATGTGCGGAATGATTTCCGACACCCTGAATCTTACCTCGCCCACAACGACTGCTGTGGACCGCGAAATCATGCAGGAACTCTCCAAAATCTGCGGCGTGAAGCCGGGCGATCTTGCCAACGAGATTTTCAGTGTCGGCTCGCCGCTTCTAACCCTTTCCACCAAGGAGGTCATCACCGCCGACTGCAAGGAATATGACGAGCGGGGCGTGCTCTTCAGCGTCTCCCAGATTGAGGAAATCAGCTTCGCGCAATTCGAGAAGCAGCGCTCTGCACTCCTGGACGAGCTTGAGAAATACCGCGTGTCGCATGGTTACTTCTTCTCCACCCTTTTGATTACCGATGTGAACACCCAGAACTCGGTCCTGCTTATCAGGGGCTCCGAGAGTTTCACCCGCCTCATCGATTTTCCCGAGGACGGTCTCCACGCCTGGCGCTTGGACGGCATCGTGTCCCGCAAAAAACAACTCCTGCCATACCTCACGGAAACATTGGCGCGCATGGCCTGATTCCACAGCTCCATGAAATTCGGCGACAATCTCACCGGCTCGCTACTCGTGGCGCATCCATGCCTACGCGATCCGAACTTCCGCCGGACCATTGTTTTTCTGTCACAGCATTGTCCTGAGGGGGGAGCGACGGGATTTGTCTTGAACCGACCGCTGCAAGCCCTGCCCGATGCCGCTGTGCCCGTCTTTTTCGGCGGTCCTGTGGGGATGGAGGAGAGTCTTCTCACGAGCCTCCAGTGGAGGGAAAATCCCTCTCTTGTTGCGTTCCGCGCCTTCACCGATGTGGGCAATGCCGAGTCGCGTCAAGGCTGGGAGAAGGGGCTTCGAATTTTTGAGGGCTACGCGGGTTGGTCTCCTGGCCAGCTTGAGCAAGAGATCGAGGGCAACACTTGGCTGGTCATTCCGCCCACGCGCGAGCTGATTGAAATGAAGGAACCCGATACCGCATGGCAAAACATCATGCGAAACTCGGGCCCCCTCCTGCACCTGCTCTCCGAAGCGCCGAATGATCCGGGATTGAACTGAGCCCATCCCCCGACCACGGCTTGCATTCTGCTCGGGCGGAGGCTTACTTTGGCTTCAATGAGCGCGCTCCCTCAAAAAAAGCTGACACCGCAGGAATATCTCGCAATCGAACGGGGTGCGGATTTCAAGAGCGAGTTTTTCGATGGCGAGGTATTCGCGATGGCGGGGACTTCAAAAGAACATTCCCGCATCACGGTGAATCTCACGATTCAATTTGGCAACGCCCTCAAGGGACGGTTCTGTGAACCTTTCTCCTCCGATCTCCGTTTCAAAGTCAGCGCCAACGGCCTCTACACCTATCCCGACCTGACGATCGTTTGCGGTCCTGTCGATGTGGAGGACGAGCAGGCCGATGTTTTGCTGAACCCAACGCTCATCATTGAGGTGCTGTCTCCGGGGACGGAGCGCTACGACCGTGGTAAAAAATTTGATCTCTACCGCGAGCTGGATTCCCTCAAGGAATATGTCCTGGTCTCGCAGGATCAATATCGTGTGGAGCAGTTCCTGCGTGGAAATGGCTCGGAATGGGGCTACCGCGTCGCCTTCAAGGAAAATGAAATCGTCGAGTTCCCATCGGTCGGATGTTCGATTTCGATCAAGGACATCTATGCGAGGGTCGCTTTTCCTTCAGACGAAGCGACTCCTCCCCAGGTGTAGTCGGCACAAAAGAAAAAACCGGCCTGACAATTAGGCCGGTCTTTTGCGTGGGGGAAATTTTGTGCTCGTTGGATTTACTTCACAACGCCGAATTCTGCGCGACGATTCAAGGCCCATGCCTGCTCGTTGCTGGCAGGATCTGCGGGCATTTCACTGCCGAAGCTTACGGTTTGAATCCGGTCGGCGCTGATGCCTGCATCGATCAAAGCTTGGCGAACCGCTTGGGCACGGCGTTCGCCGAGGCCACGGTTGTATTCTTGAGTGCCACGCTCGTCGGTGAAGCCGGCGATGATGAGTCGCTTGGAGGAGTCTTTCATCGCTGTGGCGACTTGCTGCACTTTGGAAGTTTCAGCTGGCTCCACGGCGTAGCTGTCGTAGCCGAAACGCACAGGCGAGAACTGGCCTTTGGTCACGCTGTCGCTGAAGAAATTCGCACCGCCTTCGAAGCGCTCGGAGAGCGGGGTGCTGGTCACGAAGTCGCCGTCAACTCCAGCGAACTGATCGGATTTCTTTTTGTTACAAGCAGAGAGAGAGACGACAGCGGCCAGCGCGAGAAGTGGAAGAAATTTTTTCATGGCGTGAGATTGGATGATTTCAGCAAAAATTCAAGACGGAGGTTATGAATAATTCCAAAAAAGCCCGGTTGCACGCGGGGCGTGGCAACCGGGAGGTTTCGGCAGGGGAAATTACTTCATGAGGAGGGCGGCGCGGGCGCGCTTGACCTCACGTGTGATTTTGCGGTGGAGGCTGGCGGACATGCCGGTCACGCGGCGTGGCAGGATTTTGCCGCTCTCGGTGACGAAGCGCTTGAGAAGATCGGGGTTTTTGTAATCGATCGCCTCGATGTTGAGGTCCACGCGACGGCGTGGCATAGGACGGTTGGCGCGGCGGAAGTTCGAGCGGCGTTGTGGTGTTTTAGGCTGCATGGCGTTTTATTTGATTTCGCGGTGGAGTGTATGGCGGTTCAGATGGGGGTTGAACTTTTTCTTTTCGAGCCGGTTCGGTGTGCGTGGGCTCTTTTTGTTGCGTGTGGTGATGTAGCGCGAGGCGGGTTTGCCCTCGGCTTTGGCCTCGGTGCATTCGAGGGTGATGTTTTCCTGTGGCATAGATTTAGTCTTTGGTGTCGGTGGTGGTATCTTCTTCCTCGCTCTCGCTCTCGCCTTCTTCACCCAGCCCGAAGAGGGAGGTGACGGGTTGACGAACGCGCGTGAGGCGGTTGGTTTTCTCCAGCTCGGCCTGGCACTCGACGGTGTAACGGGCGAATGGAAGTGCTTCGAGGCGGTTGTGGGGAATCGGCTTGCCGGAAATCTCGCAGAAGCCGTAATTGCCGTCGTTGATTTTTTTCAATGCGGCATCAATCTCGAAAAGGGAATCGCGTTCTTGGGAAAGGAGGCTGAGCGCGAAATCGCGGTCATAGGCATCGCTACCGGCATCTGCTGTGTGCATGCCGAAAGCAGAGGCTTCGCCACCCTCGGCGCGATTGCGGAGAGAGTCACGTCCCACGCCGCTCATGGAATCAAGAAGCGTGTCCTTGAGTTGGAGGAGGCGGTCGCGTTGCTTGGCAACCCAGCCAGTGACTTTGACGGGCTCTTTGCCTTTCTTGATCACGACGACAGGCATTTTCTGTGCCTTCACCGGAGCGGTTTTTTTAACAGGCGCTGCTTTTTTGACAGGGGCCGCCTTTTGAATTGGAGCGGCTTTTTTGACGGGAGCAGATTTGTTGGCAGGAGCGGCCTTCTTAATAGGAGCCGCTTTTTTCGCTGGTGCAGATTTCTTCACCGGCGCGGTTTTTTTCGCAACAGTTACAGCTTTTTTAGGAGCTGGCTTTTTTGAAATGGGAGCGGCCTTTTTCGCAGGAGCTGCTTTTTTAAGAATAGCAGAAGGCTTTTTGGAGGGAGCTGGCTTTTTGGAAGCAGGCTTGACCTTGGCTTGCGGCTTGGCCTTGGCGACAGGCTTCTTTGCAGGAGCCGCCTTTTTTACAACAGGCTTTGCCTTGGCAGGTTTTTTGGATTTTTGAGCCATGGACGATTAATTTAGTGAAAGGGGCGAGATAAGTAGCGCAGACACTCGTGCGGGGCAAGGGATTTATTAAAAGAAAAAAATACCGCCCTTTCTGGGATCGTTCATCATGGGCAGCTCTTGATGAAAAGCGGCCACCGCATTCATGCGATCCAACAGCCAATAGTCCTTCGCATCGACGTTACTTAAACTTCTTTAAAATGCAGCCGCGAGATTTGGATTGAAACCGAGCGCCTGCCATGGCTTGTTAAGCGCGATCCCATTTATGAAAAAATCTTCCGTAATCGTGCTTGGCTCCGCCTTGGCCGTATTGGTTCTCGCAGCATGTGAATCGCAACGACCAGTCCGCAAAACCGGAACAGGCCGCTTTGGCTACCAAGGCACAGGCACTGCCTCCACGCAATTCATCACACCAACGCCCACGCCGGAAGGTTACACCGAGATGCCGCCTGCCGTGGATCCGAACGCCACACCGACTCCCGCCCCCACGCCGACTCCTCCCCCTGAGCCCGTGGCCTCGCGCGATCTCTCTTACGGAACCCCAGTTCCTGGGAAACCCGGATTCGTCACGAGTCCCCACTCGCCCTATGCTGGCTATGTGGATGTGCGCGGATTCCCTCCAGGCACTGAGGTGAAATGCCCCTACTCGGGCAAGATCTTTCTGGTGCCCTGAACCGGCGCGTCACCATCCTTGGCCCTGGCCTCATCGGCGGCTCGCTCGCGATGGCGCTGCGGAGGTCGGGTCATTTTCGGGATATTTCCATCTGGGCTCGCCGCGAGGAGGCTGCACTAGAGGCGGCTTCCCTCCTTCCCGACTGCCGCGTTTCGCATGACCTAGCATCGGCCGTTGCGGATTCCGAGATAGCTGTCCTTTGCCTATCGCCCCATGCCATCGAAGCGATCGGGCCCGAGCTAGTCAAACACCTGCCCAAGGAAGCCGTCGTAACCGATGCGGGCAGCGTGAAAGGCAAGATCGTGGCCCAGCTCCAGGCGGTCTTCGGTGGACGCTTCATCGGAGCGCATCCTATGGCAGGCTCCGAACAGAGCGGCATTCGCGCTGCCCGCGAGACTTTATATGATGGCGCGGTTTGCATTCTCACTCCCACGCCGCTCACCGATCCATCGGCGAGAAATCTGGCTGCCGAGTTGTGGACCACGGCAGGCTGCACGCTTCAGGAAATGTCTCCCGAGGCCCACGACCGCGCCATGGCGCGCATCAGCCACCTTCCCCACGCCGCCGCCGCTGCCCTCGTTCACGCCGCGCTGGGAGCGGATCCGTCGCTTGTCCGCCTTGCCGGCGGGGGCTATCGCGACTCGACCCGCATCGCGGGAGGGCCCGAAGGTCTCTGGGCAGAAATTTTCCTCGATAACAGTGCCGAGGTTTTAAACGGAATCCATGACTTGCAAACCGCGCTCGAGACGCTGAAACTCGGCCTCGAAAGCGGCAACCGGAGCGCCGTGGAGGCGTTTCTTGCAGATGCCCGAACTCTGCGGGCCAGCCAGCCACAAGCCACATGAAGGCAAACAAGGACACTTACTCTCTCTCATCCCGCCGCGCGGCACTCATCGACACCGAAATCGCTGTTCCGCCTGACAAAAGCATCTCCCACCGCGCTGTCATGCTCGCTGCCCTCTCGAACGGCACTTGCGTGATCCGCAATTTCCTCGAGGGCGAGGATTGCCGCAGCACCGCTGCTGCCATGCGTCAGCTCGGAGTTTTCATCGAAGCCCCGGAGCCTGGCACACTCATCGTGGAAGGCGTGTCCGGTCGTTTCGCCAAGCCGTTCGGCGATATCGACTGCGGCAACTCCGGCACCACGATGCGCCTCATGTCCGGCATCCTCGCCGCGCAGAATTTCACCTCCCGCCTCACCGGCGATCCGTCCCTGTCTAAGCGTCCGATGCAGCGTGTCATTGATCCGCTGCGCTTGATGGGGGCAAATCTCCACGCGGAGGGCGAAAAATCCTGCCCGCCGCTTGTGGTCGAGGGCCATGGCAATCTGGAAGGCATCACCTACCGCACACCGGTCGCCAGCGCGCAGGTCAAAAGCGCGATCCTGCTCGCCGGACTCTTTGCCAAAGGCTCCACCACGGTGATCGAGAATGTCCGCTCCCGTGACCATACCGAGAGGATGTTCGATTACTTTCTCATCAAATCGAAACGCGAGGAGGTCTGGGAAAACAAAAACTCCCCGAAAGACCGCCGCCTCGTCGAAATCCGCACGACCGTGGAAGGCGGTCAAGTGCCGGAGTCGATGAATTTCACCGTTCCCGGAGACATCTCCAGCGCCGCATTCTGGCTGGTCGCCTCCGCCGCGCAACCAGGCTCCCGCCTGCTGGTGAAGGATGTCGGCCTGAATCCCACCCGCACCGGCATCATTGATGTCCTCGTTCGCATGGGAGCGCGCATTCGCGAAGTCATCGAAACCTCCCTCAGCGGCGAGCCGGTGGGCAATATCGACATCAAGGGCACTACACTCCGTGCCACGACAATCGCGGGAGCGGAAATCCCGAATGTAATTGATGAAATCCCCATCCTTGCCGTGGCAGCCGCGCTGGCGCAGGGCACGACGGTGATCCGGGATGCCGCTGAGTTGCGCGTGAAGGAGACCGACCGCATTGCCGCTGTCGCTGCGAATCTGCGCGCGATGGGTGTGCAGGTGGAGGAATTTCCCGACGGCATGGCGATCACAGGCGGCAGCACGCTGAAGGGCGCGCGCCTGCCTTGCCACCATGACCACCGCATCGCCATGGCCTTCGCGGTAGCCGGGCTTTTTGCGGAGGGCGAAACAATTATCGAAGATACCGCGTGCGTGAACACCTCCTACCCCGGCTTTGCGGAGGCTCTCTTGCATATTCAAAAAGGCGGTCGCATTAAAAATCGCACCGAAGTCCTCTCCGGCCTGAAAGGCAGCGGCTCACCTGCGGTGAGAAATTCCGCATCATGACCGTCATCGCCATCGATGGTCCGGCGGCTTCGGGCAAAAGCAGCGTGGCAACTCGGCTTGCACGGCGCCTCGGCTTCGCCCATGTGAATTCCGGCGCCATGTATCGCGCTGTGACTTGGGAAATTCTCCGCCAGCAGATCGACGCATCCCACCCTGAAAGCATCGAGGCCGCCGTGCATCGCATGTCGGTGGACTCCGGATTCACGGAAGCGGGCGAATCGTTCATTCGCATCAATTCCGAAATGCCCGATCTGGAGCTTCAGACGCTTGAGGTGAACCAGAATGTGTCACCGGTTGCCGCCGTGCCCGCTGTCAGGCAACTCGTCAATGCACAGCTTCGGACGCTGGCAGAGAAACGCCCGATCGTAAGCGAAGGCCGAGATATCGGCTCAGTGGTCTTCCCGGATACGCCCCATAAATTCTACCTCGACGCCTCGCCCGAGGTCCGCCGCCAGCGCAGGGCTGCGCAGGGACTGAACGACAGCATCGAGAAACGCGACAAACTCGACTCCAGCCGGGCCAACGCTCCGCTCAAAATCGCATCAGGCGCCCATCTCATCGACACCTCGCACCTCACACTCGAAGGCGTGGTGGACAAAGTGGCGGAAATTCTCTCAAAATCCGGAATCCGTCCGGCATGACGATCGTCTATAACATCTTTTACAACTTGGCGAAGCTCCTAGCCCGCATGATTTTTTCCATGCGTGTCATCCACCCGGAGCGAATGGTGGAGTCCGGCCCGCTCCTCATCGCGGTGAACCACTCCAGTTTCTTCGATCCACCGCTGGCGGGCATTTGTAGCAGGCGGGGAGTTTATTATCTCGCCCGCAAAACTCTTCTGAAATGGCCGTTCTTCGGTCCGCTTTTCCCCGCGATGAATGTCATCCCCGTGGAGCGCGATGGAAACGACATGTCCGCTCTGCGCGAGGTCATCAAAAAAGTGAAGGATGGCAACGCCGTGCTCCTCTTTCCCGAGGGCACACGCTCGGTCGATGGCCACCTCCAGCCAGCCCGCGCGGGCATCGGATTGGTCATAGCAAAAACCGGCGCCCCTGTGCTGCCAATGCGCATCTTCGGCGCCTACGAAGCGTTTCCGAAAAATGCCCACCGCTTCCAGCTTTCCCAGATCACGGTGGTCATCGGTGAGCCGATCTTTTTCACGGCAGAGGAAATCTCAAACACCTCGCGCGAGACCTATCAACTGCTCAGCAACCGCGTCATGGAAGCCATCGGCGCTTTGAAACTCCCATGATTTCCACCGACCGTGCCGCCTCGCCTCTCCCATGGCTCGCAGCAGCTGTGGTGTTCCTCTACATCGCCCTGCTTGTCTTGCGATTCACGCTGCCGCCCGCAAAAGTTGATGTCGAGGTGCTCGCTCGAGCGGCTGCTTCAGCTAATTGATTGAATAAGACGCCTGCCGAAGTAATTTCACTCGATGTTCAAGGAGCATGATTTCCAATACGCGATGGAGAATACCCGCGTGGTCGTGACGCCACAAAGCGCCATCGAAACCTTCGGCACCACGCGCTTCCATTTTTCGCTTGTCACCGAGCCGCTCGACGAGGTGGAGACGGTGCGCATCCGCTCCGGCACGATCGAAGCCGAGCGACCACGCATTCTTTCGCCCACGCATTTCAGCAAGGTCCTACTCGAGGGATTTGGTGAGGAGGCGAGGGACTTCGCGGATTGGCTGGAGGCGAATCCCTCGGCCGCCCGCGTTCTGCGGTATGGATTTCAATTCCGCAAAACCGACCTCTCCGAGAAACTTGTTCGCGAGCCATTCGACGATGCGATCGCCCGCATGGAAGAGGAGATGAAAAAAGGTGACGATCCCTTCCGAGCCCTCATCGCAGGTGTGGACGATGTCTGGGAGGTTTGCTTGCTCAAGTTTTCGATGGAAATGATCCAGCGCTCAGCAGGCGAAAATGTCGCGGAATGGAAACGCCGCGGCCTCGCCTGATTTCGGGGTTTTCATTTCCAGAGCGCAGCGGATAGCATTTCCAGACGAATCATGTTCATCAAAGCACTCACGATTTTGTTTCTCGTCGCCGGCATTCTGGGCGGCAGCGGATACTTCATTTACGAACTCTACTACAAAGAGAAAAAACTCGATATCGTCGAGCAGGCAGCCGTCCCGACACCGACTCCAGCTCCTACTCCCCATCCGGCTTTGGCCGCTTTCGATTCGCTCAAGCCGGTCCTCGCGCAAAACACCGTCGAGGCGCGTGATGCCATCGCAAACCACCTGAGCACCTTTCCTGACTCTCCCAAAACTGCCGAGGCCCGCACCGCCCTCGGCCGCATCAACCTCGCCCTCTTCCGCGATCCCGCCGCGACTCCTACAAACACTCTCTACACGGTCAAAAAAGGCGACTCGCTGGACCGCATTAAGTCGCAGTTCAAAACCAACTCTGAGTTGATCTACTGGGCGAATGGAATGACCTCCATAAACCTTCAGATCGGCCAGCAATTGCTCATTCCCGTGGTGGACACCGCTCTGGTGATCGACCGCGCCAACTCGACCGTGTCCCTCATGAATGCGGGCGTATTTTTCAAGGAGTATCCCGCCGTTTCCATGACCCTCGCTGGTCAGGCCTCCAAGGGTGAACTCGAGGCGAAAGTCATCGACCGCATCGCCCGCAAAGGCGAGGTGCGCGTGGCCTTCGGGGCGAAAGACTACGCCGAAGCGGAACGCACTGTTCTCATCAATCCCGGTAATGTCGTCCTCCGCACCCCGCCCGCTCCGCCAGCGGATGGATCAACGCCACCGGCTCCGTCCGGCATCGTTCTCACCCCATCGGATTTCGACGAAATCTACGCCCTCGTGAAATCCGGCACACCCGTCAGCATCAAATAACGCGCCCATGAACAAACAGACCTTGGATTTTGAAAAACCCCTCGTCGAACTGGAACAAAAGATTGAGGAGCTGAAAAAGCAGTCCGAAGACAGGAATATCGACCTCGGCGGCGAAATTCGAGGCATGCAGAGTAAGTTGGAATCCATGCGAGGCCAGATCTACGGCAACCTCAGCGCCTGGCAGCGCGTTCAGATTTCGCGCCATATCGCCCGCCCGTTCTTTTTGGATTATGTGCGGATGGCGTTCACCGACTTTGTCGAACTCAAGGGCGACCGCCTCTTCGGCGATGATGCCTCCATGCCCGGCGGTCTGGCTTCGATTGATGGCGTCCGCTGCGTAGTGATCGGCCAGCAGAAGGGGCGCGATATGAAGGAAAATCTGCATCGCAACTTCGGCAGTCCGCACCCCGAAGGCTACCGCAAGGCCCTTCGCCTCATGCGGCTCGCGGAAAAATTTGGCCTTCCCGTCGTGGCCCTCATCGACACTCCAGGCGCATATCCTGGCGTGGGTGCGGAGGAGCGGCACATCGCCGAGGCGATCGCTGTGAACATCCGCGACATGATGACTCTCCGCACGCCCGTCGTCTCCGTCGTGATCGGCGAGGGTGGCTCCGGCGGAGCTCTCGGCATCGGAGTCGCCGACCGCGTCCTCATTCTTGAAAATGCCTACTACTCTGTGATCAGTCCCGAGGGCTGCGCTGCCATCCTCTGGAAACACCGCAAGCACGCTCCCGAAGCGGCCGAGGCTCTCAAGCTCAGCTCGCCCGACCTACTCCAAATGGGCCTCGTCGACGGAGTCATTCCCGAACCCGCAGGCGGCGCGCATTGCGACCCCGCCCAGGCTGCTGAAAACCTCAAATCCGCGATCTCCAAAGAACTCCAGACGCTGCTCAAAACTCCGGTCGAAAAACTCCTGCGCGCACGCTACGACAAATTCCGCAAGATGGGTGTCTTCGAGGAGTAAACGCCCGACCGCCGCCTGATGAAAATCATCGATCGCCATGTCGCCACCGGCATCCTTGTCACGGCGGGGCTTGGCGTCCTGATTCTCAGTCTGGTCTTGGTTCTCGGAAATATCTTCCGCGAGTTGTTGAACATCCTCGTGAACAACCCGGATGTTCCGATCCTGACCGTCCTTGGCTTCATGGCTCTGGTATTGCCATTTTCCCTCACCTTTACGATCCCATGGGGGTTTCTCACTGCGATTCTTTTGGTATTCGGCCGCATGTCCGCCGACAGCGAGTTGATCGCGCTCAAATCCAATGGCGTGAGCATTCCCCGCGTGAGCGCCCCGGTTTTTGTGATCGCCGTCGCTCTGACCCTCCTGTGTTTCTGGATCAATATCGAGGTCGCTCCACGCGCCGAGCAGGCGATGACGCGCGCCGTGGTGGATATGGCCACAAGCAACCCCTCCGCGCTTTTCAGGGCCGACGAGGTGGTGGATGCCTTTCCCGACCGCCGCGTTTATGTGGGCGGAAAAGACGGCGACCAACTCCGAAACATTCTGGTTTTCGAACTCAATGAGGACTCGCGCGTGTCCAAAATGATTTTTGCCAAGGAAGGGGCGCTTACTCCCGATACGGCCAACTCGCGACTGCTTTTCAAATTGTTCGATGCGCGTTTCGAACAGCGCGATGCGAAAGCCAGCGAGGACTTCTCAAAAATCCACCAAGGCATCGTGATGAAAGAGGGCGTGTTCCCCCTCGCCCTCGACAAGTTTTTTCAGGAATTCCAAAGTAACCGCCGCCTCAGTTCCTACACGCTTCTGGAGCTCTACTCGGCCTACACACAAGCCGAGGGCAAGAAACGCCAAGAGATGCTCGTGGAACTCAACAAGCGTTTCTCAACCTCACTCTCCTGCATCGCCTTCGCCCTTATCGCAATTCCGTTGGGCATCACGACCCACCGCAAGGAAACCTCCGTGGGCTTCGCTCTCAGTCTCATCGTGGCCTTCAGCTACTTCTTTTTCATCCTCATGGCGGATACCTTCCGGGGCAGCCCAGCTGCATTCCCTCATTTCCTGATCTGGATTCCGAATTTTGCCTTCTTTGGCCTTGGGCTCTGGCTTTTCACCCGCCTCGCGAAACGCTGATGTCATGAAATCCCGACTTCTTCCGCGCGCTGCTTTTCTTTTGGTTGTTTTGACCCTCTTCATCATCGGAGGTGTCCTTGCCTTCTTCCAGTCGTGGCGCTCGGCACGGCTGGTGGACCTGTATTCGGCATCCCAGATTGCCGCCACCAAGAATGGCCCCATCGAGTATGTTCGCCACGGCGACGGTCCGGCGGTGCTTGTTTTTCATGATGCGCCTGGCGGCTATGACCAAGGCGCGGCGTTGGCCGGGTTTCTTGCAGACGAGGGATTCCAAGTCATCGCCCCCTCCCGTCCGGGCTACCTCCGCACGCCGCTGGAGACCGGCATCACTCCAGAGAACCAAGCCGATGCCGCCGCACAACTGCTCGACAGCCTCGAGATCAGCCAAACCTCCGTTCTGGGATTCGGCTGGGGAGGTCCGGCCGCTTTGGAGTTCGCCCGCCGCTTCCCTCAACGAACCAGCGCCCTCATTTTCGTGGGAGCCGCTGTGGGTCGCTTGAATCCTCCCACCGCACCCGCCGTGCCATTCCCGCAGGCCGTCGGCGAGGGGCTGACGGGGGATGTCGGATCTTGGCTCTACGCCCGCCTTGCAGAAAACGACCCCGCCGCTGCCCTGCGCGCTGCTTTTTCCATCGCCTCGATCGGGAGCGCTGCGGCCGGCGAGTCATGGTCGGGACTCGTTCTCGACAACCCCGATCAACTCGCGCTTTTCCGCGCGCTGGCGCTTTCGCTTTCACCGATTTCCCCACGAGAGATTGGACTTCGAAACGATCTCTTCCAAATCCGCGCCCTGCCGGAAATTCCCTTCAAGACCATCACCACCCCGACCCTCCTCATTCACGGCGGGTTGGACAAGGCCATACCTGTCGCGCCGGTGGAGGCTGCCAAGTCGCAGCTGCCGAATTCCGAACTCCTCCTCTTCCCCGATGATGGACACCTCATTTTCCTCGGCCGGGGATCCTCCATCGCCGAAGAGCGCATTCTCACCTTTTTGAAAAAACACACCCCATCCCATGGCGAATAAGTCGCGCCTTACCAAACTCCCCAGCGGCCTTCGCATCGCCACCTGCGAAATGCCCCACGCCGAAACCGCCGCCATGGGCATCTGGGCCTCTGTCGGAGGACGCCACGAGCCGGCGAGCCTGAATGGTATTTCGCACTTCATCGAGCACATGCTTTTCAAAGGCACCCAGCGTCGCTCCGCGCGACGCATCATGGAGGAGGTCGAAGGCGTCGGCGGTGACATGAACGCCTTCACCGCCGAGGAGCGCACCTGCTACTACGCCACCGCCGCTGCCGAGTTTTTCCCCAGAGTCTGCGATGTCCTCTGCGACATCTACATGAACCCCCGCTTCTCGCCACGCGACATCGACCGCGAGCGCGGCGTCATAGCGGAGGAGATTCTCATGTATGAGGACGAACCCTCCTCCCGCGTTCAGGAACTCCTCGAGAAAACCCAGTGGGCCGGCCACCCGCTTGGCAGGCCGATCACGGGAACACTTCAAACCATCGAAGGGATGGACGCCGACGCCTTCCGTGCCTACCGCGCCTCACATTACAACGCGCCAAGCACCGTCGTCACAGCCGCTGGAAAAATCCAACACGACGAGGTCGTGGAAAAAGTCGGCGAACTCCTCTCGGGTCTGCCGACTGGAAAATCTCCCGCCGCGAAGCCCTTCCCCGCCCCTACAAAATCCCCCCGCATCGTCACCGAAGCCCGCGATATCCAACAAACCCAGTTGGCGCTCGCCTTGCCCGCATTGAGTCACCGGGATGAACGCCGCTTTGCCCTCCATCTTCTCAATGTCGTCCTTGGGACGAATGCCAGTTCCCGCCTCTTCCAGGAAATGCGTGAGAAGCGTGGACTCTGCTACTCCGTGAGCAGTCACTGGCTGAGCCTCAACGATGGCGGCGCACTCGGCATCTCCGCCGGCCTCGACCGCCGCAACCTGGAAAAATCTCTCCGCCTCATTCTCGCTCAATTCGACCTCCTCCGCAAAAAAACCATCGGCACCGCCGAACTCCGCCGCGCCAAGGAATACACCATCGGCTCGAACCGCATGGCGCTCGAACGCAGCTCCAGTCAGAATTCCCGACTCGGAGGAGCCCTCCTCGCCCAAGGCAAAATCGTCGATATCGAAACCGTCAACGAACGCCTGCGCGCCGTCACCCCCGACGACATCCTCGCCATCGCCCGCGAAATCCTCGATCCCTCACGCCTCACTATCGCCGTCGTCGGTCCAAACCCCGACGAGCCGATGATCAAAAAGCTCCTCGCCGCCTAAAAAAACACGCCCTAAAAATCCTTGAACTGTTTTTTGAAGTCGCCCAGGGCAACCCAGTTTTCAGCACGGCGATCATCTATTTTTTCCGCCAAAGTGTTTTTCAGCACCAAGTCCTCGTCGGTTCCAGCCGCCACCAACCTTGCAATCAATTGACGCCTTTCTGGAGATGGCAGCGAGAGCGCCTCTTGAGTGATTTGAGCGAACGACATGCGTTTCCGGTAATCTCCCCGCTTGGAGAAGTCAAATGGGCAGATTTCTTGGCTTAAACTGGGCCTCTCTTCATGCCAACCTGATAGGCAGCCTTCTCTTGGCTGTTGGTGCGACAGCACCTCGTAAAAATTGGTAGGAAAGCCGCGACGTTTCTGTAACGACACCAGCTCTCGCAACAGGCGCGCACTCAAACTTCAATAGCGATCCATGAGCAATCGGAATTTTTAACCACGAATAGAGCGAATTTTCACGAATGGGGAAAAACTAGCGGTAAGTAATTTACGCCTGCATCCTATGACTATTAAAAACGCCTACGAATCCGGCTTCGGAGCGGTTGGATCTTGGTTGGGCTGTGGCGAGGCGGGGGAGTTTGAGGCGTCGGCAGGGCGCGGACGCTTTCCAGTTGGCTCGCAAGTGGGGCGTCTCGCTCGGTGACGAAATTCACCACAAGCCCCGGACGACCCGCGCGGGCGGTGCGTCCGACCCGATGCAGGTAATTTTCGATCTGCTGCGGCAAATGATAGTTGATCACTCGCCCGACATGGTCGACATCCAGCCCGCGTGAGGCCAGATCGGTCGAAACGAGCAGATCCACGGCCCCTTCGCGAAACAGTTTCAGATTCTGCCGACGCTCCACTTTATCCATTTCTCCACGATAAATCACATGAGCAATGTTCGCGGCAGCGAGTTCAGCGGCGAGCTTGTCGCATTGCTCTCTCGTGTTCGTAAACAGGATCGTTCCGCCCTCCACTTTCTTTTTGAGCAAACGCTCCAGCAGCGGGAACCGCTGACCTCCAATGACGACTTGCTGCATTGTCGTGAGTGTCGGGACGACTCGATGGCTACCCGCGCTCCGAATCACTTCTGCTCCAGAAAATAAATCGGCAATGAGTTTTTCCACCGCTGGCGAGACGGTCGCCGAGAACAAAGCCAGTTGAGGCTTTTGCGGACAGGCCTGGATGATTTTTGTGACATCGGGCATGAATCCGTGATCGAGCATCTGGTCGGCTTCGTCGAGGATCAGCATTCGGACATCGTCCAATTCCACGAGCCGCCTCTCGAGCATTTGCACAAGCCGTCCCGGCGTTGCGACGAGAATCTCAAACGGCCCGGCAAGCCCTCGCTTCGCAACTTCCGTGGTGGTGCCGCCAAGCACCGATCGAACGCGGAGACGAGTCGTGTGAGTGAATGGCTTGAAGGCCTTCGTGACCTGTTCACCGAGTTCCCGAGTTGGAACCACCACGACAGCCCTTGGCCGAGCTGAAAGCGTGATCGCATCACCCGCGATTTCTAGGCTTTTAATGTGGTGCATCGCCGGAAGCGCATAGGCCAGCGTCTTTCCGCTCCCAGTCTCTGCAATGCCCACAATCGAGCGTCCGCTCAGGAGCGCTGGTAACGCCCGAACTTGAATCTCCGTCGGACGCAAGATTCCCTTTTCCAGCAAAGTTTCCTGCAAGGTGGCCAGCAGACCGAATTCAGCAAAAGTATTCATCAATCCACGACATATATTCCTACTTCCTTCCAATGAGGAGGTATTATCCCGACAACGGGCCAAGTTTTTTTGAAATCAGTTGATCCTGTCTCGAAAACTGAGGGTTCGGGTTCATTTTCTTTCATTTTTTCCGATACAAAACCCTTCAGCATTTCGGGAACCTCTTTCTCGATCCGCGATAAACCAATGCGGCGGATGATTCTGCTTACATTGGCTGCGTTTTTCATATCCAGATTCTCGGCGATCACCGCTTGGGATAGCGTTGTCTTTTCCCACAGAAACCATGTAAGCAGCATTTTTGGCGGCTCGGGGAGCTATGCTCTGCCGATGGAGAGCAAGAACACGGAGGTCCTCCTCGGCCGCCACTGCAGCGAAGCCAACGCGGACGTTGGGGCTCCCATGCCATCCGCAAGATTGGTTCTCGCGCCTCCAGACGACAAAATATCAAGAATTAATGCCCGACCCCTTGGACTTAAAAAATTTAAAGACCAAGAAGCGGTAGAGGATGCGGATTTCAAGAAGTTTTCCGAAGTGTATGCGGGAATCCTGCGGCAACTCAGCGCACGACATCCGTCCGTTCGATTTGTGCTATGCGAACCGTTTCTCCTGCCCTGTGGGATCGCAACACCGGCAATGGTCGAGGACATGCGAAACAGAGCCGTATTTGTGCGGCAACTGGCCCAAGACCACGATGCGGTATTCGTCCCTTTTCAGTCCGCTTTCGACGCCGCCATGAAAAAAGCTCCCGCTGCACACTGGGCCTATGATGGCATTCATCCAACGGCTGCCGGCTTCTGGCTTCTCGCCGAGACATGGCTGAATCATGTGGTTCGGCATGGGTAGTGGCCACTTCGATGTGTAGGGATTGAATCTGGCTTCCGCCGTCTTCTGTTTCCTCTTTTAGTGAAAGAGAGACTGTTCCCCCGTCGTGGGTTTGTCCTGGATCGTCCCAGATGACCTATCCCTACTTGCTTGTGGCGTGACTCCTGCCCGCGAAGCGGAAGCAGGAGGCACGCCAGAAGCGCCTAATGCATAGGGATTAAGTCCATCGGCTTGTTCGCCATATAGCCTTATCGCATGCGGCAGATCAATGGGAACATCATTTCGGTTGGCGAGACCACTGCAGCGAAGCCAACGAGGACGTTGGCGCTCCCATGCCATCCGCAAGATTGGTTCCCGCGCCTCCAGACGACCAAATATCAATAATTAATGCCCACCCCCTTTGAGAACAATCGCCTTTCCGACCCAGTTCACATCCAGGTTTGCTGCTTCGCCAACATACCTCACCGCTTCAAACAATGGCAAGTTGTCCATAATCAAAGTAATAAGGGTTTCTTTTGATTTTTGGGAACCTTTCAGAATGATTTCAACCCCTTTTTTCTCCGGATCAAGTTCGCGGCTTTTTGCCCGCAGGAATTCCAAGGCTTTTTCAACAGATACGTCTGTAAAGTTGATTTTCGGAATGATTATTTTTCCGGCTTTTGGATCTTCGATGGCGGCTTTCGGGTTCCTTCCGTTATTCGACCCCGGAGCTTTTGCTGCATTAGAATCAAAAGTTTCTCCAAGATAAATTCCGGCATAGGCGTTGCTGCCTCCATCGTAAATGGTGATGTGGAGCGTGCCCGGGCGCAGAAGCTTAAAGACATACTCAAACTCTGTAGAACCCTTGGAAAGCGACTTGAAGAGCCATGTGGCTCCAACAGGAATAATTGCATTTTGCCCGAAATCTCCTTCTCCAGTGCGCCCCAAGATGGTGTTACCCATGTAGAGTTGAGCACTATCGAGTGTCTGCTGCCGACAGACGCCTTTGACCCGGTAGGTGCCTCCGACCTGAAAATTGGGAACGCTACCTAAAACCTCTTTGATTTCGATGCCGTCACCGTTCTTGAATGTGTTTTTGTTCTTGGGAGTGATCGAGATTTTGTTTGGCATAGCCGGAGTAGCGGTCTCGGTCTCGGTCGCAGCTGCGGCCGCTGGCGTTGAAGCATTGGAACCGCTCTCGGCGGCATTAACCATGAGCAGTCCTGCGCTGACAGCGAGGATGGATGCGGTTCCCAGCATGAGTCGCCGGGCGTTAGTCGATTGATATTTTGTAATCATAATGATGCGTTGTTTGATTTGGTTTTTTGTTTCCAGGATGCCGACTGCGGGGAGCATGGATCGACCCGGCCGAGACAGACCCAGCACCCGCAGCAGCGTTTTTGCGTAGGCGTGACTCCCGGAATGGGAGGTGTGCGCCATGACAAATTCATCGCAGGCCAGCTCGCGGTCCTCGCGCGCCAGCCGCCCCGCCAGCCAGACCAGCGGGTTAAACCAATGGACCGCCTGCGAAACAACAAGCAGCCCTTGCAAGAGAAGATCGCGGCGTTTGAGATGCCCGAGTTCGTGCAAAACAACGAGCCGCAATTCCTCGTCGGAAAGCTGGTCGGCGAGTCCCAACGGAAAAAGCAGGCGCGGCCTCCAAACACCAAACAATGCCGGACCGGAGAGGGCGTCCATTTCCAAAACCGGAATGGGATTCAGCCCCATGGCTCGCGAGCAGCTGGAAACGGCCTGTTCCGTCCGTTTTCCGGCCCGCCGGCCGCTGCGTGAGAGCTGACGCCGGAACGAAAGGCTCGCCCAAAAATAAGCCAGAAGCACAGTCGCCACGCCGGCCGCCCAGACGATCGCCAGCGTTTTTTCATTCAATAGAATCTCACGGAGCGAAGCGGCGGCGGGAGGAGCAACGCTGTTGGGCACAACCGGCGCAGATGCGGAAACGAATGGCACCGTATCGAAGTCCATCGCGGAGGTCCACGGTGCGGGAGGAAGATAGCGCGCGGCGCTCACAGAAACAGGCACATCAAATGGCAGCAGCAGCCTGAGCGCCACGAGCACCCAAAACAAATAAATCACCCGTGCATCCAGGAACCGC
>JBIIPZ010000036.1:0-29340 GCA_044342325.1 Terrimicrobiaceae bacterium
CTCCCTGAACTAACAGAAACCAAACCAAGAAACACAAAAACAGCCACCTTCAGAAAAAGTCATCAGCCACTTTTACAGAAAAAAATTTGCGCGGCCAATTTCGGCATCTGCATGAAGTAAGAAGTGGTATAGAAACCGAACATCCAATCTCGAAGGTTCTTTTACTGTGCATGAGTAGTTTAGGTTCCCGCGAAAGAATCGCCCTGGCGTCCAAGTTATCAGGCCGACGCTACCTCGCGACGCAATTCCAATTGGGTCATTTTCTGTGTTGAAGTGGTCTACATAGCCGAGCGGTTCGCGTCCGCTGTTGATTACTGGGTAGAAGCCAGGTCTATTAGCTATGACATTCTTGTTAATGTTTGGCCCAGTCTTGATGGCACAAACCTCCCCCAGCGCTTTCCACTCCACCTCCACCCCATCTAGCAGCTTTTCCATGTAGCTTTGCTCACTCATGCTTGCCTCCCTTCTTGCGGCTTTCCTTTTTCGCCTTTTTTTCCAGTGAGGAGATGGTTTTCAGGTAGTCCGTTTCAACCTGATCCAGAGTGATGGCTTTGTATCGTTGCAATTCCCGCTTGGCCTTCTCCTGAGCCCGGGTGGTGGAGACCGTGCCGGCATTGTCGAGCAATCGGCGTCCGGTGGATTTCAAGATCGAGTCGAGTTCACGCACATAATCCGCCATGCGCATTTCGCGCTGTTCGATGGCGTTGAGTTCCGCCAGGTCGAAGTAGGCGGAAACGAGATTGTTCAGGACGCGGAGTTCCTGCTCACTGAGGTAGTTTTTCGCGATCATGGCCTCGGCCTGGGTCGGCTGGCTGCCTTTGAAGGTGCTGAGTCCGGCGAAGGGCTTGGTGCCGTCCACGCGGAGGTAGATCACCTCGCTGGCGGTGTGGCCGTGGGCGGCGTAGTGCAGCTTGTTTTGCACCATCTTGAAGAAATTCAGGCTCTCCTCACTGCTGGGATGGTAGTCGGTGGCGGTGGCGTAGAGGTCGAGGACTTGGCGATACATCACTTTCTCGCTGGAGCGGATGTCGCGGATGCGGTCGAGCAGTTCTTTCCAGTAGTGGCCGCCACCCAGATTTTTCAGGCGCTCGTCATTCAAGGCGAAGCCTTTCTCCAGATACTCCTTTAATACCGTGGAGGCGTAGCGGCGGAACTCGACTCCGCGGGCGGAGCGCACGCGGTAGCCGACTGCCAGGATCACGTCCAGATTGTAGAGGGTGAGGGTGCGCGAAACCTCCCGCACTCCCTCCTTTTGAACTGTCAACTGTTGGTTGACAGTTGCCCGCTCATCCAGCTCCTGATCCTCGTATATAGCATTGATGTGCTTGCTGATGTTCTGTTTGGAAGTCTGGAACAGATCGGCGATTTGCTGCTGGGACAGCCACACCGTGCCATCCTGGAGCCGCAGATCGACCTGGGTTTTCCCATCCTCGGTGGTGTAGAGGATCACGTCGCTCATGCGCCGACCTCCTCGCCTTCGATTTCCGCTACAATGGCATCAATGTCCGCTCGCAGGCGGTCGATCTTGGCGACGGTGCTTGCCAGTTCCGCATTGAGCACGGCAATGTCCACCACTACGCGGTTGTCTTTCGCTTCGACATAGGTGCTGACGGAGAGGTTGTAGTCCTTTTCGGCGACGGTGGTATGATCGACGGAGGCGGAAAAGTGGGGCACATTTTCCTTGCTGTCAAAGACCTCCATGATCCGCTCGATGTGCTTATCCAGCAGGACATTGTTGTTTGTCTCCTTTTTGAAAAGGGCACTGGCGTCGATGAATTGGGTCTTGGTGTCGGGTTTGTGCTTGGAAAGCACGAGGATATTGACCGCGATGGTGGTGCCGAAGAAGAGATTGGGCGCGAGAGAGATGACAGTCTCCACATAGTTGTTGTCCACCAGATATTTGCGGATTTTTTGCTCGGCACCGCCCCTGTAAAAAATGCCTGGGAAGCAGACGATGGCGGCGCGCCCTTTGGCGGAAAGGTAGCTGAGCGAGTGGAGGACAAAGGCAAAGTCGGCCTTCGACTTCGGGGCAAGCACACCGGCGGGGGCAAATCGGTCATCGTTAATGAGCGTCGGGTCATCGCTGCCTATCCAACTCAAGGAATACGGCGGGTTGGAAACGATGGCATCGAAGGGCTTGTCGCCGAGGAAGTGGGGATCGGTGAGGGTGTTGCCGAGCTGGATGTTAAACTTGTCGTAGTTAATGTTGTGCAGGAACATATTCATCCGCGCCAGGTTGTAGGTGGTGTGGTTGATTTCCTGCCCAAAGAAGCCGTCCTCGATGATGTGGGCGTCGAAGTGTTTCTTGGCTTGGAGCAGCAGGGAGCCGGAACCAGCTGCGGGGTCGTAGATCTTGTTGACGCTCGTCTGCTTGTGCATGGCCAGTTGGGCTATGAGACAGGAGACATGCTGCGGAGAGAAGAACTCGCCACCGGATTTACCAGCATTGGCGGCATAGTTGGAGATGAGGAACTCGTAGGCATCTCCGAAGAGGTCGATTTGGCTGCCCTCGAAGTCGCCGAAATCGAGGCCACCCACGCCGGTGAGCACGGCAGCGAGGCGGAGGTTTTTGTCTTTGACCGTATTTCCCAGACGATTGCTGGTGGTGTCGAAGTCCGCAAACAACCCCTTTATGTCCTGCTCCGAGGGATAGCCGGTTGCGGAACTCTCGATGGCCGTAAAGTTGGCGGCGAGGTCGGTGTTCAGGCTCTCGTTGGTGTTCGCCGTGGCAAGGACCTTGGCAAAGAGCTGGCTCGGGAAGATGAAGTAGCCCTTGGTCTTGATGGCATCGTCCTTAATCTCTGGCGTGATGACGCTGTCGTCCAACTCCGCGTAGTGGATGTCTGGATCACCGGCCTCGATGTAGGCGGCGAAGTTTTCGCTGATGAAGCGGTAGAAGAGGGTCCCGAGGACATACTGCTTGAAGTCCCAGCCATCGACCGAGCCGCGGACGTCGTTGGCGATCTGCCAGATTTGCCGCTGTAGAGCGGCTCGTTGTTGGATGCTTGTCATTGTTTATTCGTTGAAGAAATTTTCAGTCAGCCTCTTTCCATGAGCGGCAGTTGTAAAAGGTGTCATGCATTAACTATTGATAATTAATAATCTGCAATTCGCTTTCAGTATAAAAATCGCTTATTATTGTGCATGGGATTTTCGATTCAGAAAGCATTTTTTGACAAGATTACAGGCTTTTTAGTGTGGGGGTAAGTGGCGGAGCCGCCGCAGTGGTCCGCATTCGCGGCTACGGCGTGACAAGGGAAGGCAAATTTTGGATGATGGATTGTGGGTGGGGCTAATTTTGAACGATGGTAGGCATGCGTCTTAATTATTCGCCGACTTGCGCGTTGACTGGTGCTGTGAATCGGGGATGTATCCCATCGCACTCAACGCCGCTTTGCGGCTGAGAAATGGGTCATGCGAGACGATGACCCTCCCGTTGGACGGCGCGCTGCTGCGCGGTTTTTGTGAAGTGGGGGTGTGGCTCGTTTTCTTCGATGCACAAAAAAACCGCCCGCGGTCTTGCGACGCGCGGGCGGTGGGATTTTCGGGAAACCTTTTACTTGGTTTCTTCGAGGGCGGCCTGGGCGGCTGCGAGGCGTGCCACGGGGACGCGGAACGGTGAGCAGCTCACGTAGTTGAGGCCGATCTGGTGGCAGAACTTGACGGAGTCGGGGTCTCCACCGTGTTCGCCGCAGATGCCGAGTTTGATGTCTTTCTTGGTTTTGCGGCCTTTTTCGATGGCGATCTTCATGAGTTCGCCGACGCCGGTTTGGTCGAGGCTGGCGAATGGGTTTTTCTTGAAGACTTCGTTCTCGGTGTAGGCGCCGAGGAAGGCTCCCATGTCGTCGCGGCTGATGCCGAGAGCGGTCTGGGTGAGGTCGTTTGTTCCGAAGCTGAAGAATTGCGCGGTTTGCGCGATTTCGTCAGCGGTGATGGCGCCACGAGGCACTTCGATCATGGTTCCGACGAGGTAGTCGAATTTGATCTTCTTCTCGGCCATGACTTCCTTGGCGACGCGGTGAACGATTTCGACTTGGAGGTCGAGTTCCTTCTTGAAGCCGACGAGCGGGATCATGACTTCGGGCTTCACTTTGATCTTCTTCTTGGCCACATCGGCGGCGGCTTCGAAGATGGCGCGGGCCTGCATTTCGGTGATCTCGGGGTAGGCGATGCCGAGGCGGCAACCGCGGTGGCCGAGCATCGGGTTCGCTTCGTGGAGGCTGTGCACGCGCTGGATGATGGTTTCCACCTTCATGCCGATGCTGCGGGCGAGGTCCATTTGCTGCTCTTTGGTGTGCGGCAGGAACTCGTGGAGCGGCGGGTCGAGGAGGCGGATGGTGGCCGGGAAGCCTTTGAGGGCTTTGAAGATGCCGGTGAAGTCGGCGCGCTGGTAGGGCAGGAGCTTGGCCAGGGCGGCGCGGCGGCTGTCCTCGTCGGTGGCAAGAATCATCTCGCGCATGGCGTCGATGCGGTTTCCCTCGAAGAACATGTGCTCGGTGCGGGTGAGGCCGATGCCGGTTGCGCCAAAGGCGATGGCGTTTTCAGTCTGCTCGGGTGTGTCGGCATTGGTGCGGACATCGAGCTTGGTGACTTTTGAGCACCAATCCATGAGCTGCTTGAAGTTTTTAACCTTCTCGGTTTTGAGAGCGGCTTTATTGCCTTCGATGAGACCGGTGATGATCTCGGAGGGCGAGGTTTTGAGCTGACCGGCGTAGACGCTGCCGGCGGTGCCGTCGATCGAGAGGAAGTCGCCTTCCTTGAAGACTTCGCCTTTCACGGTGACCGTGCGGGCGTTGTAGTCGATCTCGAGGGCTGCGGCGCCGCAGATGCAAACCTTGCCCATCTGGCGGGCAACGAGAGCTGCGTGCGAGGAGACGCCGCCTTTTGCAGTGAGGATGCCTTCGGCGGCGATCATGCCACGGAGGTCTTCGGGCGATGTCTCGGTGCGGACGAGCAGGACTTTTTCACCTTTCTCGGCGGCTTCGACTGCGCGCTCGGCGTTCATGTAGATTTTGCCGGAAGCAGCGCCTGGGCCGGCGGGAAGACCGGTGGCGATGACTTTGGCTTTCTTGGCTTCGGCGATGTCGAACACCGGAGCGAGGAGCTGGTCGAGCTGGTCGGCGGGGTTGCGGAGGATCGCGGTCTTCCAGTCGATGAGTTTCTCTTTCACCATGTCCATCGAGAACTTGAGCGCGGCCATGGCGGTGCGCTTGCCGTTGCGGGTTTGGAGCATGAACAGTTTGCCTTCCTGCACGGTGAACTCCACATCCTGCACATCCTTGTAGTGTTTTTCCAGGATGGCGCGGACTTTCATGAGCTCGGCATACGACTTCGGCATCGCTTTCTGGAGCTTGCTGACTGGCTCTGGTGTGCGCACGCCGGCGACGACATCTTCACCTTGGGCGTTGATGAGGAATTCGCCGTAGAATTCGTTGGCGCCATTGGCCGGGTTGCGGGTGAATGCCACGCCGGAACCTGAGGTTTCGCCGGTATTGCCGAACACCATAGCCTGCACGTTCACAGCGGTGCCCCATGCGGCTGGGATGTTGTATTTGCGGCGATAGACGATCGCACGGTCGTTCATCCAGGAACTGAAAACGGCTCCGACAGCACCTTTAAGCTGATCCCAAGGATTGGCGGGGAAGGTTTTTCCGGTGCGGGTTTTGACGAGTTCTTTGAAGAGTTTGACGAGTTCCTTTTGGTCTTCGGCAGTGAGCTCGCTGTCCACAATTTCCGAGTGGTATTTCGCGTGTTTGAATTCGTGGATGACGGTTTCGAATGGCTCGTGGTCTTCGCCTTCGCGCTTTTGAACTCCGAGCACGACATCGCCATACATTTGGACGAAGCGGCGGTAGCAATCCCATGCGAAGCGCTCGTTTTTGGTGGCCGTGGCGAGGGCCTTAACGGTCTCGTCGTTGAGGCCGAGGTTGAGGATCGTATCCATCATGCCCGGCATCGAGTCGCGGGCACCGGAGCGCACGGCTACGAGGAGCGGGAAGCCCTTGGCATCGCCGAATTTCGTGCCCATGATTTTTTCCATGTTGCGCACGCCGGCTTCCATCTGGGACTGAAGTTCCTTCGGATAGGTCTTTTTGTTGTCGTAGAAATAAGTGCAGACCTCTGTGGTGATCGTGAATCCGGGAGGCACTGGGAGGCCGATGCGGGTCATCTCGGCGAGGTTGGCTCCTTTGCCGCCGAGGAGGGATTTCATTTTTCCGTCGCCGTCGGCTTTTGCGGCTCCGAATGTGTAAACGTATTTGCCCTTTTTCGGGGCTGCGCTGTTAGTGGACTTGGTGGTTTTTGCCATAAAATGGGACGGAAGGTTTAGCAAATGGTTTCATGCTGTCAACGCGATGCGTGCTGTGAATTTGGAATTTGTGAACATTTTCAAAATTGGCATTTCTTTTCGCTCGGCATTGGATAAAAAGCGCGACCCCACCATCCCATGAAAACCATCTTTATCGGCACGGACAGCGGCGCAACCACCTCGAAGACCTGCGGGGTTTACGAAGACGGCACGCCGGTCACCTTGAATCTCGCGCAGAGTTCCACAAACTCTCAACTCGGCACCAAGGCCGTGGTCGATGGATGGATCGAGGGCGTGGAAAAATTTCTCGCGGAAAACAGTCTCGCTTGGGAGCAGGTGAGGGGAGTTGGGCTTGCGATTCCCGGGCCCTACCTCGCTTATGGCGTGCTGGATCGCACAGCGAATCTCCCTGCGAGCTTCGAGGGTTGGAATTTTGTTGCCGATTATTCGGCCGCCATCGAAAGCCGCGCTGGCCGAAAAATCCCGCTCGTGGCGGGAAACGACGGCAACTACGGCGGCGTCGCCGAGGCTGCGAAAGTGCGCGGCGACAAAAAAGCGGGCGTCATCATGCTCGCGCCGGGTTCCGGTCTGGGGGCCGCCTACATCAGTCCTGAAGGCCTGCCGCTCGAAGGCGACACGCTGGCCGGCATGGAGGCGGGTCACATGCCTTCGCCGCTGCATTTGCTTGGGCTGCCTGTATTCAAATGCGGCTGTGGTCGTGACTGGGGCTGCGTGGAAGCCTATGCCAGCATTTCGGGACTGGCTCAGTATCTGGAATATCTCCTGCCGAAGTATCCCGACCATGAGTTCCACCGCTCCGACAAGCCGCTGAAGGAAAAAACGCTTTCGCTCCGCACTCTCGCACAAAATGGCGATGCCTTGGCGCTCGAGATTTTCGATTTTCAAGCCAAGGCGCTGGGAATCCATGTGGCGAATCTTTCCATGGCGTTGGATGCCGAGTTTGTGGTGATCGGCGGGGGACTCATCGACCCGCATTCGACGACCGAGGCGTTCAGGGATCGATACCTCGGCGGAATCCGGGCCGCCGCCGAACCTTGGCTTTTCCCTGTGCAGCGCCGCACCATGAAAATCGTTCCGGCGACCATGGGCGAGCTTTCGCAGGCGGTCGGAGCGGCGCTCGTCGCACTCTACACCTCGCGCAAAAACGCGGCCTGAAGCCATCCAAAAGTCGCCGCGCTTGATTCAGGCGACGCCAAAAGATATACCCTGCCGCCATGAATCCAGAAAAAACCTTCCGCATCGCCGTTCTGGCGGGCGACGGAATCGGACCTGAAGTGATGACCGAGGGACTGCGCGTCCTCGAAGCGGTCTCGAAAAAATTTTCCATCAAGTTTGAATTCGATCACAAGCTAGTCGGCGGAGCAGCCATCGACGGCGCCGGCCGCGCACTCCCTGCAGAGACGATAGCGGCTTGCGAGGCGGCGGATGCCATTCTTTTCGGATCCGTCGGCGGGCCGAAGTGGGAATCCCTTCCTGCCAACGAACAACCCGAACGCGCCGCTCTCCTGCCGCTGCGCAAACATTTCGGTCTCTTTGCGAATCTGCGTCCGGCCGTTTGCCTGCCCGAGTTGACGCACTCCTCGCCGCTGCACCCGCGCTTGGTCGAGGGTGGCTTTGACGTGCTCTGCGTGAGGGAACTCACCGGCGGTCTTTATTTTGGCGAACCTAAATACATCAAGAGCGAGAACGGCGAGGATTTCGCGGTGGATACCATGATTTATTGGGAAAGCGAAATCCGCCGCATTGCCAAGGTCGCCTTCGAGGCCGCCCGCAAGCGCCGCAAGGAGGTCACCTCCATCGACAAGGCCAATGTGCTTCAAAACGGCGTGCTCTGGCGCCGCGTGGTGAATGAGGTGGCGCGCGACTATCCCGATGTCACGCTCAAGCATCTGTATGTCGATAATGCCGCCATGCAGCTCATCAAAAATCCCAAGTCCTTCGATGTGGTTCTGGCGGAAAATCTCTTCGGCGACATCCTGAGCGACGAAATGGCCATGATCGCCGGATCCCTCGGCATGCTGCCAAGCGCCAGCCTTGGCGAATCCACCGGCGGTTCAAACCGTTTCGGCATGTATGAACCGAGCGGCGGCACAGCGCCAGACATTGCCGGAAAAGGAATCGCAAACCCGATTGCCCAAATCCTCTCCGCTGCCATGATGCTCCGGTTTTCGCTCGGCCGCGAGGATGCTGCCGCAGCTATCGAGAATGCGGTCAGGTCTGTTATTTCCAGTGGCTTGCGAACGGGTGATATCCACACCCCGGAAACCCGCTTGGTCGGCACGGCCGAGATGGGCTCCGCCATCGCAGCCCAAATTTAAAAAAACTAAATCTTGACGCCAGTCTCGATCAAAATGAATCATCCCCTACTAACCAATATTTTGGCGCATCACCTGTCGCCGAAGGCTGTTCTGCCTTCCTCGGCCGGCCGCTCCATCAACTTTCCATAACATTCGATGTTTGATAATCTTCTGGGACTCTTTTCAAGCGACATAGGCATTGATCTGGGGACCGCCAACACCCTGGTCTTTGTGAAAGACCAAGGTATCGTTCTGCGTGAACCCTCCGTCGTGGCTGTGCAGCAGGGAACAAACCGCGTCTTAGCCGTCGGCAATGAGGCGAAGCGAATGCTGGGCCGCACACCTGGGAACATCGTCGCCATTCGTCCCCTGAAGGACGGCGTGATCGCGGATTTCGAGATCACAGAAGCCATGCTGCGCCACTTCATCAGCAAAGTGCACAACCGCCGTCGCATGGTTCGTCCGCGCGTGGTTGTCGCTGTGCCGAGTGGTATTACGGAGGTCGAAAAACGGGCCGTGAAAGACTCCGCCACCCATGCCGGTGCGCGCGAGGTTTATCTCATCGAAGAACCCATGGCGGCAGCCATCGGCGTTGGGCTTCCTGTCCAAGATGCTGCCGGCAATATGATCGTGGATATCGGCGGTGGCACGACAGAAGTCGCGCTCATTTCGCTGTCGGGAATTGTCTTTAGCCGCAGCGTCCGCGTGGCGGGCGATGAACTGGACGAAGCCATCACGAACTACATGAAGCGCGCCTACAATCTCATGATCGGTGAGCGCACAGCCGAGGAGATCAAGATCAAGATTGGCTCCGCCTACAAACTGGAAAAAGAAGTCGGCCTCGAAGTGAAAGGGCGCGATCTTGTCGCAGGTCTTCCGAAAACCATTTCGATATCCTCACAAGAAATCCGTGAGGCCCTCATGGAGCCTCTCTCCACCATTGTGGATTCCGTTCGCATTACACTCGAGCGCTGCCCTCCCGAGTTGTCCGCCGACCTCGTCGATCGCGGCCTTGTGCTCGCCGGCGGCGGAGCGCTTCTGCGTGGGCTCGACCGACTCATTGCCGAGGCGACCGGGCTTCCTGTGCATGTCGCGGAAGATCCTCTCAGCGCCGTGGCCGAAGGCACGGGTCGCGCTCTCTCCGAGTTGAAATTCCTCAAAGCTGTCTCGGCAGAGCGTCCGCACGGGCGTTAACCGGATTCAATCGGGTGGAAGTTGAACTTCCTCTTTTTCGATGAACAGACTCAACATGGCGCTGGTGGTGGCAGTCTTGGCTGTGGCGATTTATTTTTCCACGATCTCGCCGGGCGCCATGCAGGCGATGCAATCGACTTTCATGTCGTTGCTCTCACCTTTTCTCCGCACCGGCAGCGCCGTGCAGGAAAATATCGGCTCCGTCGGCCGCCGTCTGCAAACGCTCGATGAACTGGAGGTAGAAAATAAAAAACTCTCCGTCGAAAACCGCGAACTCCGCGCCGAAAATAACCTCCTTAACGAACTCGATGCGGAGAACAACCGCCTCCGCATGGCCCTTGATTTCCGCGAGCGCTCGAGCTTCAAGCTCATGCCGGCCCGCATCATCTCGAGGGAGTCCTCGACTTGGTGGAATACGATTCGGGTCAATCGCGGATTTGAGGACGGCGTCGAAGCAGATATGCCCGTGGTTACCGACCTGGGCGTTGTAGGAAAAACCACCACGGTTTCGAAAAATGAAGCCATCGTTGTCCTGATCACCGATGAAACCTGCCGCATCGCAGCCAAGATCGACGGCACACGCGAGCAGGGGATCATTACCGGCCTCCGCATTCAGGAAAAAGCCGCCGAAGGCTTGTTGCAGATGAATTTTCTCTCCAAGAGTGCGAAGATTTCACCTGCCCAGCAGGTGCTCACCGCAGGCGTCGCGCATGGGTCTTTTCCTCCGGGTCTGGTGATTGGACGCATCAAGGAATTTCGCCTCCGCGCCCTCGATGGCCAGGCTATCGTCGAGCCGGCGGTGAACCTCGCCTCGGTGGAGGATGTGTTTGTGCTCATCGGCAAAAAATGAACAAAACCCTCATCGATCTGGCAGCTTTGTTCGCGGGAGTTGTTCTGGCATTCATCATCCAGGACGCGCTTCCGCCTATGACGGATCTTCACGGTGCCCATGTTTTGCTGGTGCCCATGGTTTTTTGTTTTGCCGCCATGGTGATGCCTTTTGCGGCAATGCTAGTAGCGGCGTTCTACACCGGCTTTCTTAGCGACCTCATGTATCTGCATGTGGTCGGTGGAAAGGTTGAAATTCCTCTTGGCTCGTCTATCGTTTTTTTTGTGATTCTCGGGAGCATCGCCAGTGGATTCCAGCCAGCCATGAAGAGCCGCAATGTTTGGCCCTTTGTGGTGATCAGTGGTATCGGAACCTCTGCCTACCTGTTTCTTCAATTTTTAACCATTACCTTGCAACGCGGCGGCTTCCTCTGGGAACCCGCCGTGTCATGGCGCATCCTCGCGCCAGGCCTCATGGCCGCGCTCATTGCACCTCTGTTCTACTGGACTCTGTCGCAAATGGACCGCTTAATCCCTGATGGCTCGCGTAAAATGAGACCCATCAACAGATGAAGCGCACCCGGCCGGGATCACGCATTATTTTCCTCGGGTTGCTCATCCTTTTGAGCTTCGCGCTCATTTTGTTTCGCTTGTGGAATGTCCAGATCGTCCGTGGTTCGGAATACGCCTCGAAGATCAATACCAACTCGCAGGTGACCGTCCGCCTGCCTGCCGTTCGCGGGGAAATCCTCGACCGCAACGGCATCAAGCTCGTGGAAAACCGCGCCAGCTTTGAAGTGGATTTCTACCTGCCCGACATGGTGCGCGCCTACCGCGAGAGCAAGGGTAGTGTGCCTATTACGACCTACCGCGGCCGCGTGCATAACATGCCGCGAGATCTCAAGGAGGCGGATGTTGTAAAAATCGTCTCCGAGACGGTCATTCCCCGCATGGAGGAACTCGGAGTGGCGAGGGACTACAATGCCAACGCTCTCCAGATCCACTACCGCACAAATCGCGAGGTGCCCTACAACTACCGTCAGGATTTGGATTTCGAGGAAATGGCGATTTTTTCTGAGAAAAACCTCGGACTCGCTGGCGTGAATGTGAGCGTGAAGCCGGTGCGTTGGTATGTTTACGGCTCCATGGCGTCCCACCTCCTCGGCTATGTCGGCTCCCCGCATGAACTCGACAAGCTCCCCGACCTCCGCAATTTCAATTTCTACGAACCCGACATCGAGGGCAAAACCCAGCTCGAGCTTTTTCTCAACGAGCACCTCAAAGGCAAGCCCGGCTCCCGCATCCTGCAGCGAAATGCCAAGGGCGTCATCGAGGGGGAGGTCGGTCGCCGCGAGCCTGTGCAGGGCAACAACGCCTACCTGACCATCGATGCAAAAATCCAATACCTCACCGAGCAGGCCCTCCGCGTCGTCGGTCGTGGCGCCGCCGTGGTCGTCGATCCTCGGAATGGCGATATCCTCGCCATGGCATCCGTCCCCTCATATGATCCGAATGTGTTCATCCCATCCATTCCCGCCTCGAAGTGGACAGAGATCAACAAGGATGAGACGAATCCCCTCGTTAACCGCGCCATCAGCGCCTATGCGCCGGGCTCGACCTACAAAATCCCCATCGCCCTCGCGGGAATGCGTGCCGGCTTGGGAGAAAAATCCTTCAGCTGCTACGGCGGCGTGCAATACGGCAACAAATACATGAGGTGCTGGATCGCTGAAAAAAAACGCACCCATGGCCAGCTCTCCCTCGAAGATTCGATCAAAGTCTCCTGCAACGCCTATTTTTACCAATTCGGCAACGCGGCCGGGATCGAGCAGATCGTCGCTGTGGGCAATATGCTCGGCCTTGGTCAGAAGTCCGGCATCCCGATCTCAGGCGAGTCCCCCGGTGTGCTTCCCGGCCCGGAATGGCTCTCCGCAGTCAACCCCCGCGCCCGTTGGTCCAACGGCCTTACGGCAAACACTGCCATCGGCCAGGGCGATGTTCTGGCATCCCCACTCCAGATGGCCATGGTCACCGCTGCTGTTGCGAATGGCGGCACAGTTTACTACCCCCGCCTCGTCGACCGCATTGTCGATCAAAGCGGCAAGACCATTTCCCAAGAGCCTCCGCGCATCCGCGCAAATATCGTCACCGATGGCGGCATCACCGCCGACCAGATCAATCACGTTCGCAAAGGCATGTGGAAGGTCGTGAATGAAGGAGGCGGCACCGCTGGCCGGGCCGCCAATTCCAAGATGATCACCGCAGGCAAAACAGGCACCGCCCAGTTCTGGCGCTCGGGAAAGAAAGACAACCACACATGGTTCATTTCCTTCGCTCCTTACGACAATCCCGAATATGCTGTCGTGGTGTTCGTTCAAGGCGCAAAGTCCGGCGGCGGTGTCTCCGCACCCATCGCAGCGAAAATTCTCGATGGAATTCAAAAATACAAATCTGGCGAGGAGGATGTGCAACTCGCCGCCCTCGAGCCCTCCAAAGGAAATTTCCTCTTCACCGAAAGTGTGAACTTTGACCGCGAGGTCGCCGCCTCCACAAAGCTTTTTGATGATGGCGAAACGGCTGAGAGCCCCTCCGCCGCCGGCCAGGAAAACCGCCCCAATGCCTCTCCCAATGTGCGAGAAGAGGCCGATGCCGCAGGCCGCGTCAAAAACAAAACCAAGCCGAAGGTAGCTAATTCCGAGGCCCCTGCGCCGAAGGCCGAACCAGCGCCCGCAACTCCAGTTTCCACCCCCAAACCAAACCCCATCCAGAACATCTTCAATTTCATCGGAGGCAAGCGGGAGAATTCCAGCGGCTCTGACCAAAAGAAAAAAACCGAAAAGCCACCGGCCCGATGAACTCTCTCAACCCATGCTCCCCGGGGAGCGCCCAAACTACCAACCACCCATGTTAGAAACCGTGAAAAGACTTTTAGGAATCGGAAAAAAAGCCACCGGCATCAAGCTGGTCATCAGCTGTGAAAAGCTCGAGAAACGCGTCGCGCTTCTCGAGAACAACCGGCTCGAGGAATACACCATCGAACGCGAAACCGATCGCAACATCGTAGGCAGCATTTTTAAAGGCAAGGTCCGCAACATCGAGCCCGGCATCAAAGCCATGTTCGTTGACATCGGATTTGAGAAAAATGCCTTCCTGCAGTTCTGGGACGCCATCCCGGCCGCCCTCGACAGCGGGATCGAAACCATCAATCGCGGCAACGGCAACGCCAAGAAGAAGGCCCCGCGCATCACCCACAAGGATGTGCCAAACATCTATCCCGTGGGCTCGGATGTCCTCGTGCAGGTGAAAAAAGGCCCCATCAGCAATAAGGGACCGCGCATCACTACGGATATCAGCATGCCCGGCCGCTATCTGGTTCTCATGCCCTTCAACGACCAGTTCGGCATCTCCCGCAAGATCGAGGATCCCAAGGAGCGCGAACGCCTCCGCAAGATTCTGCGCGAACTCGAAGTGCCCGAAGGCATGGGAGTCATCATGCGCACAGTCGGTGCCGGGCAGCGTTCCCGCTACTTCGTGCGCGACTTGAGCATCCTTCTCGAGCAATGGGCGCAGGTCCAAAAAGGCCTCGAGGAAAAACCCGCTCCCGCCTGCCTTTTCGAGGAGCCCGATCTCATCGAGCGCTCGGTGCGCGACTTCCTCACCGACGAGGTCGACGCCGTCATCATCGACGATGCGAAGTCCGCCGAGCGTATGCAGAATCTCGTGGGCCAGATCTCCAAGCGCGCCAAGAAATCCATCCAGCACTACACCGGCGTCCAGCCGATCTTCGAGTGCTTCGGCGTGAAGGCCCAGATCGACGCCGCTTTCCACCGCCAAGTCTGGCTGCCCTGCGGCGGTTACATTGTCATCGACGAGACCGAGGCCATGATCGCGGTGGATGTCAACACCGGCCGCAACAAGGGGGCGAAGGACATGGAAAAAACCATCCTTCAGACGAACCTCGAAGCCGCCGAGGAGATCGCCCGCCAACTCCGCCTCCGCAATATCGGCGGATTGATCGTTGCCGACTTCATCGACATGAAGAATCGCAAGGATCAGCAGGCCGTTTACACACGCATCAAAGAACGCCTCAAGCGCGACAAGGCCCGCACCCATGTGCTCCCGATCTCTCAGCTCGGTCTCATGGAAATGACCCGCCAGCGCGCCAATGAGAGCCTCGCCAGCGCCGTCTTCATCCCGTGCCCGCATTGCAGCGGCAAGGGCGTGATCAAGAGCCCCATGACCATGAGCGTGGAGCTCCAGCGCGCCCTCCACTCCGTCATGCGCAAGCACCAGGAGATCGTTCACGAGGTCCGTGTCACCGTGCATCCCGACCTCCTCAACCGCCTCCGCACCGACGACGAGGAGCACCTCATCGACATCGAGCGCCGCTACGCCGGACGCCTTATTTTCCGCGCCGACCCGACCTTCCACCAGGAAAAATTCGTCATCGCCGACGCCAAAACCGGCGAGGAACTCAAAGGCTGATCCCGTGCTTCTCCGCGAAGAATACATCGCCGCTTTCACCCACGAGGACCGGGTCGTGCGAAACACGGCCCTGGAACTCGTGACCCGGTGCAAGGCGGGTGGAATGGACGCAACTCGCCAAGCCCTGTGCACCATAGAGGCTCATGGCTTCGACGGGGGCTTTCTTTATTTGCACAACCTCCTCGAATTGCCACTCGATCATGAAACCTCCGGGCAGCTTCTCGGTCTCCTTTGCAGCGAGCATCACCGAGGTTCTTCGCATCTGGTGTTCGAGTGGTTGATCACAATGGCCCCAGTTGGCTTCTTGGGCATTCACCGTGATGCCATCCGTGGGCTTGAAAAGGACTACGAATCTTTTTTTCGCGATGACTTTATCGGAAAGCGCATCGAGGGCAGGCTGCGCTTGGCTGCCACGCCCCCATCGGAACTCCTGCTCCGTCTCGACGAGCTTCCCATGGAGTGCTCAGTGCCTCGGCCTTCTTATCCAAGCGATCTGGTCAATGAGGCGAATAAAATCATAGACACTCTGGCCGACATTCCCGCGTTTCGCGGCGAACTCGAATCCCGGGCCAATTCTTGGATTGCCCTCGATTTGGAGGCGGATGCACCTGACATTGCAGAGGGGGAAGCCCCGGTTCTCGATAATTTCTGGCACGTCATATTCGCTGTTTCCATAGTCGGTAAACTCCGCCTCCTGCACGCCATCCCGACTCTTGTGAAACTCTTGAGTCTCGATGTCGATAGCATGAACGAACATGTCGCCGATGCACTTGAGGAGATGAACTCCATCCATACCCTTCAAGCCTGGGAGGAGGCGTATCCGAAACTCGAGTGGCACGAGCGTCTCTTTTTGGGCGGCACCTGCAGCCACATCTCCGAACCCGGAGTGGACGCCTTCCTCCAACGCTTGCTGGAGAACGAAGACGATCCGGAATTATTCATACGGCTCATGGCGTGCCTCTCCATGCAACCCACCGAATCCGCCACCGAACTCTGTGCGGAATTTTATCGGGATTATCAGGATGATCCTGAAGCCCAGGAAATCGCCGAGAATCTCTACACGCGCCACATTGTTCTCGATCAGCCTCATGCTGATTTAAAAATCTGGCAAAAAGTTAGTTGCGATATCTACGAGCGTTTCCTCAAAGCCAAAAGTTCTGTTTCCGACTTCAGCTTTCCCGAGCCTGATGACACTGATGACACTGATGACACTGATGACACTGATGAGGAATCCCTCGACGAAGAATCCCTCGACGATGCTCCGTTGCCATGGAATTCTCCCGCGCCCTCCTCGAAAATCGCCGAGCCATTCATCGCCCCTCCCAAGACCGCCCGAAACGACCCTTGCCCCTGCGGTTCGGGAAAAAAATTCAAAAAGTGCTGCTTCACAGTCTGATCTGCGAATCTCGTTAATTCGTTTTTTGAAGAAAAGAAATAAGGGTCAATAACGTCCGCGGCGCCCGGATAGAATGGGGTCGTTCGGCAACAAAATATATTGCGGCCGTTCGCCGACATGTTATAGTTTTGCCATGAAAACAAAAACCGTTCGTGATGTTGCCGCGCTGGCGCGGAAAAAGCGACGGGAGCTTGGTTTGGCTCAAGCGCAGCTGGCAGCAGCTGTCGGCGTTGGCCGCGAATGGATCATTGATTTCGAAAAAGGCAAATCCACCGTCGAGTGGGGACTGGTGTTTCGCACCCTCAAGGAGCTGGGATTGGAGATCGACCTTGCCGAATCCCGGCAAATCCCGCCATCACCCGCAGAGGATGATTTAACGGCCGTTCTGGAGCGAGGCCGGCGCCCATGAAGAATCGATTAATGGCAATCGCCGGTGGGCGAATCATGGGCGAAGTTCGTTACGAAGGTGGGCGTTTGGATTTTCACTACGATCTCTCTTGGAGTGATGACGCCTCGGCTTTTCCGATGTCCCTGTCCATGCCGCTCGTAGTCCAACAACACGGGCACTCGAAGGTGGAGGCTTTTTTGTGGGGCTTGCTGCCAGACAACGAAGTGGTGCTCCAGCGCTGGGGCCAGAAGTTTCGCGTTTCTCCGCGCAACCCGTTCCGCTTGATCGATAATGTTGGCGAGGATTGTGCCGGTGCCATCCAGTTTGCTAGACCGGATCGTGTGGAGCATTTGCTCGGGCAATCGCAAAAGCCGACAGTGCACTGGATTTCCAATACCGAGCTGGATGAACGCATCGCTCTGTTGGTTGCTGATGCCGCCGCAACCAGACTTGGCAGTGACAATGGTCAATTCAGCCTCGCCGGCGCCCAACCCAAGCTCGCTCTCTACCGCGACAGGGATTCCGGTCGCTGGGGCGTGCCCGAGGGCAGAACGCCCACCACCCACATCTTGAAACCCTCCACTGGAGCGTTCGATGGGCAAACCGAGAACGAGCATTTTTGCCTGCAACTTGCGGCGGAACTCGGATTCGTTGCCGCGAATTCCAGCGTCTGCATATGCGGCGGCCTTCCGGTGATCGTTGTCGAGCGCTATGACCGCTTGGCAAAGGGCTCAAGCATCCAGCGAATCCATCAGGAGGACATGTGCCAGGCATTGTCGGTGCGCCCTCAAAAAAAATATCAAAACCAGGGAGGGCCGTCGCCAAAAGCAATCGCAGAATTAATCCGATCCCACTCGGTCAGTCCCGACGAGGATGTGTTGCGCTTCGCCGACAGTTTGATTTTGAACTGGCTCATGGGAGGCACCGACGGACATGCAAAAAATTATTCCTTTCTCCTCGGGGCAGGCGGGCAGGTCCGGTTGGCGCCGATCTACGATTTGGCAAGTTCACTTCCCTATCCCCAGCAAATCCAACCCCGCACGGCCACACTCGCGATGAAAATCGGGTCCGAATACCGCTTGTGGCGCATCGGCAAAAAAGAGTGGGAATCCTGCGCCCGTGAAATTCGAATTTCTTCCAAGGAACTTCTCGACCGCATCGCGCTAATGGCCGCATCGCTTCCAGAGGCGGCCGAACGCGCCGCTCATCGACTTGCCAACGATGGCATCAATCATCCCGTCATCCCGAATTTGGTGGAATGCCTGTTGGCGCACAGCAGGAAATGCGTAGAACTCGTTTCCAAACCCTCATAGCAAGAGGGGAACTCAAGGTCTGATCCCGCGATTCTACCGCGCTGGTCCGGTGCGAAAGTCCTTGGCTAGCACGTCCTCCAACGCGGTCATTGCGTCCTGCAACTCCGCGCGTAAAGCCTCTGCGTGAGGGGAGGGGTCGAGTGGAGGAGTAAAAACACCCGCACACCGCGTGGCCAGCGGCCGGATTTTTCGGTCGTCGCCCAGCATTTCCAGCAACTCCCGCACGCGATCGCTACGCCTCCGTGCCTCTTGGATTTTTTCCATCGCCTGCGCCTCGGTGATTTGAGTTGCTGAAACGGCCAGAAGCTGGCGGCAATCGAATGCCCGGCATCGCTGCGGCCGTTCGGCATAAATCCGGCAGCAATTCCCGTCATGCGCCGGACAGGGTTGTTGAAATTGCAACTCCCCATCGCGCCGCCTCGCCCTCAGACCCTTCGCTGCCAAAGCGCGAAGCGAATCCTCCGGTTGGACAGCCATTCCATGGAAAAGCACCCCGTTGCAGCACATGCCGCACGCAGAGCAGAGCCGTGCGGCGGATTCGGAAAAAGCGGAGTCGTTCATTGGATATTAGGCTACCTTACCACGCATCTTCTTCGTTTCCGAGCGGCGGCGCTTCGATTCGACCAGCTTCGCCTTCGTGCCCCGCGAGCGTTTGGCCTTTCGCCGCCGTTCCCGCGAGGCTTCCGCCAACTGCTCCAGCTTCTTCGCCTCGACCGCTTCATTGATTTTTTGCAGCAGCCTCCGCCGAGCGGTCTCCCGGTTCATCGCCTGCGAGCGCGAATCCGAAACCGTCACACTCAAGCCCGTCGGAACATGGCGCAAAGTGACAGCCGTCGAGACCTTGTTCACATGCTGACCGCCAGGCCCGCTCGAGCGTGAGAACATCTCCTCAATATCGGCATCGCGCAGATTTTTCATTCAGATGGCTTCGTTCCTACTCGCAAAATCGTTCTTTGCAGAACTCATTTTGGGAGGGCCATCGTCCCGCATGGCCCAAATATCAAACACGGAAGCCGCAAAGCCACTTCCAGACACCTCTCCGCCAAAACCGCTCGAGCCTCACCAATCTCCTGCACGGCCGTTACGGCCACCTCTCAGGCGCCGCTTCACGGCTGAAACTTGGACCATGTGAACCGAAACAATGTGAAATGCGAAGAAATGCGCCTTGCTGATTGGGGGTCTCGGGATTTGGCCTTGTTCTGGTATAAGGGATCAACTTTGGAGCGGCGTCCAGCGGGCGTTGCCTTGGGAACTCTCGACGACCGCCTCGATGAAGGCCATTCCGCGAATGCCGTCTTCGATGCCGGGGTAGTCGAGCGAGACTGGATCGGGAGTGGTTCCGTCAATGACGCTGGCGAGGTGGTTGGCGAAATTGCGGTAAATGTTGGCGAAGGCTTCCAAGTAACCCTCGGGGTGTGCGGGAGGGGTTCTGGTGGCTGAGGCAGCAGCTTTGCCAAGATAGCCCATGCCGGTGCGGAGGATTTCCACGGGCCGGTCGGGCCATTTCAGCAGGAGGGTGTTCGGCTCGCGTTGGTGCCACTCCAATCCACCGGTCTCGCCGTAGATGCGGATATTGAGGTTGTTCTCCTCGCCCACGGAAATCTGGGAGGCGTGCAGGATTCCCTTGGCGCCGCCCTCGAAGCGAAGAAGCACATTGGCGTCGTCGTCGAGGAGGCGTCCCTCGACAAAAGCCGTGATGTCGGCCGCGAGTTCCTTGATGCGCAGGCCGGTGATGTATTCGGCCAGATTTTCGGCGTGGGTGCCGATGTCCCCTATGCAGCCGGCGGCGCCGGAGCGCTTGGGATCGGTGCGCCAGGCGGCTTGTTTTTGCCCGGATTCCTCGATGCGCGTGGCCAGCCAGCCTTGCGGATACTCCACGACGACCTTGCGGAGTTTGCCGAGGCGTCCGGAGCGGACGATTTCGCGGGCCTCCTTGACGAGCGGGTAACCGGTGTAGTTGTGCGTGAGCCCGTAGAGCAGGCCGGTGCGGGAAATGATGTCCCTCAACTCCAGCGCTTCCGCGAGATTGAATGTGGCGGGCTTGTCGGAAAGAACCGCGAATCCATGCTCCAGAGCCGATTTGGCAGCGGGGAAATGAACATGATTCGGCGTGACGATGGAGACGAAATCCAGGCGCTCACCAATCGGCAGCGCGGCTTCGGATTTCATCATCTCCTCAAACGAACCGTAGCAGCGCGAGGCGGGAAGATAGAAGTCGGCCCCGGAGTCCCGCGAACGCTGCGGGTCGCTGCTGAAGGCTCCGCAGACGAGTTCGATGCGGCCGTCCATGGCGGCGGCGATGCGGTGAATGGCTCCGATAAAGGCGCCACGGCCTCCACCGACCATTCCCATGCGGATTTTGCGTTTGGATGCAGGCGTATTCATTATGATTTTTTTTCAAAGGCTGCATCGAAGGCGACTGCGCTGGGTGCGAAATCGAGTTTTTTCACAAACGCAGCGGCCTCGGTGGCGCCATGAATGCGATCCATGCGGATGTCCTCCCATTCCACGGAGAGCGGGCCGCTGTATCGGATGTCGTTGAGGGCGACGATGACATCCTCGAAGCGGATATCGCCGCGACCGGGCGAACGGAAGTCCCACGCGCGGCGCGCATCGCCAAAGTTTGTGTGTCCGCCGAAAACGCCGACCGATCCATCGCCGTGACCCCACCAGGCATCTTTGACATGGACATGAAAAATCCTCTCCGCAAACCGGCGGATGAATTGCACATAGTCCACGCCTTGATAGCCGAGGTGCGAGGGATCGTAGTTGAAGCCGAAGCGAGGATGGTTCCCCACAGCCGCCAAGGCGCGTTCGGCGGAGGCCGTGTCAAACGCGATCTCGGTGGGATGCACCTCGAGCGCAAAATCGACATCCTCCTTGGCGAAGGCATCGAGAATGGGTGTCCAGCGTTTGGCGAAATCTTGAAATCCCTTATCCCAGTATTCCTGCGAGGTCGGCGGGAAAGCGTAAATGGAATGCCACACCGAGGAACCAGTGAATCCATTCACAACAACGCGGTGAGGGTTTTTCTGAAAGCCGGGTTTGTCATTGAAAAAAGCCCGCGCGGCCTTTGCGGTGAGAATCATTTTTTCCGCAGCCCGTTGGCGAACTCCTTCTGGCTCGCCATTGCCCCAGACATCCGGCGGCAGGATCGACTTGTGCCGTTCATCGATGAGATCGCAAACGGCTTGGCCAACGAGGTGGTTCGAGATGGCAAAACAGGTGAGCTGGTTCTCTGTGAGAATTTCCCAAAGGCGCTGGCGGTATGCGGAGGAAGAGGCGGCTGCCTCGACATCGAAGTGGTCGCCCCAGCAGGCGAGTTCGAGTCCCTCGTAGCCCATCTGGCGGGCCATCGGAGCGAGTTTTTCAATAGGCAAATCGGCCCATTGACCGGTGAATAATGTGAGGGAGCGAGGCATAGGTTTGGTTTTAGTTTATGGTTTCAAAAGGATCAACTGTTCTCGCTCGCCGCCTTGCAAGGGGCTCCCGCGGGATGAGCGTTTGGTCGTTTGTCCAGTGTTTCGCCCTCAAACACGACGCCGACAGCTTTGCGCCAACGGTCGAGTGTGAGTTGCTGACCCAGACTGTCGGCCCAGGTCATCGCTGGCGCGTAGGCTTCAAGACGCCCTTCGCGAACGCAGTGGCCGAGCATGTCGACTTCGTGCGTGTAGAGGGATTTGAGACTGCTGTGAGCGACCTGACGCTGTTCTTCGCCAATCTGGATAATCGCCTTGCCATCAGCAAACCACGGGCTCGGAATGATCATGTTGCCCTTGGATCCATAGATGCGAATCTGGTTGTGCTGGCTGAGTTGCACGCCACAGGAAAGATTGGCGAGAATATCACCCGGAAATCTCATTGTGGCGGCAGCCCATTCATCGACGCCGGTCTCTCCGACATGGCCGTAGCCTTGCATGTCGATCGGTTCGGCAAAATCTTGCCCCTGTGCGTTGCCGGCAATGGCACGCGCCGCGCTGACTGTGTAGCAACCGACATCCATGATGCCGCCGCCGCCGAGTTTGTTGATCATGCGGGTGCCGGTCGGGTTGCCATTCATGTTGAAACTAAATTGCGCCTCAATGAGTCGCACATCGCCGATGGCGCCCTCGCGGATCAGCTTGAGCCATTCGGCCGTGCCGGGGTGGCAGCGCCACATGAATGCTTCCATGAGAAACACTTTGTTGGCGCGGCAAGCTTCGAGCATGAGCAGCACCTCGGCGTGGTTCATCGCGAGGGGTTTTTCGCAGAGGATGTGCTTGCCCGCCTCCGCAGCCTGAACGGTCAACTCACAATGCCGGTCGTTCATCAACGCGACATACACCGCGTTGATCTCTTCGTCGGCTAACATCGCGGCATAAGAAGGGTAACACTTGGCTTTCGGCAGTTTGTATTTCTCGCCCCACTTATTCGACGACTCCTGCGTGCGGCTACTGACCGCATTGAGTTCCCCCGTTTCCGACTCCGCCAACCCTTTGACCAATGCGTGAGTGATAACGCCAGATCCAATGATGCCCCATTTGAGTTTCTTCATGAGTGCAGGGTCGTGGGCTTTGCTATGGCTTCACTCGCACAAGCCTTTGAGATAATCCAAGCTGCGCGCGATGCATTCGAAGGGATCGGTGGGGCAGGTGTCCTGCTCGACAATAAACCACTTGCACCCGGCGGCCTCGGCTGCGGCGAGGATTTCCGGGATGTTCAGATTCCCATGGCCGACCTCCGCAAACTGGCGTTCGCCTTGCGCCGTTACGGTGTAGTCCTTCACATGCAGCAGTGGCAGGCGACCAGCAAGGCGGCGGCAGGTTTCTGCTGGATCGCCGCCTCCCGCCTGAACCCAATGAATGTCGAGTTCGGCTTGAAGATGCTCCGGCGAGGTGCGGGCGAAAAGATCATCCAGCACGGTGCGGTCATTGCGTTGGAAAAATTCGTGGGCATGGTTGTGATAACACAGCGTCATTCCTGCACGGCGCAACACAGCGCCTGCGGCGTCGAGTCCGGCAATCAGATCTTCCACCTGCTTGATGTTCGAGAAATCGATACCATCGGGCCATGGATAGGCTGCATGGGTGATTCCAAGTTCCCCCAAGCGATCCACCACCTGTTGTGGGTTCTGCAGAATCATTTGGGGCGACTCATGGCTGGAACAAATTTGCAAACCGGCACCGCGAACGATTTTTCCTGCTTCTGCGGGGGGCAGACCTGCGGTTCCAGCAAGCTCGACGGCATGGAAGCCGATTTCGCGCGCCCGGCGCAGCGTGGCTGCAAAATCGGCAGGAGTCGCGGTGAAGTCTCTCAGCGTGTAGAGCTGAATGGCGATTTGTTCGGTTTTCATGATAGGTTAATCAGCAGTATTTGGTAGCCAGTGTGCGGCCTTTTTTGGCGCTCTGCGCCGCGAGGTCGAGGATGTGGATGGGGCGGCGCGACCACTCGGGTGTGATGACGAGCTTGGTTCCCTTGGTGAGGTGATCGGCGATATTGCCATAAAACTTCTCCCAAGCGTTTGGATAATGAGGGCCTTGCTCGAGGGAATAATTCTGCCCCTCGCGCTTGTGGATCGTATATCCGCTCCAGTCGATGACATAACTTCCCTCCGTGCCTGTGATCTCAAGAAAGCCGGGCTTAGCATTCGAGTCGAGCGAGGTGATATTGAGCGTCAACCACGATCCATTGCGGAACCGCACGACCGCCTCGGCTTCGTCTTCGTTGGTGTCTTTCTTCCATTTGGTCTTGGGAGCCCAATACCCGGTCTTAGAAAAACCGGCGACTTCCGTGATGTCGGAGTCGATCAGTTGGAGGCCGTATTCCAGAAGATGAACGCCCCAATCATAAAGGATACCGCCGGAGATGGTCCGACTGGTGCGCCACCAATCGCCAGGCAGGGCGCGGGCGCCCATACGGGCTTCCACCCGGTAAATGTCCCCGATGACTTTCTTTTCCTTGATTTGCTCCACAGCGCGCAGGATCCATCCATCCCAGTGCCGGTTGTGGTAGGTTGAAAGCACCACGCCTGACTTCTTGGCAGCGGCGATCATGGCGTCGCACTCGGCGGTGGTAATGGCCAGCGGCTTCTCGCAAACAACATGGCGGCCGGCCTTGAGGCATTGCAGCGCGAGCTTCGCGTGTGTGTTGTGCGGCGTGATGATCGTGACGAGGTTGACATCCGACTTGCGGAGCATTTCGGCGACCGTGGAGTAAGTCTGAATGCCGGGAAAATCGGTCTCAGCGACTTTCAACCGTTCGGCATCGACCTCGCAGACGGCCACCGGCGTCATGCCGGCCTGTTCCATTTCCTTTAGGTGACCGCGCCCCATGTTGAAGGCACCGCCGTAGCCGATGACTCCGACGCGGATGTCTGATGCGTTTTTGTATTTTTTTATGATGTGCTGTTTGTTGGAAATCAAAGCGCGTTTGCAGCCCAGAGGATGCCGTTGAGGGACATTTGAAAAACCTGCGGATAGCTATCGAATTCGGCGGGATCGTGTCCAAGTGCGGAGTAGAAAACGCGACCCTTGCCCCAATGTTTTGTCCACACGACGGGCATCGTGCAGGTGCGTTCCTCAAAGGTGTAGTCCGCCTCGGCCAGCACTCGAACACCCGGATCCATGAGCATGTAGTATTGCTCGGACTTGTAGGAAAATTCCGCCGGCAAGCCCTGCATGATCGAATCCTCAGGGCTTGTGACCCTGACCGTGTAATCGCCCACATGGGGATGGCCGACAAAATGCCCGCCTGCCATCCATTCATAATCGAGATCGCCACGGAAGGCATCGCCCATTCCACCATGAATCCCGCCGAGTCCCACTCCTCCATGCACCGCCCCGCGGAGGCCAGCGCTCTCTTCAGGGGAAAGCGTGCCCATCGTCCAGCAGGGAGAGATCACATCGAATGTCTTGAGCCAGTCCGTGTCGGCAATGCGTTCCAGGCTGGTGATTGTCTCCGTTTTGCACCCGTGCCCGATTAGCGCAGCGGTAAACTTATGGACGATCTGTTCAGGCTTGTGGCCGTCCCATCCGCCTTGGAGGAATAAAATATTTGGCGTTTTCATTCGTGCTCGTAACTATATCGCAGTTTCCACTCTGCCTCACCATGGACATTCATTTCAAAAACCTGTCTTTTCCGGTCAACTTCTGGATTGCCCATGAAGATTCGCTTCGCTCCCTACTTCCGCTGCGCCATATTGGGTTTATTGACCGCAAGACCGGTTGGGTGCGCAGCCAGTTCGACACGGCAAACTTCTCTCTCATCCTGAATGGTGGTGGCGAGTTTCACAGGAAGGGGCGCTGCTGGAAGGTTGAGGCCCCGTGCGTTATCACACAGTTGGATGGCGATTATCTCGAATACGGCCCCTCCGAGCCTCATGAATTCTGGACCGAGCTTTACCTCGTCTATTCCCTCGAGCTGATGCCGAGATTTGTGCAATGCGGATTTGTGGACGATTCGCGACCGGTGTGGCCGATATCCAATCCCACTGCGCTCAGACCGCTCCTTGAAGAGTTGGCACGATGTCTCGCCACCAAGGAGAAATCCGCACGCATCGACCGCATTGCCGAACGAATCATTCTCGAAACCCTTGTCCCTCCACATGTGCCCGCCAATACGCGTATTTTAAAAGCATCGGAAGCGATTCAGAATAATTGGCAATCACCCCCCGACCTGGAGGCCCTCGCTCGCAGATGCAACATGTCGGTTTCCACCTTCCAACGCCGTTGGAACGAGTCCATGGGAATCACCCCGGCGCGTTACGCCCTAGGATTAAAACTTCAGGAAGCCTGCCGACTTTTGATCGAAACCAGCGACTCCATTTCAGAAATCGCCAACGCCTGCGGATTTGATGACGAGTTTTATTTCTCCCGCTGTTTCCGCCGGCAATTCGGAAGCCCCCCGCGCAACTACCGCAAGGAACACCTCATCCGCAGCGGGAGGGCGCGCTAACGGCACCTAAAGCTTAACGGCCTGTCCGAGTTTTTCGGATTCCAAGCATGCGTCCAGTCTTTCGAAAAGGCCGGGAGCGTCCGTGAGTGGAGGTTCCGTGACCGGATTGGACGCGGTTGCCAGCAGGAAATCCTGGATTAGTATGCCCGATCAAGGACCTCGTCACTCCCGAAGACCGAGGCAACGCGTTTCCATTGTGGGCGCATGTCGATGACCGCACCTTTATCCATCGCCTTGTCCATGGCGTTGGCGACGACAAGCGATCTTATTCCTTCCGTGAATCCCGCTGCGGGGGCGCGGCTTTCCGCCAAAACCTCCGCGAGTTCCTTGGCCATCAGTTCATCGCCCCCGGCATGTCCGGAGCCGGCGATTGTCTTGTGGAGGGAAATCGTTTTCTCCCAGCCGATCCGCCCGACTTCCAGTTCGCCGCTGTAGGCGTCAAGGCGCATGGATCCCTCCGTGCCACAAAAATAGAAGCGCCTTTCGGGTAAGCCCGCGTTGCACTGGGTGTGGAATGTCCCCTTGATCCCGGAAGCAAAGTCGAGGATGGCCACCTGATGATCCACGATCGACTTGTCGTCGCTGAAAGGATCTACGCCGTGCGGGTCGGGCCAGGCGCTGTAGGCAGTGGCGCCGTTCGGAGAATTGCCGATCCTTGCAACATGACATGAGTTCTCCGGTTTGAAAAAACTGCGCCCCCCGAAGCTGGCGACACGGGTCGGAAGATTCCCCGTAAGCCACAATGCGAGATCGATGTCATGACAGCACTTTTCCAGAAGATGGGTGCCTGCCAACTCGCGGTGACGCCTCCAATTGCCGTGAATATATCCCCCATGATTGAAATCGAGCGTCTCGTTGAACTCGAAGGAAAGGATCTCCCCGATGCGTCCTTCCTCCAAAAAATTCCGGGCCATGCGGTAAAGAGGGGAATAGCGCAGAACAAGTCCCAGGGCGAAGGTGCGGCCGCTTGCCTTCCATGCTTCGTGCATCTCCTCCGCCTCGTCGAGCGACAGGGAGAGGGGCTTTTCACAGAAGACATTCTTGCCGGCCCTGAATGCAGTGATGGTCTGGGCGGCGTGGTGACAGTTGAACGATCCTATAAAGACCCAGTCGACATCCTCCCGAGCGCATAGCTCGTCAACCGAATCACACACGACCGCCCCGGGGGCCACCTCCTGGCGAAACCGATCCAGAGCGACCTCATCGGGATCGCAGATCGCAGTCACTATGCTCGAAGGCGACTCCCCAAGGAGGCTCGTGATGAGATGTTGAATCCGGGCCCCGCTGCCGATCACGCCGATGCGGGTGGGCGCTGAACTTGTGGAGGATGAAGTGGTGTTGCTCATGGGGAGTCAAGCTAGCTGCCCTGGAACCTCTCTTGCCATAGCCACAGCGATGAGTTATTTGTCATTTCCGATGAAATGAATAATCAGAATCTTATCGAGATGCTTCATGAAATCGGGGAGCCGAGCGACTACTTCGAGGGTGTCCACCGGCCGCGAGAAATGCTCCCGGACAATATTCTGGTCTTCTCACGCAGCGACGGAGCAAGCCTTTCCTCCGGAATAATACCGCCCGATCTACACCAGCGTTGGGTTCTCATCATTTCCCTGCTTGGTCGCGGCAACGTTAAGATCGACTGCTCGTGCGAATCACTCGGCCCGGCTGAAATCCTGCTTATTCCTCCCCTGCATCTTCATTCCTACGCAAAGATTGCAAAAAGGCTGAACTGGGTTTTCGTCACCTTCGACTGGCCACAACATACGGTTTCCAGCGAGGCCTGGAGGGGAATCCGTCGTCTCGGCCCCGATGCGCGGAGCCTTCTTTCATCTTTCATTCAGGAATGGATCCGACCGGCGCGGGACGGGCTTCTGCTTTCCTCGCGCCTCTATCGGCTGCTGAGGGCACTTTATCCTCTTCATGAGACCCAGGAGGCCGACCACCGGGGGAACCTTATTGGGTCTGTTCACGCACTACAGTTGCACCACCCCGGCATCAGGCTTGAGGAACTAGCCCGAAAACTCTCCATGAGTGAAAGCCACCTGCGATCCCGCTTTAGGGAGGAAACGGGATTGAGCATCGGCCGCTATTTGCGTGAAACGCGCCTGCGCCGTGCGGCGAACTGGATCAAAGAGGAAGGACTTAGCGTGAAGTGCGTTTCGGAGCGGGCAGGATACCCGGATATCCATACATTCAGCCGCTCGTTCAGTCGACTTTTCGGCCACCCCCCTTCAACGATGCGGTAAAAGTCCTGTGCTTTCTCCAACATTCCATTTCCCATACAAAAATGACTGGAGGCGATCCTGTTGCTCGTCACGATAATCACGACGAAATTTTAAAATGTGCCAATGCGCGGACCTGATTCTTGTTCCGGCGATCAGGTTTCAATCCATCTTCTCAGAAACCTAACCCAAGTTTAGCATGGGTGACCGGAAACCCGCATAAAACCTAGGAGGTCGTTCCAAAGGCACTACAATCTCTTCACGCTTGGATTTCGGTTTTTTGGGTTAGGAAGGCGGATTTCCAGTCGATACCGAGCATTTGATAGACGCGTTTTTGTGCGTCGTCAGGTTGGCTGGACTTGCGGATGTCGAGGAGTTCAGGAAGAGCGGTGCGGTAGGACCAATCGATCAAAGCCCATTCGCTCAGAGGCTCGATGAGGAAGTTGGAAACCATGAGCTGGGCTGTGGCAATGGCGCTGGGGTTCATGCCGAGGGTCTCGAGCATGGGTGTGAAACGCAGATCCTCCCAAGCTTTGAGGGCGAAGAGTTCGGGCCTGAGTTCCACGACATCGGTGGTCTCGATGGAATCGAGAATAACGCCATCGATAGTGGCTTGGCGGCTTGAGAGCGTCCTGCGATCTGAACGATGCGATGAGTGAATACTAATCTGTCTTTTTCGTAGGCCTAGTTTGAAAAAATATCCTTCTATCTCAGATCTTGGATTTCAACTTGGAAAAATATTTGTTGACGGCTTGAGATGCCCTTAGAATCAACCTCTGCGAGCTTCCTGCTGAAAAATTTTCTTCCGCGAAAGAGGTGCCCGGAAAAATAATTTTCGAAAAGCTATTGACCAAATTCGGAAGTGTCATATGGTCTTCACCCCGCTGGCATCACTGCCTAGCGGAAACGATCTCAAGCGAATCTCTAAAAACGTCGGTCGCAAGGCTGAATCAAGCC
>JBIIPZ010000008.1:0-88207 GCA_044342325.1 Terrimicrobiaceae bacterium
GCGGGAAAAATCGGGAGCTGGATTTGCGGCATACCCCACTATCAGCACACGAGAGGAAGTCCTTCAATTCGGTTCATTGCGCTTCCTCGAAAGCGGTGCACGCCTCCCGAAGGTCAGGATGTCTGAACATGCCGTCCACCCGGCAGGCAAATTTGACCTCCGTGCGTGTGGCCGCTCAGTTGCAGCGCAAAACCGTGGGCAGCGGCTTCGGCATATGTTTCTGGACTGTGTGCAAGGAGGATCACAAAAGCATCCGCCGGAGCTTTTTTTCGCGTCCCGGCGAGATCGTGTGTTTGAAAATAATGCGGGTCGTCCACTCCGGCGATCCACAGAGAATCCCCGCCGCGCCGGATTTCTGCTGTTTCGTTCAGTAGGATCGGAAGCCCGTCCCGCTCGAGGTCCAGCACCATTTCCAAGGGATCGTGATTTCCAAGGATTCCCCAGCAATCGGGTGCCAATGCCCTCCGTAGCTCTGCCATCGCCTGCGTGGCGGCCCCATGGTCGCCTTCCATACCATTCCGGTAGTCGCCCGTGAGAACCGCCGCGTCGTGAGGGATTTGTTTGACCAAATCAATCACGATAGGCATGAGGGCGGGCTCTAGGTCGCAGTGCAGGTCGGTGAGATGCAGGAGGCGAAATCCCTCGAAGGACGGCGGGAGATTCGGAAAAAACCATTCCTTTTCCTCGAGACGAACATCCAAAAAATCCGCCCGCATCCGCTTTTTGAGGCCCGTGAGGTGCAGGATTCGTGAAAGCCACCAATCGAATGGCAGGATGCGTTCGATGCGAAAAATACCGCGTCCCTGATGCAGGAACTTCGTGAGCTTGTCGTGCTGGCGCTTCAGCTTCTTGGCGTGAAGCTCATCGCCCAAGCGGCTCTGGAGTGCGGACACTCCCTGGGCCGAATGGATCAAGGCTTCTTGACCGGCGGCGGCGTGGCGTAGCGCAGGGGCTTGAAAAGACCGGTCTCGCCTTCCTTTGTCCAATAAATCTCAGCCACGCGTTTCCAGTCCTTCGCGTTGTCCTCTGCATAGAGTGTTCCATCTTTGAGGCGTGAACGGATTTCCTTGCGGAGTTCGAGTCCGGTGGCGTTCTCAGGCGAGTCGAGTTGGAGCGGACGCAGGCGCACGGTGACCTGATCAATCATCTGAGCGTGCAGAAAAACATGGGCGCCTTCGGGGAGGTTTGCGGAATTTTTCAAACTGCGCAGCGTGAAGAAGAGCGAATTCCCAACACGCGATGACCAGGCTTCGAAATCATACTCGCGTCTGCCGTTTCCGCCTTTGGGAGCGAGCGAGACATGCACGCTGTAGCGGTCTTGCGAAAGGGGGGCCACGACTGCAGTGGATGTGCCGCCTTTTTCATTCAGTTCCCATTCGCCGAGAAGCCAGGTGTTCAAGTCCTCCGATGGCTTAGTCGTCAGCGGGTTCTCAAAGCGACATCCTACCAGCAAAAGCGGCAGGAGAATCAGGGCCAGTCGTGCAAAAATCCTCATCCCAGCGCTATATCCGAGTTCCGTCGGGAATGACACTGTTTTTCGGGACGACCACAATGCCGTCACGGATGTAATACCCGTCGCCGTCGAAGTTTTCCGATTCCGATTTGGAAGTAATCACTACGCCGGTGCCGATTCGGGCGTTCTTGTCGATGATGGCTCCCTCGATCGAGCAGTTCGCTCCCACGCCGATCGGAGGCACTCCCTCAGGGCGCTCGTCTTTGGGCGACTCGTAGAGGTCGGCTCCCATCATGACCGTGTTTTTCATGGTTGTGCCGGATCCGACAATACTGCGAATACCGAGCACACAGCGCTCGAGTGTGGCGTCGCCCAGCACGCATCCATCGGAAATCATGGCCCGTTTCAAATGGGCACCCTCAATCACACTGGCTGGTAGGCATAGAGGTTGCGAGTAAACCGGCGCTCCCGCGACATAGAAGCTGAATTTCGGGTTCCGGTCCGCCATCTCCAGGTTGGCGTCGAAGAACGAGCGGATGGTGCCGATGTCCTCCCAGTAGCCTTCGAAAATGTGCGCCATGACCTTGCGATGCTCGATCGCGGCGGGAATGATGTTTTTTCCAAAGTCCACGAGATCGTTGTCGAGGCTCGAAATGAGCGCCTCACGGTTGAAAACATAAATACCCATCGAGGCTTGGAAGAGTTCCTCCTCTGGGGAATGCCCGATCTGCCCAAGAAGCTCGCCGGGAATCCGGAGCGAGTCGATCACGGCCGGATCCTTGGGTTTTTCCACGAAGCGCGTGATGCGCCGCTCGCTGTCCGTGGCCATGATGCCGAATCCGGGCACAGCCTTGCGCTCGACCGGAATCGTTCCAATCGTCAGGTCTGCTCCGGAGTCGATGTGCTGGCGGATCATCTCGCGATAATCCATCCGGTAAAGCTGGTCTCCGCTTAGAATGATAAAATATTTGCAACGGTGCTCGAGAAAGTATCGCAGGTTTTGCCTCACCGCATCGGCTGTGCCCTGATACCAACGCGCCCCCTCGGGGGTTTGCTGGGCGGCGAGAATCTCGACGAAGCTGGGAGTGAAGTTGTCGAATTTGTAGCTCTCGTTGATGTGGCTGTGGAGCGAAGCGCTATTGAACTGGGTGAGGATGTAAATGCCGCGCAGTCCCGAGTTCAGGCAGTTGCTAATTGGGATATCCACCAGTCGATACTTGCCACCAAGTGGAACGGCAGGCTTCGAGCGCTCCTTGGTAAGAGGGAAGAGTCGTGTGCCGGCACCGCCGCCCATGATGATGGCCAGCGTGTCGGACTTAAAAGAGGAGGAGGGTTGGACGGTCATAGCGTTGGGAAGCTTGCGCGAGAGGCAAACTGTTGTCACGTTGCTTTTATGTGCGGAATTGTTGCTTACATAGGATCCTCCAATGCCCTTCCTGTCCTCCTCGATGGCCTGCGCCGCTTGGAATACCGAGGATATGATTCCGCAGGAGTAGCGTTGCTTCAGTCTGGGCATATTGATGTCAGAAAAGCCGTTGGACGCATTGCCAATCTGGCTGAGGAGATCGAAAAAAATCCCGTTTCGGGTCAAATCGGCATCAGCCATACCCGGTGGGCGACTCATGGCGCGGTGACACGCGAAAACGCGCACCCCCACTCGGACCGCTCGGGCCGTCTTTACCTCGTGCACAATGGCGTCATTGAAAACTACCAGACTCTTCGCGAGCAACTCATCGAACGGGGGCATGAATTTCACTCTCAAACGGACACAGAGGTTCTGGCGCATCTCGTCGGCGAAGCATTTGACCAGTCCGCTACTCGCGACAAGGGGTCGCTGGTTGAGGCCCTTCGCAGCGCCCTGCGTCAGGTCATCGGGACCTATGGCATCTCGGTCGTGCATGCGGATGTCCCTGGCCTCATCGTCGGCGCGCGGCGCGGAAGCCCCCTCGTGCTGGGCATAGGCAAGGATGAGCATTTTTTGGCCAGCGATGTCAGCGCGATCGTGGCTCACACCCGCGATGTGGTTTACCTGAACGACTACGAGATCGTCGCTCTCCAGGCCGAGGGATTTGAGATTTCCACCGTCTCAGGTGGCGGAGTGGGCTTTCAGATCAGCCGGGTTGAGTTCGATGCCTCGTCGGTGGACAAGGGGAAATACTCGCACTACATGCTCAAGGAAATCCACGAGCAACCGAACACCGTTCGTGATGCCATGCGCGGGCGCCTTTCCCTCGAAGAAGCCACGGCGAAGCTCGGCGGGCTCAACATGACGAACTCCGAGCTGCGCGCCGTGGATCGCATCGTGCTCGCAGGCTGTGGAACGGCTTTCCATTCAGCCATGACGGGTGAATACATCATCGAGTCGCTCTCACACATTCCCGTGGAGTGTGAGTTTGCCAGCGAGTTCCGCTACCGCAATATCCCTCTCCAGCGCGACACACTCGCTTTTGTCATCAGCCAAAGCGGGGAGACGGCCGACACTCTTGCCGCACTGCGCGAGAGCCAGCGCAAAGGGCATCGCACGCTTGGCATCTGCAATAATGTCGCCAGCACGATCGCCCGTGAAAGCGATGGCGGCGTCTACATGCACGCAGGACCGGAGATCGGCGTCGCCGCAACGAAGTCCTTCACCTCGCAGCTCACGATTTTCACCCTCCTCGGACTTCTTTTGGGCCGCATTCGCCATCTCTCGCACAGCGAGGGACGCGATATGATCGCTCAGATGGAAAAACTGACCGACCTCGTGGCGCGCACGCTTGAGTTGGAGACGCAGGTCGCCGCTATCGCCAAAAAATACGCTCAGGCGAACAACTTCCTCTTTATGGGCCGCCAGGCGCACTATCCGATTGCTCTCGAGGGGGCGCTGAAGCTTAAGGAAATCAGCTACATCTCCGCCTCGGGCTATCCCAGTGCCGAACTTAAGCATGGCGTGATTGCACTCATCACCGAGAATACTCCCTCTCTCTTCATCGCTCCTCAGGATGCGGTTTTTGAGAAGAACATCAGCAACATCGAAGAGGTTAAGGCCCGCAAAGGTCCGGTCATCGCGATTGGCACGGAGGGCGACACCGCCCTGAAAAAAATCTGCGACGATGTGATTCTGATACCCGACGCTCCGCACTATCTGTCGCCGATTCTCAGCGTCATTCCTTTGCAACTGCTGTCCTACTACATAGCGGTGGAACTTGGCTGCGATGTCGACAAGCCTCGCAACCTTGCGAAGAGCGTGACGGTCGAATAAAGGCCGCCGGAGACTATTTTTTGAGTTTCCGGCGCAGGAAGGTCGGGACATCCAGGTCCTCACCTTCCACGATCGTCGGTTCGACCTTTTCAAACCGTCCGCGCGCGATGGGTTCGAGTGGAAGGTCCTCCTGCTTCACTTTCGGAGCGCCTGTTTTCGGTTCGGCGTGTGTCGACGGAGGTGGGGTTGATTGAATGGCATCCTCCTGAAACAAGGCGGGAGGGGTCGTGCGCACGGGCTCCACTGTGGGAATTGGTGCCGCTGCTTCGATCTTTACAGCCGTGCCGCAGTGCCCGATGAGCGTGACAATGAGAGGCGCGGAATCATCACGCGCCACACTCACTCCCAGGTGCAGAAGGGATGTGGGAGCGGTATTTTTCGAAATCTCCTGCATGATGGCGGCCACTTCCGCAAAGGTGAGCGTGCGTGGTCCTGAAAGGTGGACCAGCACCTTCTTGGCATCGTGGAGGAGGCGTCCCCGGTCGAGAAGAGGGCTTCGGAGCGCCTGCTCGAGAGCCTCGTGGGCGCGGTTCGCGCCATCCGCCTCTCCGCTGCCGAACAAAAATGCGCCGCCTCCGCTGCGGAGGATACCGAGCAGGTCGGGCACAGCCACCGCCATAGGACCGGGACAGGAAATCAGCCGTGTGAGGGATGCCACCGATTGGAAGAGAATATTGTCGCACGCCGCGAATGTCTCCTCCGCCTCGGTGCGCGGAGCGGTGATTTCCGCCATGCGATCGTTTTCAAAATGCACGATGGCGTCTGCATGGCGGGCGATGCCTTGCATGGCCTCCTGCGCCTGCTGGGATCGGCGGCGTCCTTCGAACTGAAACGGAGTTGTTACCACTGCGATCACAAGCGACCCGTTGGCACGCGCCAATTCGGCGAGTTGAGGGGTCGTGGCGCTACCTGTTCCTCCACCGAGACCCGCGCAAAGAAAAACAACATCGGCACCCTGGACCGACTGGCGAAGTTCGCTCATGGATTCACGGGCGGCCTCAAGCGCCATTTCGGGATCGCCCCCGGCTCCGAGGCCGTGAGTTGTCATCGGGCCAAGCGCCGTTTTTCGGGATGCCACCGAAGCGTTCAGCGATTGCTGGTCCGAGTTCAGCGCAACCGTTTCAAGGGGCAGGGAAGCTCGGACGGCGATGCGGTCCGCGATGTTCACACCGGCATTGCCGATGCCGAGAAGTCTGAGAACCGGTTCCTTACCGGTGCCACGATCAAGCCAACGGGGATAGGTAATCATAGAAAATTCACATTCTGCCGCTGAAAAAGCCCTTCAGTCGCTCCAGGATCGACGCGTCTGGCATCTCGGCATGCACGGCCTGCGCGTATTTCGCCGCGCCGATGCATGTGGAGAGCTGGGGGTTTTCAAAGGCTGACATCGGGCCCGAAACAGATTGCGCATGGGCGAGATAGACCGGTGTTCCGGGAAAGACCGATTCCGCCGCTTCGCGGATTCCCCGGAGGAGGCTGCAGCCGCCTGTGAGAAGGATGCCTGCTCCGAGGAGGTGTTCCGGAACGACCTCTTGAATGCGCTTGCGGAGAATACCGAAGAGTTCCTCAAGGCGGGCCTGGATGATCATGTTCAGCATGAGGCGCTCGATGTCCCGGCCCGAAAATCCCGTGTCGTTCTTGAGCGTGATTTTGTCGCTGGCAGAAATGTTGTCGGTGATGGCCGAGCCCTCCTCGATTTTGAGTTTCTCAGCGCGGGCGATCGGAATCCGGAGGCCGATGCAGAGATCGTTAGTGATATGGTCGCCGCCGATCGCGATGACTCCGCTGTGGCAAACCGCCCCGTCTTTGTAAACGATGTAGTCGGTCACACCGCCGCCGATGTCGATGAGCACGGCGCCGGCCTGTTTCTGTTGCTCGTCCAAGACGACCTGTGCGGAGGCCACTGAATTCACCACGATGTCCTCGACATCGATATCAAATTCACGGACACAGCGAATCGCGTTCTGAATGCGGTTCGTCACGCCGTGGATGATGTGAAAATCTGCATCCAGCTTGGTTCCCATCATGCCGTGAGGGTCGATGACACCCTCCTGTCCATCGACATAGTAGCGTTGGATGACGGAGTGGATGATTACATCCTCCTTCGGAATGCCGGCCTCCTTGGCTTTAAATTCCACGCTTTCTATTTCCTTGGCCGTGATGGTGGATTCCTCCGGCAGGGTCACGGAACTGCGGTTGTTGAAGCTCTTGATGTGGCTGCCCGAAATGGCCAGCCAGACACCTTTGATCTCATGGTCGCTGCGGTCTTCAGCATCAGCCAAGGCGTCGTGAACGCACTGGGTCGCGTTTTTGAAATCAACAATCTCGCCCTTTCGGACTCCGCGCGATGGACTTTCTCCCACACCCAAAATCCGCATTTCCCCGTCGCGGTGGCATTCCGCCACGACAGCGCATACCTTGGTGGTTCCGATTTCCAGTCCGACGTGAATTTTTTCGCGGGCCATCAGTTTTTCTTGGGTTTGGATTTTTGAGGGATCGACTTTTGCTTGTCCGAAATGGGTTCCGGCGGTGCAGCCATGACAAATTTGACGGGGGTGTTTTTTGCTACCATGAGGTTCACAGATTCGATCTCGCGTCCGGTGTCGCGGCAGTGCTCAAGCAAGCGCTGGAGCTTCATCAACTGGGTGGGGAAGTCGCCAGAAGCAAATTTCACCCGCGCGTTTTGGTCGGTGAGGGCATCGATGCAATAGCCCTTGCTGATATTCAGCGAGCGTATGACCAGCAGGGATTTCTCTTGGTCCCGGGCCTCGCGCAGAAGGGTCAGGGCATTTTTCAAATCATCCCCTTCGAGAAGGCTGCCCTCTTGGATTTTCTCCACCTTCACGCCGTAGATGATCGGGAGTTGGTGGTATTCCTGTTGAAGGAGCCTCGGCTTCATGAGGAAGCCGGAGTCGTCCACAAGCAGCATGGAGCTTGGATCGTAATCCACCGATGAGTCGGAGGACTTGGAAACCCAAGCCACGGGAATGCGGCGGGTGAGCGCGATTTCAATGCGGTCGGGCATGATGCGTTCGATGGAAACATCCGCAACCATCGGGATCTCGCGAAGTTTGTGGTCGATGCCTGCAATATCGATGCGAAAGATGTTGTCGCCGGATTGGATTCCGGTTTCCGCAAGCAGGTCCTCCTGCGTCATGACGCCGTCCAGTTCGATTTCGAGTTCGCAGAGGTTGTAGGCGGGATTGGAGAAAAAGAATTTATCCAGGGCTTTGTTGAGGCCGAACCAAATTAGCCCGCAAGCCACGGCCACGATGAGCGTAACCGCGCAGAGTTGTCCAATCAGGCGCTGGCGTTTTCTCTGCGCCGTGCGGGCGCGCATCTTCACATTCAGGTAGTGCACCCCGTTCGGCGTTCGTTTCTTTGTGGCGGAGGCTGATTTCATCACGGCTTCTTCTTCGCAAGCGATAGTCCGGCGATTTCCTCGCAGAGGGATGGGAAGTCGAGTCCAGCCACGGCTGCCGCCTTGGGTAGAAGGCTCAACTCGGTCATGCCCGGGATGGTGTTAATTTCCAAAACACTCATCGAGCCGTCCGGCGCGAGCAGGATGTCCACGCGGGAGTAAACTTCGAGCCCGAGAGCGAGGTGCGCTGCGCAGGCGGTGGACTGGACACTGGCTGCTTGGGCCTCTGTCAGAGGAGCAGGAACGAAATATTCGGATGCCCCACTGGTGTATTTGTGGTCGTAATCGTAGAAACCATCGTGGGGAACGATCTCGACAACCGGCAGAGCCTCGCCGCCGAGGATTCCCACGGTCAGTTCCCTGCCTACAAAGAAACTTTCGATAAGCACTTCCTCGCCATATTGGAAGCAGTCCTCCAGCGCGGCGGGAAGTGCTGAGGCCTCACGGATGATGTGCACGCCCACGCTGGAGCCTTGGCGTGGTGCTTTTACGACATAAGGCAACGGGAGGCTCGGGGACTCTCCTTGACGGATTTTTTGCCATGTCGATGTCGGCACTCCCGCGCGGTCGAAGGCTTCTTTCGAAAGGATTTTGTCGAACGCCGTGTGGCTGCCCGCAATTCCCTCGCCTGTGTAGGGTATGCCCCGGTCATGGAGGATCGATTGCAGTTGGCCGTCCTCACCGAATGTGCCGTGGATGATGTTGAATGCCAGATCCACCGATTCGGGCAGGTTTATTTCCGTGGTGGTGACATCGATTTCAACGACCTGGGCCCCGGCGGCGCGGACGGCTTTCGCAACGGCAGTTCCTGAGCGGAGTGACACATCGCGCTCTTTGCCTGGGCCGCCCTTGAGAAGCGCCACGGTTTTGTTTTTCAGAATTCCGGAATGCTGTTGCTTCATAAATCTACCCCTGCAATTTGAACCTCGGTTTCAAGATGGATGCCGCGTGTTCGCTCAGCGGCAGTCTGGATTTCTTTGATCAGGGTCAGGACATCCGAAGAGGTTGCTCCTCCGTCGTTCACGATGAAATTCCCGTGAATTTCGGAAACGCGGGCGCCGCCGACGGAGAAATTTTTAAGTCCAAGTTCCTCGATGAGTTTGCCTGCAGGAATCGCGGATGGGTTTTTGAAAATGCATCCTGCGCTGGCCGCTACGGGTTGGCTGGAGCGGCGCTTGGCGACGGACTCTGCGATCGTGGCATCGATTTCGCTCTGTGTGCCGGGTGTTCCAGCAATAACGGCTGAGAGCGCGTAGTTTGTCCGCAGCATGGGAACACTACGGTAGTGAATTTCCATTTCGTCAGGGGTCCGGGTGAAGATGTTTCCATCCTGATCGCAGAAGCGAACCTTCACGACTTGATCGAATGTTTGGATGCCCATGGCTCCGGCATTCATTCGCAAGCCGCCACCGAGGTTGCCCGGTATTCCTTCCATCCACTCAAATCCCGCAATATTTGCCGTTCGCGCCAGTGCGCTGAGTTGCTTGAATTTTACGCCCACACCCGCGGTGATCTCTGTTCCATTCACTTCGTGCCGTTGGAAGTCGCCGCGCGCGAGGTGCGCCACCACGCCGGGGATGCCGCCATCGCGCACAAGAAGGTTCGAGCCGCGACCCATGACCATGAGAGGGATGTTTTCGTCAAAGCAGTGCCTAACGAGGTCTGCGAAGCCCTCTTCACTGTCGGGCTCAACCCAGAACTGGGCCGGTCCACCGATGCGCATCGTGGTGTGTTTGGAAAGGGGCTCGTAAAGTTTGATTCGGCCCTGCCCCATCACGCTCTGGAGGGTGTCGCGCATTTTCAGATCTTGCGCGAGGCGCTGGCCCGCCTCGTGGATATTTCCGGCGCCGAGGCTGAGGATCAGGTCGCCATCCTCCGTCACGGAGGCGGCTGCTTCATGAATTCGGGAAATCTCGGGCACATGGGTGGCGGATGCATGCCCGGCGGCGACCATGGCATCGACAATCGTCTGTCCGGAAATGCCGGGGATCGGTTTCTCGCTCGCGGGGTAGATGTCGGAAACAAAAACATGGTCCGCCAGCGCAAAAGCTTTGCCAAATTCGTCCTTCAGAACCTGGGTGCGCGTGTAGCGGTGGGGTTGAAACATCGCAATCACCCGTCCGTGTCCGCCGGTTCGAGCGGTGGCGAGTGTGGCAGCGATTTCCGTGGGGTGGTGCCCGTAGTCGTCAACTATGGTCTGGCGGGGCGATTCATGAATGATTTCGAAGCGGCGCTTGGCCCCACGGAAGCTCTCGAGTGCGCTGACGATGGAGTCGAAGGGCTGTCCGATTTCGCTGGCCAGCGCAATTGTGGCGAGGGCGTTTACCGCATTGTGGGCACCCGGGATGTTCAGCACGACTTCGCCGAGTGTCTTTCCGTCCTTGCTGACGCTGAAGCGAGATTTGAAGTTTTCTGTAGTGAGGTTTGTGATGCGATAGCGAGACTCGGCCCCGAGTCCGTAGGAAATGGCATGGGCGTGTGATGCGCAGACGCGTCGCGCTCCGTCGTCATCCGCGCAGTAGAAAACCTTGCCGGATGTTTGGTTGATGAGGCGTTTGTAAACGGCATCGATTGCAGCGAGATCCTTGTAAAAATCGAGATGCTCCGGCTCGATGTTGAGCACGATGGCGTGCTCGGGGTGGTAGTTAATGAGTGTTCCGTCGCTCTCATCGCCCTCGGCGACAAACCACTCGCCTTCGGAGTCCCAACGTGCGTTTGTTCCCAGAATCGGAATTTCCGCGCCCACATAGTGACAAGGCTTGAAGCCCCCGGCGCGGAGGACATGGGCCGTCATGGCGGAAGTGGTCGTTTTGCCGTGCATGCCGCAGACCACGATGCCTTTCTTCGAGTCCATGATCGCAGCCAGTGCGTCGGCGCGGCGTGCGAGGGGCAGCCCCAAGCGCACGGCTTCATCGTATGCGGGATTCCCTGCTTTAATCGCGGAGGAGTAAATCACCACATCCGCGCCGCTCACGCACTCCGAGGAGTGTGGGCAATGAAATACGAGGCCTTTTTTAATCAAGCGTTCGACCTCGGTTGTGTGAACCTTGTCGGACCCGCTCACTTTGTGTCCGAGTCCAAGCAGCAGCGCGGCGATACCGCTCATGCCGGAGCCCGCGACTCCGATCAGGTGGATATGCTTTGGCGTTGGCGCAGTGAGTGACTGGCGTAGCTCGGCGGCTGTCATTTCACGCCCTCCCTCACGGCGCGTTCCATGACATCGGCCACATTTTTTGCGGCTGATTCCGGCGTGAGTTTTTTCGCTGCTGCGGCCATCGTGGCACGGCGCTTTGGATCGTTTAAAAGATTTGAAATCTTGGCGGCGAAGACTTCTGGAACGATTTCCTTTTCTTCTACCATCACGGATGCCCCTGCTCTTACATAAATTTCCCCGTTTGCCTTCTGGTGATCATCCGTCGCGTGAGGGTAGGGGATCAGGATGGCGGGCAGGCCGAATTTGGACAGCTCGCTGAGGCTTGATGCTCCGGCTCGTGAAATGACCAGATCCGCTGCCGAGTAGGCCTCCTCCATGCGGTGATGGAATGGGGCGACATAGTGAGGAATTTCATCGCGCTGGTAGTTCGCGGCGGCCAGTCGATCGTCGTTTTTGCCCGTGAGGTGAATGATCTGGATGCCGGACTGCGCGAGGAGTGGTGCTGTGCGGAAGAGAACCTGGTTGATGCCTGTTGCGCCCTGGCTGCCGCCAGTCACGAGTAGCGTGGGGCGTGCGGGATCGAGGCCGAAAACTTTCATGGCTTCGCTTCTATCCATCGGTTGCCCCAGATTTTTTCGCACTGGCGTGCCGGTGACAATGCAGTCCGCTCCAGGGAACCGCTGCCGGCAATCTTCGAAGCCAAGAAGAACGCGGGATGCAAACCTCGCCGCCAAGCGGTTGGCACGGCCGGGAATTGCATTGGACTCGTGGATAAAGCAGGGCAAGCCTTGCATGCGCGCGGCGAGGATCGGCGCGGTGGATGTGAAGCCACCCATGCCCAGAACCACGGCCGGACGGTATTTCCGATAAATCGCACGACATTGGCGGTAGCTATCCCAGCAGCGGCGCAGGAATCCTACGAATGCGGGCGACAGAAGCATCGCAGGCATCCCGACCGAGGGGAGTTTTTCAGCCCGGAACTGCGGATGCGCTTTGAGTGCGATGGCATCGATTTCCTTTTCCGATACAAAAAGCAGAACCTCATGACCGCGTTCGTGAAGGGACTCCGCGACCGCAAGACCGGGGAAGAGGTGCCCACCTGTGCCGCCACAGGCAATGATGGCTCGAAATGGTTTTTGGTCGGTCATATGCGTGGCTCGAAATGTGGACGCGTGAGGGCGGGAGCGAAATGCGAGACGAGGGGTCGTCCCTGGCGGTGGATGTTTACAAGCAGGCCGATGAGAAACAGGCAGACGACCATGTTGGAGCCGCCATAGCTGATGAACGGGAGCGGCATGCCCTTGTTTGGCAGAAGCGAAGTGGTCACTCCGATATTCACGCAGGCCTGAAGGGTGATCATGATCACGGCTCCGATTCCGAGGAGTCGGCCGACATCATCTTTTGCATTTGATGCGACCAGAGAGCCGCAGAGGCAGATGAGCAGATAGGCGAGCACGGTCAGGAGGGTCGCATAAAGGCCGAGCTCCTCGCCGATCATCGGGAAAATGAAATCGGTATGCGCGTAGGGCAGATAGAGCATTTTTTGGCGTCCCTCGCCGAGCCCGAGGCCATCCACTCCACCGGATCCGAATGCGATGAGTGCCTGCCATTGCTGGAGTCCCTCGCCGAGGCTGTATTTTTCAGGATGTAGGAATGCCAGTAGTCGTCCTTGGCGTTCCGACACATTCATTGCCACGACAAAGATGCCGCCGAGTCCGCAGCATATCAGTGTTCCAAGCCAGCGCAGTGCAGCTCCGGCGATGAAAAGGACGGCTACAGCGGTTCCTCCGATGAGTGCTGTGTTGCCGATATCCACTTCAAGAACGATCAGTCCCATGAGGATGCTGAGGATTCCGATGGGGTAGGCGAGTCCGGTGGTGAAGGCGGAGAAACTGATGTCCTTCCGAGAGAACCACCAGGCCAGGAAGAAAATCGAGGCGATCTTGGCGAGTTCGCTGGGCTGCACAACACCAAAGCCGAGATTGATCCAGCGTGAGGATCCATTAATTCGCAGACCAATAGGCGGGATGAAGCAGAGGACCAGAAGAAGTGCGGCGGCAGCAAAGAAAGCCCACCAGTATTTGATCCAGAAATGGTAGTCCACAAAGGATGCCACCATCGCGACAACAAGTCCGACGCAGAGCCACATGCCTTGGCGTTTTACGAAGAAATACATGTCTGATTTGCTTTCCTCCGCAAACGCGCTTGTGCTGAAAAGCATCACCAACCCGAGGGCGATGAGACCTGCTACGGACAAGGTCAGGACATAGATGGCGTTTCTGTGCATTTGGTGGACTTGGTGACCGCTTCGAACTTTTCTGGAATTATGGGATGAGCAATTTTTGGCCGATTTTCAGCTTCTTTGGGTCGTCGATGTTGTTTGCCTTCATCAAGGCCGCTTGGGTGATGTTGAATTTTTTAGCCAGTGAGTAGGGATTATCTCCTTTGGCGACGACATAGCTTTTCTCTTCGGTGGTTTGTGGTTTTTCCAATGGCTGTGCTTCGGCTTTTTCCTGCACGGCCGCAGGCTTGACCGGCGGGGCTTTTGCAACAACTGCGGGCGTCGACGCAGCCTTGGCTGTGGACTCCACGGCTTGTGCCGGCGGGGCGGCGGCTTTGGCGGAAGATCCAATGACCAGCGTTTGTCCAACTTTGATAATGGATGTGCTGGTGAGGTTGTTCGCCTTTTCGAGTGACTCGATGCTGGTTTTGAATTTCGAAGCGATGCGTTTCAGCGTATCACCTGCCACCACGGTGTAGGTGGTCTGCGACTCCTGCGATTTTGCAGGCGTTGGAGTTTCCGCTTTTGCAACGGTCTCGGCTTTCTTTTCAGTCACAGCAGCGGGCGCTGCGGCTTCGGGGGTCTCTGCTTTCGCGGCGGCCGGGCGTGCCGGTTTCTCCTTCAGTTGGTTGAACCCATAGATGCCCGCGACAGCAACGACATGGAGAACAAGGACAACAATAAAAGCCTGAGAGAGCTTCATGCTTGGCTCCGACTCGCTTTCATATTCCTCCACCTCCTCACGGCTCGAAGCCGCCCGGGCGTGCATTGTTTTTCTTGGAACCAATCGCCGTGCGGGACGGCGCGGTGCAGTGGTGTTTTTTTTGAACATCATGGTGTGTTGGATGGATTGTTTTTGAGGTTTTGAACGAGAGTTTTGAAAATGTTTCCACGCTCCCCGTAGTTGCGGAACATGTCGTAGGACGAAGTGCCGGGGGAAAAGAGGACGACATCCCCGGCCTGTGCAAGCGATTGGGCCTTGTTCACGGCCTCTTCCAAGCTTCCTGTCGTGTGGCAATCCGTGTCTTTCCAGGATGAGGCAATGCGGTCTTTCATCTCTCCAATGAGCACGGCGGCGCGGACTTTTTCGCGGACGAGAGCGGCATTGTCGTCGAATTCCACTCCTTTGTCCTTTCCTCCTGCGATGAGGATGATTGGCCGATCCTGCGAGAGGATCGCCTTTTCCATGGCATCGAGGTTCGTGGCCTTGGAATCGTTGATCCAGCGAACTCCCTCCAGATCGCGCACGAATTCGCAGCGATGAACGGGCGGGGTGTGGTCTGCTATCGCCTGAACAAGATCGTCGAGATCGAGATTCAACCCGAGCCCCATCCCAAGTGCGGCCATGATGTTTTCCGCATTGTGAACGCCGGGCAGGAGTGTGTCTGATTGATCAAGTAGATGCCTGCCTTGGAAGAAAATCTTACGGCCCCGGAGTGTGAAGTCTGCTTCGGGCAGTGTCGCGCTGAAGGTGATTTTCTTCGCCGGAAGTGGCGGTAGATCGGCCAATGCGTTCACCACGATCATGTCATCGGCCGTTTGGTTCTCGAAAATCCTGAGCTTTGCCGCGCGGTATTCCTCCACGCCCGGGTAGCGGTCCAAGTGGTTCGGACTGAGGTTTAGCCAAGCGGCTACTTTCGGACGAAAGGTGCGGATTGTTTCGAGTTGGAAGGAACTCACCTCAAGAATCATCACATCGAGCTCGTGGCTGTGGCGGACGGCTCGAGCAAAAGGAAGACCGATATTCCCGCTGGCCATGGTTCGGACTCCGCAGCCTGTAAGAATCTTTTCCGTGAGTTCGGTTGTGGTGGTTTTCCCGTTTGTCCCTGTGATCGCTACCACCGGGCAGGTGCATTCTTGAAAGGCGAGTTCGAGTTCCCCGATGAGCGGGATGTTTTTTTTGACCACATTCCGCACGAGCGGGACTCCGGGATCGATCCCTGGGCTTAGCACGGCGAGGTCGTAGAGCCAGGGATCTTCATCAGCCGCGCGGCCGAGGAGAATGCGGATGCCTTTGGTCTCCATTTGAGCGGCTTTTTCACGAGCGGTCGGAGTATCCGAGGATTCGCAAATGGTCACTTCGGCACCCTCTTCCAGCAGCAAAGCAGCTGCGGCCTCGCCACTGTGGCCGAGACCGAGAACAACTGATTTTTTGCCGCTGTAGATCATTTCAACGCAGTTTCAATGTGGCGAGACCCAGGAGGGCAAAGAGCACCGAGAGAATCCAAAAACGGACGATGACGGTGTTTTCCTTCCACCCGCTGAGTTCGAAGTGGTGGTGAATGGGGGACATTTTGAAAATCCGGCGGCCAGTCGTTTTGAAGCTCGCGACCTGAAGAATCACGGACATCGCTTCCATCACAAAAACCCCGCCGACAATTACAAGCAGGAGTTCCTGTTTGCAGCAGATCGCCACGGCTCCCAGCATTCCGCCGATCGCCAATGAGCCTGTATCTCCCATGAAGACGCGCGCCGGATGGGCATTCCACCAGAGAAAACCGAGGCAGGCGCCGAGCAGTGCGACGCAGAGGACTGCCAACTCCCCGGCATAGGGGACGAATGGGACCTGAAGGTAGGTTGCAGTTTTGATGTTGCCAGCCACGTAGACCAGCACTGCGTAGGTTGCCGCCACGGTCGCGGTGCACCCGGTTGCGAGTCCGTCGAGCCCGTCCGTGAGGTTCACGGCGTTGGATGTGCCCACGATGACGAGGAGGTAGAAAATAAAAGTGAGAACCCCCATGCCGAGGAGGAGCGGTTCCTTGAGGAACGGTATGAAGAGCTGTTGTGCAGTTGCTGACAGTTTTGGATTTGTGAGGAAAAAGAGGGTGAAAATGCCGGCCAAGAGGCATTGAAGCGTAAACTTGAGGCGGCTGCTGATGCCGTCCGAGCTTTTCTTCGTAACCTTCAGCCAATCGTCGTAAAAACCGATGCCACCGAGGAAAACCGCGCTGAATAGCACCAGCCACACGAAAGGGTTCTCGGGTTTTGCCCAGAGCAGGGTTGAAATCACAATCGAACCAATCAGCAGGATGCCGCCCATGGTCGGGGTTCCTTTTTTCGATCCGTGGAGTTCGTGGAGTTTGTGGACCTCTGCTGCGGTGCGGATCGGTTGGCCAAACTTCAGGGAGATAAGTTTGCGAATCACGAAATTTCCAAAAATCACACTGATGAGAAACGCCGTGATGCCCGCGCAGATGGCCCGGAATGTGATATAGGAAAAAACATTCAGTGCCTTGAGGAGGTCATTGCTGATGCCTTGTTTGGCGGCCCAGTCACTCAGTTCGGATAGGTAGTAGAGCATCAGTTTTGGAGTTTTTGAAAAAGGGTTTCCATTCGTGCGGAGCGACTGCCTTTGACGAGGACGAGATCCCCTGGGCGGGCGAGTTGATCGAGAATTCTGGCAGCGGCAGAGGTGTCTTCGACCTCATGGATGCGGCTAAATCCAAGTTCCCGTGATGTTGCCGAGATGTGACGGGCTTCCTGGCCCACGGTCACCAGGATGTCGGCATACTTCACGGTGGCGCAGCCGACGCGCGAATATCCCTCGGCGGCATAGTCGCCGAGTTCCCCCATTTTACCGAGGACGGCAATGCGGCGACCCATGCAGGGAGTGAAGCGCAACGTGCTCAACGCGGCTTCCATGGAATCGGGGTTCGCGTTGTAGGTGTCATCGAGGAATGTGACTCCTTTGTGCACGCGTTGCTCCAGTCGGCCACCAGCCAGTTCTGTGCGGGCAAGTCCTTTCACGGCGGCTTCCAGCGGGATGCCCAATTCCAGTCCGGCTGCAATGGCCATGAGCGCATTCTGGACCATGTGCAGTCCTTGAACGGGAATGGATGCTGTGGCGGTGAGTGTTTGCTCTGCGGAGTGGAGGACCACTGTGAAGGTGCTCCCTGTGGAGGTCGGGATGATTTCCGTGGCTGTCAGGTTGCCGTTTTTCAGGCCTGTGCGGATGACCTTTCCCCGGCAGCTTGCGGCGATTGAATCGGTTTTGTCGTCGTCCGAAGAGAGAATCACGCTTCCAGTTGCTGGAACAGCCTCTGCCAGCATGCCTTTTTCCAGGGCAATGGCATCACGGGTCTTCATGTATTCGATATGCGCTGTGCCGATATTCGTGATGATCGCGCAGTCTGGCTTGATCAGTGCCGCTAGCGGGGCGATTTCCCCCGGATGGTTCATGCCGACCTCCCAGACCGCCGCCTTGTCGCTCGCACTTGCGGCAAGAATGGAAAGTGGAACGCCGATGTGGTTGTTTAGGTTGCCTTGGGTTTTGACCACTTTGAATTTGCTACCCAGCACGGCGGCAGCGAATTCCTTGGTGCTGGTTTTGCCGCTGCTGCCGGTGATGCCCAGAACCTTCAGATGGAGCTTTGCGCGCCATGCGACAGCCAGATTCGTAAGGGCGGTGAGGCTGTTTTCGGCAAGAAGGACGGGAGCCGATGCGGAAAGTTTTTGAGCTTCATCGGGGGAATCCAACAGCACGGCGGCTGCTCCCTTTTCGATTGCCTCCGAGGCGAAGGCATTGCCATCGAAGTTCTCTCCGTGCAGGCCGATGTAGAGGTCTCCCGGACGGATTGTGCGGGTGTCCTTGTTGATATTCGAAATCGTGATGCCGGTCGCATCGCCCAGCAACTTGGCGCCGGCCATGGACGCAATTTCGAGGAGCGGAGTTTTGTCCATTTTTAAGACTCTGCTCCTTTCTTGTCCGTGATTGCCCTGTCCGCGACGGCTACATCGTCGAAGGGGATTTTGCTGTCAGCGAATTCTTGGAATTTTTCGTGTCCCTTGCCTGCTATGAGGACGATCCCGCCCGGACCCACGAGTTCAATGGCGCGGCGGATTGCTGCTTCGCGGTCGGTGATCTTCTCATGGGCGCGACCCCGCAGACCGGCCTGCATGTCCTTGAGGATGTCCTCGGGATTTTCGCTGCGCGGGTTGTCCGATGTGATGATGACATGGTCCGAGAGTTCCGCAGCGGCTGCGGCCATGAGCGGGCGTTTGGCGCGATCGCGGTCTCCGCCGCATCCGCAAACGGTGATAAGGTGGGAGGGATTCAGCTCGCGCAAGGTGCGTAGGACATTTTTCAGCGCATCGTCGGTGTGCGCGTAATCCACAAAAACCTGGAAATTGCGCTTAGATGGAACGCGCTCAAGGCGTCCGGGGACTTGAGGAGCGGCTGCGAGCGCATTGATCGCGGCCCGCATTTCCACGCCGCATGTCACGGTCGCCGCAATAGCGGCAAGGGCGTTGTAAACATTGAACAAGCCGATGAGCGGCAGCCTGACGAGGTAGCTTTTGCCTCTGGCCTCCAAAGTGAATGTGGTGCCATTCATCTCCTGACGGACTGCAGACGCCCGGAATTCCGCATGAACGCTGCGGCCGAAGGTGAGAATTTTCAGCCGCTTTGAAAATTGATCGACCAGCCTCTGTCCGTAGCGGTCGTCCAGATTCACAATCGCCCGGCCCTTCTTGTTTTTCTGGCCTGCGAGAGCTTCGAAAAGCCCTGCTTTTGCCTCAAAGTAGGCATCCATCGACCCATGGTAATCGAGGTGGTCCTGAGTGAGGTTGGTAAAGGCTGCAGCATCAAATTCGATGTTTCGCACGCGGTTCTGCACGATCGCATGGCTGGAAACTTCCATGGCCACGGCGCGTCCTCCCGTCTCCCGGATTTCGGAGAGGATTTTTTGGATATCAATCGACTCGGGCGTTGTATGCGGGGCGGGGCGCTCCTCATCCGCGACGATGTATTTGATTGTTCCAATCAGTCCGCAGCGTTGTGAGGCGTGCTCAAAAATATGGCGGATGAGGTAGGTCGTGGTTGTTTTGCCATTCGTGCCTGTGACTCCCACGCACTTGAGCGCGCGGTCGGGGTGTCCAAAAAACGCGCCGCCAATATCGGCCATGGCCGCCCGGGCGTTTGGAACAACCACAATCGGGCAGGGGCTGTCCGGTATTTCCTTCTCCGCAATAGCAACGGTAGCTCCCCTCTCGGCGGCTTGTTTTATGTATGCGGCACCATCCGAGTTTTTTCCTGGGAGTGCGAAGAAAAGCGAGCCCGGAACGGCCTGTCGGGAGTCGAAGCAAAGTGTCGTGATCTCCGGGTCAGCCAGACCCGGTGCGATTCCCGATGATTGAAGAAGGTTTCTCAGATTCATCGGATCAGTTGCTGCGCTCCTCCGTCGTTGATGTGCTGGCTATCGGGGCGGGTTGAAGAGGAATTGGCGGCATGGTCGGCGTGAGATCCAGATGGCGTGCAGCGCGCTCCGCGATGCGGGAAAAAATCGGTGCGGCCACCAAGCCGCCGTAGTTCAGGTTCGAAGCGATCTTCGCGTCGTCCACCATGACGAGGAGCACGAATTTAGGATCCTCTGCCGGCATGTATCCCACAAAAGAAACAACATACTTTCCGGCGGCATACCCACCGTGCGGGCTCACTTTTTGCGCGGTGCCTGTCTTTCCAGCGACTTGAAAGCCGTTGACCCTTGCAAAGGCGGCGGTGCCTCCGGGTTCGGTGACTCCGATGAGTGCCTGGGACACATAGTGGGCTGTTTTTTCTGGAACAACCTCCCTCATGACGGTGGGTTCTTTTTTCATCACGACTTCGCCATTTTCCTTCTCCACGGATTGGACGATGCGCGGAGCCATGAGGTCTCCGCCATTTGCGATCACAGCCATGCCCATCGTGATTTGCAATGGAGTCACAGCAATCGAGTGGCCCATCGGCATGCGTGTGATGGTAAGTTTGTCCCAGCGGGTCGGGGGATGCACGAGTCCTGGGATTTCTCCTGGTAGCTCGATTCCGAGGCGTTCTCCGAATCCGAAGCGGCGGACATACTCATAGAATTTGTCTCCTCCCATCATGAGAGCCAGCTTGGCGGAACCGATGTTCGAGGATTTCACGAGAATTTCATGGACATCCATATGTCCGTAGCCGTGGTGGTCCTTGAGAATCCGGCCTCCGTAGGCGAAGCGTCCGTTTTCGCAGAAGATGGTTGTCTTTTCATCGACCTTTCCTTCATTGAGCGCGCCTGCGGCCACCACGATTTTGAATGTCGATCCCGGCTCGACCATGTCGATGATGGCCCGGTTTTTCATTTGCTCCGGCTGGGCTTTGCCCGGCTCGTTCGGGTTGAAACAGGGGCGGCAGGCCATCGCGAGAACGGCCCCGGTTTTTGGATCCACGAGGACGGCGTTGGCGGTTTCGGGCTTTAGGTCTTTGTAGGCCGCATCGAGTTCCTCCTCCAAGATCGATTGGAGGCCCATATCGATGGTGAGGCGGACATTTTTGCCATGCTCCGCTTCCTCTTCGAGGCCGCGATAAAGCACGATTTCACGGCCCATGCGGTCGCGTTCGATGAATCGATACCCATCCTTGCCGACGAGCTGGCTTTCCATGGAAAGTTCGACGCCCTGCACGCCTTTGCCCTCGTGGTTGAGGAATCCCAGAATATGTCCAAGAACCTCGCCATTCGGGTAGATGCGAACGGCGTCTTGCTCTGAAAAAACACCTCGCAGGTTTTGTTTCTGCATCTCGTTCAAGAGGGCCATGGCGGATTCCTCTGGAACCTCGCGTTTCAGAACGATGTATTTTTTTCCGGTGGAAAACTTCTCAAGGACCTCCTTCTCGTCCAGGCTCAGGTGTTTTGAGGCGAGCGCGGCGAGCGCTTCCGGCTTTTTCATCCGGGATGCATCCGCAACCAAGGTGCGAACAGGAAGGTTTGCAGCAAGAATCTCCCCGTTGCGGTCGAGGATCATACCCCGCTTGGCGTGGATAACTTGTCGGATGTTGTGTTTTTTTGCTGCAAGGAGGGCGTATTCCTCATGCTTCGCAACATGCAGATGAATCAATCGAGCCGAAAAGACGGTAAAGACACTGGCGGCGATGCCACAGGCTATTCCTATGCGTGTGTTCGCCGTAAACTTCATTGCCGGCCGACTTCGTTGAATGCTGTGCGCAGGGTTCCAACCTCTGTGGCTTGCACGGGAGGCGTGAGGCGCGCGATTTTGTCTCCTGTGATGTTCACGACGGCGATGTAGCCGGATTTTACGCGCGCCTGCAGCGCTGGGCGGGATGTGAGTTCGGTCACCTTGGCGAGGAGGACATCATTCTCAGCACGAACCTGGTGGATTTTGCGCTCGGTCTGGCGGATTTGTTCTCCGATCGCGAATTGCTGGTTTTTGATATTCACGAAGCTAAGGCCCACGCCGAGCAGGACGGCTAATATGGCCGAGACGCAGAGAATTTTCCCGAGTTGGATGGGGTTGGAATTAGTGGGTGTCGTCAGTTCGGTGTTCATGGTTGGACTCCTATATTTTTTCGACAACACGCAGCTTGGCGCTGCGCGATCTTGGGTTTCGCTGCATTTCTCCTTCGCTTGGGGCGATCGGATGGGGGGTGAGAAGCTTGAAAAGGCGGTCGGGGTTGCGGCGTGGCTTGGGCCACTCGGGGCGGTCAATCCACTCGCGGCTGTGCTCGCGGAAGAACACCTTCACGATGCGGTCCTCGAGAGAGTGGAAGGTGATGACCGCCAGACGGGCACCTGGTGCGAGACGCTCAGGAAGGGTGTGGAGGGCGTGGCGTAGCGCGTCGAGCTCATCATTCACATGAATGCGCAGGGCCTGAAAAATCTTTGTCGCTGGGTGTTTCGCGCTACGGCGAGGGGACACGCTCTCCACCGCTTTGACGAGGTCGAATGTTGTCTTGAAGGAGTGAGTGGCGCGAACCTCGACGATTTTCGCTGCGATGCGCCGTGCATTTTGCTCTTCGCCGTATTGTTGAAAAATCCGAGTGAGTTCTGCTGCTGGAAGCGTATTTACAACATCTGCGGCGGATTGTGCCGCACGAGGACTCATCCGCATGTCGAGTGGGCCTTCGCGCATGAGCGAGAATCCGCGCTCGGCTTCATCGAGTTGATGTGAGGAGACGCCAATGTCCAGCAGCGCGCCGTTCAGGAGGCGTTCTTCTCCGATGTTGTCGAGTGCGTCACAGGCATCGCGAAAATTCGATTCTACAAAGCGTGCGCTCGATTCGAAAGTTTTCAGCCTTTCGCGGCATTCGGCAAGGGCTTGGGGGTCCTGATCGAGCCCGATAACCTCCGCGCCGGCTTGCAAAAGCAAAGCTGAGTGTCCACCGCCACCTGCCGTCCCGTCCAAAAACAACATTCCAGGCTCGGGTTGCAGATAGGCTTTGATCTGCTTTGCCATCACCGGCACATGGTAGGTGCTGCCTTGCATATCAAGGCCTCCTGAAAAAACTCCCAAATGAATGTCGGAATCGAGATCTCGCATAGGAATGGATGCTGGAAAATTTCATTGGGTATCCACATGGTAGATCCTGGTTTCACCCTCTTCCGAAAAGGGCCTCCGGGATTCATCTGTGGATTTTTAGTTTTGTTTCATCAGGTGTTTGTTGTTGGGAATTCGGAAAATTAGAGGCCGATATCGACGGCCACGCGTTTGTAGATCTCATCGTTCGCTGACGAGGCGGCAGCGTGGCGTTCCTTCGACCACAACTCGAAACGGCGTCCCGCGCCGATAAACACAATCTCACCGGAAAGGTCTGCAGCGGCGGCGTGTGAGTCAGGGATCAGAATGCGGCCTTGCTTGTCGGTGGCGACTTTGTGCGCGGCGCTGAAAAATTGACGGATCGCTTGGCGTTTTTCCTGGGCTGTTGCGCCGGAATTCTGAATCCGCTGCTCGGTGGAGTGAAATTCCTCCTGCGGCATGACCATGAGGTATCCCTCCTGAGGGTGGGGGATTACGAAAAATTCCGCCCCCTCGCTTTTGACCCATGCCGATGGCACCGCCGCGCGATTTTTGGCATCAATCGCGCGCTCGTATGTCCCCGAGTAAAAGGGCGGTGCTGTAGGCTCTTGCGGCATTTATGGGTTTTGGGATATTTGGACAGAATTCGCCACTGCTCCCCACAATTACCCATTTTTACCCACCAATGCAATAAAAACTTTAGAAATTTTTTGATCTCTTGGGTCGTTTTCCCGATTGACCAATGTGATGGGCGGGCGAAAGATGTCGGACATGCAGGGGAGCCTGAGAGGGCTGAGAGTTTCAGCGCGCCAAATCGTGCCGGAAGACCCTTTGAACCTGAGACGGATCACACCGGCGGAGGGAGCGGCGAATTGTGAGTTTTCGATATGCTCTGGCCACTTGCGTGGGAATTGTTTCAGAGCTGATGAAATCCAAAAACGAAAAACCACCGATCATGATTGCACCCGCCGAGGCCTTTGAACCGAGCAGCTCCGACCCGCTTCCGAATTCCACCCGTGTCTATGTGGAGGGCGAAATCCACCCTCAAATCCGCGTGCCGATGCGCGAAATCTCGCTTTCCGACACCAAGCGGCTCGATGGTTCGCTGGAAAAAAATGCTCCTGTTCGTGTTTACGACGCAGCTGGTCCATGGGGTGATGAAAATTTCGATGGCGATGTGAAAGAAGGCCTGCCCGCGCTGAGATCCTCATGGATTCAGGCCCGGAAGGATGTTGAGGAATACGAGGGGCGCGAGGTCAAGCCGCAGGACAACGGATATCTTTCGCGCAATCACGCCGAGTATGCCAGCACAGCGGAGCGTAACCGTTTGTTGGAGTTCCCGGGTCTGCGCCGCAAGCCGCTGCGCGCCTCGGCAGGGCATCCGGTTACCCAACTTTGGTATGCGCGCCAAGGCATCATCACTCCTGAAATGGAGTTCATCGCGATCCGTGAAAACATGGGCCGGGCGAAGATGGGTGACTTGGCCGATGACATCTTGCGCAATCGTCTCGACAAGCAGCACTCTGGCTCCGCGCAGCGTGCAGAAAGCGAATACACGCCCTCTATTTTCCGTCGTTTTCCACAGCGCATTCCCGCAGAGATCACTCCAGAATTTGTTCGCGAGGAAGTCGCTGCAGGCCGTGCGATCATTCCTGCAAATATCAACCATCCCGAGCTTGAGCCGATGATCATCGGAAGGAACTTTTTGGTGAAAATCAATGCGAACATCGGCAACAGCGCTGTGGCCTCAAGCATCGAGGAAGAGGTCGAAAAAATGCGATGGTCCACGAAATGGGGCGCCGACACCGTGATGGATCTTTCCACTGGAAAAAACATCCATGCCACGCGTGAATGGATCCTCCGCAATTCACCAGTCCCTATTGGCACAGTGCCTATTTATCAGGCTCTGGAGAAGGTGGGAGGCAAGGCTGAAGATCTCACTTGGGATATCTTCCGGGATACTCTCATCGAGCAGGCTGAACAGGGCGTTGACTATTTCACGATCCACGCCGGTGTGCTCCTGCGCTTCGTGCCGCTCACCGCTTCGCGCATGACCGGCATCGTTTCCCGTGGTGGCAGCATTATGGCGAAATGGTGTCTCGCCCATCACAAGGAAAACTTCCTCTACACGCACTGGGACGACATCTGCGACATCATGGCCGCCTACGATGTGAGCTTCAGCATTGGCGATGGCCTGCGTCCGGGCTCGATCGCCGACGCGAATGACAAGGCGCAATTCGGCGAGCTTCAAGCGCAGGGCGAACTCACCCGCCGTGCATGGGCCAAGGGCGTCCAAGTCATGAACGAAGGCCCCGGCCATGTGCCGATGCACCTCATCGAGGAAAACATGGCCAAGCAACTCGAGTGGTGCGGAGAGGCTCCATTTTACACGCTCGGGCCGTTGACGACGGATATCGCGCCCGGCTACGACCACATCACCAGTGGCATTGGAGCAGCCATGATCGGATGGTATGGCTGCGCGATGCTCTGCTATGTGACGCCGAAAGAACACCTCGGCCTTCCGAACAAGAAGGATGTGAAAGATGGCGTCATTGCCTACAAAATCGCCGCGCATGCCGCCGATCTCGCCAAGGGGCATCCCGGCGCGCAATACCGCGACAACGCGCTCTCGAAAGCCCGCTTCGAGTTCCGCTGGGAGGATCAATTCAACCTCGGCCTCGACCCCGAAACTGCGCGCGAATTCCACGATGAAACGCTTCCGCAGGAAGGCGCGAAGAGTGCCCACTTCTGTTCGATGTGCGGCCCGCATTTCTGCTCCATGAAGATCACGGAAGACGTCCGCAAATATGCCGCTGAGCACGGCGTGACCGAGCAGGAGGCCTTAGACAAAGGCATGGAAGAAAAAAGCCGCGAGTTTGTCGAGAAGGGCGCTGAGGTTTACGCGAAGGTGTGATCTCAAGATGACCCCCGCGCTCGCAAAGGCACTCCCGTCGCAGCCGTGCAGCGATTTTCTTGAGGTATTGAAAACGCGCTTTGAGTCGAACATGCGGCGGCATGCCGACTCAGCCTGGCCTCAAGTCCAAGCGAGGTTGGAGGCGAACGCTGGAAAGCTTTGGTCCCTTCATGAAATGGAGCGCACCGGAGGAGAGCCCGATGTGGTTGGCCAAGATCGAGTGACTGGAGAGCTCATTTTCGTGGATTGCTCCGAACAAACTCCGAAGGGACGAACCTCCGTCTGCTACGACAGGGAAGCCCTCGAGTCGCGCAAGGTCGCTAGGCCAGAGAACAGCGCGATCGATATGGCGGCGGAGATGGGGATTCAGATTTTGACCGAGGAGGAATACCGAGAACTGCAAATGCTCGGTGAGCTTGATACAAAGACATCGAGTTGGGTTAGAACGCCCGAAAGTGTTCGAAGCTTCGGGGGAGCGATATTTTGTGATCGCCGGTTCGGTCGCGTCTTTACCTATCACAATGGTCCGCAGTCTTACTTTGGAGTCCGAGCGTTTCGAGGATCTCTCAGGATTTAAAATCGCGCAGAGGTTTTGTTTTCGCCTTCTGAGTTCCTCCTTGTCGGAGCCTCGCGGTCGGTGGGAGATTGCTTTATGGATTCATTTTTTCAAAAGCTCGGGAATGCTGTTCTGACGCGCTGGAAGCAGGAGAATTTCTCACTGGAAAAATTTTCCGGCATCGCGGTGGACGAGTTGCAGAACAACCCGCCGGCCGCGCATGTGGATCTGGAGAAGTTTCTTCGAGGCTTTCTGCTTGATGATGCTCAGCCTTCGCAGACGGAGTCTGGATTTGGTGAGCCTGAGATCATTGTTTATGAGAACCCTCGTTTTTACATCCAGTTGCTTTTTTGGATGGATGGCACGACGGCGATTCATCAGCACGAATTCTCCGGTGCGTTCCATGTGATGTCGGGATCGAGCATTCATGCACAATTCGAGTTTGAAAACGAAACCGCGATCACGCCGCATTTCCGTGTGGGTGATTTGCAGATGAGGGACATTTCCCTACTCGAGACGGGGTGCACGGTGCCTATTGTTTCGGGTCGGTCCTGTATCCACTCCCTTTTTCATTTGGATACGCCATCGATCACGGCGGTCGTGCGCACGCAGCATGATCCGGGCACTGGCCCGCAATTCAACTATCTCCCTCCGCATGTCGCATATGATCCCGTTTTCAGCGACCCACTCACGCTGAGGCGTCGCCAGGTGCTTGATGTGCTCGAGCAAATTCAGGATCCTGCCTATTTGGATCTGGTGCTGGAGATGATCCAGGAGTTGGACTTCGAGCGAGGTTTTCACACCCTCCAAAACTGCATGGGACACCTGCAGGATTCGGGGGCGTGGGAGCAAGTGTATGCGGCTTTTCAGAAAAAACACGGTGCTCTCTCGCTGGGTATCGAAGCCACTTTGGACGAGTGCGGGCGGCGGGATCGCATCAAGGCCATGCGGGCCCGCATTTCAGACCCCGAGCATCGCTTTTTTCTGGCGCTGCTGCTGAATGTCCGCACGCGGTGCGATCTTTTCTCGCTCGTTGCCCAGCGCTTCCCGGAGGCGTCTGTGGTTGATGTCATCATCCGCTGGAGTGAAGAACTTCTGGAGGAGACGGATTGCGGTGTCGCCATTTTGGATGCGGTTTTTCCACAGGAGTTAGATGTCGATTTTGCCGAACAACCCAGTGTGTTTCTTGCCGCGTTGAGGAAAATTTTGGATGCCGATTTCAAAGTGCCTAAGGGGTTCCCAAAAGACGCACTGGAGCCACTCAGGAGCGCTTTGGCCGAATCAAGTTTGGGGCTTTTGGTCGGGGAAAATGACGCCTGTTTTTCGCAAGTCCGTGCAGGTTGAGTCTGAGTGCGCGGAGTTTGCAAATGCGACAAATTAAAAAAGTTTCGAAATTCCCCTTGCCGAGAAGCGCAGTTTGCTATCTACCTACTTGCACAAATGATGCCTCGTAAAGAGATCTGCCATTTTTCTGTTTTTGTTTCGTCTGCATGCGGCGCTTGATTTCTCTTTTTTCAACGCGCGGCATGCGCTCGTTTTTCACCCACGCTGCGGCACGATGAATTTGATTCGTGCGCTGAATTCACACCCCTCACAGAGGAGCTTCTATTAATATCAAGGACATCCGTATCAATGAACGAATCCGCGCCCGCGAGGTGCGCGTGATTCTTGCCGCAACCAATGAACAGCTCGGCGTCATGCGCCTGGACGAAGCGATCCGGCGAGCCCGTGCTCTCGGACTGGATCTCGTCGAGATCGCTCCCAATGCCCAACCGCCCGTCTGCCGTATCGTGGATTTCGGGAAATTCCGCTACGACCTGGCGAAGCAGGAGAAGGAAAAGAAACACGCGGTCAGCAAGGTGAAGGAAATCAAGTTCCGGGTGAATATCGACGCCCATGACTACCTCACCAAGATTCGGCATGCGGAGGACTTTCTCGACAAGGGCAACAAGGTGAAAATCCAGCTCCAGTTCCGTGGCCGCGAAATGGCCCACCAGAATCTTGGGTTGCTCGTTGTTCAGCGTGTGCGGGATGACTTGGCGGGAATGGCCCATGTGGACATGGAGCCCAAACTTGTGGGACGCGCTGTAGGCATGACGCTCAGTCCGCTTCCTGCAAACAAGCGTCACCGCAAATTCACCAAACACGGCGAAATCCTCGAACCTGAGCCCGAAGAGGCTCCACATGAGGACGACGACCACGAGGACGATGCACCTGCCGGTGATGCAAACTGAGCGGCGTCTCCTGCTGTTTGACATCGACGGCACGCTGATCACATCCGGCGGCGCAGGCGAGGGGGCTTTGAAGGATGCGATGAAGGTGCGTTTCGGTGTGGAAGAGGATTTACAGGGGATTCTTTTAGCTGGTGCCACGGATGCAAAAATCGCACGCGAGCTTTTGGCCAAGCACGGTATCGAAGTGAGTGCTGAAAATGTGGCGGCTCTTTTGGATGAATATTTGCAGCATCTGGCGGGGCGGATGTCCCGGCACGATGGCAGGTTGTTGCCCGGCATTGTTCCTGTCCTGCAGGCTCTGGAAAATCACCCGGAAGCCGTCTTGGCCTTGCTTACGGGAAATCTCACTCGCGGCGCGGAGATCAAGCTTACACACTATGGGGTGTGGAATTTTTTCGAGTTCGGAGCCTTTGCGGATGATCACCATGACCGCAATGAGTTGGGGAAATTCGCTCGCTCCCGGGCGCATGAGCGGCACGGCATCGAGTTCCCGCCCGAGCGGGTTTATGTCATCGGCGACACGCCTCGGGATATCGAGTGTGGGCGTGCCATCGGAGCCAAGACCGTGGCCATAGCGACCGGGCATTACTCAATGCCCGAATTGGCGGAGCATGCGCCGGATTTTCTTTTTGAGGATTTCTCGGACACACAGCGTGTGCTCGGGTGCCTGCTCGGATAGCGACCTCAGGGAGTGCCGCTTTGTTCGGCAGGTTTTTTCTTCGCTTTTGCGAAAGGTAGGCGCAGAGGCACCTCCCCGAGGCGTTTGGGTTTGAGGTGCGGTTTGTTGCCGAGTGCGTCTCGCTGATAAAGATACTCCGAGAGTGTTGCCGATATTTCGTGCGCTGTGCGCCTTGTGTCGAAGCTCACGCCGCTGCGAATGCCATCCACCGCGTTGAATAGCGAGGTCAGAGCCATGGGGCCGCTCACTGGCAGTGTGACAATTCCGCCTATGCCTTGGGAAATGTTCGATCCTCCTGTGGTTTCGAAGGCGAGAAATTTGTTTGGAACCGGCCCTGATAATTCCTGAACGACGACGATCGTTTCCATTTTGGTTCCTCCGGCACCCAGCCCCAGTGTGCTGCGGAGGAGGCGGCTACCTTGGTTGATTCGTGCGAATCGGCCCGTGAGCACCCAGTAGTTTCCGCGTGGCAGGCCGTCCTCTGGGGAAATGACGCGGGCCGGAGCGACATGAGTGCCGAGTTTTTTGACCAGATGCCGGTTCAGGCGGGCTTGGAGCTCCGCTCGGAAGGTTTCGAAGTCCTTGCCCGTTCTATCCACGCGCAGCCCGTCCTCGTTCAGGGCAAAGGGAAGGATGAGGATTTCTTCGGGCGCGACGCTCGGAGGATTGGCGCTCGTTTGGCGGATATTGTCCACGCTCACCGAGGCACATGATGCGAGGCAGAAGGACAATCCTGCGAAGATCAGCCGGGCAGCCCGACAGAGTGAGGTTTTTAGGCGGATTGGAATGGCGTCGAAATTCAACAGGCGGGAGAGGGAATCAGATGAGGCCGCCGTCCTCAAGACTCAAAAGCCAGGAGTTGAACCGCAGGCCATCATCACGCATCGTGGCGCGTATGAAATTTTCAGCACTCGGTCAGAATCTCTCCGGCGGTAGCGGCATCGAGAGCCTCATGGACGATTTGGGCAAAGCGCTTTCAGGAGTCGGTCCCGCCCCGCTTATGCTGGGAGGGGGAAATCCCGCGCACATCCCGGAAATGGAGGCTGTCTGGAAAGCGCGCATGGAACAAATCACAGCCGACCCTGCCGTGCTGCGGCGCACGCTGGCGATCTACGATCCGCCTTGTGGCAATGCGGGTGTGCTGGAGTCCCTCGCCGGTTTGCTTCGCAACGAATTCGGGTGGCCGGTAGGCCCGGAGAATATTGCGGTGACGCCCGGTGGGCAGACGGCATTTTACTTTCTTTTCAATCTTTTCGGTGGCCGCCGTGCCGATGGAACGCCCGGTCGCATTCTTTTCCCGCTCATGCCGGAATACATCGGCTACGCAAATCAGGCCCTCGAGCCGGGAATGTTCGCCGGAGTCCAGCCCGGCATTTCGCGCACCAGTCCGCATCGCTTCAAATACCATGTGGATTTTAAAAATCTGAATCCGGGTTCTGATATTGCCGCGATGTGTGTCTCGAGGCCCACGAATCCCAGCGGGAACCTGATCTCGGATGCCGAGCTTCGGCATCTCGCAGATATTGCCGCTCAGCGTGAGATCCCGCTCATCATCGACAATGCATACGGCTGGCCATTTCCTGGAATCGTTTTTGGCGAGGTCAAGCCGCTCTGGAGCGGTCAAACCGTGCATGTGATGAGCCTGTCGAAATTCGGCCTGCCCGGCACGCGAACCGCTTTTGTGGTGGCTCCGCCCGAGGTAGCTGCCGCCGTTTCGTCCATGATGGCGGTGAGTGGTCTCGCGAATGGAAACTTCGGTCAGGCGATCGCGGGTCCGCTCATTGCCAGTGGCGAAATCGTTCGCCTCAGCCGCGAGATCATTCGGCCCTTCTATCTTCGAAAACGAGACGCCGCACTCGAGGCGATCGCGGAATTTTTCCCGGTGGATGCCCCATATGCCCTCCATGAAAGTGAAGGCGCCCTCTTCCTTTGGCTCTGGCTGGATGGAGCAAAAAAGACCTCCCGCGAGCTGTATGAAATCCTCAAGAAACGCGGAGTTCTCGTCGTGCCGGGGGATTATTTCTTTTTCGGCTTGCCGGACGAGGATTGGCGCCACCGCCGGGAATGCCTCCGCATCTCATTCGCCATGAGCGATGCGGAGGTGCGTGCGGGGCTCAAAATCATCGGCGAGGAAGTCGCGCAAGCCTTCTGAGTCCCCAAAAAAAGGCGTTTCGCATGTGCTGCGAAACGCCTTTTCGTTAAGTTGATTATGTATTATCCTTGGTGGTTCGTGCCGGAGAGAATCCGCCAGTTGCCGCTTTCCAGTTTTTGGAACTGGCCAAGCTTTTTGCCTGTGGTGCTGAACCATACATGAACTTGTGCAACCGGTTTCTCAACTTTTTCAGCAAGTTCCTTGACCCCTGCGCCCACTTCACCGGCGGCTTGCAGGAGTTTAATGATTTGCTCTTGCATAAAGCCTTTTGGCGAGCGTGGTTTCTTTGGGCCCTTGGCTACTCCACGGCGTTTTTTGATGGATTTTGCGCGGAGGATGCGGGTTGCCGCAAGGACTTCTCCAGAGGCGAGTCCCGCGATTTCTTTTTCCACTTGTGCCACCTTGGCCAGCAGGGTTTCTTTTTTCTTGGTAAGAGAAAGAAGTGCCGTCAAAGTTTGTGTATTGATATCTGTTACTTTCATCAGGATTCTAAAAAACAAGGAATGTGAGTGTGCTGCAAGAAAAAAATATGCCAGCGGAAATTTTTAAAATAGAACCCAAAATACTTGATTATGGGCAGTTTGATGTATGGCTGCCTAAGGGAAATCCTGATAGCAATCTCTTAAGTCCGGAGGAACTGGACCGACTTCATGCGATCTCCAGTCAAAATGCGCGTCAAACATTTCTTTTAAGTAGATGTGCAATTAAATCTATTGTAAAATATTATACAAAAAATAGCGATTTTATCTCCGAGGTTCATACGCATCCCGGAGGTAAGCCGTTTTTAATTAATTTGCAGGACTTGCACTTCAGTTTAAGCCATACGGGAAGTGAAGTGGCGATTGTCTTTTCGCGGTCGCCGGTTGGATTTGATATGGAAAAATCCGACCGTCGCACCGACTTCCTTGCTCTGGCCAAGCGATTTTTTACGGCGGCCGAATTGGCTGGTATGGTGGCTGCCGGAATGGATTCCGGTAAAAGCTTTTTGGAGCTTTGGACAGCTAAGGAAGCGATTTTAAAGTTGGAAGGAACAGGGATTTCCGGCGGTCTTGATCGCGCGCTTATTCTGAGTGAATCGGAAGGCGACTTGGACGGACGGCGCGTTCACCTGCACCGCATCGAGTGGCCTGGCTTGATTGCCAAACTGGCGTCATTTGAAAAACCAGTCGCAGTAAGAATGAGGGAGTTAATTCTCCAATAATCTCTTACGCGCTGCTTCGAGATTTATTTTGGCGTCTTGCAGGTCAGGGGTGATCTGGAGAGCCCTCTCAAAGCACTTCACGGATTCTGGAATTCGGTTTTCTTGGAAAAGGCTCACGCCGAGATTGCAAAGAAAAGTAGGATTTTCGGGAAATCTCCTAACCAAATCGGCATAAATCTCCGATGCCTCCCGGTATTGTCCATCCAGCCAAAGCGCTCGGGCGAGGTTGGCTTGAATGGCTATGATTCTTGGCGACAAGCGCATGGCTTCCCGAAATTCCTCGATGGCCGCCTTCGTGTCTTTGGTTGCCAGCACGCCGGAGCCGAGGTTGTTGCGGGTTTCCGCGAGGTCCGGCCGTAGCCTCACCGCCTCGCGGAAATGCGGTAGCGCGACATCGATTTTTCCTCGATTGAATTCCCGTGCGCCGAGCCGGTTGTGCGCCTGCCAGCAGTCCCAGTTGTGCCGGAGCGTGTAGCTCCACAGTTTATCCTCGTTTTCCCATATAGCTGCATAATTGTGGCTTAAAAGGGTGAGCCCTCCTGCGACAAGAATGCCGCCGCTAAAGAGAATTTGTTTTCCCGTATCACTCGCCCTCGCAAATGCCGAGCCGGTTGCCGCCGCCGCCAACGCGATGATTCCAATCATCGGGATGTAGAGGAAATGATCCGCCACCCAGCCGACTCGCATGTAGGACATCGCCACGAAACCCAGCACCGGCAGGATGGTGATGAAATAAAATCCAAAAGCCATCAGTGCGTGGCGGCCCCAGGTTTTGCGCCGCATCCAGAAAAAAACGAACGCTCCAATGATGAGCAGCCAAGGGAGAAACTGGTAGGCTTCAGGCGGGTTCGCCTTCCATTGCGGGTAGATCGGCAGCAGCGTGAGAGGCCAAAAAATCTTCGTCAGGTAAAACAGCAGCGCCATCCCGGCTATAGCCAGTCGAGAGTCAAACCCGCCGATCGGAATCGGTTCATCGCCGATGGCGCGGTTCAATTGGAAGTGAAGAGTGATCAAACCCAGCAAGAGCGAAATGAGGAAAAACGGCGCGCTGCGCAGTATGTCGCGCCAAGCAATTCCGCCCCGCAGCCACCAAGCGTGCAGGAGCATCACGCACGGAAACATGACGACCGAGCTTTTCCCCAGCATGGCGGCGAGGAACAGCCCCAGCGCAGCGAAGTAAAAGCGGCGCCCGGATCCCTGCTCAAAGCGGACGACGCACCAGGCCGCAGCCAAAAAAAACGGGAGTGAAAGCGTGTTTTTCAACTCCGAGATCCAAGCCACAGACTCCACACCCAGCGGATGCACAGCAAAGATCAGGCCTGCGAACCAGGCCGCCCGGAGGCGCATTTGTCGCAAGAGTCCCCAAAGCAGGCAGGAGGCAAGCGCGTGGAGGATGATGGAGACGATGTGGTAGCCCGTGGAATCAAGTCCAAAGAACCTCCACTGCAGCCAGAGCGCGCTCATGGTGAGTGGCAGATAATCCGCCGTCGCGGGTGCGAACCACAACCTGCCAAGTCCATCGGCAGCCTGCACATCCGCGTTGTTGGTCAGCAGGTAGTCGTCGTCCCAGAGCCATTCGCCATCGTAAACGGGCGAGTAAATCCAAAAGCAGGCCATGAAAATGACAGCCACTTTCAGAAGCGGGAGCATCCACTGAGGGGTTGTTGCAGGCCGAGGCACCCGCAAGCACTCCCAAAAACGGAGTGTCATGTCATGGAAAAACCTGATGGCCCGTAGCGCGGGAATCGCTTGCGAAACCCGCTTGGAGGCAGGATATTTTTTTCATGAATGAAAACCAAGGATCGGCGGGTAATGTAATCGCGGCTGTTTGCAGCTTCTTTTTTCCAGGCCTTGGGCAATTGGTGCAAGGTCGTGTGCTTGCGGCCTTGCTCTTCTTTGTTGGCGCGGGCGTCGTTTGGTTCATCAGCTTTGGCATGCTTGGCTGGATTATCCACATTTGGTCCTGCATCAACGCCGCACTCTGGAAACCAGGGAGGATGTGATGACTCTGAAAAACTATGTGAACGGCGCATTCGTTCCCGCGTGGAACGGAAATGTGCGTTCGTTTCACAATCCCGCCGACAATTCGCAACTCGGCGAGGTGGCGGACTCCTCGATTGAGGATGTGGACAAAGCGGTGAGAGCCGCCCGCGAGGCCTTTGACAATGGTCCGTGGCCCCGGACTCCGGCTACAGAGCGGGCCAGTCGCCTTTTTAAGCTCGCCGATCTCATCGAGTCGCGTGCTGTGGAGTTTGCAGAAATGGAGACGCGCAACTGCGGCAAGCCCCTCCGTGAGTCCCGCTTCGACGTCGCGGATGCCGCCGCCTGCTTCCGCTACTACGCCGGGCTTGCCTCGAAGCCTCACGGGCAGACCTTTGAAGTCGGTGATGCGAATATCGTCTGCCAGACCGTGCGCGAGCCGATCGGAGTCTGCGGCCAGATCGTTCCTTGGAACTACCCGCTTCTCATGGCCGCCTGGAAGCTGGCTCCCGGCCTTGCGGCGGGAAATTGCTGCATCTTGAAGCCTTCCGAGTTCACACCGCTCTCCGCCTCGTTGCTTTTCGAGCTGATTGATGAGGTGGGGTTCCCCCCAGGCGTCGTGCAGTTGCTTTACGGGCTGGGTAACCCCGTGGGCGCGCGACTCGCCGAGAGTCCGCTGGTCGATAAAATCGCCTTCACTGGCGGAGGCGACACCGGTCGCAAAATCCTTGCCGCCGCCGCCTCGAATTTCAAAAAAGTCTCGCTCGAACTCGGCGGCAAGAGCCCGAACATCGTGTTTGCGGATTCCGACCACGACCACGCTCTCGAGTATGCGCTTTTCGCTATTTTTGCGGGTCAAGGCGAGGTCTGTAGCGCTGGTTCCCGCCTGCTCCTTGAGCGCAGTCTCGCCGATTCTTTCCTGCCGAGACTCGCCGCCGCTGCCGAAAAAATCGTCGTCGGCCCCGGCATGGACGAGGCCACTGAAATGGGGCCGCTCATCTCCCGCGCGCACCAGAAAAAAGTCCTCGAGCACATCCAGAGCGCCTGCTGTGAGGGCGCCCAACTCCTCGTCGGAGGCTCCGCCTACAATGACCAGCGCAGCGCCGGAAACTTCGTGCAGCCCACGATTTTTACCGCTGTGAAACCCGCTATGCGCATCGTGCGGGAGGAAATCTTCGGGCCGGTCCTAGCCGTTCAGCTTTTCGACACCGAGGACGAAGCTGTCCACATCGCAAACGACACCACCTACGGCCTCGCTGCCGGAGTTTTCACGAGGGATGCCTCGAAGGCCCAGCGCGTCGTCCGCCGCCTCCGCGCTGGCATCACTTGGATCAATACCTACCACCCCACCTTCAACGAAGCCCCCTGGGGCGGCTACAAACAAAGCGGCATGGGACGCGAACTCGGCACCTACGGCTACGAGGCCTACACCGAGGTCAAACAGATCACCCAGTGCATCAATCCCCAGCCTCTCGGCTGGTTCCGCTCGGCACCCTGATTTCTGTGCCCGTCTTCCTCGTCGCTTTTTTCCTCGCGCTTCCGATCGCTTGCGCGTGGCAGTCCACGGTTGCGCCGAATACTCCCGGGCCGTTCCCCGCCATTCGCCCATTCCAAGCCGAATACCGCCTCGGCTGGGCAGAGATCGAGGCTGCCAAAGCCCGCGCTGCCATTTCTTATGATGGAGGCCATACCCTGTTCGCTGGATCCGGTGGCACGACCGGCTTTGCCCGCACCCTTTATCAACTCGACGCCACACTCAATGCCGCCGCCGCCAGTTCCAGCCTCGAGACGATTCGTTCCGAGCAACTCGAAAAATACGCCACCCGCACCTTATCCACGCGCATCGAGGGCAAAAGCGGCAATCTGACCAGCCTGCGCGAGTGGATTTCGCCCGGATCCAAGCCTGGCCGTTGGAAGCCAGTCAAAATCTCTCCCGTCCGCGATCTCTTCGCTGCCTCCCTCTTCATCCGTAGCCAATCCCTCGCAAAAGGCGAAAAAGTCCGCACCCTCGTCTTCCCGGGCGGCTCTCCCTTTCTCGTCGATATCGAATCCCTCGGACCCGAGAAAATCTCCATCGCTGGATCACTCCGCGACGCCCTCCGCCTCGACATCAAAATCCAAAGCGTGAACACAAAAAAAGGCAACGCCCTTGAGCCCCACCGCAAATTCCGCTCCGGCACCCTCTGGCTCAGCAACGACGCCGACCGCATCCTCCTCAGAGCCGAGGTCCAAGTCTTCGTCGGCTATGTCTTCGCGGAGTTGTCTTCGTTCGCACCAAGCGGCGGAGTTTTCGAATCACGCTGACGCTACGGTGTTGTCAGGATTCAGTGGTATCCGAGTCCGTGCTCTTGCCGCGCTTTTTACGAGGTTTTCTTTTGGAGGCTTTGGGCGCGCGCGGCGTTGGGGTTTCCGCCGATGCAGGTTCGCTTTCCGTGTCTTGGGTATTTAAATCCAGTTCCGCGAGAAAGACGGCATCCTCCGGAGTATCGCCGCCGAAGAGGACCCGCATGTAGGCCGGAAAATAGCGGTCTGCCGTGGAAAGCGCCGACCCGATGATGCGGCGGATGACTTCATCCTCCAAGCGCCCGTCTCCGATGATGTGGCTGATGTGGTAGCGCGCCTCGCCATCGCGCAAGTCCACCTCGAATGCCCCAAGGACGAGACCGTAGTTCACTCGGGTGAAGAACTCCGTCACGCTCGGCCGCATTTTTTCATCCTTCGCCAGCACCGGGTAGTTAAGATGGATTTGAAAAATCTCGTCGTCATTGGAAATGCGCAAATGGCATGTATAAAGCGCGTGTCTGCGGCAGATGTTCAGTCGAATGCGCTTTTCCTCGCGGAAGATCGCAAAGCTGAGTTCATTCGCCTCGCAATGGTCTACGAGCGATTGAAAAGGCGTGCCGAAGCTGGATGAATCAAGATTATCGTTGTTGGACATAAAAATGGGTGTGCTGGAGTTCGGGTTCCAATAATTGGCCGCTACTCATACTTTCTCCATTGTCGCACGAGGTGCAACATGTGTTCTGAATCTGCGTGTCGGGTAGGGGGGCGGGGTGTGAATGAATCGCCACCGCACAACAGTGCGCAGTATTTGAAAGTGGAAACAATTATTGCCGGTTGATGCTTTAACTGGTAGTAATATTTTCCAGTTTACCTAAAATGCTTGAGACGCTGAAAGAATTGATCCTCGATTTTCAGGAAATGCACTTGAAAACGGGTGTGCCGAGAAGGGTTTCTGTTTCAACAATTCCCGGTAAGGCCACTGTTTGTATCGGTGTGCGCCGATGCGGCAAATCCACCTTCATGTTTCAAATCATGAAGCAGATGTTGGATTCCGGTGTCTCGCGGAACAACATTCTATACCTCAATTTCTTCGATGACCGTCTTCATCGCTTGCAGCAGGAAAATCCGGGGCTGATCCTCGAGGCTTACTTTTCGCTGTATCCGGAAAAAAAGAACACCGAGAAGGTTTATTGCTTCTTTGATGAAATCCAGATGCTTCCCGGTTGGGAGCGTTTTGTTGATCGTTTGATGCGCACCGAGGAGTGCGAAGTCTATCTCACGGGATCATCCGCCCGAATGCTCTCGAAGGAAATTGCCACCGAAATGAGAGGCCGGGCTCTGTCATGGGAAATGTTTCCGTTTTCGTTTCGGGAATTTCTGGATTTCAAGGGCATCGACAGCAGCGGAGTTTTATCAAGTAAAAGGCGTTTCACCATCCAGCATGCATTCGGTGAATTTTGGGAATGCGGAGGGTTCCCGGAAGTTCTCGGCCTCGATCGCTGGACTCGGGTTAAAGTCCATCAGGAATATTTCCAGACAATGCTCTTTCGCGATCTCGTGGAGCGGCATGATATCGCCCACCCCAAAGCGGTGACGGACCTGGCTCACTGGCTGGCGGACAACGCTGGTTCACTTTACTCGGTCAACAATCTCACGGGTTACCTGAAATCCCTCGGCCACAAAGCTCCGAAATCCGCCGTGGCCGATTATCTCGAATGGTTTCAGGACGCCTATGTCTTCTTCACAGTCCGACTCTTCGACGCCTCGCTGGCAAGATCCAACACCAATCCCAAAAAGATTTATTGCATCGATCACGCTCTGGTGAGGTCCGTCAGCTCCGGGGTGCTTATCAATTCCGGCCACTTGCTCGAAAATCTCGTTTTTGCAGCCTTGCGCCGAGTGGAGCCGGAGATTTTTTATTACAAAACCAAGTCGGGCCGCGAGGTCGACTTCTTGACCTCACGGCGTGGCGACTCGCGCAGGCTCGTCCAAGTCTGTGAGTCACTGGCGATGCCGGAAACGCGCCAACGGGAAATCACCGCTCTGGGCGAGGCCATGGTCGAGCTGAAATTGACGCAAAGCTGCATCGTCACGCGGAGCGAGGAGGATCGTATCGAGTTGGACTCTGGAGTCATCGAGTTGGTTCCTGCCTGGCGTTTCCTTTTGAATTTGCCCGACGGCTCAGGATGAGAACACTTGGGTTCGAAAGAACGAGTTCAACTCTCGGCAAGCGCTGGAGGGGGGAGCCGACAGTCGGATTCGAACCGACGACCAGCGGTTTACAAAACCGCTGCTCTACCACTGAGCTATGTCGGCGTGGAAGAATGAAGAAGTTTCCACACTTTCGCATTGGATGCAAGAGCCGTTTCAAATGGTTTCAAAGCGCGAGCGGTGGCGTGTTCTGTCTTTACAGTCCAATGCGGGGACGCTGATATTCCCCGCTCTCAATGACACAAAGAATCGGCATAGGATTGGCAGGGTTTGGAACGGTTGGCGCCGGGGTTTATAAAAACCTCCTCCGCAATGCCGCTCTTTTGGAGCAGCGGATCGGTGTCCAGTTCGAGGTGCGCAAGATTGCTGTGCGTGATTTGAAGAAGGCACGCGATGTCCAGGCACCTGCGGAGCTTTTTACAGCGTCACCCGATGACCTGCTGGCCGATCCTTCGATCGATGTGGTAGTGGAGCTCATGGGTGGCATCGATCTCCCGCTGGCCTTCGTGAAAAAAGCCATCGCCGCTGGCAAGATTGTCATCACCGGCAACAAGGCGCTCTTGGCGGAGCACGGGCGTGAGATTTTTCAACTGGCTGCCGAGAAGCGGGTGCCGGTTTTCTATGAGGCAGCCGTGGCGGGTGGAATTCCCATCATCAAATCCGTGCGCGAGGCTTTTGTTGGAAACCGCTTTGAGGCGATCCATGGAATCCTGAATGGCACGAGCAATTATATTTTGAGCCGGATGACGGATGAGGGCTTGGATTTTGCTCCTGTCCTCGCGGAAGCCCAGAAACTCGGCTACGCGGAGGCGGATCCCGCGCTGGATGTGAATGGCTGGGACGCTGCTCACAAGGCGATCATTCTCGCCTCGCTGGCCTATGGCTTCTGGATTGATCCGAACGATGTCCTCGTGGAAGGTATCGAAAAAGTCACCGCAGCTGATATTCAATTTGCGAACGAACTCGGCTATCGCATCAAGTTGCTCGCCTCCATCAAGGCTGACGAGAAGAACTTCATCGAGGTGCGAGTGGTGCCGACGCTCATTCCAAAAACCCATGTTCTTGCTTCGGTGAATGGCGTCTTTAACGCCGTGGCCGTGAAAGGCGATGTCGTGGGAGAGGCTCTTTTCTACGGACGCGGCGCTGGCCAGGATCCGACATCGAGTTCCGTGCTCGGCGACCTCGCGGAGGCGGCGGCTTTCATGCAGTCGCCCCGTCGTTGTGTTGGTTTCACCTCGCATGATCTCTACGGGCGTTGCAAGCCGGTGGACGAAACCATTTCAAAATACTACTTGCGTCTTGGTGTGGAGGATCGTCCGGGCGTGCTGGCGCAGATCGCCGGCACTTTGGCCAAAGCCGATATCGGCATCCTCTCGGTGATCCAACCGGAGGGTCTTGTGGATGGTTCCGTGCCTCTCATCCTCACGCTCCATGACGCGCCTTACGGATCGATGAAAAAAACCGCCAACGAGTTGGCATCCCTTCCTTGCGTGAAGGGAACGCCGCTCCTGCTTCACATGGAGGCCTTCTCGTGAACGAGCCGCTCAACGACAAAGGCGTGATCCACCGCTACCGGCAGTTCCTGCCCGTGAGCGATTCTACGCCCGTGATCTCTCTCAGCGAGGGCTCCACGCCGCTCATCTACTCGCCGCGTCTCAGCGAAAAAGCGGGTGCCGAGGTTTATTTGAAGTATGAGGGACTCAATCCAACGGGCTCCTTCAAAGATCGGGGCATGACGGTCGCTATTTCCAAGGCGGTGGAGGACGGCGCCAAGACGGTCATCTGCGCATCCACAGGAAACACCAGCGCAGCCGCTGCGGCTTACGCTGCCCGTGCGGGAGTCCAATGTGCCGTGATTTTGCCTGCCGGTAAAATTGCCATTGGCAAGCTGGCGCAGGCTTTTGTTTACGGGGCGAAGGTCGTGGCGATTCGTGGAAATTTCGACGACGCCTTGCGCATCGTGCGCGAGTTCGGCGGCATCGATGGTGTGGCGATCGTGAATTCAATCAACCCGCATCGCATCGAGGGCCAGAAGACGGCGTCTTTTGAAATCATCGAGGACCTCGGCGACGCGCCGGATATCCACATTCTGCCAGTTGGAAATGCGGGAAACATCACCGCCTACTGGAAGGGCTATCGCGAATTTCATGCCGCCGGACGCTCGACGCGCCTGCCGAAAATGGTCGGTTTCCAAGCCGCCGGCTCGGCTCCTATTTTTTTCAATCAACCCATCGAAAAACCTGACACCGTCGCCACAGCCATCCGCATCGGCAATCCTGCAAGTTGGCAGGGGGCGAACAACGCCGTGAGCGAATCCGGCGGGTGCATCGATATCGTGACGGACGAAGAAATCCTCGCCGCGCAAGCTTGGTTGGCTGCCAACGAAGGCATCTTCGTCGAACCCGCCAGCGCAGCCAGCGTGGCTGGATTATTGAAATGCCACTCGAATGCCCGCTGCAGCGGATGTCCTTTCGCATCGGCCGTGCGCCCCGGCGCTAAAGTCGTTCTCACCGTTACCGGTCATGGACTCAAGGATACCGAGACCCCTGTGAAGTTCGGAGGATTCACTCCGGCAGAGGCGGATGCCAATCTCGCCGCCGTGCGGGCGGTTCTTGATAAAAGCTGATTTTTTACCATGGCACTGATTGTTCAAAAATACGGCGGCACTTCGGTTGGAAACCCCGAGCGGATTCAAAATGTCGCAAGGCGCGTTCTGGCAACCCAGCAAGCAGGCAACTCGGTCGTTGTTGTGGTTTCTGCCATGTCCGGAGTCACCGACGGTCTCATCAAACTCGCCAAGGAAGTCTCGCCAGCACCTGCCGAACGGGAAATGGATGTTCTCCTCGCCACCGGCGAGCAGACGACAATCGCCCTCACCGCCATGGCCATTAATGCTCTCGGTGGTAAGGCGGTCTCACTCACTGGTGCCCAGGCGGGAATCATTACAAGCGGTGTTCACACAAAAGCGAAAATTGCCAATATCGCACCTCGGCAGGTCAGAAAATTTCTCAATGAGGGCAATGTCTGCATCGTCGCCGGATTCCAAGGCCAGACGCTCGAGGGGCAGATTACCACACTCGGGCGCGGAGGTTCCGACCTCACAGCCATCGCCATCGCAGCGGCTCTCAAGGCTGATATGTGCGAGATCTACACGGATGTGGATGGCGTTTACACCTGCGATCCGCGCGTGGTGCCGGATGCCAAGAAAATCGATGCGATCGCTTATGACGAGCTTCTGGAAATGGCCAGCAGCGGATCCAAGGTCATGCAATCCCGCTCGGTCGAATTCGCCAAAAAATTTAAAGTGCCTTTCGAGGTGCGCAGCAGTTTCAACAACAACAGGGGAACCATCGTGAAAGAAGAATCCATCGGACTCGAAAATGTCGTCGTGCGCGGCATCAGCCTCGAACGCAAACAAGCCAAGGTCACCATCACCCAAGTGCCCGACAAACCCGGCACCGCCTCCCGCATTTTTACCGCCCTCTCTGAGGCGAATGTGATCATCGATGTCATCGTTCAAAATGTCTCCGTAAGCGGATCGACCGACATTTCCTTCACGATGAGCGCCGATGAACTCGAAAAGCTTGGAGCCGTCATCGACCGCGTGGCCAAGGAAGTCGGCGCCGGCGAGGTGATCAAAAAAAGCGGCATCGCTAAGCTCAGCGTTGTCGGTATCGGGATGCGCTCCCACTCGGGAGTCGCCGCCACACTCTTCGAATGCCTCGGCAACGGCGGGGTGAACATCCAAATGATCTCTACCTCCGAAATCAAAATTGCCGTCATCATCGACGAAGCCCAGATCGAGCATGCCGCCAAACTCGCCCACGCTGCGTTCGGGTTGGCGAATTAGTCTGGAGATTTCGCAGCGCCCACCATGGATATCTTCGAAAGTGTCGGGAATCTCAGCGAGCAGTTGGGACTCCCCGTTCTTTTGATTGGTGGCCATGCGGTGAATTTTTACGGCTACAACCGGACAACGCTTGATGTGGATTTCCTGATCGCGGTGGATAGCTTCCCCGCTTGGCGCTCTGGCTTCGAGTCCATCGGCTATAAGTGGGTCGGGCAGACAGAGAATTTTGTCAGGTTGGAGCCTGTGGCCCCTGCATTGTTTCCGATGGATGTCATGCTGGTCGCGCCGGAGACATTTCAAAAACTTTACGCCGAACGGGTGGAGTGTCCCATAGGAACTGCGCGGATGAACTTGCCCAAGCCAATTCACCTGATCGCCCTGAAACTGCATGCCATGAAGAATCCCGTGCGCTTGAGGCAAGGCAAGGACTTGCTCGACATTTTAAATCTCGTTTCCCTTTGCAAGATCGATATCGAGGGGCAAGATTTCCAAGGCGTCCTCGACCGCTATGCCAACGAAGAAATCAGAAACCTCGTCCTCCGCTCCATCCGCTGAGCAATCAGGCGCGGATTTTTTTGATCTGCCCGAGATAACCGCTGCCGATGAGGCGTTTTTGAAAAGCCATCCCACGCCGACTTTCGCGCAGCAGATCGCCCATTCCCTTTGGTTGCTTGCTTGGCGGAGGAGCAGGGGCATTCCGGATGACCACCCGCCCCGTCAGCACGAGCGGTTTGAGATGTAGTGGGCAAACTGTCACCAGTTTCTCGTCGCCAACTCTCCGGCTATCTGTTTGAAGCATCCTAAATTTATGAGCGTTCCGCAGAACACGATTGCGATTGTTTACGACTACGACCAAACCCTCTCGCCGATCTATATGCAGGAGGAGGCGATTTTTCCTGTTTTTGGCATTGATCCCTCCCACTTCTGGAAGCGGTGCGCCGAGTTGGTGCAAAAGCAGGGTTACGACCACGAGTTGGCCTACATGAAGGTGCTTCTAGACTGCCTCGAGATTGACCGCCCAACGAATGCCCGCCTGCGCGAATTGGGGGCTCGGCTTACCTTTTATCCCGGCTTGCCGGAAATGTTCGAGGATTTGAAAAACACGCTCATCACTCCGGAGCATGCGGCGCACGGGATTCGGGTGGAGCATTACATTGTATCCTCAGGAATGAAGGAGCTCATCCAGGGCAGCCGCCTCGCGCCGTATGTGCGCAAGATTTTCGGCTGCGAATTCGCCACCGATGAGCATGACCGCATCTCATTTCCCAAACGCGCAATCAGCCACACCCAGAAAACCCAATTTCTCTTCCGCATCAACAAAGGCATGCTGGAACTTGATCAGGATGTGAACGACCACATGGATCCCGCACTGCGTCCGGTTCCTTTTCAGAATATGATTTATGTCGGTGACGGGCCTACCGATGTGCCGTGCTTCACGGTCATGCGTCGCAATGGCGGCCAGGCGATTGCCGTTTACAATCCCGAAGATCCCACGCGCACAAGTTTCAAAAAATGCTACCAACTCTGCACCCATGCGGACCGGGTGAAAAATATCGCTCCTTCAGATTTTCGTGCGGGGAGCCATCTGCGGCTTCTCCTCGAGGAAATGGTTCTCGAGATCGGTAATCGCATCATCCAGCGCCGAAGCGATGATCTCGAGGCCGGCACGGTGAAGGCGCCGAAGCACTGAGACTTCAGAGCAGCAGAAGAAAAACCGCCACGCAGATCGCAGTTGGAATGAGAGCTGCGAGGAAAAGCTTCAGCGCGCTCACACCGTTCTCGCCAAAGTAGGATTGCAGAATCGACTGGCCGGCCGGATTCGGGGCATTGGCGATCACGGTAAGCCCGCCGCCCGCGACGGCACCCGCCACGACAGCGAGTTTAGCCTGATCAGAAAATCCGGGCACGAGCGATGCCAGATATGTGATCGCCGCATTGTCGTTGAATGCCGTGAGCACGGTTGATCCGAGAAGGAGTTGGGTCGGGTTCAGACTTGTCAGCACCGGCTCGATCCACCACTGCTGGCAGCCTCCGTGAATGACAAGCCCGGCCAGGAAAAAGCCCACGAGCACAGGGCCTCGTAGACTGATCGCATCTTGGTTCCTCTCCGTGGCGGCCACAAAAGCCAGGAAGAACATGAAGGTTAAAACAACCATCGCCGCATAGAGGGCTGTGTAAACGACAAACCCAATGAAGAGGACATGACAAAGTATGAACTGGACAGGAACTTGAGGGGCTTTATCCGTAGCGTGCGCAGGGTTCGCAGGGCATACCCGCACGATGGGAGTTGATCGACTTCTTGCCGCTCGAATGCCGTCCGCATGCGATACGAGCAGATTGTAACTACGGCAATGAATCCAAGATGATCGAATATGAAAAATGTGGCATCCCCTATCTCTTCAACCTCAGACATCCGTTTTCCCTCAGCTCATGATGTCTGAGGTTAATCCAATCCCATCGCCCTACTAAAAACCGGTATAAACTTGAAGTTTTTCCTTTTGGATTGGCGTTGAATTATTCCCCTTGTGCAGAGCTTTTGATAATGTCTTCTGCGCGAGGGGATAAATTCGAACAAATCCACGCGAAGTCCTGCAGGCAAACGGGAGCGAATCCATTCCGGATTGATTGGCCAATGCAGGAAAAGAAGCCGACTCCACCGCTGACGCATCACTGCCCGAGAAGGCGGAGTCTCCCTCATCGAGAGACCCTGATGGTGCGTTGGTGTCCTTGGCGATGAGTTTGCTCGAACTCCCGAGCTTGGGTCTTGTTTCATCACATATTGGTTATGCTGCAGGCATACGAACGCGACTTCCAAAAACCAACAATCGGGGCCAAGGGATCACTCGCACAAAGCGTGCTGCCAGCCCGAAAATTTAAAACCTAACCTATCCTGTATCGCCAGCACGCGCGAGATAGCCAAGCCTCCTTGGCCTTCGCGTCTCACACGCTTTCCTTACCCATCAGAATTTCTGAATTTGTGTGGGGCAACCGAGGCCCCGCCCTTTTGAGATGAGTCGCCGTTGTCGGCGACCGGATTGACTGGCACATCAATACGATTTCTTCCCTCGTCGAGGACTGAGCGATCCCCAAGAGGGATTTTGCGCGCATAGGCGGCACGACCCAGCAAGCTCGCCGCGACCGGCGCGGTTAGAAAAATAAACAAGAGCGTGACCACCGCCTTTGTCACTACCCCCGTCTCCCTGAAGTAAAGCGCGGCGGCGATAAGCAGAAGAGCCACTCCCAAAGAGGCTCCCTTGGTTGCCGCGTGCATACGGCAGAAGACGTCCGGCATTCGAATCAAACCCAGTCCGGTGAGGAAGAAAAGAAAGGTTCCAGCCAACAAAAGGAGACAAATTACATAGGTCATTTAAAAAATCCCCGTTCAATTGCGATTGCCAAAGCGATCGTGCCCAGAAAAACAACGAGAGCGATAGCCAGTGCGATATCCAGCAAGAAGGACTCGGCTGTTGTCAAAGATGTGAGCACCAGCAAGCCGATCATCATTGTGGCAAGGACATCCGCTGCCACAACGCGATCGGGTAAACTGGGCCCAAGAAGAAGACGGATGAACGCAAGCACCATGCCAACCCCAAGAATCACGCCAGAGGCCCAGATCGACATCATGAGAATAGGATGGCCTTCAGGCATGGATCACCTCAGGAGTTCAAGAACGCGCCGTTCGAGATTGTTTTTGATATCGGCCCGTAGCGCATCGGGGTCACGGATATACATGGCATGAATGTAGAGTGTTTTACGATCTGGCGAAATGTCGAGGCTCAGTGTGCCTGGAGTCATCGTGATGAGATTTGCGAGCACCGTGATTTCCAGGTTGGTCCGCGCATCCAAAGGAATCCCTATCACGCCCGGAGTCATTTGAAAGTTGGGTGTCAAAATGTCATAGGCAATCACGCCATTCGAAACGATGAGTTCTTTAAGGTAATAAAGGAGAAATGAGAGGAGCTTCTTGACCTTGCCAAAATACCGTTCGTGCTCAGGTTGGTCGCGTGTCAGAAAGGACAGGACAAGATAGCTCAGAACAAATCCCGAGACCAGATTAGCCAGCGACAATCCGCCCAGCAGACCAGACCAGACAAGCGCGAGGACAATATTCCAAAAGGGATACACGGCTTAATTCCTCCCTCCGATCACAGCTTCAATGTAACGCTCCGGGGCAAGCAGCTGAGCCGCTGCCCGCTCCGCAAAGTCGAAGTAAAACTGCGGAAAAAATCCGATCGAGAGTGTCAAGAGGGTAAGCACAACAACCGGCGCAAACAAGCAGGCCTTATCACAAAAAGGCAAAGCATTGACATCAATTGCTTGCCCCCCCTCGGGCACTGCCTTCCAAAAGACCTCAGACCATATTTTTGTCATCGAAAAAAGAGTGAGCAGGCCCACGGCCAAGGCCACCACGCCAAGCACCACGGCCCATGGCCCGAACATTGTATCCCCCGCAAGAGAGGCTTTGACGACCGCGAATTTGGCAAAAAAACCGGAAAGCGGGGGAATTCCGCCCAGCGACATGGCCGGAATAAAAAACAGGATCGCAAGCCAAGGCATAGCCGCATAGAAACCGCCGAGTTTTTTCAACTGGAACGTGCCGCTATAACGCTGTGTTATGCCACTGATCAAGAACAAATTCGATTTCACCACGATGTGGTGGAAGAGGTAAAATACACACCCTGCAAGAGCCAGCGGCGTAAAGAGCGCAAGCCCCATGACCATATAACCGATCTGACTGACGATATGAAAGGAGAGGAGCCTGCGAAAATCAAACTGCACTACCGCTCCGAGCACTCCAGTTATCATTGTGAAGCCAGCAATCGCCAGCAGAAGACCATGTGTGAACAACAAGTCGCCGGTAAACACGAGTGTGAAGACGCGCATCAAGGCATACACTCCGACTTTTGTCAGCAAGCCAGCGAATACCGCCGACACTGCCACAGGAGGAGTGTGGTAGGACGCTGGAAGCCAGAAAAACAAGGGAAAGACGGCGGCTTTAAGACCAAATGCAACCAGGAAGAGCATCGCCGTCATGGTCAGCATGCTTGGGTGCATCAATTCACGCGACTTCCCAGCCAAATCAGCGAGATTTAGCGTGCCGGTCTGCCCGTAGAGGATGCCGCAAGCCGCAAGGAAAAGGCTTGAGGAGAGGAGGTTCAACACCACGTATTTCACTGCCCCTTCCATCTGTTGCTTCTCTCCTCCGAGACACATGAGCACGAAGGAGCTTATCAGCATGACCTCGAACCAGACAAACATGTTAAAAATGTCGCCAGTGAGGAAGGCCCCACAAACGCCCATCATCATAAAATGAAGAAAAGCAAAAAATCCGTGGCGCACTCGACTGGCATCGACATCCGCAAGGGAATACACGGCGACAGCTAAGCCTGTGATTGCCGACACCAGCACCATGATCGCTGACAGAAGATCGGCCACAAAAACAATTCCAAATGGAGCCGCCCAATTGCCAAACTCGACGACATGGATTGTGCCGTCCGAAACCTCGGCCATCAGCCAGAGCGAAACCAGCAGCAACGCAACCATACCCGTGACACCGAATAACTTCTGCGCTGCAGTCGAGCGCACGGCCAATAGGCAGGCCACTGCTGTGATCAGTGGCACCAGGATGCACAAAGTCAGAGGATTCATTACGAGTCCGACCTCCTGAGGTCATCGACATCGTCGGTGCCGGTGCTTTGGTCGGCGCGGTGAACCATGGCGAGGGTGAAAGCGAGAACTCCAAAACTGATGACGATGGCTGTAAGAATCAGAGCCTGCGGAAGCGGATCAGCGCTCGTGGGGGCGAGAGTCTCCGCAGTTGCGGAAACAAATGGAGAACCAGCCTCGGTGATCCCTCCGACAGTAAAAATCAGGAGATTCACTGCCTGGCTGAGTAAGGATACGCCGAGAATCACACGCACCACGCCACGGCGCATTAGGAGATAGACCGAAGCGGCGTAGAGAACTCCTATCGTCAGCGCGAGCACGATTTGCATATTAGTCCTTCCCCTCCCCCTCATCCTCGCCAAGCGAAAACACAATCAGACTGGCGACTCCAAGAACTACGATGTAAACGCCGACGTCGAACAAGAGCGGCGTGCCGACCTTGCCCAGAACCGGCCAAACCGTCTTGTCCCAAAACCCAGTGAAGAAAGGCATGCCTGCAACGACGGATGGAATACCGCTTGCCACCGCCACCGAGAGTCCGATGCCGAGGATTTTGATCGGATCAATTCCAAGCAGGCGCTTCGCAGTCCTCACACCTTCCGAGAGCATGACCAGGACGAATGCTCCGGCGGCAACAAGCCCACCGGAGAAGCCTCCTCCGGGCAGGTTATGGCCACGCAGCAAGAGAAAAAAAGAAAAGATTAGAAGCAGCGCAGCGACGGGGCGGCCGACAGTCGTTAGAATCACACTGTTCATTTGTCGCCCCCCTTTTCGGGATTTTTTGGCCGCAGGCGCATGATTGCCCAGACGCCGAGAGCTGCGATAGCCAGCACCGTGATTTCTCCGAAGGTATCCAGCGCTCGGAAATCCACGAGAATGACATTCACCACGTTCCGCCCAAAGGCATGCGGCAGGCTGGACTCACCCATGAAAGCCGAGACGCTTTTGTCGGCCGTGCCAGCACCGAGTGCAAAAAGAATAACGAGTGTCATCACCGTTCCAAACCCCGTCGCGATGAGTGCATCCCTCAATTTGTTGGCTGGCTTTGATAGGTTCGCAAAGACGGGAAGCCTATAGAAAGCCAGCACGAAAAGCACCATGGCAAGCGTTTCAACAAGCACTTGTGTCATGGCAAGATCCGGTGCACTGAAGAGAAAATAAAGCATGCCGACACCGAAGCCAACGACACCCAGTGCAAGAATCGCGTAGAAGCGCGACAAGGTGAGACATGCGGCGATTGCCGCAACAACAATCATCAGGCACACAACAACCGGAAGAAAGCGAATCGGTAGCAAATCACCAGTGGAGGGCATTTGGACATCCGTAGGCAGAGTCCAAAGCAAAAGCGCCGAGGTGAAAAACAAAACCGTAATGAGATAATTCCGCAGGTAGCCATTTTGAAGAAACGAGGTGAGGCGTCCTGCAAATTCGAGGGTGCCGGATAGGATCAACTCATATCCGCGCTCAGGACCGAGCCTCCCAAGGATAGCAAATCTTCCGGAGGCTGCGCGGATACGGGGGGCGGCGAGATAAAGTGCAACACCGAGCGCCATAGTCAAAGCACTCAATCCCAGTGCGACAGTCCACCCGTGCCAGAATTTATAAACGATCTCTTGCTCGTTGGAGCCAAGCACCGCATGCACCGAAGGGGCAATAAGCATGCCCCCTGCAAAGCCTGGAAAAAGCCCGGCCGCGAGCCCCGCAAGGCTGAGCAAGATCGGACCGATCCACATCGTCCAGGGGGCCTCGTGCGGATGCTTGGGAGTAGGTCGCATCGGACCTGCAAAGGGCTTCCACGCAGCTGTGGAAGCAAGCGCAAACATCACCACACTCGCGGATACGCCGAGCACTTCCCAAAGAATTCCCAAGCCCTGAGTGTCGAGAAGCGCTTTGTAGAAATACTCCTTTCCGACAAATCCCAAAAGCGCTGGGAATCCTGCCATGGAGAGCCCGGCAAGGAGCGCAGCGGCTGCGGTGAAGGGCATTGCCCTCCTTAACCCGCCGACAGCATCCGGATCGCGCGTGCCAGTTTCGTGATCTATCGAGCCCGCGCACATAAACAGGGCAGCTTTGTATAAGGCGTGAGCAAGAAGATAGACCATCGCTGCCTTCACAGCGGCCTCGGTGCCGATTCCCAGAAGCATGGTCAATGTTCCGAGAACCGCGAGGGTGCTGTAAGCGAGGATTTTTTTCAGATCCCGCTGGCCGAGTCCCATCACCACACCAATCATCATCGTCACCGCACCCACGGGAGCGACGATCGGGATCCAAAGCGGGCTCGCAGAAAGCAACGGATGCAGGCGGGCGAGCAAAAAGACGCCAGCCTTCACCATTGTCGCGGAATGCAGATAGGAACTAACCGGTGCCGGAGCCTCCATGGCGTTTGGCAACCAGAAGTGGAACGGAAATTGCGCGGATTTGGTGAAGGCACCCAGGAGGATGAGCACGAGCACGACAGGAAATCCGGGTTCGGAGACCAACCGCACAGCATCAAGGGCATTAAGCTCAGAGATGCGAAACGTTCCCGCCATGCGCCCGAGCAAAAGCATGCCCGCAAGCATGGCGAGGCCACCGGTGCCGGTCACAAGGAGAGCTTGGAGAGCTGAAGCCCGCGAGCGCGGAGCTGTGTGGTAGTAACCAATGAGCAAATACGAGGAGATACTGGTTAACTCCCAGAACACAAACATGGCAACCAAGTGGTCGGAGCTGACCACACCCAGCATCGAGCCCATGAATCCAAAGAGGTAGAGATAAAATCTCCCGAGATCTTTTTTTCCGTGAAGGTATCCCGCCGCATACCATGTCACGAATACCCCGATGCCGCTGATGAGAAGAAGGAACAGCAACGAGAGTCCATCGATACGAAGATCAAGGGCGAGGCCAAGTGAGGGAACCCACTCCCTGCGAAATTCCACGACCCCGCCGGCCGAAACCAGGGGAATCATCGAGGCGTAGAGAAAGGCTGCGGCGAGTGGGATGAGACCCAGCAAAATGCCGCACCGGTCACCGAGTCGACGATGCAACCACGGAGCGGCAAATGCCGCGCCGAAAACAGCTGCTACTGCGATGGCGGAAAGTTGTCCCATGAATATGCAAAAAGCCCCGGAATGGCCTCCAAGAGGCTGGCGACAAAGCACGATCCCGCCACCCAAGTCAAGTGCAACAGGTGCGATGGGAATCCAAGAAAACCATCCCGCCTACAACCTCACCACAACGGCTATTGCCCAATCAGCAAGAATATCTAAGAGGACCGCTCCACAATTTCAAACCCGATGGAGAGTGGATCATTCTCGAAGCTCTGCGTGGAGGATGCGATCATCCGCAGCAGGACTCCGCCAGAAGGCGCGGGTGTGGCTCTTGTGGGTTTGAGGGGCTTTTTTTCAAACCAGTCGCGCTGCACGGTAATGGTGCAACGGGCTCCGGGTAGTCCGGCCGTTACCGGCGAGATGGGCTCGAGGGCGGCTTTGCGGGTGTCAATGCGCCCGTGATCCTCTTCGCAACTCAGCTCAAAAAGGGGAGCCCTTTAGTGCCTCGCCAACTCCCTTAAGGCGCCTGAAGGTATTTACTTTTGTGCAGCAAGGTAGTCGCCACCCTTCTCCAAGATGACCCGCGCGGTGGCCTCTTTGTTGTGGGGAGGAGTTTTTTTCTTCTGCCCTGAGTTCATAGGTTGCTTGGCTTTCAAACCAAACGCCATGTTCATGGCCTGCTCGCCTGCCACCACCGCCTGCAGCCCGTCATCAAAATCTATGTCATCAGGAATGCGGAAAAAACTCGGCGCGCGGAGCGTGTTAGCTGTGACATGGCGCAATTGGATTAACACAAAACAGCCAACGGGCAAACGGCATCAATCTCCGCATCGCCCGTAGTGGCTCTCGTTCGGCGGGGGGGAATTGATTTGCATGGGGTGCGTCGCGGGATTGATAGTCGCGGGCATGTTTACTGGACTTGTTGAGGAAGCGGGGCGCTGCGAGTGGCTGAGAATCGGGGAGTCGGGCGCTCAATTAGCGATTCGCGCTCCGCACATTTCCGATACGGTGCGCATTGGCGACAGCGTGGCGGTCAATGGTTGCTGCCTCACGGTGACGCGGACTGCGGATTCGGTGATGGAATTCGATCTCCTTGTTGAAACCCTGCGCCGCACGAATCTGGAATCTCTCGTTTCCGGTGCGGGGGTGAATCTCGAGCGCTCGCTGGCGGCGGATGGGCGCCTGGGCGGGCATTTCGTGCAGGGGCATGTGGATACCACCACAAAGGTTCGCTCCGCTGCGCGGCATGGTGCGGACATTCGTTTGGATTTTGAAATGCCTTCTGAATTCGCCTGCTACCTTGCTTACAAAGGTTCGGTGGCCATCAACGGGGTGAGCCTCACTGTTGCGGAAGTCGGGACCGACACTTTCACCGTTTGGATCATTCCCCACACGGCCTCAGCCACAAATCTCGGCGCTCTTGCAGCGGGGCACACCGTCAATCTCGAGTGCGACATGCTGGCGAAATACACCGCCCGCATCCTCGAGTGTCGGCGCGGTTGACCGGCCCGGCTTTATTCCAAACCACGCTCGGAGAGGTCACCCTCGTCGAGCCCGAGGTAGTGGCCGAGTTCATGGAGGAATGTGATGCGCACCTCCTCGCGATAGGCGTCCTCCTCGGCCTCACACATATCCCAGAGATTTCCCAGCCACAGCACGATCCTCGGCATTTGAGGGCTTGCTGGATCCGTGGCATCCGCGCCTTCGAAGAGGCCGAGTTGGTCGCTATCCACGCCATCCGCCTCATGTGCCGTCGAGGGGAATTCCTCCAGCACCATGGCCACCTCGCTCAGAGCGTCGCGAAGTGGTGCAGGTAGCTCCGAGCGGGTTTTTTCGATTTCCTCGGTGGCCACTTCCATCAGGTAGGCAAATGGCGCGTCGGGATTGTTTTCAAAGTTCATGGCCTTTTTTCGGAGCCATCGGCTCAGACGCAGCACACATTCAGTGGCTCATCGAAAAAAGCCAGTAATTCTGTTTTCAAAAGCGGATGCCTTAAACTAACGTGCGCACTTGATTTCGTTATGGGCCCCGAACACGAGTTTATTGAAAAAAGCCTCGAACTTTGCCAGAGCGGAGACATGGAAGAACTTGCTCGCGTCTATTTAGAGCTTCTTCCATTGCTTCAAGGATACCTCCAAAACCTTGGCGCCTCTTCGCTCGAGGCGGAAACGCTGGCGGTCGAAGTTCTGAGTGATTGTTTGGTTGGAACTCTGAGTCGCCCGCCTCTGATCAATAAATGCCAGGGGCGCAGTTCTCTCGCCACCTGGATGAGTGCTGTGGCCAGAAACCGATACTATGATTTTATGCGTGGACAAAAAATGGATCGCGCCATCGCCTCGGATCTTCAAGAGGCCTTGGTCGCAGGGGATCAGTGGGTTGAAACCCGCGTTCAAGATGAACACCTTTTCGAGGCTTTGCGCTCGGCGTTGGTTCGGGCTTTTCAAGCCTTATCAGCCACTGATGCCGTTCTCCTCCACTTGGTGCATGGCCACAAGGTGGATCAACGCATTCTCGCGAGATCACTTGGTTGGTCGGATACCAAGATGAGCCGCCATCTCGCATCCCTCCGATGTAATCTGAAGCTCCATGTCCAATCCTTGCTCCGCGATGTGGAGAGAGGCGATCCGCCAAGCTGGGAGGACCTGATTCAGGTTTGCGGTCAAATGGTTGAACCACTCTGAAAAACAATGGCTACTCTTTCCTTTGATTCCACCCCAGACGATGCGCCGTTCCAGTTTCTTCTCGATATGTTTCTGCGCGCCGAGTCATTGGCTTGTTTTGCTGGTCACTCTGACGAAGAAGAAATCAACGGAACTATGCAGGAAATGGCGGCGGGTCGCCTCGCCCCGGTCGATGTGCAGGAGCTTTTCGGTAAGCTCAGGTCGGATCCCTCCGCCGTGGCCCGCCTCGCCTCACTGCTCCAAGAATCCAGGGGTGGCGATCGGGAGGCTGAGGAATGAAGGGCGATAACTCGCGTTACATCATTCCGGCAGCCGCATTGCCCGATGGCATCCAACTCCCGCAGGGAACCGGCCTGGTGATGGATGCTTGGATGGACGCGCAAGCTGGTGCGATCTGCCGGGGCGAGTGGAGTGGATGGCCCTGCGCCGGGGGATTTGATTTGCTGCGCGATGCGGTGACTGCCACCGATGCGGATGACGGAGTGCTCTGGTTGGTGGACGATGTGAAACGCGAGCTGCGTCCCTGCTTCAGCATCGGGCAGCATTGTGAAATCTTTCTCAAAGAGATTCGTCAACCGCTCACCTCGGGCTTGATCAGCATGGTTTTTTTCACCGAGGACTCGATCTGCGAAGCTGAAGTTAGACGCCGGAGCGAGTATTGCCCGGATGTCGATTCGCGTCTCGGCGCGAAGACAAAAGCCATGATTGCGGTCCCGATCTTTTTTGCACAGCGGTGCAGGGGAGTTTTTTCGGCCGTTCTCTTCGAGGTTAGTTCCCAAGTGACGCATAAGGAGGCCTTCCTACACTCGGATTTTGAAACGCTCTCTCAGGCGGCCACGCTCTGGGGCGAGTTGATGGATTCGCAACTCGCTGGAGTCGGAATACAAGGCGGCGCAAACTCGGGTTTATGAGTGGAGTCATTCGCTGGGAGGACTTCCCGGATGCCGTGCGGCGTGGTGACGGGCGAGGGGTGAGGATTGCGGTGCTTGATTCCGGCATCGAAAGGCTTCATCCGGGATTTGAAGGGGCTCACTTTGATGACGATCTTTGCTTTGCGACTACGGAAAATGGCGAGGCTCCAAATGATGCCGGCGGGATGGATTTCTTTGGTCATGGAACGGCTGTGGCATCGGTGCTTCTTCAGACCGCCCCCGCTGTCACGATCGGCAGCTTCCGCGTTCTTGGCGGCGAGGCTTACGGTCGGGATGAAATCATTCGCCGGGCCGCATTGGAGGCCATAGCGCGTGGATACCACATCATCCACTGCAGCTTTGGCGCGAGCGGGTCGCCATTCACCGTGATGTCGTTCAAATCGTGGATCGATGCCGCGTATCTAGCCGGCGTTCATATTGTCGCGGCCTGCAATAATGGCGGATCATCTGTGCGTGTTTGGCCAGCGCATTTTTCAAGCGTGGTCGCGGTGGATTCCGCCGCTGGGGTTTCCAGCGGGCAAATCCAGAGGCGTGCTGGATCGCTTGTGGAGTTCGCTACTCTGGGAGGCGTTCGGGCGCGTTTGCCTTGGAAGGATAAAACGATGCGCAACATTGCGGGAACGAGCTTTTCCGCCCCAGTGGCCACGGGCCTCATGGCCAGGATTCTCTCCATCCATCCCGACATTCATCCCGACCAGATGAAGATGATTCTGCGGGAAATCGCCGAGCCTGCGGAGTAGCAGGCTGATGGTGAGTGGTTGGCCGCTTCCCTACTGGATCGAGGGAGGAACGGGGCCGGTTTTGGGAACGAGGCGGAGAATGACCGTGCGGTTGCGCGCAGCGGCATTTGGGACATCGCTCGAGAAAGGCTGGGTCATGCCGCCGGTCGAACTCACAAGCAGGCGCTCTGCGGGAAAGTTGCTATCCTCGCGCAAGACTTCCGTGGCGGCCACAGCACGGCGAAGTCCGAGCGTGTAGTTATCGCGGAATGGTGACTGCTGGCGCATGGCAGTGCCGTCCGTCTGGCCTTCGATGATAAGCCAGAAGTCCGGAGCGTTCTTGGCGATCAATGCTCCTGTGAGAGCAAGTTGCTCGCGGCCTTTTTTATCCACTTTCAAGCCTGAAGCGAAGATGCCTTCTTCAAACTTGATGCGTATCTCGTTTTTGTTGCTGGTGATCACGCAGCCGGGGAGTTCCATGAGGCTTGGGAGCAGGCGGTTGATTGCTTCCAGATTCTGGTCGGGAGCAGGCGCTGCCGCAACAGGGGCAATCGGTGCGGTGCGGGCGGGCACTTCCGGCGTCAGGGTCACAGGCTTCGGTGTCGGAGCCTCTACAAGTGCGACTGGCGCAGGCGTAGGTGCAGGTGTGGAAATCGTCTCGGTCACAGCGGCAGGCATCGGCGCGGAGGCGGAGATGTTTGCCTGAGATGCGATCGGCTCATCGTTGTCGTTATGTTTATAAACAACCTGAAATTCCGGCAACACGGGCATGGTGGGTTGCGGCTTAGGCTGGGCGAGCGGCGAGGGGGCCGGTTCGCCGGGATTGAGGAGTTCTTTGATGCCGAATCCTGCGGCGCCAAGAACGACCAGAATCACAACCCAGTAAGCGAGTTTCCGAAAGGCGTTCATGCCTCCACCGGAGCGGTCGCCATTGCGAGAGGGAGGAAGCGGAACGGCTCCGGGCTTGTTGTAGGGACGCGATATCTCCACGGCATCGGTGTCGTGTGAGGTCTCGCGGTTTGTTTCGCGGAATGCCGGGAGGGCAGATGCTGAGGGCTGAACAGCTTTACGAATCTTCGGTTCTCTCGGTGCAGGAGCCGCTTTGGAAGATTTTTTGCCCTGCGATTTTTCAGAGATTTGGGCCATGAGCTCTAGGGCGGAGGTAGAGCGAGCCGGTGCCTTGCGGGCGGCTTTAGCTGCGGGTTTGGCAGGAGCCTCTTCTTCGTCTGGTTGCTCGATCACTTCGCTGACACCGCTGAATTCGTCAATCTCACGCACTTCGCCGACGGAATCGAAATCGTCATCACCGACCGAGCCAACCATTTCCTCGACCACTGGCTTGATTTGCCGAGCCACGGTGGACTCGGCTTTTTGAAGCTTGGCGGGAAAATCGACCTCGGCTGGTTCGCCCACTGATTCTTCAGGCAGATTGGTGGCTTCGCCATCGCGTTCGCGCATCCAATTTTCCAGTGCGAACCGGTTGAACCGCCACTGGCGTCCGACTTTCACTCCGGGCAATTGCCCCTCGCTGCAGAGTTTCAAGAGTGTGGACTTGGGCATTTTGAGGAAGACTGCCGCCTCGTCGCCGTTCATCACTTCATTTTGGGGAGTTGTTTGATCGTTTGCCATGCCAGATTTGTGGGGAGCGAACCTGCAATAAAAAGCAGGCGGATGCAAACATTGCTTTTCGGGTTTGTCGTTGCCGGATGCGGATTTTTTCGAGAATGCTTGAGGAAATGAAAAGCGTTCGAGTGCGAGTGCCGGCTACTACGGCAAATCTGGGGCCTGGTTTTGATGCGATGGGAATCGCCCTGCGTATTTACAATACAACCACCGTCGCGCGCGGGAGAGGAACCGATCCCGGCGACATGGCCCAAGCTGCGGCGGATCTGTTTTTTCAGACCTCGGGGCTGAAGAAATTTGATTTCCACTGGAGTGTGGAAGGCGATGTGCCGAGGTCGCGCGGTCTTGGCAGCAGCGTCACCGTGCGACTTGGTGTGTTGCATGGACTCAACGCGCTGGCTGGCAAGCCGCTGGATCGACAAGCGGTCTTCAAGCTCTGCGCGGAATTGGAGGGCCACCCCGACAACGCCGCGCCTGGGGCCTTCGGGGGCTTCTGCATCGCTCCCAAAGCCGGTCCATTGCAGCGTTATCCAGTCGGTGAGGAACTGGCCTTTGTTCTGCTGATTCCTGACATGGAGCTAGAGACATCCAAGGCTCGTGGCGTTCTTCCATCAAAAATCCCACTCTCCGATGCCGCTCTCTCGGTGGGTAACGCAGCGGCCATCGCCGGGGCGTTTGCCAGCGGCGACTACCGTAAGTTGGCAGGTTGCTTCGAGGATCGCCTGCACCAACCTTACCGCGCCAAACTCATGCCGTTTCTGGATGATGTCATCGCCGCCGGATGCGCAGCAGGCGCCCTCGGGGGCTGGCTGAGTGGAGCTGGATCGACTGTAGCCTGCGTAGCGCTTCGCCGTCCGGACAAGGTGGCAAATGCCATGATCTCGGCCTGCGGACTCGAATCCGCCTGCGCCGTCGTGGTGCGCGCTGACAATGCCGGGGTGAAAATCGCATGAGGCGTTGGATCGAGGGGCTCGAGTCCTTCGCGATGGATGTCATTCTGGACCGTCGCTACGGGCGGCGGGCAGGGGCATTGCGCTGGGTTCTCTCCGGGTTGTCAAAAATCTACCTCGCCATTGTGCAAATGCGCTTGGCGCTTTACCGGGGTCGCATTTTCCGCAGCCACTCGCACGGTTGCCTCGTCATCAGTGTTGGGAATCTCACTGTGGGCGGAACCGGCAAGACCCCTGTGGTGGAAATGCTCGCGAGGGCGCTTCAAGATGGCGGCCGGCGGGTCGCTATTTTAAGCCGGGGCTACAAGAGCGTGCCGCGACCGTTTTTTTTGAGGCTCGCGGATAAACTCACGCGCCGAAAATCGCTGTTCGTGCCCCGCGTGGTTTCGGACGGGGTTTCCTTGCTGCTGGATTCCCGCACGGCGGGTGATGAGCCCTTCATGCTCGCAAACAACCTGCGTGGTGTCGTGGTGCTGGTGGACCGCGACCGCGTGAAGAGCGGAATCTACGCGATCAAGGAATTCGGCTCGGATGTGCTCATTTTGGACGATGGTTTCCAGTATGTAAAAATGCGGCACGGTCTCGAGGTGGTTCTGATTGATCGTCAGGCTCCCTTTGGCAACGAATACATGCTGCCACGCGGAACTCTGCGCGAGCCCCCGGAGAACCTCCGCCGGGCCACCCACATTTTTCTCACCAAGTGCGACGGGAGCGACAACTCGGAGATCATTGCAAGAATTCGCCGCTACAACCGCACGGCTGAAATCATCGAGTGCACGCACCGTCCGAAGCATCTGCGCAATTTCTCTACCGGCGAGGTCAAGCCGCTTGAGTTTTTGCAAGGGTTGAAAATCGGCTCCCTGAGCGGCATCGCCGTGCCCGAGAGCTTCGAGTCCGCCCTGCGTGGGTTGGGCGCCGAGCTGGAGCTCACGCAGAGCTACGCCGACCACCACCGCTATTCCACAAAGGAAATCGATCGCTTCATCCGCCGCTGCGCTCGCAGGAATCTTGATGCCGTTCTCACCACTGAGAAAGATGCTGTGCGCATTCCCCGCATCATGAATCCCGAGGTGCCGGTTTATTACATGCGCGTCGAAATTGAAATTCTGGCGGGCCAGGAGACCTGGGAGCGTTTTGTCGGCAGGCTCACGCAGTTGCGCGGCGGGCTGATTCCCGAGCGCTGCTATTGATTTGAGAAATGCCGCCGCGTCGCCTCGTGGCGGGAGCGAAACATCTCGGCGAAGACCAACGGCAGAATCCAACGCGATACAAGTCGCCCGGGCAGGCCGCCCTTCAGCAGATACTCCACACAGTCGGTCAGCAGGGCTCCCTCGGGATGTGGACTGAAGATGTGGCTGTGCCGCCAGATGGCGAATGGCGAGCTGAGCGCTGTGTCCACAAGCAGGCTCGGCGCTTCGGCTTTTTCCCATTGCCCGGTCCACCGGATCGGAAGGCCGAACTGCGTGGCGCGGATGCGGAAGGTTTCTCCGGCCCTCGCCTGCTTCTGGCAGATGATTTCCTGCACGGCCAGTGAACTGGGCGCAATAAGCGTCATGTTTCCTGGATTCTCGTGAAATTCATAGAGAGCTTCAGGACTTGTTGCGACCGGTGTGGAGCTTTCGAAAACGTATGGCTTCATGGAAAAATGCGCTTGACCTATTTGCGGCATCAGCAAGTTTGGCGCGCGCCTTCCGAGTTGCTTCAAATTTCTTGTTGCAAAATGAAAGGCCGCTCATTACTCACAACCCGCAATCCAATCTAATCACATGTCTGAAAAATCCATCGAAGAAAAAGTAAAAGATATCATTGTCGAGCAACTCGGAGTGAACGCCGAACAAGTGACGCCCACAGCCTCCTTCATTGAGGACCTCGGAGCCGACTCGCTCGATACTGTTGAACTCGTCATGGCCTTCGAGGAAGAATTCTCGGTTGAAGTTCCCGATGAGGACGCCGAAAAGCTCCAGTCCGTCGGCGATGTGATCAAATACATCGAAGAAAAAGCCGGCAAGTAATCGCTCGGTTTTAGTTTTTAGGAAAACCCCGCTTCGGCGGGGTTTTTTGTTTTCCATCGACTTCCGGGTCCGGGGTTTTGCAGGATGCACTCATGAAGATTCTCATTGCGGCCAGCGAAATGTCTCCCATTTCAAATTCTGGGGGGCTTGCGGATTTTGTTGAGGGATTGTCCGCCCACCTTGGTGCTGCTGGTCACGAGGTCACCGTCGTTCTCCCGTTCTTCCGCTGCGTCAGGGAAAACAAGGCTCTCGGGGCGAAACGCTCCAAGATGAGGTTCTCGGTCGCGGTCGGTTCGGAAAATTTGTCCTGCGAGGTCTGGGAGGCCGCCGGTCCCCGGGGCGTGAAGTTGCGCTTCATCCAGCGGGAGGAGTATTTCGACCGCACAGGCCTCTATGGCGTTGATGGCCGTGACTACCAAGACAATGCGGCGAGGTTCATTTTCTTTTCCAAATGCGTGACAGAACTCGCCCGTCTCAACCTGCCGGATGCCGTTCACCTCGTCGGTTGGCAGGTCGCGATGGCGGCGGTGTTCATTCGGGATCAAAAACTGCCCGTCCCCACGGTGCTCTCACCGTTATCGCTCGATTACCAAGGCAATTTCTGGAGCCATGACTTTGCATTCACCAATCTGCCGGGCTCCTATTTTTCAGCGGATGGGTTGGAGTTCTACGGCAGCATGAATTTTCTCAAGGCGGGGATCGTTTTTGCCGACGCCGTTGCGCTTCCAGGTGGGCGTTTCCTTGCGGAGGCCCAAACGCCGGTGCATGGATGCGGTCTCGAAAATGTGCTTCGCGAGCATTCGGCAAAGCTGGAGGCCATCGCGTTTGGATTCGATGAAAAGGATCTGCCTGTTGTGAAGGCTGACGCCAAATTGCGAGTTGCTGCGCGTCGCGAATTCTTCCCCTCCGCCGATCCCAAGTCGGCCCGTATTTTTGTGGTGGATACGATTTCCTCAGGCGGTGAGGGCATCGATCTGCTCTTGCAGGCTCTGGATTTGATTCCATCGCCGGACTTTTGCGTGGCCTTGCTGGGGCCGGTGGCCAATGACTCCATCGAGGTTCTTGATATCGCCCTGCGGCGTCATTCCAAGCGCCTTGTGCATTTGCCGGAAGTCGATGGGGGGCTCCTCGCCCGCGTCTTGGCGGCGGGGGATTTTGTCCTGGTTCCAGGTCCATTGGAGCCGCGAAGCGCCTTTGTGGCTGCTGCGATGAGGAACAGTCTAGTTCCCGTCTTGGAGTATTGCCCCGGCCTTCTGGATTTGGTGAGGGACTTTGATCCCGTGACCGGTTCCGGGAACGTCCTTGTCTTTCATCGTCACTCGGTCGCCGCACTCGCCGATGCCGTGAAGCGCGCCCTCTTCCTGCCGGCGGGAGAATGGGAAATTCTTTCGCAGCGCGTGCGCGAGACGGATTTTTCGTGGGGACCGGCTGTCGCTCGCCTCGAAGAACTTCAGCGTCGTCTTCTACGCAAAACAGGCCGGACTTTAGTCTAAGAGGTGGCGATGCAAAGGCGTTGGATCTTTCCTGCGGCATCGGATGCCTCGTTGCTCTCGCGGGTCAGGCGCGAAGCAGATGTGCCGGACTTCCTCGCCGAGTTGCTATTGAAACGCGGGGTTGCCGATGGAATCTCCGCCGAGGCCTATCTCAAACCACGCCTGCGTTCCTTGAGCGCTCCCGAGCAGTTGCCAGAGATGGAGGCGGCCGTGGCAAGGATTCTGGCTGCGATGGATCGCCGCGAGAAGGTCGTTCTTTACGGGGACTACGATGTGGATGGCATCACTTCACTGGCGATTCTGGCGCGTTTTTTTAAAGCCTGTGGAATCACGGTTCCATGCTTCCTGCCTCTGCGCGCCGAGGAGGGGTATGGTCTCAGCGAGGCCGGGGTTGAGCGTTGCTTGGAAATGCACGCGCCGCAATTGCTGCTGGCGGTGGATTGCGGAACGACTTCGGTGAGGGAAATTGCCGCACTTCGTCGGCGCGGGGTGGATGTCATTGTCCTCGACCACCACGAACCGGGTGCCGAACGCCCTGACTGCGTGGCGCTCGTGAATCCCAAGTGCGGCACAGGCTTTCATTATCTCTGCAGCGCCGGCGTGGTTTTCAAACTCGCCCACGCCATTTTAAAGACCCGCCCGGTTGAGGGTCTCGATTTGAAGGAATATCTCGATCTGGTGGCGCTGGCCACGGTCGCCGACATCGTTCCTCTCGTGGACGAGAACAGGATTTTTGTGAGCCACGGCCTCCGGCAAATGGAGCACACCCGCTGGGCGGGATTGGCCGCCCTCCAGCGTGTGGCGGATGTCCCCACGCCTGTAAAAGCAGGAGATATCAGCTTCCGCATGGGGCCGAGGATCAATGCCGCAGGGCGTCTCGGGCCTGCCATGGAGGCGCTCCAGCTTCTGCTCGCGGACGACCCCGCCGAGGCCTCGCGTCTCGCGGAGGGGTTGGATGCCCATAACCGCGAGCGTCAAGGAGTCGAGCGCCATGTCGTTCGCGATGCCGAGGAATGGGTTGCCAAAAATTTCAATCCCGACACCCAGGCTTCGATCGTCGCTGGCAGCCGGGATTGGCACATCGGCGTTCTCGGTGTGGTCGCCTCACGCATCATGAGGCAATACCACCGCCCGACCTTTATTATAGGTTTCGACGATTCGGGGGCGGGTAAAGGCAGTGGACGCAGCATCGAGGGGCTTCCCTTGGTGGCGATGCTCCGCGATTGCGCCGGGCATTTGGAGAAATTTGGCGGTCATGACATGGCGGCAGGTATTTCCTTGAGCGAGTCGAGTCTGCCCGCATTTCGAGAAGCTTTTGAGACCGCAGCCCAAGCGATTGCCAACGAGGAAATGCTGGCACCGCGCCTGCGCTTGGATTGCGAGTTGGGGCTGGGAGATATCGACGCCTCGGTGCTGGAGTCGCAGGATTTATTGGAGCCTTTTGGAAATTCGAATCCCCAGCCCGTCATGTTCTCGCGCGCCGTGGCTCCAGCGGGCGAGCCTCGTGTCATGAAGGAAAAACACCTGCGGATCGAGTTTCTGTGCGGTCGCCGCCGCGTTTCCGCTATCTTTTTTAATGCCCCGGTAAATGCCATGCCGCGACCGCCGTGGGATATTGCCTACACGCTGGACTGGAATGTCTGGCAGGGTCGGGCCGAGCCTCAGTTGAGGATCGTCGAGGTGCGCCACTCGGAATGACTCGGCTTTCTCCCACAACGGCGCTGGAAGGGTTGCCTTGGGTTCCATCCAGTCGCGTCGCGGCTTTGCGGCGCTTGGGGTTGCTTACGCTTGAGGATTTGCTGCGCCATTTTCCACGGCGCTACGAGGACCGCCGTAAGTTCGACCGCTTTCCGGACAGTCCCTCCGAGACGGCTGTCTGTCTCTATGGCGTGGTCAAAAAGACGAGCTACAAACGCTTCGGCCCGCGCCGGATTTTTGAGACGATTCTCGAGGATGACAATGGAGGCATCCTGAGTAATCCCATCACCCTGCGTTGGTATAACATGCCCTGGGTGCAAAAAATGATCCTCGGCGGGCATCGGCTTGTTGTTTATGGCAAGCCCCGCGAACGCTCGAAGCGTCTGGTGATCGAACATCCCGAGTTCGAGGTCATTGAGGACGAAGGCGGGGTCTCCCTGCACTTCGACCGTATCACACCCGTGCACGGCGCGGGGGATGGCCTGCTTGTCCATGTTCTGCGCGAACTCATCCACCGTGCTCTCGAGGAAAGCGATCTGAGCGCCATTCCCCGCCTCTGGCCAGAGGGGAGGGGAGGAACGCCCTTCTTGCCGGATGTCTGGAGAGCTGTTCATTTTCCCGTGGATATGGCCGAGTGCGAGGAGGCCAGACGCCAACTCGTGAGGGATGTCTTTTTTGGAATCCAGCTCATCCTCGGCTCGCGGCATGCCTCGGTGAAAAAAAACGGAGGCTTCGCGCGACCGGGAAACAGTTCTGTTTGGCGGAGTGTCGAGGAGTCCCTGCCTTTCGTGCTCACCGATTCGCAGCGTGTGGTGATGGATGAGATTTCCACCGATATGGCCGCTCCACACCGCATGAACCGCCTCCTCCAAGGAGATGTCGGTTCCGGAAAGACCATGGTGGCTCTACGGGCTATGATTCAAGCCCACGAGTCGGGGTGGCAGGCGGCTCTGATGGCGCCCACACAGATTTTGGCTGAGCAGCATTATCTGAACTTCCGCCGCATCCTGGATCCTCTCGGAATCCCGGTGGTGTTGCGAACCTCCTCGCGGCGGGAGGATTCCTTGAAAGGCCCGGATTTATTTGAATCGAACCCAAGTGGTCCCGCGCTTGTCGTCGGCACGCACGCACTCCTCTTCGAGAGCGCGGAGTTTGAGAAGCTGGGCCTTGTTGTCATCGACGAGCAACACAAGTTTGGCGTGCTGCAGCGCACCAAACTGATCGAACGGGCGGATGCTCCCGATGTGCTTGTGATGACGGCCACACCCATTCCTCGCACCATCACGCAGACCCTCTACGGCGATCTCGATGTTTCGATTTTGAAGCACCGTCCTGCTGGTCGTGGTCGCATTGTCACAGCTGTGCGTGAGGTCGAAAAGTTGCCAGCCATCGTTGATTTCCTGCGTGGGGAATTGGCGGCAGGTCGGCAGGCTTACATCGTGTATCCCCTCATCGAGGAATCTGAGAAACTCGATGTCAAAGCCGCCACGGCCGAGTTCGAAAAATGGACGGCGCTCTTGGCTCCGGCCACGGTTGGCATCGTTCATGGAAGAATCGATGCCGAGGCCAAGGAGGCTGTGATGCGCGAATTCCGCGAGGGGCGCCTCTCCGTGCTTGTGGCGACCACGGTCATTGAAGTCGGAGTCGATGTGCCCAATGCCACCATCATGATCATCGAGGAGGCCGGGCGCTTCGGCCTTTCGCAGATGCACCAACTTCGCGGCCGCATTGGCCGAGGACCTGAGAAATCTTGGTGCATTCTTCTTCACGACGGCGCCACCGGCCCCGCCCTCGAAAAATTGAAGGTTCTCGAAAAGACATCGGATGGTTTTGAGATCGCCGAGGCCGACCTCCAACTGCGCGGGCCGGGCGATATTTTAGGCACCGCCCAGACCGGCCTGCCATCACTCGGGCTCGGCGACTTGCTGAGGGATGCGGATATCATGGCCGAGGCCCGGCGGGTCGCTTTGGAAGTTCTCGCGGAGGATCCCGAACTCCGGCATCCCGCCCATGGATTGATGCGCGATTATGTTTCCAAGAACGCAGCGTGCCAGGAGCTGTCCGCAGGCTGATTTCGTGCCTTGTCAAAAGCCCGTGCGGGTTTATTAGTAGCCACTAAATCTATGCCAGCCGCCAATGATCTCCGCAAAGGAATGGCCATCCGCTACAACGGAAACCCAGCCATCGTTCTCGACATCCACCACCGCACGCCCGGAAACCTTCGCGCTTTTGTTCAGTGCATCATCCGCTACATCGGAACCGGTAAATCGGCCGATATCCGCTTCTCCTCCACAGAAAAAGTGGATGTTGTGGATGTAAACCGCCAACCGCTTGAATTCAGCTACAGCGACCATCAGGGCTACCATTTCATGGACCCTTCCACTTATGAGACGATCACGCTCAACGAGTCGCTGATCGGCGATTCCAAGCAGTATCTCGTCGAAAACCTCAAGGTCGAAGTTCTCAGCATCGAAGGCCGCCCAGCCCAGATCGAGTTGCCATCCTCAGTCGTCCTCAAGGTGGTCGAATCCGCCGAAGGCATCCGCGGTGACTCCGCAAACAATGTTCAAAAGCCTGCCACTCTCGAAACCGGCAAGATCATCAATGTTCCGCTCTTCATCAAGGAAGGTGAACTGATCAAGGTCAGCACCGTCGATGGCACTTACATGAGCCGCGCGTAAGATTTCTCGAAAAATCCATTTGACTTTGCGTTTCCACACGCGAGCTTAAAAGCCTTATGAAAAAAATCGCACTCCTCGCAGCAGTAGTCGTCGCTTTCTCCGCATCGGCCGTCATGGCTGGATCCTGCCCCGGCAGTGGATGCGGCGGTGGTGACAAATCCAAGGATAAAGAAGGAACCAAAGACGGTGAGAAAAAATCCCTCACTGTTGAAGTTGCCCTCTAAGAAATTTTAGAAAATTTCCTTCCAACGAAAGGCGCGGGTGGTCCAAGGATCACCCGCGTTTTTGTTTTGTTAAAAGACGCAATCGCGGCATCAGCGCTGCGGGTTTTGAAAAACACTCTTCGGGCGTCCCTGCAGGCGAGTGGGCGTTGTTTTCTTCGATCTGAGATTGCTTGTGGCGAAAAATAAAAACTCCGGATCTCGGAAATGTTTCCCTGATGCATTTTTTCAGCATTTTTCTGGGTTTTTGGATGTAAATTTTGCCGCAAATCCCAAAAAGTTGGCCCGGTTTATGCTTGGCTCAAAACCACTATATATTGTGGTTGGTAAAAAAAAATCCACAACATAGAGATTTTTTTTGACTTTTAGGGGTTTGAAAAATAAAAAGCACACCTGCCTGCATGCCTGTGGCGTAGATTGCATGCGGAACCACCCGCCAACGCATTTGCTGAACACCAAACTTTACTCAAAATGACCACGACAACCATCACACTCGGAGACCGCCAGTTCACACTGGATCGCGATAAGGCCGAAGCCGCATTCGCCGCCAAGCGCGTCATCAATGGACGCCAAACGATGTTCTTCAACATTCTGCCCTTGAAATACACCTGGGCCTACGACCTCTACAAAAAAATGAAGGCGAACCACTGGGAGCCGGAGGATGTGCCGATGCAGAAGGACTGCGAGCATTGGCGCGATACAAGCGGGACGATCTCCGATGTGGATCGTTGGATCATCAAGATGGGTATCGGTTATTTTTCCGCCGCTGAAGGCATCGTGGGCGACAACATTCTCCATGTCATCCGTGAAGCGGTCACAGCCCCCGAGCTCAAGCTCGTGCTGGGTCGCCATGCGCAGGAGGAAAACATCCACGCCGACTCGCTGGTTTACATGATCAGTTCGCTCGGCATCAACCCGCACGAGTGTGAGGCCATGTTTGAGGATGTGAGGACGATCAAAAACAAAACTGATTTTGTTGTCAGCAACAGCCGTGCGCTCCGCCGCGACATGGATCTCACCCATCTTGAGAACAAGCTCGCACTCGCCAAGAACATCTTCCTCTTTGGCCAGTGCATGGAGGGGACTCAGTTCTACGGCCTCTTTGGAATGGTGCTTGCGCTCTACCGCCAGAACAAATTCCCCGGCATCGGGCAGATGTTCAGCTACACGCTGCGCGACGAGTCAAACCACATCGAGCTTCTGCGCCAACTTTTTCAAGACCTCGTTGATGAAAATCCTGAAATCTGGACTGAAGAATTCCGCGAAGAGCTTCGTTCCACAATGGCCGAGGCGATTGCGCTCGAGAAACAATTCATCCGTGATTGCCTGCCCGTGGCCGCCGTTGGCCTGACAGCCGACGAGTTCGGGCGCTACATCGACTACATCGGCGATCGCCGTCTTGTCGGTGTGGGGCTCGAGCCGCTGCACAAAAACCTTGAGAATCCGCTCCCATGGCTCTCCGAAATGATGGAGATCAAAAAAGAGACGAACTTCTTCGAAGGCCGTGTCACGGAATATCGCCGAGGCATTGACCTTGCCGGCGTGAGCGACGACGAACTGTAAAAAAACCCTCCACTACCCAAAAACCACATGCCTCGACACCTCTCTCTCGACGAAGATATCGCGCTGAAGCGCCTCGTCACCATGCCACGCGACCAGAAGCCCGACTTCTCCTGGCGCGAAGCGATTGCCACTCCTGCACACCCGCTCACTGGGATCACTGTGACACGCACTAACGGCGACGAACAGTCGTTCAACCTCTCTGATGTAGCAGACGAAATCGGAGAAGCCCTCACCGACTTGCTGCTCTCGCGCGAGGAGAAAAACATCTTCAACGAGCAAAATCGCGGCTTCGTCGCGAATGTGGCCCACTCGGTGGCTTTGAGCCTCGCCGAGCAGGCGCAGAAGGGCGGTTCGCTCCGCCTCTCCGAGCATGATTTGTCGCTTCTCATCGAAAAAGCTCTCATCGAAAACGACGCTCATGATGTCGCAAAGAGCCTTGTTTTCAAACGCTCGATCCGCTCTGGAAGTTCATCCACACTCGTTCTGGAGGCGGAGCCGATGAATGTTCGCCTGATTCGCCGCAATGGCGCTGTTGTTCCTTGGATGGAATCCAAAATCGAGGCCGCCTGCCGCCGCGCCTTCCTTTCCATGAAGGAAAACGCCGAGGCCGCCGCATCGATCTCCCGAGGAGTCAGCGAGCGCGTCCGTGCCCGCGACTCGGCATTCGTTCACATCGAGGATGTGCAGGATCTCGTGCAGGAGGAACTCATGCGCCAAGGCTACTACAAAGTCGCCGAGAGCTATATTCTCTACCGCGCCCAGCGCGCCAGTCACCGCGAGGAGGTCGTCAAAACGGAAGCCGAGGCGGAGACCAGCGATCTCCAAGAATCCCTCATCATGGTCGTGCAACGCGATGGTCAGAGCGTTCTCTGGGATGGCTCCGAGCTTCGTAAGCGAATCCAGTTTGCGATGATCGGCCTCGATCTGAACCTCGACCCGCTTCACATCGAGCGCGAGCTTCGCCGTTCCCTTGCGACCGAGGTGACCGAGGACATTCTAAAAAACACGGTCATTTTGAATGCCCGCACGCTCATCGAGCGCGATGCCGACTTCGCCAAGTTCGCGGCTCGCATCATGCTCTCTTACATTTACGAGGAAGTCCTCGACTGGAAAATCCAGCGCGACGGCATAGAAGGTCTCCGTGATGCCCATCGCAAGGCCTTCAAGAGCTATCTTCGCACAGCTGTTGGAATCGAGCGTCTCACGCCGAAGCTTCTCGGATACGATCTCGATGTTCTCGCTGATGCCATCGATCCCACAGCCGACATGGACTTTGATTTCCTTGGGATTCAGACGCTCTACGATCGCTACCTCATCATCGATAAAACCAAAAAAACACTCCGCCGCTTGGAAACACCGCAGTTCTTCTGGATGCGCGTTGCGATGGGTCTCTTCATCGAGGAGCCTGCAAAGCGCGAGGATTGGGTTATTCGTCTCTACAATCTTTATAAGAGCCGCCGCTTTTGCTCCAGCACGCCCACGCTCTTCAACTCTGGCACCCTGCACAGCCAGCTTTCCAGTTGCTATCTCTACAAAGTGGACGACTCCATCGAGTCGATCATGCAGCGCGGCATCGCGGAAAACGCCTATCTCTCGAAATGGGCCGGCGGACTCGGAGGCTCATGGACAGCGGTTCGTGGCACCGGAAGCTACATCAAAGGCACAAACGGTGAGAGCCAGGGCGTCATTCCTTTCCTCAAGCTGCACAACGATCAGCTCGTAGCCGTGAACCAAGGTGGCAAGCGCCGTGGTTCAGGCTGTGCCTATCTCGAGACTTGGCACAACGATGTGGAAGACTTCCTGCAACTTCGCCGCAACACAGGCGACGACCGTCGGCGCACGCATGATCTCAATACAGCCAACTGGGTTCCCGACCTTTTCATGAAGCGCATGGAGTCCCGTGAGAACTGGACACTCTTCCGCACCAATGAAGTGCCAGACCTTCATGATGCCTATGGACGCAAGTTCGAGGAGCGTTACCTCCACTATGAAGAGCTCGCCCGCCAAGGCAAAATCACCGGCAAGGAAGTGCCTGCCATCGATCTTTGGAAGCAGATGCTCAAGATGCTTCTTGAGACTGGGCATCCATGGATCACATTCAAAGATCCCTGCAACCTCCGCAGCCCGCAGGACCATATCGGAGTCATCCACTCCTCAAACCTCTGCACAGAGATCACCCTCAATACCAGTGAGGATGAGACGGCGGTCTGTAACCTCGGGTCAATCGTTCTTGATACACATATCAAAGCCGATGGTTCGCTGGATCATGAAATGCTGCGCGAAACGATTCATGTCGCCATTCGTGCCCTCGACAATGTCATCGACATCAATTTTTACCCCACGGAGGCCGCCAAGCGCTCGAATGTGCGCCACCGTCCGATTGGGCTTGGAGTGATGGGTCTTCAAGATGCGTTGTTCAAACGCAATGTCAGCTTCGCCAGTGCGGAGGCTGTCGATTTCAACGACGAATTCATGGAGGCCATTGCCTACCACGCCTACGCGGCATCGAGCGACCTGGCCGCCGAGCGCGGGCCTTACAGCAGCTATCGTGGCTCAAAGTGGGATCGTGGTCTTCTGCCTCAGGACACCATCGACCTCCTCGAGCGCGAGCGCGGCGTCAAAATCGATGTTCCCCGCGGCGGTCGCATGGATTGGTCACCTGTCCGTGACAAAATCAAAAAGCAGGGCATGCGCAATTCAAATGTCATCGCCATCGCGCCAACAGCCACGATCTCGAATATCATGGGCACCACCCCATGCATCGAACCGAACTATAAAAACCTCTACGCCAAGGAAAATCTCGGCGGCAAGTTTACTATCCTCAGCACCGAGTTGGTTCGCGATCTCAAGAAGATTGGCAAATGGGACACCCGCATGCTCGAACAGATCAAATATTTCGAGGGTGAACTCGGCAACATCGAGGACATCCCAGTTGCGATCCGGGAGAAGCACCGCACGGTTTTCTCGATTCCCTTCGACTTCGTCATCGACGCCGCCGCGCGCCGCCAGAAGTGGATCGACCAGTCCCAGTCGGTGAACCTCTTCATCGGCGAGCCCGATATGAAGATCGCCAGCCACATGTATCGCCGCGCTTGGCACACGGGGCTGAAAACCACCTACTACTTGCGAACCCTCGGCGCCTCCAGTATCGAAGGCCCGACCACGAATGTGAAAAAGGAACTCCGCGGAGTTGTTGCAGGGCCCAAGGCCGAATACACCGCTGAGGAAAAGATGGCTTGCTCCATCGAAGCCATGCGCAACGGCGGGGAATGCGAGGCCTGCCAGTAATTGGCGCCTCAAATTCTCAGCCAAATTCAAAACTCAACGATTAAACAGCATGTCAATTAACACTCCTCAACTCCCCTCAGTCGGGATTGTTGCCAATTTGGACCCTTCAGACATTGACGCTTTGGGATCCTACGGAACATTTGAATTCGCAGCACCCGGAACGGTTGTTATCGAGCAGGGGCAATCCCACGGGAAGTTGTTTCTCGTCATCAACGGCGTGCTCCACGCCCGCCGCAATGACCAAGGAAATGATGTGCTCCTCGGCCAAGTTGAGGAAGGCGAATGGATGGGCGAGGTCGACCTCTTCGATCCATCGGAAGCCGTGTGCTCCGTGGTAGCCGTGAAGGAGTGTCAATACTGGGTCATTACCCGCGATAACCTCGAAGAGTTCATCAACAACTATCCTTCGGCTGGTATTCTTCTTCTGATCGGCCTCTCGACAACGCTAAGCCGCCGCATTCGTGAGGTGACGCGCAAACTCGCCGAGCAGACGGAACTCACCAAGCTCCACGAATCCATGAGGAATTGACTCTGCCTCGATGCTGAAATCACTCGCAATAGCCCTGCTCTTGACCTCCTCATCCCTCCAAGCGATGGATTCGAAGGGGGCCTTGGCGTGTCTGGAAGCCCTTCCTGAAAAGTATAGGAATGGTGTTCTCAAACTCTCTGCCGACAATGCCGACCCTGATCCGGACACTTGGTATGTCTCCGCGCAGGCCGGGCCTGATGACAAGGGCATGCGAAGCATCGAGGTTGCGTCCGGTCAGATCATTTCTGATAAACCCGCACTCGGTCTGCGTGAGATTTTTTCTTCTGCCAAGCCGCTGGATCTCTCCAAAGTCCAACTTGATTCGCGTGAGATTTTTGACATCGCCCAGCAATATGCCGGAGCGAATGGAAAGCAGATCGGAACAGTGAGTTTTGTCCTCAATCAGCAAGGCAGCTCGGCTGTTCCCATATGGTCTGTCTGGTGTTATGGACCAAATGGAACCTACTTCGGCGAGTTGAACCTCCTTGCGACCGATGGCACCGTGATTTCCAACGACGCCTTCCCGAAGAAACCCTAATGCCTTAGCGGGCATGCACTATGGCATCTGGCAAAAAAAGGCTCGATGCCTCACTTGTTGAACGCGGTTTTTTTCCAACTGTGGATCAAGCCGCGAGGGCTGTGATGGCTGGGCAGGTCTTTATTAAAGGCCAACCAGTCTCCAAGCCTGGGACTTCCGTGGCACCCGATGCGGACATCAGTCTCGCCGCGCGGGAAAAGTATGTCGGCCGCGGGGGATTTAAGCTGGAGGCCGCTTTGGATCACTTCGCTATCGATCCTTCTGGCCTTGTCTGTGTCGACATCGGCGCCTCCACCGGTGGGTTCACCGATTGCCTCCTGCAGAGGGGAGCGAGCCTGGTTCATGCGGTGGATGTCGGGCACTCGCAGCTCCACTGGCGCCTGAGGGCGGATTCGCGCGTCATCTGCCGCGAGGGCTTCAATGCACGGTTTCTGGCGCCCGGCGACTTTTTGCCACCGCCCGAGCTGGCAGTCGGGGATGTCAGCTTTATTTCCCTCACGGTCATTTTGCCGGCGGTTTTCCGTGTTCTTCCAGAAGGCGCGAATGCCGTTTTTCTCATTAAGCCCCAATTCGAGGCCCCCAAAGGTTCACTACCTCCAGGGGGAGTAGTTCGGGACGACGCCGTGCGCTTGGCTTGTGTTGAAAAAATCCAAAAATTTGTGGAGGAATCTGGTCAACAATGGCTCGGCTACATTCCGTCCCCTATCACCGGACATGACGGAAATGTGGAATATCTGGCCCACATCAAGAAGGTGAGCGGGCCGCTAACTTGAGCCAATTTAGAAATTGAAATTGAAGCTCGTGTCGAAGCGGGTTTGAAGTTCTTCGTTGTTTGCTTGGCCGGTGGAGACTTGGAAGGTGTTCTGCCAGGCAAGCCATTCGCGAATGCGCCAGTAGAGCGAGGCATTGGCGAGCCAGTAGTCGGCCGGGCCTTCGACCGGATTGGGCAGTTTTTCGCTGGTGAGCGAAACATATTCGGACTGCTCATAGCCCGCCGACAGCGAAACATTTATGCCTTTGAACAACTGCTGCGCCACTGTGCCGAGGATGCCGCGGGTGATGTTATATTGATCTGGAGAAAGGGTGGAGAAACCTTGGTTCTGGTAAACCGAGAGCGAGAGTCTGGTTTTTTCCCTCATATCCCAACCTGCAACCAAGCTGAAGTTCGGCCGGATATCCGCGCCCTGCATTCCGAATTTTGCTTTGAAGTAGGTCTTCTCGGTGGGGGTGTAATTGATCCCCGCCGTGTAAACGGGCCTTACGCCAACGTATTCGGGGTCTGGAATGTTTTGATCTAGCACATAGCCCACACCGCCGCCCGCGTCCACCGAGAGCTTGGGTGCGAGTTGATAGGTCAGCATAAGCATGGCATCGAAGAAGCGCCTTCCTTCTGTGACGCCGCCGCTGAAGTCCTGCAAGTCCTGACCCGCACTCAAAATCATTCGGACATTGGTTTTTGGCGTCACAAGATAGTCCGCAAACAAGCTTGCAGCAGCCGAGAGACTGTTGCTGTTCGGTTGCGGGGTTTCCCCTGTGGCTACCTGGGCATCCGCCGTATTTGAATAAGTGCCCGAGACGGCTCCGCCTACGCTAAATTCTTCGCTGATGATGTAGCGCACAGAAAGGCCCGCCGATATTGTGGACTGCCAGTTATTCGCACCGGCGACTGGATCGTAGCCAGTTCCCGACGAGGCGCTGGCATTGAGGTTCACCGCCAAGCGGCTTGTATTGTATCCGATATCAATCCCGGCTGTCATCGCGAGCGGGTTGCGCTGCGCGCCCGTTCCAGCCGCCGTGTAGTCTTGGTTGAAGTAGTATCTGTAGCCAGCGGAGTATTGCGCCGAGACATTCCACACACCCACTTCCCGTTCATATGTGACCGCTGCGGTGGGCGCGGCAAAGAAGCTGTTGTTATCGTTGAAATCGGTGTCTCCTCCCACGGAGTTCTGATTGGTGTATTCCCAGCCTGTTGCCAGCCCGAGTTGAAAATCCAGCGGTCCAAAGCGTAGCCTGCGCTTGAGGCTTTCCGCCATGCTGTCCATGGATTGTGAGAGACCTTGCGGTTGTGGTTCCTCTGCCGCCTCTGGTTCGCCTACCTGTTCCCCAACATCTTCCCCAAGCCCTCCATTCGGTTGAAAGTATTGTGCAGGCACGGCGCGGTCTTCCTGGCGCCCTTCCCATCTCGATCGAAACTCAGCTTCACGAACAGTGAGCACCGTTTGAGCGTCTGCTTCAGCCTGCGTAAAAAGAAGCATGCCAAGCAGGATAGAAGCTATCCAAGCTTTCATCGATCGAGGCCTCAAGAGGCTCAATGTCTGAATGAGGTTATGCATTGGCAGAGTTATTCACAATCAATCGCCACCCTCTGGATACTTGATTTTGAAGTGAGACAAATCATTTCGGGGAGAATTATTTTTGGGTTCCTGTGACTAGTCAGAATTTGTTTAGGGGGATTATTCATTTTTTCCAGCTTTAAGTCGATTATACTTTGGTTAAAGGGAAGGGCCCCATATCCGAGCAGGTCATTCTTAGGGGCGTGACATATGTGTGTGGAGTAAGCGCCGCGGCCTCATTTTAGTTGAAGGCGTTCTGCGACGAGCACGAGTTGAGCGAGTGATTCGACGCCCATTTTGGTCATGACGCGGCCGCGGTGGACTTTGATAGTTTGCTCTACCACGCCGAGATTCGAAGCGATTTGTTTATTTGGAAGTCCTTTTACGACATGAAATAAAACCTCTTTTTCTCGTGTGCTGAGTGCGGCGTGCCGCTGCTTCCACTCGCTAATCTCGGCGCGTGCTGCAAGCATGGTTCGGGATTTTTCGAGTGCTGTTTGTATTACCGCGAGGAGATCTTTATCTTTGACTGGTTTGGTTAAAAAATCCACCGCGCCCGCTTTGATGGCTCGCACGCTCATCGGGATATCTCCATTTCCTGTGATGAAAATGACGGCGAGGGCCGAGTCCTCTTGGATAAGTCTCTGTTGCAATTCCGTGCCAGACATTTCCGGCATCGATTGATCGAGGAGGACACAACCGGCGCCATTGTTGTGCGGTGCCGACAAAAATTTCATGGCGCTGTCAAAAGCCTGCACGGTGAATCCCTCCGCTTTGAGGAGTCGTCCAAGTGCTTTTAAGAGGGCGGGCTCGTCGTCAACGAGGAAAACAGTCTCGGAATGTTTCATAAATTTTCAGGCACGATGGGGAGTTGGAAATGGAATGTCGCGCCGTGGCTTTTGTTTTTTTCTGACCAGAGATTTCCACCATGGGCGCGAATGATGGTCTGGCAGATTGTTAAACCAAGGCCAAGGCCCTTTGGCTTGGTGGTGTGGAAGGCCTCGAAGATTTTGTCGCCGTCGTCGCCCAAGCCGTGGCCATTGTCCCTGACGGAAAACCTCAGCCACCCGCCCTCGTTCACGCAGGTGAGAGACAGCGTTTTTTCCCGGGATCCATTGTCCTCCATCGCCTCGCAGGCATTTTTGATGAGGTTCAAAAGAACCTGCTCAATGGGAATTCGGTCCGCTTGAATCAAAGGCAGTTTTTTGGAGTGCCGCCTGGAAACCTGAACGCTGCCGGATTTGAGGTCTGGTTGTGCCATCGAAAGAGCCTGGTCAAAGAGAGCGTGTGGCGAAACTGTTTCCAGAACAGGCTTGCCTTGGCGGAGAATAGATCGCAAGCGCTTGATGACATCTGCGGCACGGATATCAGCGCTGACGATGTCCTCCAGAATTTCTCGCAGTTCATTCAGGTCGGGTTCATCGTGAGCCATGAGGCGCTGGGCCGCCTGTGCGTTGCTAAGAATGATGGCAAGCGGTTGGTTGATCTCATGAGCCAGTGAGCTGGAAAGCTCGCTTACCGATGCCACGCGGGCGATGTGGGCCATCTGTTCGCGCTGCTTTTCCGTCTCGGCCGCGAGTGCGCGCTGCGAACTGACATCGATGCCGATTCCCACGAGATGGGGTTCTCCGGCGACTTCCACCGGAACCATGCGGAAAAAGTGCCGTGCTGTGCGACCATCCCGTCGTGCCAGATCAAATTCCACCTCATGCCCCCCCTGTGCCAGGGCTATGCTCCGCGCCTCCATCAAAATTTCCTTCTCCTCTTCGACGCAAAAGTCTTCGGCCTTCATCCGTGCAGTCTCGGTATTGGAGTATCCGGTGACGCGCTCGTGCTGCGAATTCCATCTCACCATGCCTCCATCGGCGGACTGCAAATACAGCATGCCGGGAGCGCTCTCAAAGATGGCGTCGGTGAGTTTTCTTTCGCCCAGCAGTTCGCTTTCACGAATCTTGAGTTGCTCCGCCAACTTGGCGGAGCGCAGCATATCCTCACTCAACTCGAGGCCCATCACGATCAGGATTCCAGCAAAAAACAAGCTCGCCACGATCGGCATGTCTATGAATCCCCAGAGGGCGAACATCATTTGAAGCGAAAGTGCGAGGACAAAAAAGACCGCGCTCAAGCCGACGCGAATCGCGCCAGGCCTGTTCCCGCGCTGGGCGCTTCGCCATGTCGCATCCACCAGATACGCTGCAAGCACCAGCAAGCTCATCTGCCCGATGATCGAGAGCGGGCTGGGGATGCCCTCCACAACTGTCACATCCGATCCCAGAAAACGAATCCGCACCAACTCTTCGATGCTCGTGTAGTAGACCATCGGAGAAAAAATAAAATTCACCAGCAGGCTCAGCGTTCGCAGGCCGCAGACGGTCCATTCCAGCCATGGGCGTCCTGAACCAAGGTAGAAATGGATGAAACCGACGAGCGCCAGAGTAACAATCCAGCGCATGACATTATACCACTGCAGGGCATGCGCGTAAGATTCCATGTCCGTCTGCTGCATAGTCCAAAGCTCGCAAGCCGCCATGCCTGCCGTGGCGACTCCCATGATGCAGAACATGAGGCTGGCCATCTGGCGGCGCTGGCGCAGCCATGCAAACCCGTGCACGCCCGCCAGCGTGAGGGATGCGGCCGCCGTCATGGACCAGATGATCGTTACCCAGTTCACTTGCCGAGTCGGGCTTTGACAACGCGTCTTGCCTCCGCGATGAGCAGGCTGCACGCATCGATGCAGAGGAGGGGAATTTCTTTTTCTTTGATCGGAACAACTGGTGGCACAGCATCGGAGGGGATCGGCCACTGGATACAGCGCAGGCAACCGGGAGTGCAAAGGGTGTCCACGATCCCTTGGGCCTCTTCGTCGGTGATCAGGCCTGTGACGCGATACATGCCGGTCTGGCGGCTCACCGTTTCCCGCAGCGGCGTGGCGATCTTTTCGTTGCGCAGCAGCGCCCGCCAGTTCGCCAGCGCGGCGGGGTAGAGGAGGTCCAACGCCAGATGCAAGTCGGCCAGCGAAGCGACACGCAGGCCCCAGCCGTGCTTCAGGTTGGGCCCAGTTTTGAGCGGACGGTAGTCGCCGGCATCGTCATGAAGCGCTATGGCTGCGGCATCATGCGGGTTGTCGAAAATTTCCAGATCTTCGCGCCCGGCATCCTCCGCGTGGCAGAGCAGAAATCCGTTGCCATCGGCTTTGAAAATAGCCTGACCGATTTTGTGGTATCCCTCGGCCACCGCCGCAGCCAGCAGGTCGCGGAGTGTTGAGGTGGCTGCGGATGTGAGAGTTGATGAATAATTCACAGGACGCGGCGAGATTGCCTTGCCATGGCCTGTTATTCAAGCCGCCATCTTTTACGGGGAAAAACAAAACAGCCGGGTCCTTGCGAACCCGGCTGAGTTGTTGAGTTTTGGCTTTGGGCCAGAGTGGCTGGACTTAGTAGTCCATGCCGCCCATTCCACCCATACCGCCGCCCGGAGGCATGGCGGGAGCTTTGTCCTTCTCGGGGAGCTCGGAGATGAGAGCTTCCGTAGTGAGGAGGAGTCCGCTGATGGATGCGGCGTTTTGAAGCGCGCTGCGGGTCACTTTGGCTGGGTCAACGACGCCAGCTTTGATGAGGTCCACGTATTCGCCAGTGGCGACATTGTAGCCTTCTGCGCCGGAGCGTTTCTTGACTTCCTGCACGATGAGTGCGCCTTCCTGGCCGGCATTGTCGGCAAGGGTGCGGAGCGGTTGCTCGATGGCGCGGCGGATGATGCCTGCCCCGATCGCTTCGTCACCGCTGAGTTTGAGTTTGTCCAGAGCTGCCTGAGCGCGGATGAGAGCGACACCGCCGCCGGGGACGATGCCTTCTTCCACCGCTGCGCGGGTGGCGTGGAGGGCGTCTTCGACACGGGCTTTTTTCTCTTTCATCTCAGTCTCGGTGGCTGCACCGACATTGATCACGGCAACGCCGCCTGCGAGCTTGGCGAGGCGCTCTTGGAGCTTCTCGCGGTCGTAGTCGCTGGTGGTTTCCTCGATCTGGCGGCGGATTTGACCCACGCGGCCTTGGATGTCGGAGCTGGCGCCTTCGCCTTCAATGATAGTGGTGTTTTCTTTGTCCACCACGATGCGCTTGGCGCGGCCGAGGTCCTCAAGTGTGAGGCTCTCGAGCTTGATGCCGAGGTCGTCGGTGATGAGGCGTCCGCCTGTGAGGACGGCGATGTCTTCGAGCATGGCCTTGCGGCGGTCGCCGAAGCCAGGAGCCTTGACGGCGCAGACTTGGAGCGTGCCACGGAGTTTGTTGACCACGAGGGTCGCGAGGGCTTCGCCTTCGACGTCTTCCGCGATGATGAGGAAGGGTTTGCCAGTTTTGGCAATCTTCTCGAGGATCGGGAGCAGGTCCTTGAGGCTGCTGATTTTCTTCTCGTGGATGAGGATGTAGGCACCGTCGAAGGAAACCTCGAGGCTCTCGGCGCTCGTCACGAAGTAGGGCGAGAGGTAGCCTTTGTCGAACTGCATGCCCTCAACGACATCGAGGGTGGTTTCGATCGATTTGGCTTCTTCAACCGTGATCGTGCCGTCTTTGCCGACCTTGTCCATCGCGTCAGCGATGATCTGGCCGATAGTGGTGTCCCAGTTGGCGGAAACAGTGGCGACCTGTGCGATCTCCGAGCTGTCTTTTACCTTCTTCGCGATGTTTTTGATTTCTTCCACGAGCGCTTCGACGGCTTTGTCGATGCCGCGCTTGAGGTTGGTCGGGTTTGCGCCAGCAGTGACATTCTTGAGGCCCTCGCGATAGATCGCTTCGGCGAGAACGGTCGCTGTGGTTGTGCCATCACCAGCGGTATCGCTGGTTTTGCTGGAGACCTCACGAATGAGCTGTGCGCCCATGTTTTCGTATGCGTCTTCGAGCTCGACTTCCTTGGCGACTGTAACGCCGTCCTTGGTGATGGTCGGGCTGCCGAATTTTTTGTCGAGGATGACGTTGCGTCCTGATGGCCCGAGGGTTGCTTTGACGGCGCGTGCGAGTTTCTCGACGCCGCGAAGGAGCGCGTGACGTGCTGCTTCGTCGAATAGGAGTTGTTTAGCTGCCATGTGATTAGTTTTTAAGTTTAAGTATTAAGTTTTAAGTTGTGATTAGCCGATGATGCCGAGGATGTCGTCTTCACGCATGATGGTGTAGGACTCTCCTTCGACTTTGACTTCAGTGCCGCCGTATTTGGAAACGAGGATTTTGTCGCCGACTTTCACGGTGAATTCGACGAGCTTGCCGTCGTCATCACGCTTGCCGGTGCCGAGGGCCACGACTTCAGCTTCCTGTGGTTTCTCTTTTGCGGAGTCGGGAATGATGATCCCGCCTTTGCTGATTTCCTTCTCTTCGAGCGGCTTCACGAGCACGCGGTCTCCGAGAGGTTTGATGTTTGGGTTTGCCATGTGTTTATGTGTCGTTTTGTTGGTTTTGTTTTTAACAGGCTTCGGCTCTGTGCGAACCGGAGCGGGTTGTTAAAGTGGTTGGAATTATTTCTTCTTGTCTTCGTCGAGGACTTCGAATTCGGCGTCGACGACATCGTCCTTCTTGGCCTGTGGTTCAGATGCGGCTTCGCCTTCCTGTTCAGGAGTTGGCCCTGCGGAGGCTGCTGCGGCCTTGTAGGCGGCAGTAGTGACTTCCTGGAACTTGGTTTGCAGGTCGTCGTAGGCGGACTTGATGGCATCGGAGTCGCTGCCTTTGAGGGCTTCGCGGACTTTTTCGATAGCGTCTTCGATATTTTTCTTCGAAGCACCATCCACTTTGTCACCGAGTTCCTTGAGCTGCTTCTCGCACTGGTAGGCGAGATTGTCGGCGTTGTTGCGGATTTCGATGGTCTCCTTGGCCTTGCGGTCGTCCTCGGCGTGCGCTTCGGCTTCCTTCTGCATTTTTTCGACCTCTTCCTTCGAGAGTCCGCTCGAACCGGTGATGGAGATTTTCTGCTCCTTGCCGCTGCCAAGGTCCTTGGCGGAAACATTGAGAATGCCATTCGCGTCGATATCGAAGGTTACTTCGATCTGAGGAACGCCGCGCGGGGCTGGTGGGATGCCATCCAGATGGAAGGTGCCGAGATTCTTGTTGTCGCGGCTCAGCGGGCGCTCGCCTTGGAGAACCTTGATTTCCACGCCAGGCTGGCTGTCGGCATAGGTGGAAAACACATTCGATTTCTTGGTCGGAATCGTCGTGTTGCGCGGGATCATCGGGGTGGCGATGCCGCCGGCTGTTTCGATCGCAAGGGTAAGCGGAGTCACATCCAGGAGGAGGACATCCTTCACATCGCCCTTGAGCACGCCGCCTTGGATAGCTGCACCGATGGCCACGACTTCGTCGGGGTTTACACCCTTGTGAGGCTCTTTGCCGATGAGTTCGCGGGCGGTCTCAATGACCTTCGGCATGCGTGTCATGCCGCCTACGAGCACGAGTTCATTCACATCGTTTTTAGTCCACTTGGTGTCTGCAAGGCAGTCTTTCACTGGCTTGAGCGTGCGCTCGAAGAGGTCGTCTGTGAGTTGCTCGAGCTTAGCGCGGGTGAGCTTTTTCTGAATGTGCTTCGGCCCGCTGGCATCTGCCGTGATGAATGGCAGGTTGATCTCGTATTCCTGCGTGGAAGAGAGGGCGATCTTGGCTTTTTCGCCCTCTTCTTTGATGCGCTGGACGGCGTCGGGTTGCTTGGAGAGATCGATGCCGGAGTCGTTTTTGAACTCGGCAATGATCCAGTCCATGATGCGGTTGTCCCAGTCGTCACCACCGAGGTGGGTGTCGCCATTGGTGGCGCGGACTTCGAAGACGCCGTCACCGATTTCAAGGGCCGAGATGTCGAATGTGCCGCCGCCGAGGTCGTAGACGGCGATTTTCTCGTCCTTCATCTTGTCGAGTCCGTAGGCCAGAGAGGCTGCGGTGGGCTCGTTGATGATGCGCTTCACATCGAGACCGGCGATCTTGCCTGCATCCTTTGTGGCGTTGCGCTGCGAGTCGTTGAAATATGCGGGGACCGTGATGACGGCCTCTGTGATTTTCTCGCCCAGCTTGGCTTCGGCGTCGGCCTTGAGCTTAGCGAGGATCATGGCGGAGATTTCCTGTGGCGAGAAGCTCTTCGGCTTGCCGTCGATCTCTACTTGAATGTGCGCGTCGCCGTTGGCGGCTTTCACAAGTTTGTAAGGCACGCGATGCTCTTCACTGCGGACTTCGTCGAATTTGCGGCCCATGAAACGCTTCACCGAGAAGATCGTGTTCGCGGGGTTCGTGATGGCCTGGCGCTTGGCGGCCTGACCGACAAGGCGCTCGCCGGATTTTGTGAAGGCGACGACGGATGGTGTGGTGCGTGCGCCCTCGGAGTTTTCCAGCACGACGGGCTCACCAGCTTCCATCACCGACATGCAAGAGTTTGTGGTTCCTAAATCAATTCCTAAAATTTTTCCCATAGAGTTGAATGTTGCGATCTAAGTCTAAGCAATTCGCGGGCCTGAAATGCTTGAAGTTTCTAGAATATTGTAAGTAAGATTATTATAAAAATTAGCATCGCATGTGATGACTTTGAAAAGAGACAACATGGCTCAATTATTTCCTGAGTAGTGCCACATGAGACATTTCTATTGGCACACATGCGCCGAAGAATCAGATGGGCTTGAGCGGGAGGTGCTCGTTTTTGCCGCCACATTGAGGACAGCGTTGGATGCGTGCCGACGGTTCCGCCTTGTATTGGAAGGCGCAGATGGGGCATTGCGTCCAAGCGCGGAGTTTGCGGGATTCGCGGCGCCGGCGACCTATCTCGTAGCAGATCCAAGTGAAGAGGATTCCAGCGAGAAAGATGAAGAGGGCCGTGAAAACGAGCCATGGCAGTGGCATGCGAATCATGGCTCGACGGGGCGGGACGAGCTTGCGGCGAAATGGAGGTTCACGAACCCCCAGGCAAGCGGGATGTTTTCGGCGGGGGAGAAGCGCAGGGATTGCAGGACTTGCAGTGTCTGGTGGTCAAGTTTCGTGTCGCCAGAGGATCGGGCGGGCAGGATATGGGCCACGGTGCCATCGGATCGAACGCCTACAAAAAACGAAGCAGAATCGAGCGCGTCGGCGGTCGTGCCTTGGGGGAAGGATATTTTTTTGGGAGTTTCCGGTAGGCGCGAGGCCAGTTCCAGTGAGGCGGATAGGCGGTTTGAGTCAGGGAGGGGTGCCGTGGTCGCGGGCGGGGTCTGGGGTTTTCTGACCAATACAGGATTCGGGTTGGGGGAGGTGCCTGCATCCGGCTTGCTTCGCGGTGGCATGTTGAGGAGGGCGGTTTTGGCTGAGGCGTATTGAGGAACATAGGTGGCGGTGGATTCTCTCTCTGAGGAAGATCCGTGGCGCGGCGCAAAAAGGGCTGGGTCGTTCGACGCAAGGATGGTCTCGAGTTGGGCGAGTTCGGGGCTGCTTTCGTCGAGGAAAAAAACGCGTGCCGGGTTGAGTCCATCTGTTTTCACAGGCGGATTGGCCACCGAGAAGAGGAAAAAAATCCCGCCGTGTGCAAGCGCGGCGAGGATTAGCATACTCGGCAATAGGAGGTGAATGCGATGGCGGTGGGGCCATTTGAAAAGCAGTGTGGCTGATTTCACTTGTCCTCCGAAGTGGCAATGACGGTGGGGTAGCCGAGTCCAAGTGAGATGTTCATGACGGCGGCCAGTTTTTCAAACGGCGCATGGCGGTCGGTCTTGATGATGAGCGTGTGGTGTCTTTCCGTGCGGGCGCGGAGCTTTTCGTGAAGCTCCTCGAGGTCGGTCTCTTCGTTCTCGAAATATACGGAGGAGAGTGGCGCTGCGACGATGCTGATGATGAGAGGATTCCTTTGCGGGGCGAGCAGGAAGGGGGAGTCTGGCACCGAGACGCCCACGCCTGGCTGCAAAAGGAAGGAGGTGCTCAGGATAATAAAAAAAATCAAGGCCAGCACCACATCAAGCGATGGCGCGATAAAAAGCAGGGCTGGATGCAGGCTCGGCGAGCGTTGGAGTTTCACACTTGGTCGTTGGATGGAGCGCGGAGGATTTCGAGCATCTCTATGCCTGCGCGCTCGATGTCGTGTATGGCATTGTTCACTCTCGCGGAGAGATAACTGTGGGCCACAAATGCCGGTAGAGCCACTGTGAGAGCGGCTGCGGAGGTGAGCAGGCTCTCATAGACGCCGCCTGCGATTTCGGCCGCTGTGGCATAGCCGCCGTGGGTGGTGATTTGCTGAAATGCCGTCAACAGGCCGAGGATCGTTCCAAGCAAGCCGATGAGCGGCGTTGCATAGGCGATGGTGGAAAGAAGCGCCAGGTTGCGCTCAAGTCGCGGAACCTCAAGTTGGCCCGCCTCCTGAGCGATATCGCGGAGTTCAGTTCGAGGCGCGTCATGCCGCAGAAGCATCGCGTGGAGCACGCGTGGAACCGGGCCGGGGGATGCCGCGCACTCCTGGATCGCCTCGGCGTAGTTTTTATTTTTGATGAGATTCGCCAAGCCCCGCAGGAAGTCCCCCGTTTGGATCGATGCGCGGTGAAAGTAAATGATTCGCTCCAGAAAGACCCCGAGGCCGGTGACGCTGCAGGCGAGGATGAGCCACATGAGGGGGCCGCCCTTTTGCACAAGTTCCATCATAGTGGGGTTGGTCTTTAAATGATGTGCCGCCCGGCGGCAATGGCATTCAGCCTTCGGGTGTGGGTAAGGGGAGTGCCAGCGGGGCGCTGGTGAGTTCTGTGAGCGCGGCGGTCATTTTTTCCCGCACGCCGGGGACGAACCCCCTGTCGCCGTGGAAGACCAGCATGGCGAGGTGTTCTTTTTGAAAAATACTCAGCGGACCTCTGGCCGTGTGGAGGGTGACGGCTGGGATTTCTCCAATACCCATGCCCGCCGAGGCGTCGTGCATGGCTCGGAGCATGGCGGCGGCATTCGAGCTGAGCGATACGATGTCGAGTCCCTCGGGAATGTTGTGCGAGGCGACCACTTGGTTCTCGGAGGTGAGAACGCAGGACTGGATGCCGGGCAGTCCGCCGCAGAGTTCGACAACGCGGCCGGTGCTCAGGTTTTCATCCGTCATGAAGAGCGCCTGCAACGCATGCTGGTCGGGAAGCTCCGATTCCACTGCGGCATTCGATGGCTGTGGTTCTGGTGTCAGAGGCTTGAGCGTGAGAAAAGTCGTCTCCGTGACCCGCTGGAAGGTGGGCAGATTGCTGATGATCTCCGCAAGTCTGCGAGGCGGGGGCTCGCTTTCCGGCTCTGCAGCGGCTTCGACAGGCTCCGGCAATTGCTCGATTTCCGGTTCATCGGGGGGTGCAAGAATTTTTCCCAGATGTGCCGAAGGCGAGGCAATCTCGTCTCGAAACAAAAAATCGTCCGGCCCCGAAAGCGTGGAATCTCTTGTTTCCAGAAGCCCGTAGGCTTTTGCAATGCGGTGTGCAGGCAGGCGGACCACTCCGCGAGCGGGCTCGATCAGATCTGGTTGAAGCTCCGCCAGCAGGCTCAGGGAAAGAGTGGGAACGATGTGGGCGAGAATGTGGCTGGCGGGGAGATCGATGGTTTCATCCTCTGCAATCGGCCGCAGCAGCAGCTCCCGTGGCAAAAGGTCCTCGATGTCGGCAAGCCTCAGACGCAGCGTCTGTGGAGCCACGCTGCGAAAGGCGGCGGACTCTGCTTCGAGGGATTGCGTGACTGCGGACATATTCTTTGTGTTTGTCGAATGGGTCTGCAAAGGCTATCCAGCAGGGCTCATTTAGCAATCCTGTGGAATTCGATTTCAAATTCACCGCCGACGGGTTAATTCCCGTGATCGTCCAAGAAGCCTCCGGCGCCGAGCGCCCCTCCGGCCGCGTGCTTATGTTTGCCTGGATGAATCGCGAATCCCTCGCCATGACCCTCGAGAAGGGACTCATGACCTACTGGAGCCGCTCACGCAGCAAACTCTGGCTCAAAGGCGAATCCAGTGGTCACACCCAACGCGTCGTCCGCTGGTTTGTGGACTGCGACAAGGATGTCCTCCTCTTCGAGGTCGAACAAGAAACCGGCGCCTGCCACACTGGCTACGAAAGCTGCTTCTTTCAGGAAATGGACCGCTCCGCCCAAGCCCTGCCCGTCCGAGAGGGAAAAATGTTCGACGACGGCAAAGTGTATCAAAAGTAGGCGTCAGCCTCACCCCTCGAACATCTTCAGTAGTGCGGGCACGCAAATGCTGTCGCGGTCGTAGCGCTCGGCGATGAACTTTCGGGCGTTTTTGCGCAGTTCATCAAAGCGCCTCGGCTCGGCGAGGGCCTCGCAGACCCGGTTGGCAAGACCTGGGATGTCGAAGAAATCCACAAGCAGGCCGGTTTTTCCATCCTCGATGAATTCCGTGACCGGCGGCGTGCTGGAGCCGATCACCACGCATCCAGCCGACATTGCCTCGAGCATCGACCAAGACACAAAGTAGGGGTAGGTGAGATAAACATGGGCCCGCGAGAGTTGCAGCACGCGTAGGTGGGCGTCGAACGGCAGCTTGCCGAGGAAATGCACACGCGAGAGGTCCATGCGCTCGCCGACTTCTTTCAAGAGCCTTTGCCGCCATGTCAGACCATCCGTTGGCTTGTTGCCATAAGAGGTGTCGTTTTCCATCCCTGTGATCAAAACCCGCGCCTGAGGCCGCCGGGAGAGGATTTCCGGCATGGCACGCATGAAGACATGAAATCCCCGGTAAGGCTCCATGTTGCGGTTCACGAAAGTCAAGATCTCCTCCCCATCGTGCACCGTGGTCCCATCGGGCAAGGTCGCTTTGGCCTCGGGATTCGGGCGAATTGTTTTTGTATCGACCCCCTCATGCTGGATCTGCAGGTCGCTTTTCAGATTCTGCGGAAATAACGATGCCTGCCAGCGTGTCGGCGTCCATCGCACATCGCAATCCTCCCACGCCAGCAACGAAGTGGCATTTTTCATCCGCACCTCGAGCAGATTATCGAGGTTCATTCGGAACTCGGGATCAAACCCGATATCCGCCCCGCGCGGCCGATAGTAGTATTCAAAATACCCCGAGATCCGCGCCTCTGGAAACGCCTCGCGCAGGAAAAGAGTGTCTCCCCAGCCTGTATGCGCGGCAATGACATCTGGTCGATAGCCCTCCTTCTTCAGCGCCAGACACAGCCGCAGCACCGCCTGCCCGCGCAGCGCATTCTCCTCAGTGCCCCGCAAATAATGATGCGTCTCCTTCGCCGCCCGCCGTGGCAATTTGTATCCAAGCAACCTCGCCCCCTTCACCATCCCCGCCTGCCGCTGCACATTCGCATGCTCCCCCACGCCCAAAACATCCACCCCTTCCGCGACCAAATGCCGCGCCACATGCAGGAACTGACCAGGGAAATTCGGGTGGATGAAGAGGTGCTTGCGCATCGGTTCTTTTAAGTGACAAATGTATTGGCAAGAAGCGATCTTTTTTGCAAAGTCTGCCAATTGCTGTAAAAGTGTTTCCAAAGAAACTAAAGATTCCCGCCAAATATCCGATTGTAAGTTACCCAGTCTCGGCTTCCTAAACTTTTTCCATGGCTATCCGTATTTTCAATTCCAAAGCAGAATTCGACTCTGTCAAAGCCACGCTGGCAGGTGATCCCGGAGCCGACACGCTTTCGTTTTCCCTCGCCACGGCATCGGTTGTTCTAGCCGATACGGACTTTCTGGGGATGAACTCCATCACCAACGCAACCACCAGATTCGAAGCGCTTGCTCTCTCAAACTACGCGGATCAAGTCACTCTGGCAGGCAATGCCTTTAATGTAGGTATTGTGTCGGTTTTTGGTGGAACCAATAGTGATCGTATCGACGCATCCGCATATACTTCGGCTTTGAATGTCACACTCTCTGGGGGATTTGGCAATGACACGCTGCTCGGAGGAGATGGGGCGGATAGTTTGGATGGAGGAGCAGACAATGATAGCCTTTTCGGCGGAGGCGGGAATGATACGCTGAGCGGAGGGGCTGGGGCAGATTTTTTGGATGGAGGGTTTGGTGTTAATAGCCTGGTTGGTGGAGACGGCAATGACTACTACACCATTTCCAGCTCCTCAGATACAATTGTCGAGGCTTCAGGCGCTGGAACTGGCACGGATTCAGTCCTTGCCAATGTGGCTGGCGTCATTTTGGCATCCAATACCGAATGGCTCATTCTCGGGGCTGGAGCATCTAGCGGAGCGGGAAATTCTCTAGCAAACACACTTGTTGGTCAGGCAGGAACAAGTGATTCGTTGTTCGGTGATGCTGGAAACGATAGTTTGTTCGGTAACGATGGGAACAACACGCTGGACGGAGGGGCAGACAACGACACATTGGTATCTGGAAGCGGAACCGATAGTTTGATTGGTGGGGATGGGAATGACAGCCTCGTGGGAGGCACAGGGATAGACACATTCAGCG
>JBIIPZ010000064.1:0-11220 GCA_044342325.1 Terrimicrobiaceae bacterium
GAGGGGGCTGACGGCTCCGTAAACATAGGTGAATTGGCGTTCGTAGCCGTTATCGACGACGGGGCGCATGGGTGCAGGGGCCCAGCAGCGGCGGATTCGCACCATGCGACCGAAGCGGGCTTCGTCCTGAAAGAGGAGTTTTACCTTACGGCCCTGGACGACTTCGGGTTGAAGGATGGTTGCCAGCTCTTCCGGGAGTTTTTTTTCCAGTCCTCTTGGACTTTGGGGTCGCTTTTGGGGTGGCGGGTGTCGGGGGCGACTTTGCGCCATCCGTGGCGGGCGAGGAGTTTGTAGACGACCGAGGCGGCGACGGGTTTTTTCAGGTGCTGGGCGAGCGCGGCGCGAATGGGAGAGACGACGACCATGCCGCCGGAAGCTGCCTGCTCAAGCCAGGGTTGAAGGAAGGCTTTTTCTTCTTCCGAACTCATGAGTTGGCGACGGCGTCCGCCCCAGTTGCGAGGCTCCGATCCGCGAGGGAAGCAAAACAGACTGGCATAGGCGGAGGGTGCTGGCGCACTTGGTATCGTTGGCGATTTCTTGGGCTTTATTGACGAGAGTCGGATCGATGGTAGGTTTTCGTGGCATCCCGAAAAGAAAGCATAATACATCTCATCTTGAAAGCGAATTAGAATTATGCCTGACACCAAAAACTGGATCGGCCGATCGCTCGACCTGGAGGCATGTCGCTCGGCGACACCGGTCGTTGCCATCTTGAACTGGATTAGAACACGGCGATCGACTTCGAGACCGATGGCGATGGCCGCTTGCACCTAAACTGCATCCTGCCCAAGGCAGTCTCTCTCCTCTTCGCTGCGGGTCTGTCAAAAATCCTTCCGCCCTATTGATTGGTATCCCACTGCACCTCTTTGATCGCGGCGAGAAGGCAGAGCATGGAGATGAGGAAGAAGACCACGGCCAGTGAGAGGAAAACCCAGTGGATGACGATGCATGTCGAGGCCAGCCAAGGCGGCATCAATTCCGGGGTGGATTGCAGCCAGGCAAAGAATGCGGCGATGAGCGCCAGGATGCTGTCGAGGAAGAGATCAACGCCGGTCTGGTAGACTTTTTTTAGAACTTTCGGCGAAGCGAAGCCCGCCGTCACGCCTGACCATTGGAAAGCCACGCCGCTGAAGGAGAGGATCACCAGAAACGAGGCGAGGGAGAGGTTTTCATTCCGCGTGGAAAATTCGGTGAACTGCGTGGAAATGATGACGATCGAAATGACCACCAAAAAAATGGCAACGATGGCACAGACGAGAGCGCGGAGCTTTTGGTGCAATTGAGGAAAGTATTTCAGCATGGATTGGTTTTTTAGACAAAATTTTCAGAATTTACAGAATGAAAAGATCGGGAGGCGCGGAACCACTCCCGGAGATCACTCTGCCTGAAACCGTCCGAAAAACGATATTCGACGCCGCTTTGCGGCTGAAAAATGGGCCATGCCAACCGAAGCAATGGGAAGTGCGAAGGAAGCACATCGCAGATGGCCCGAAGGGCGCAGCGAGCAGGGGGCGAGCAAGGCAAAGGAAGGCCCTCCCATTGGCACGAGGCGCGCTGCCGATTAAACAAAAACCGCTGCAATAATAACTACGATGTAGGCAAGCGGAATCCCGAAAAAAAGTAGAAGGCGTCTCCGCATCGTTGAAGTTCCTGTAAAGGTTTCCAGAGCGGCGATGCACACATTTAGCGCGGTGAAGGCATAGGTCACTATAAAAAGTCGATCCACGATCGTGATATAGGATATCTGCGGAAGGGTAAAACTTAGCGTGAACTGCGTGGCGATGCAGGCAAGCAAAGTTGTAAGGCATATGCCCACGCGATCCGCCAACTCCTCGGAGTTCATTAGGTAGATTGTGCAGCAGATAAGAAAAATCAAAACCACGGGTCCGAATACCGTCCAAATGTAAAAGGCAGAGTCCCTGCGAATCTGGATTTCGGCGCGGTATTCCGAAAAATCTTTGATCCAGCCGTTAGCCTCCTGCAGAACCACTTTCGCATCCACTCCCGAAACCTTGAATCCCTCATAGTGTCCCGAGGCTTGAAATCCGGCCTCTCCGGGGGGGGCTTTGAAAACGACATCTTGAGCCTCGTAGAGAAAAGATTGCACTCGCACATCCAAAGTTTGCTCGTCGAAGGGAAACCTCTTCAAATTCAAATTGGACCGGAAAGTTGCAGACACGGCGTAATCCAGCACGGCTCTACCGTCTGGATGGATAGTGAGCGATGTATTCGTAATTTCTGGTTGAGATGTGTTCACGAACTCGATTTGAGGCCACCAGATTTCCTTAAGCTTCTCTGATGCTCCTTCTTCGGCAAAGCTCATGGCCTCGGGTTCCGAATGAGCGAGACGCTGGTCTTTCCAGGAAAATTGAACATAGAGGTCTGCGTCGAATGTTTCTGCTTTCTCATTCAAAGAGCTCATTGTTGACAGGTAAAATTTCGCTTCTACCTCGACTGGGCGGCCTTCCTTGGGAAGCGACATTTGGGCTGCAGCCGTTGTAGCTAACAAGAGAAAAATCAAAAACCATGAGCGCATATGCCGCTTCTTAACGATCCCCCAAAACCAAGTCAACACTCTCCAACCGTAAATGGGCCGTGCGAGCCGAAGCACTGGGAAGTGCGAAGGAAGCACATCACCGATGGCCCGAAGGGCGCAGCGAGCAGGGGGGCGTGCAAGGCAAAGGAAGGCCCTCCCAGCAAAAGAGGCGCGCTACCTTTTCATTCCGTCAATTCTGTGAATTTTGTTAATTGATTCCCTACGTTCACCCTTCGGGCTGCTCAATGCAGTCTTTCTCCGCTGCGCTCCGATTCTGTCATCCTGTCTAAAAGTTTTCAGCAGCCCGAGAAAGCTCAGGGCGGGATGATCCAGTAGTTCGCGTGTTTGGCTTTTTCGTGGCGGAGGAGTTGGCGCTTGGAGGCAGGAATGTCGTGGCGGAGGAGGGTTTGGAGGTCGGCGAGCGCGGCGCGGTTTTGGTAGAAATACCCGTGGGATGTGTGGGCGTTATTCACGAAGGTGGCGTCCACGATTTCCAGCCGCGCGTCATGGCCGCCATTTTCGTTGAATAGCTCCTCGATGGGCGTGGATGGGCTTATGCCAGCTCCGGCGCGGGTGTTTCCGTTCAGAATCGAGGAAAAGACGAGCGCCTTGTCGTTGCGGGCCACATAGACAGTAGTGTGGCGCGTGGACGCGCCGTCCGGCGTGAGAAAGACGGATTTGAAGGCCTCCTCGCCTACATCTGGCGCGACGAGGATCACATTTGCCAGCGCATCGGAGGGCAGGGTGGGCGAGGCGTGTGTGTCGGATTGAGCGAGAGCCGAACAGACGACCTTGCAACCGAGGCTGTGCGCGAGGATGTCGAAATGGTTGGGCCCTTTATGGCGCAGGAAATCGGTGAGCGCCGTTGCAGCTGCTGGGACTTGTTCTCGACAACGGGCGTAAGCGGCGGCGGAAAGCCCAGGGTCGGTGGCCCAGGAGAAAAGCACCAATGGTTGTTGGAGGTTCAAAGCGAAGGCCAGCGTTCCCGCCTGACGCACGGCCGAGTCGAAGCTGTTCTGGATGCCATGAACGAAAAGTGTGGCGTGGACGGAGTGGGTCGCCTCGAGCCGTTCATGGAGAATTTTGTGGAAATCCTCCGCCGGGAGCGGGCGCACTGACAAGATGCAGGCATGGAGGGAGTCCGAGTTTTGGCGCAAAATCTCGGGCCGCTGGACATCCGTCAGCCGGAAGTTTTCCGGAATCCGCACCTCGGCAATTCCGTAGGTGAGTGCGTCCGAGTGGTCGCCCGAAAACTCCAAGCCGCCGGGCAGGGCAAGGCGGTTGGTGACGAAGAAAACTTCGACCACCGGCATGTTCTGCTCCTCCCGCAAGGCGCGTGGAAATTCGATTTGGCTGAGGTCGAAGCGCGGCGGGGTGGCCATCCACTCGGCGACCCAGTAGCCGAGTGCAACCAGGAGAATGGCAAGGAATGTGCGTCGGAAGATTTTTGCGAGGCGTTTCATGGAAAAAAACGGAGCGTCCGCAGTGTGTCACCCCAAAGCAGATTTTGGACAGAATTAACAAAATTTACAGAATTGAAAAACTTGGGAGGGGCTTGCCGATAAGTTGCGGGGTTCTTTCGGGGCGACTTTTATATTGTATAACCCATTCTGCGAATTTTGTTAATTCTGTCTAAATTATCCTCCTGCAAATTGATTCGCTACGCTTACCCTTCGGGCTGCCTGTAGCAGTCTTTCTCCGCTGCGCTCCGATTCTGTCATCCTGCCTAAAAGTTTTCAGCGACTCCCGCCCCCAGCGCCGCTGAATCTTGGGTCATTCCAACCGAAGCACTGGGAAGTGCGAAGGAAGCACATCACCGATGGCGCAGCGAGCAGGGGCGAGCAAGGCAAAGGAAGGCCCTCCCATTGGCACGGGGCGCGCTGCCGCGCGGTTGCGGTTCAAGAGTTGCGTTGTTGATTATCGCAGGCGGTCTGCAGGCAGGGCAGGGGAGTGGCGCCGCTTTCGATCTGGAATGTGGTGTGGGAAATCTCGAATTGTTCGTGAAGCCCTTCGCCGAGTTCTGCCAGAATTTGATCGGGGTCGGTGTGGTCGGGAATGACGAGATGGGCGCTGAGAGCATTTTCGGTGGTGCTCATGGCCCAGACATGCAGGTCATGCACTCCGGTAACGCCTGGTTGGCGCGTGAGAAAGTTCTGAATTTTTGCGATGTCGATTCCCTCGGGGACGGCATCCATCGAAAGGGCGATGGCCTCGGAAAAGAGTTTCCAGGTTCCTGCTCCGATGAATACGGCGATGAGCAGGCTGGTGAGTGGGTCGACCCAGTTCCAGCCTGTGAACATGACCAGCGCGCCGCTCAGGATAACGCCTGCGGAGACTCCGGCATCCGAGAGCAGGTGGAGAAAAGCGCCACGCACATTGAGATCTTTGCGGCTGCCGGGCATGAGATTCCATGCGCTCAGGCCGTTCACCACAAGAGCGACCGCTGCAACGATCATCACCACACTGCCGTTGACGCTGGAGGGTTCGCGAAAGCGCAGCAAGGCCTCCCAGGCGATGCCGCCTGTGGCCAGAAGCAGGAGGAGTCCGCTGAGCAATGTTGCCAGCACGGTGGAGCGCTTCAGGCCATAGGTGAAGCGCCCTTTGGGCAGGATTTTTGACATTCGGAAGGCCGCCCAGCTCAGGATGAGGCCGAGGAGATCAATCGATGTGTGACCGGCATCGGCCAGCAGAGCCATGGATTGCGCCATGGTGCCAAAGATGATCTCGGCGAGGACGATGAGGGAATTCAGGACGAGGCTGATGAGAAAGGCCCGGCCTGTCTGGGTGTCTGCGGAATGATGATGGTTGGCGCTCATACGGCGAACAACCTGTTCCAAATTCTTCGCACGGCTGCGATGCAAATTTATTTTTCCGCCTCAAATTTTTTCCACCGCTGCAGCGGAAAAAACGGCGAGCTGCCTGCGTGCAGGCGCAGGTGGCCGCGGGCTCCTAGCGTGAGTGTGTATTCCTGGTAGTCCACCGCCAGCACGCTGGCCTTGCGGGTGTCGTAGTGCTTGCGCAGATCCTGCATGCGCCAGGCGCCGTCCGCAGCGCGAGCTATGTTTCGCCACTTGAGGTCTCCGACCTGCCAGCCCGCATTGGCCATGGCATCCGGAATGATGGCTATGCGGCCCACGAGTTCGCTTTCGACAAACTCGACCCGCAGAACGCAGCCCTCGAAATCATCGGCCGTCCTGCGCCAGAGCCCTTCGGGCGTGCCATCCGGCGGAAGAATGAAAAACAAAAAATCCACAATCATCCCATAATCAACCTCCGCCATCTGTGCAACGCTGGATGGGGCCCAATCCGGTAGTCATAGACAGCCGCTACAGTCGGCGCGGCAGCGCCCGTCTTCCCAAGCAATGATTCTGTCGAACCCCATGCAATAGCTTGCCAGCGCGTGAGGGTCGCATTAAATGCACTCGTCTCCATGATTCTTCGCATCCTCAATCCGCCTCATACCGGTGCTCAGGCCGAAATCGGCACGGAGGCTCTCACCATCGGCTCCGGCATGGATTGCGACTTGATTCTGAGCGATCCACTTCTCCAGCCCGAGCATTGCAAAATCCGTAGCACGGGCGAGGGGATCGAGATCGAACTCACCGGTGGGGCCGCGCATCTTGATGGAGAGCCGGTCGAGAAAAGTCCATTCATGGCGAGGGCCGGTCAGGTGCTCACCATCGGATCCACCCACATGGCGTTCGGTGCAGCAGACGCGGTTTGGGATGCTGTTGTTATTCCAACGCTCCGCACACTTGGCGGCGCGGCTCCGGCGGCAATGGAGCTTGATACCGGCACGCCCTCTTCCCCTGCTAGCGCATCATCCCCTTCCAAAATCACCTCCGCTCCGCACGGCCTTTCGCAACGCGTTAAAATCGGCATCGTTGCTGTCTCCTCGCTCGCACTGGTTTTGATTCTGGCGCTCTTTTTTTACAACGCTGATCAGAAACGAGGCATGGAAAGCATGGTCAGGGGGGCAGGAGGCAATGCAAAGAATTTTTTCGAAGTCGACATGTATAAAACCGACCTCGACAATCAAGCTTCCGACAAGGTTGAGGAGAGGATCAAACGCGAGGTCTCTGGAGCCAGCGTCACCAGCGGAGAGCGGAGCGGAAAAGCCTTCTTGCGAATCTATGTGCGCACGCGCGCCCAAGCCAACCAGGTGCAGCAGATCGTCAACGCCTCGCCAGTGCCCGTTTTTACGGAAATCGTGAGCCTCGAGGAAATCGAAAAGTCCGCCGAGATGATGGCCTCCATGAAGGGATTCGCCTTGGATGTGACTTTTGCGAAGGACGGCACAGCCTATTGGAAGGGTTTTTTACCCACTCCTCAGGATTGGAAACAGGTCCAAGATCAAATAGAAAAAGACCTCCCCTACATTAAGGAAAACACCAACAATCTTACATTCGCGGCGGATATCGAAAAACGGGCAAACGCGCTGCTGGCTGAGGCCGGAATCAAGTCCCCGCTTGCTTTCCAACCCTTGCCCCGAGAGATCATCATCACCGGCACGATGCCAGAAAATCAGACCGAAGCCTGGGCCAAGCTCTGCGCCAAGCTGCGCGAAGAGTTTGGAGGCATTTTGACATTCACGGACCAAGTGGGATCAGGAAAACCGGTCGTCGTATCCAAGAATCCTTTTCACTCGCCTATAGTGGGCGTCACGCTCGGTTCCATCCCCGCAGTGCTTCTGCTCGATGGGCAGCGAATTTACGAAGGAACAATTCTGAAAGATGGTTCCGTGCTCACAAAAATCAGCGAGTCCGATATCACTTTGAAAGGCCCGGAAGGCACTCGCAGTCTTCCTCTGAACATGGACGAAGCTCTCGAAAAGCCGTGAAGCTTTTCATCGCCACATTTTTTTGTTTGACTTCATCTCTCAAACCACTCATCTAATTTCCGCGTGATTTCCGACACATCCAATCTTGCTCAATGGACCGAACTCGGCGCTCAACTTTCAGGTCCAGACGGAGACTCTCGCAGACAAGAAATTTTTGGTTTTCTTGAAGACCTCGAAAACCGTATCCAAGCGGAACTGAGAGATCCTTCCGCAACGGACTACACAAGTCTCAACGCCCTCTCAAGTGCGGTGGAGACAAGCAAGGAAATACTCCAAATTGTCTTGAAGCCTGTCGATCTCTCCGCTCTTTGATTTTTACAGTAATTTCAACTCGCAAAAACCTAAACACCCAACAACAATTAAAAAATTATGGCATCAGTAGGCTTCACCGTGGACGCAAAGTCTCTCACAGGAATCAACATGGACTTCCAGAAGACACTTGATAACATGTCATCTGCACTCACTGACGCAAACACTGCCATGCAGGACGCACAGACTAAGATGAAGTCAGGAAACCCTGCAACCATTGTAAATGCGCAAATCGCCATGGCACAGTTCACTCAGGTTCTCACAACCCTTACTCAATCACTGAAGGCCCTTCAGGATGTGACTTCCACAATTAACCGCAATATTTCCTCGTAGTCCTTCGCGACCATGACCGTATCGTTTGCTTCCATTCCAGCTCCTGGATACTCGATCCAAGATGTGGCGACGACATTTTTGTCTTCGATTCGCTCCGCTTCGACTTCCCTGCAGGAGAGCATCAATAATGTTTCAGCCGGTGATCCTGCAGGAGTTTTGAATATTCAACTGCAAATGAGCCAATATACGCTCTTGCTCTCGACGGTTTCCCAATCCATTACTTCGCTAACCACGATTTCCAAGCAAATCACGCAAGCGATCGGTCAGGCCTGAACCCTAAGTTACGCATCAGCAAAATAAGATATATGTTTCATTCCCATAGTTCTGAAGATTTGCAGCCAGCACTGCCTCTCACCAAGGAGGCCAGACAGATTTTTTTCCAGCTTGGAACGACTGCCTTGAACAACCTTCTCGGAACTCACGCTGCTGCGTTGTTTGGGGCGTTGGAAAAAGCCGAACCGGATCAAGCGTATGCCAAGCTCGGGCTGGGAATGTCCTATATGTGCGTCTCGGATTTTGACACTGCGGCGAGATATTTTAATGATGACATCGTGCAGTCTAATAGTGCGTTGGCCCCTTCGGCGAATGTTCTTCTGGCTATGAATTGCAAGTTGGATAACAACAACTCCGGTTTTGAGGCGGCCGCCGCCAAAGCGGTGCAGGGAAACAACGAGATGCAGAGCACGATCGAGGATTTGAAGGTCGTTTCTGTGTAGGAAAATGAATTTGTGCATCCTTCCCAGAACTGCATCAGTCAGTCTGCCAAGGAAGGTCATTAAGTCACAATTTTTCAACGGGTTTCACTCAGGATCAAGAGTATGACTTCTGCTGTGCAGCCAATTCAATCAATGCCATTGAATCCAGTCGATCTGGTTCAGGCCTACACACCTTCACAAATAGACTCGACGCCTCGGGCAGCAGAGGTTGCTTCTGGAGCAGCAGCAATTCAATCTGTTTCAGAAAGAGAAGTAGCTTTCAGTAAGCTGATGGCAACGAGTCCTGCTGAGTCGGCAACTACGCAACAAACCAGTGATAATTGGTGGAATGTGTTGCCAAGCAGTCAAACAACTAGCAGTCAAGATGTCAATAAAATTTTTAATAGCCTAGATAAAGATACCAAAGCAGCAATCAATGAGTTGTTAGCAACTGTTAAAAAAGAACTTACGGCTACCGAATTTCAAACCTTGAAAGATGGCTGGGTTGGCAAGAGAGGAACTGAATTAGAGTTTGGGTTTATTTATTCCAATTTTATGAATCAAGTGATTCAACTTGGGAGGCAAATAACCGACCAGTTGGAAGACCTTAAAAATGCTTAACCTATGGCTACAATAGCCTCTGTTGTCCCGCAACTACCGCCCGATCCTTTGCAAAGCGCCCTTGCCGCTGCGGCCACTTCGCCCAATACGGGCGTTGGCTCTTCGACCAACCCGCCGCCTGCCAGCGTGGTCGCCTTCAATGCCTTGATGGGTATCGATGGTGCAGATGGCACTTATTCAGGAAGCCCCGTTGGCGGATTGGGTAGCATCTTTGGCTCTTCCGCCCAGCCGACGGGAGCCTTGGATGAGGACATGGCCCCCTTGCTCCGCATCCCGGGAGATTTTCACTATTCCCGAAGCACTTTCAGTGCTCTTGACCAACTTTTTCCTTCTTTGCCCAACTCGGTTCCAAGCCCGATGGAACTCTTCACGGCTCAAGTGCAGGCAAGCCAAATCCAGTTGGCATGGCAGTTGACCGGTAAACTCATTGGAACATCGGTGCAGGGTTTCAATACACTCGTCAATTCGCAGGTCTAACACGCCCTTAAATCCTTATGAATTCCACAGTCGCATCGTCAGATACTTCCTTGATCCGACTGAGCCATGCGAATCAAGATTCCTTTTTAGCGGAGCTGCAATCCTTGGAAGATTTTCTGTCCTCCAATAATCACACTTTTGAAAGTGCCATGTCTCTCCTCTTCAAGAACATGGAAAAAACCCCTGAGACTGAAGCCAAGGCCAAGGATTTCTCACGAAAAATCCGCGAACTCTACCAGTTCCGCGATTTTTTAATCAAGCAGCGTGACGAGAGGAACAAAGACGGTCCAGTCGCCTCATCCCCTATCAAACTGCGAAGGCTCGCTAGAGTCTGATGCGAATTTTGCCATGATTTCCTGTTTTCCAAAACGCACATGCCAAAGACTTGGTGTTCATAATTCATCGTTGTTATCCATAAAAAATGGGCAGAGAGTGGAAAAGATGACCTTGAGGCAGAGGGAAACCAGTGTCTACACCGGCGAGACGCCCATTCCCCCTTGGCGAACCCCTCTGAAATTTAAAAACTATGCCAGAAATAGCACCAGTAACCACACCCTCAACTCCTGCAACGAGAACCGGGTTCACCGTTGATACCTCAAGTTTGGCGAACATCGAGTTTGATGCCTCGGTGCTGCAAAAGAAAGTCGATGCTGTCACCACCCGGTGGGCGGAAGATAACATGGACCTCAATGCGGAAGCCAAAATGTGGCAAATCCGCAATCAAAATGTTGGGAAAATTTTGGAATTAACCGAAAAAGATTCTAATATGACTAAACCAACAACTATTCAGATTCCGACTAAAGATGGTAAGGAGCTCTCGGGCTGGAAAAATATGCCTGTTGAGCAGCAGGATGCCATGTGGAAAGAGGCAATATCTGGCAACAAGTATGAGAAAAATTCTCAAGGACAGTGGGTCATGGCGCGAGATGCAAGCGGTCAGTTGATTAAATCCGATCTCAAATTGGGAGAAGTATCAATGGGAGGTTATGATTTCATGCAAGATTATGAGGGAATGAAAGATCGAGCTTACAACAAGAAGGACGGAAGCGACGATACTATTCGCTCAAGGAACCAGACTTATATCAATAACATCATGTCAGCCAACTCCAACAAGCTCACGCAAGCCACGACGCAAGCGAACTTTGCTATTTCGCAACTGCAAACTTCAGTCAATACATTGCAACAACTTTTTACCGATCTTTTTAATTCACTTAAACAAATCACTAACAATATTTCTGCATAATATTAAAAAACCATTAATCTATGACTACAGCAGCACAAAACACGGAAACCATCACCACCACGGAAGCCGAAGACGAGGCTGCTGTGGAATTACTCACCAAAGCCCTCGAAGGCGTCCTCTTTGAGGGTAAACCCATGTGGGAAGTCTGCGGTTGGAGCGAGGACCA
>JBIIPZ010000054.1:0-15624 GCA_044342325.1 Terrimicrobiaceae bacterium
TTTATCAATCTGGAGCTTACGATCAGGCTCTGAATGTCTTTCGTCCACTGGCTCTTCTGGACAGCGGCGAGGCCCGGAACTGGATCGCCTTGGGTGGTTGCCACCAGATGAAAGGCGAATACGAGCAGGCACTGCAATTTTATGGCAATGCCATGATGATCGATCCAGCCAATCCTTCGCCTGTTTTCAATGCCTTGGAATGCAATATCGCTTTGAAGAAGTATTCTGAGGCAAAAAGTGCTGCGGAGTATATCATAGCCACCGCCACCGACAAACCCGAACACGCCGCACTCCTCGTGCGCGCCAAGCTGTTGCTGGGTGCCATCGAATCCAAAATTTCGTAGGATTGTTTATGCCTGTCGATAAAATCCCGAGTTCCGCCACTCAATCTCCAGCAACCATTTCGGATACCACAGTCGTGTCTTCCGACAAGGCTGCTGAGAAAAATCCTGTGGGTATCTCCTCGGCCAATGCCCCTGTCATGACAGATGAATCCGTAAAGATGGATGAAGATGTTCCTGCAGATCCCACAGCTCCAGATAAAAAGCCTGATCAACCCGTTCCGATTCCTCGGCCTCGTAGCGATATCAACATCCTGGCCATGCAGCAAATGATAAGTCAGATAACGATTGATGATGGCTTACTGCAAATGTCCTCCAGCAAAATCACGATGGATAGCATGCAGAAAACGAATAAATCTTTAGCTGACAAGCAGATCAAGCAGATGGAAGATCAGGCGCAGAAGCAGCAGCAAGCCGATAAAAAGTCTGGCATTTTCTCTTGGGTATCCAAGATTTTCACGGCTCTCACCGTTGTGGTGGCAGTCGCTTTGATCGCAACTGGTGTTGGTGCGGGCTTTGGAATTGGCCTGCTGGTGGGTTTGGCGGCTGGACAGCTTCTTCAGATCGATGCCGTGAAGAATGCGATTGTCAAAGCTGTGAGCGCTGTTTTCGGTGAAAAAGTTGGTGCAATTCTTGCGAATGTGGTCATCCTTGCTGTCCAAATTGCAATAGCCATCAAATCTGGCAATCTGGGTGCTGCGTTGGCAAAAGGAAGTAACATCATGAAGGCGGTCAGCAATGTCGCTGCAAAGGTGATCAAAGGCCTTAATGATGTCGATAAAGCCAAGAATACACTCATGAAAGTCAATACAACGGTGCAAGCGACTGGAGGAATCACTCAAGGAGGAATGCAAATTGATATTGGAGTGACAAATATTCAACTTGCTAATCTGAAGCGGGTCGTGCAGGACAATAAAGCTGATATGTCATTCCTGACTGGCTTGATTGATCAAACATTGGCCCTGCAAAAGCAGGCAACAGACCGCCTCTCACAAAATCTTCAGGAAACCTTAAGCCAAGTTGCCTCCTATAGTTCCTACAATCGTTCCTGGAGTTAAAAAATTTAAACATCCAACTATTATGCCAGAAATCAATCCCAATATGACATTTGCCGGAATCGATTCCGCCAAATTGGCCCCTATCTTGAAAGACTATAATGTCTCTCAAGTTGACATCACTAAAATTCTCCAAGATCCCTCGCTTTACCGCGTATCGGATGTGATCACAGACCCCGCCGGCGCGTCAAAGGTCGCAGAGATTGCCACCCCTTCCGCCAAAACAACGGCCCCGCTGGAAGAGAAAAATATATCGGCTTTCGAGAAGATTTTCCAAATGCTTCTTTCGATTATGTCGGATCAAAGCAAGTTCCAATCTTTGATGAACAAACTCAGTCTCTCTTCCAATGTGACCGCCTTGGAGTCCACCAAACTTGGTAATGAAAAAGTCGCCGACTCAGAAAAGACCAATGCGATTGCGGGCATTGTGAGTGGTGTTGTCAGTATGGGTTTTAGTGCGTATTCCATGAAAGTGGGTGCTGGGCCAACATCAAAAAATGGCGTGAATGCCACGAGTTCACCCAGTGTGGAGTCCCTTTCAGCCAAAGCGATGGCATTTCAACAAATTGGGACGGCGATTGGTGGAGTTTCAACAGGCATTGCTGGCATCGTCGCGGCCAATCAAAAGAAGGAAGGTCAAAACACCTTAGCGGAAGCCGATTTCGTTAAGACCGCTGCGCAAGCATTCGCGGCAGCCGCGTCCGATATGCGAAGCCAAATGGATACCCAAATGGGTGCTGCCGGGAATATTCAGAGCTTTATCCAATCAGTAGCTCGGAATTAAAGCCAGTCCGCAGTTGAAATAACAGCCATGGAGACCGCTGTTTTCCGGTCAAGCCCTTCGGCGTTGCGATTGTGAGAAAACTGCGCGTTGGCGTTTCGATCTTTGTTTCGGAGGATGCGAACATTTGGAGCAATGGCATCAACCAGAACATTGCGTTGCTTGCGCAGCTCCTTCGGAACATCGATTTTGTCGACAAAGTCTATTTTTTAAATGGCGGATCGGCTGCGAAGTTCCCGTCAGGTCTGAAGTTTGATCATCTCGATGTGTCGCTGGTGCAACCAAGCGATGTCACCTACGATATCGATGTTGTTATCGAAATGGGTGCGCGGCTCCCGATGGAGTGGAAGCGCCGGGTCTTGGCACTGGGGGGCAAGAGTGTTCTTTTTATCGTAGGGCACAGCTACAGCGGACTGGTCGAATCGGTCCTCTTTGGCTCGCGTTATGCCTCTCTTGAGGATTCATGCTCCTATTCGGATGTGTGGGGACTGCCCCACCACCGGAAGACGGGAAGTCCTCTTCTGGAAACGATTTGCCGTCGGCAGGTGCGGGACATGCCGCATCTGTGGTCCCCCGTTTTCCTTCAGCCCGGCATCGATGAGATGTCGCGCGCTGGAAAACCATTTGGATTTCAGCCTTCCCGCAGCGGGTCGCGAAACCGAGCCTGGCGGGTGGGAATCTTCGAACCGAACTTGTCGGTGGTGAAAAACTGTCTTATTCCCATGCTGATTTGCGAGAGTGCTTATCGAAAAAACAAGGAAGCTATCAGTGAGATGATGGTGATGGGTGTGTCGTCGATCAAGGAGAAGCAGGAATTCAAAGATTTTGCGCGCTGCCTATCGATGACCCGCGATGAACGGGCCACCTATAATCCCAGAATGCCTTTTGTGGAGTGCATGGCCCGGCATGGCATCGATGCCGTGGTATCGCACCAGTGGGAGTGTGCCTTGAATTATGCCTACTACGACGCTCTCCACGGTGGCTATCCCTTGATTCATAACTCCGAAATTCTCAGGGATGCGGGAATCGGTTACTTTTACTCTGGATCCTCGGCTTCGGCGGGCGCCGAGGCACTTCTGGAAGCTTGGGACAGCGCGCCGGAGCTTCGTGAGGAGTCACAACGCAGGGCGGCGGAGTATCTTCGCAAGCTGGCTCCTGACGATCCGAATAACATCCAAGCTTTCGCCGAGCGCCTCCTGGCGATCACCGCCGAATGAAAACCTCTCCCTCCACCATCCGCCTCGCCTTGGCTGTGAGGCCTCCGGAAGCCAACCGCTCGCCGTGGCACTCCGACGACGCCCAGCTCGCATGGTTCCTTGCGAAACTTTTTGCTCAGGTCGATGGCGTGAAGGTCGCCGGCATCCTGTGTGCGGCTTCCTTTGATCCCATCGATGGTTTGCCGCACATCCCCTTGGAATCGGGTGATGCTGGCATCGATGCCGTAATTGAAGTCGGCGATGCGCTGACTGAGGACTGGAGAGCTATTTTTCAAGAGGGTGGGGGATGCCGTGTGGCGCTGCGCACGGGAAATGATCTGGCAAGCGGAGCGGAGCGATTGTTTTTCGCGAAGACGCCCGGGGAGGTTCCCGCCTTTCGCAATGCCGATGCTGTCTGGATTTTCCCCGGACCGGATGAAACGAATCGCGATTTTTTCGAAATCCTGTGCGGTTGTCCGGTGCATCGAGTCCCTCTCCTCTGGCATCCACACTTTCAGGAAAGCTTCTTGTGTGATCTTCCGGAGCAATCCTCGCTGGGATACAAGCCCGGCGAGGCGCGGTGGCGCATCGCCGTGTGCGAGGAGAACAAAAGCATCACCCAAAATCTCGTCGTGCCGCTTTTAATCGCCGAGAATGCCAACCGGAAAAATCCCCGTCTCCTCGAAGAAGTTCATGTGATCAACACGCGCCGTATCAACACGAACCCTGTCTTTGTGGATTTCCTGAAAACCTTGGATTTCGTCGACCAGGGGTTGCTTCAATTGTTGAACTTTATTCCCTTCTGCGAACTCATGGGCCGGAGGGCAAACTGTGTGGTGAGCCACCAATTTCACGCAAGGCCACCCCACTTTCTCTACGAGGCTTTGCATTGCAACTACCCGGTGGTTCACAATGCGCCTCAACTTCAAGGCGTGGGCTTTTTTTACAGGGAATTTGACGCCATGGGCGGTGCGGAGGCCTTGCTGGAAGCCCATCGCAGCCACGATGCCAACCTGGAGGAAACGCGCAAGGCGAATGCCGGCTTCATCGCGTCACTCTCTCCCTGCTTCGCGCCAAACATCAAGGCCTACTCGGATGCCTTGCAGGAGGCGGTGGAATCCAGTCGGCGTTCAAGGGTGTCTGCGGCACAGACTGTGGCCAGACCGAACAACCAATTGCCTCGGGATGGCAACAGCAAGGCTATCGTCGTTTATCTGGATGCCGGTGAGAAAGCGGCCGAGGAGTTCAGTTGGCTCCAAAAAACCTACCAACTCTGGAATCTGCATCGGGAATATGACTTGGTCGTCTACCACAATCCGGCCGTCCAGCCTCCAAAGGGCGAGGGCTTGGTGGCACGCCAGCTTGCTCCAATGGCTGATGATGACGGGTTTTGGAGCGACTATCCGTTCGTGAATTCCTTTGCCATGTTCCGGCGGGAGGGGGAGCAGGAATGGATACTGGACAGATACGAACATCTTTTCAAAACGGATTGTGATGTCTTCCTGACCACCAATCTGCGTGGTCTGGAGTCTGATCAAGTTCTGCTGGGCTACGGCGGCTACATGGAACATCCCGAGACGCGCGACGAGGTGGTCCAAAAGCTGGTTCGTATTTTCAAAAAACTCCGAATTTCCGATGGCGGTCTCAACCATGTGGGAGCTTCAATTTTTGGTCCAGCCCGGCAGGTGCTGCCTGTCGTGGCGGATCATCTCGCATTGACCCGCTACTTGTTGGAAACGGAGTGGAAAAGCGGCGATCCCGGCAAATGGCCCGGCTGGTATCGGGGCGTGGCCTCCATGTATGCCATCCATCTTGCTGTGAATAAGAACCTTCAGGCCCGAAATGTGCGGTTGAATGCGCTGGATGCGTTTTGCTTGGACAACAAAATCACCCGCGATGTCCTTCACATCCACGCATGGCATTGTGTGGCGGATTTTTCAAAGCACAAATGGTTTGCGGGAAAATACAAGCCCCGTTCTTTCAGCGGTATACCGGAGGTGGCCAAAGATTACTGCCTCTGCGTGGCGTCATCTTCTCTGGAAGAATTACGCAAACTTGCTGGCGGTAGTCATAACGACAAATCATAATTTTTTTCATTTCCGTAGTGTCAAACCCGCTTCCACCTGCTGCACTTCAGTCGCAAAGCTGACGATTCTTTCCTATGCAAACCATGCCAACCCATGTTTCCGCTCTTTGCGACCTTCTGGCTGTTCCAGCTTCTGAGAGGGAACTTCCCATTCAACTGGTGATTGATGATGCGAACCTTGTTGAAATCCGCGAGCACGACAAGCGCTGGTATCTCTGCGGGCAATTGAACGAGTTGCCCATCGCATCCGATGATTCTGCGCTTGAAAATTTTCTTGAGGCCCCGTTTCCCGTCTCGGCATGTGGATTCACGAGCTTCGAGTCTGCCAACGGCCGTCTTCTTTACTGGAGCGAAATCCTTCCCGGCGCGCATGGACTGCCGCCCCGGCCTGATCTCAAATCCTTCATCCGCGAGCTCTCAGGTCTTTGTAAAAAGGTCTCGCTCGAAGGGATTTTGTAGGGCATTGTCTCGCGCCTTGAAAATATGCGTCTTTTCAAAATAGCAGGCCGTGTTCAGACATTGGCGAGTGTGGCCGCTGTGGTTCTTGGTTTTTTGCATTCTTTGCCCACCCTCAAGGCGGATTCCACAGAGGCTGCGCTGATCCCCTGGCCAAAAATCAAATACCTCATCGTCGCTCAAAACCGTGAGGTGGCTGATGTGCTCTCCGAACTCTCACAGCAGCATGGAGTGCGCACGGTCATTAGCGGAAATGTGAAAGGGCGCATCAGCGGTCGGTTTGAAAACATTCCGCCCGGCGACCTCCTCTCCCAGCTTTCCCGCTCGTTCAACCTGATGTGGATGTTTCATAACGGAATCCTCTATGTTGGCACGCCGGTGGAGGTGCAAACCAGCTTGGTGACTCTGCGCTTTTCCAAGCCGGAAACTGTCCTTTCCTCGCTTTCGCGAATGGGCATTCTCTCCCCTGGGTCCTCTGTTTCCAATGTGCCGGGCACGCCTCTTATCTCCATCACCGGCTTGCAGGCTTTTGTGGATGTCAACAGGCATGTCGCCGAGACGCTGGACAATCAGGAGCAGTTTCGCCAGCAGGGCGAGATGGTGATCGAGGTTTTTCCTCTCAATTACGCTTGGGCCTACGATGTTGTGCTCGGTGGTGGCTTGGCAAGTGCTGATGGAAATGCCAGTTCGGGAAGCGTCATCAAGGGCGTTGCCTCTTTGCTTAACGAGCTTGTGAACGATACGAGCCAAGGCGCTGTCAATATCGGTGACACCTTCGCCAGCGGTGGCAAGCCCAGGGCCATGGTTGGCGCTCTAGGTCCTCAGCAAGCGGCGGAAACCGCCAGACTCGGATTTTACACGGGACCGGCACCACAATCATCGACCGGCCCCGCATCGCCAGCCCCTGCAGCAGGCCCACCCTCAGCGGCAGGCCCGTCCTCCGCACCGCAGCAGGGCTACAGCACCGCGACAGGGCCGGGTCAAGGGCTTCCCGGCGCTTTCGTGACCAATCAGGCCAGCATCATGTCTGATGTGCGCCGGAATGCCGTGGTGATTCGGGATATCCGGGAAAACATGCCCTCCTATGCGGATGCCATAGCACAGCTGGATGTGCCTGCGCGGGTCATTGAAATTTCCGCCGCTATCGTAGATTTGGCGATCGGCACCTCGCGCACCTTGGGCGTCAACTCTATCGGCGTGGGAGCGGCAGGGCAGGGCGGGGGAGTAGCCAGTGCGACCGGGCGCCGCGAACTCGCGGTGGATGATGCCGCGATCGTCGCTCAGAATGCCGCCGCAAAAGCCAACGGGGTCAATGTGCTCAACAATCCGCTCATTTCCCGCGCCGCCGATGCCGCAAACGCGGCTGATGCCCCGAACATTCTGGCAAGTGGCGTCTTTGGCACCACGCAAGTCATGGCCTCCATCAACGCTCTGGAGCAACAAAACAAGGCCCGCACACTATCCCGCCCCTCCGTGCTGACACTGGATAATTTTGGCGCCAGCATCAGTCGCCTCGAAACCTTCTATGTGAACAGCACGGGCCAGTATGTGAGCAATCTTTTCAATGTCAGCACAGGGCTTAGCCTTCAGGTCATTCCCCATGTGACCATCGAGAAAAATAAGGAGCGCATCTACCTGCAGGTGAAAATTGAGGATGGAAACCTTGGGGGACGCCAAGTGACTTCGATTCCGACGGTGCAGCAATCCTCCCTGACGACTCAAGCCATGGTGAAACGCGACCAGAGCCTCTTGATTGGCGGGCTCTTCCTGAAGGTCGATAAAAAGCAGATCAGTGGATACCCTTGGCTCCAGCGCATGCCGGTTCTTGGCTACCTTTTCTCGGTCAAGGGCAGGATGGATGACATGGTTGAGCGGATTTTTGTGATCACTCCGCGTATTGTCGAAATCGACTCGAAGAATCTCGGCGATTACTCCAAGTATTTCCAACCGGCTCCGCTTCAACAGGAGGCCCTTGACGAGGAGGCCGCGTTCAACCTGCCGGTGGAAGAAGTGCCTGTGCCATCCCCGACTCCCGCTGCTAAAAAGAAAAAATGAGCGACCCAATGAACACACACTCGCAGGAATACCCCCGCATCTTTGCTGTCATGAGATCTATTTCAAAACGCCTTCTGCTGATTCTCCTCGCTGTCTTGATGGCGGGGTGCGGTGCGGAAGATCTCTACACCAATGTGACGGAGAGCGACGCCAACACGATGCTTGGCCTCCTGATCGCGCGGGGAATTTCTGCCACGAAGCGCCCGGTGAAGGAAAATCTCTTCGCCGTCGCCGTGCCTCGCGATCAATTCGCCAGCGCGGTGGATATTCTGAAGTGGTATGGAATTCCCAAGGAAACTTTCGATGGGATCGGCGAAATGTTTCCGAAGACCGGCCTTGTTTCCTCACCGAGCGAGGAGCGGATCCGTTTCATGCACGCTCTGGCGGGCAATATCTCCGAGATGCTCAGCAACATCGATGGCGTTATCACCGCGCGCGTCATCCTCGTGCTGCCGAGCAACGATCCCTATACAAACAAGAATAACCCCGCTTCTGCTTCGGTGTTCTTGAAAATCCGGCCCGGCTTTGATACCACCACGCAGATTCCACAGATCAAGCAGCTCGTGATGAACAGCGTCGAGGGCTTGAACTACGACAAGGTTGCCGTGACGCTTGTGCGCTCGGACGAGGTCGATTTCTTCAATCCTTTGAAGGCCGGTGCACAGCAGGGAAAAATTCTGGGGATTTCCGTGAATTCCGAATCCCGTGGTGCGCTCGTTGCGGTCCTGATCGCAGCCTTCCTCTTGGTGCTGGGCAGCGCGGGAGCTGCTGTTTATTTTTTCCTCAAGTTTCGAAAGGGCGCGCAGGGTTCTGCAACATCCACAGAGTCAATTGAGCCCCCAGTGGCCGGTTGAGGCCCTCATACAGGTTGATCGCCCATGAGCACCACCAGCAAAGAAACCTGGCAGAAACTCGCCGATTCCTGGGTGGGAATCGCTCCGAGGGAGGCCCATTTCGAGTCCTGGATGTCGCTGAATCTCCATCCCCCGCTTGAAGGACATCTCCCGGCAGAATGGGTTGCCCGCGTAGAGGCGGACCCTCGCGCGTCTGCATTCGCCCGCCGCTATCTGCGATCCAGTTTCAAATGGGAATCGACTTGGGTGGACTGGATGCCCAACAGCGATGTGGCTGCCTTGGTGCTCGAGCCGAAGGAGTCCTTGGAAAGGACCGTAATGCTCTCCGGCGCGCTCTGCTGCCGGCAGCTGATCTCTGTGTCGATCTCAAAAGCCGTTCGAATCACCCTGGTTGATGCATTGGGCAGCGAGGTGCTGCAGCGTCTCTCTGCGCGGCCAGCCCTCGGTAGAATGGGACTTCCTGATGCCGTCGTGCCGCTGGCCTGGGCCTTGAAACCCGCCGAGACCCTTCGCCGGAGCGGCCTGCTTTGCCTGCGTCTGGCGGTGTCGCCGTTTCCCTCCGGCATGGAATCCCGCCTCGCCGCGATCCTCCCAGATTCTGTGTGGATGGAGCCTTTCCCTGCTTTTTCCCCGGAGGACCCAAAACTCGCAATGGAGTGCATCTCCGCCGCGAGGAAACTTGACCATTCTTTATGAGTTCGCACCTTCTCCGGATTGAAAATGATATCCCCGCCGTGTTGTCCGGCTCCGTGTTGAAAGCGGCCGACGCCCTCAAGCTGGCAGATGCCGAGCGCGTGCTTGTGGCAGCTAGGGAAATCGAGGCTCGCAGCAAGGAGGATGCCGCCAAGGAGGCTGAACTTCAGCGGCAAGAAGGCCACCGCAAGGGCCTGCAGGAAGGTCTCCTCGAGGCCCGTTTGCACAACCTGGAAACCGTTGCGGCTACCTCCAAGATGATCTCCGGTTTGCACCACCAAATCTGTGATGTCGTGACGACCTGCCTACGCACTCTACTCAAGGACATGCCTCCGGCACAGAGGATCGAGCAAGCAGCTACGCTGGCGTTGGAAACGGTGAATCTCCAGCAGACGGTGGTTCTCTGCGTGAACCCCGCCGAATTGCGCGAGGCCGTGCCGGTGTCGCAAAAACTCTCGGAACTGATGTCTGGCGGCGCCCGTGTGGAATGTCGAGGCCGCGAGGATGTGGAGCTGGGCGACTGCCTTTTGGAAACGCCCATGGGCATCATCCGCTGCGCGTTGGAAGACCAACTCGCTCTCATCAATAAAGCCCTTCACAGCGCGCAGGAATGAGATCATGACGGCCGCCGAACCTCTTCCAGGTTACTTTCAGCGCCTCCGCTCGGCCGGTGCCGCTGTCGTTCCCAGACGCCTCTCTGGCCAGATCACACAGGTCGCCGGCGTGCTGGTGAAGGCGCTCCTTCCCGGCGTGCAAGTGGGGGAACTCTGTGAGGTCTGGCGTCCCGGAGCCAAGGAAGCGCAGTTCGCCGAGGTGATTGGTTTTTCTGGCTCCACCGCCCTCCTGATGCCTGTGGGTGATTACGAGGGCCTCTGCTCGAACACCGAGGTGCGCCCGACCGGGACGACCCACAAGATCAAGGTCGGCGAAGGACTCCTTGGCCGCGTGCTCGATGGGCTCGGCAACTTTCTTGATACTTCCGCCGAGCCGTTCATCGCGGAAGCCGAGTATCCCGTCAATGCCCTGCCGCCGGACCCCCTCTCGCGCGGCCTTGTCGAGCGTCCGCTCTCTCTTGGCCTGCGGGCTATAGATGGCCTGCTGACCTGCGGCGAGGGGCAGCGCATCGGCATCTTTGCCGCTGCGGGTGGAGGCAAGAGCACCCTGCTTTCCACGATTCTTCGCAATACCGAGGCTGAGGTCGTCGTTCTCGCCCTCATCGGTGAGCGTGGTCGCGAGGTTCGCGAATTTTTGGAAATGGTCTTGGATGAGGAATCCCGCAAACGCGCTGTGGTGGTGGTTTCCACCTCCGACCGCCCCGCCATCGAGCGCCTCAAATCGGCTCATGTCGCTACGACTGTGGCCGAGTATTTTCGCGACAAGGGAAAGAAGGTTCTGCTCATGCTCGACTCGGTGACGCGCTTCGCCCGCGCTCAGCGCTCCATCGGCCTCGCGGCTGGCGAACCACCCGCGCGCCGTGGATTTCCGCCCTCAGTTTTCAATGCGCTTCCCGCCCTGCTGGAGCGCGCCGGTCCTGCCGAGAAGGGATCCATCACCGCCATTTATACCGTGCTTGTGGAGGGTGACGACATGAACGAACCGGTGGCCGACGAGGTGCGCTCGATTCTCGACGGCCATGTGATCCTGTCCCGCCGACTCGCCTCGGCCTACCACTACCCCGCTATCGATGTTCTGGAGAGCGTGAGTCGTGTCATGGGCAATGTGGTGGACGATGCCCACAAGGCCGCTGCCGGCAAGGTGCGCGACATGCTGGCCCGCTACCGCGACACCGAGTTGCTAATCCGCATCGGTGAATACAAAAAGGGCAGCGATCCCGCCACCGACGAGGCGATTGAAAAAAACAAGGCGATCAATGATTTTCTGAAGCAGAAACTCTCCGAAAAATCCACCTATCAGGATGCGCTGGAAGGTCTCAAAAAACTCGCTGGAGTATGAAGTATCCGCTCACATTCCTTTTGGATTTGCGCAAGACGCGCATGGAGCGCTGCGAGCAAGCCCTTGCCCAGGCCCGCGCCATGGTCAAACGCCGCCACGAGGAACTTGATGACCGCATTCGGGAGCACAGTGAGTATGTTCAATGGTGCGACAACGAGGAGGATCGCCTCTTTGCGGAACTCTTCGCCAAGCCTGCCCAGCACCAAAAAGTTCTCGATGTTCGCGAGGAAATGCTCGCCAACCGCGCTCGCGAAGCTGAATACCTCAAACGCATTGATGATGCCCGTGCGGCCTTGGAGGCTGCACGCGCCGAGGAGGCCAAGTGCCTTGAGGCCCTCCAAATTGCCATCCGCAATCGCGAAAAACTCGATTCCCACAAGACGCTGTGGACCGATGGATTCAAACAAGCCGAACAAATGGCCGAGGATGCGGTGATGGAGGAAACCGCTGAGTCTGCTTATCTTAGAAATCTGCAATTAGTTGAATCATAGTTACTATGGAAAACCTTCAAATCAGCTCTTCTCATCTCAGGTCGGTTGTCTCCACGGAGCCACCCATAGTTGTGTCGGCAAAAGCGGATGATGTGGCTTTTTTTAATGCAGCTATGCAAGGTGAGACCACGGCGTCATCCTACAAAGACGCTGCTTCGACAGGCTCCCCAGAGGAGATCCTGCCTCAAAGCCAGCAAGATCAAATTTTAAAAGCTGCAGCCAAAAGTCCCGAGGATTTGGCCCAAGTGGTTCAACAGCTTCTTTCCGAGAATCCCTCACTTGCCGGAGCCATAGCCGCTTACGCGACCAAACTTGATCCCTCTTCAGCCGCAACTTTTGCGGAAGCTGCGATCAAAGCCAATCCGCAAGCTGCTGCGCAGATTGCGGCATCGGTCACGGAGGTAGCGATCAAAGCCAATCCGCAGGACGCCGCGCAAATCGCGTCCTCGGTCGCTGAAGTTGCGGTCAAAGCCAGTCCGCAGGTCGCCGAGCAGATAGCGGCCTCGGTTGCCGAGGCTGCCATCAAAACCAATCCCGAGGCCGCCGCGCAAATCGCGTCCTCGGTCGCGGAAGTTGCGATCAAAGCCAATCCCGAGGCCGCCGCGCAGATTGCGACATCGGTCGCGGAGGTTGCGGTCAAAGCCAGTCCGCAGGTCGCCGAGCAGATAGCGACATCGGTCGCTGAGATTGCGGTCAAAGCCAATCCCGAGGCAGCCGCGCAGATTGCGATATCGGTCGCGGAGGTTGCGATCAAAGCCAATCCCGAGGCAGCAGCGCAGATTGCGATATCGGTCGCGGAGGTTGCGATCAAAGCCAATCCCGAGGCAGCAGCGCAGATTGCGACATCGGTCGCCGAGTTTGCGATCAAAGCCAATCCGCAGGCTGCCGCGCAGATTGCGACATCGGTCGCCGAGCTTGCGATCAAAGCCAATCCGCAGGCTGCCGCGCAGGTTGCGGTATCGGTCGCGGAAGTTGCGATCAAAGCCAATCCGCAGGCAGCAGCGCAGATTGCGTCCTCGGTCGCCGAAGCTGCGACCAAAGCCAATCCACAGGCCGCCGCGCAGATTGCCGGCAGTGTTTTTTCCGCCGTTGTGAATGCCATTCCCAACATTTCCTTGCCAAACACCTTGGATATTGCCGCGCGCATCGCGAAGGTTGCGGTAAGTGCGAATCCCATTGCAGCTCCGGATATTGCGGCTGAGATGATGAAAACAGCCCTCTCTTTCTCTCCTGGATATGCTCCGGCCGTAGCCGAGGAATTGCAGTTAGTGATCAATGAAGTGGCTCCCGAGTTCGCCGCTGTCGTGGGGGTGGTTTTGCAAAATCTGCAAACGAACACTTTGCCGAATAGCGGATCCAACACTCCTGCGACTCCTATAGGGGTCGCCGCAGCCCCTGTTGCAGGCGTTATTTCGGGAACCGTCTCGATGGCCACGGGCGGAACATCGCCCTCTCCAAGTGGCAACCCAGCTCAATCCCAGAATACGCCTTCTATGCCGGATCAGGCACCACAATCAGGATTCATTGCTTCACAAGCCACCGCAGCCAGCGTGGGCGGGTCTAACCCCGTTCCTCAGGCATCTCCCAAGGTGATTGTTAATCTCCTCCAACTGATTGCCGATACGGTCAGTAACATCAAAATCGATGAGACTCAGACGACCATTGTTTTGCAGAAAACAGCCGAGCTTCCCGGAGAAGTGACCCTCCAAGTTCGCATGCGCAATGGTGCTCTCGAAGTCAACTTCAATACTTCCGACCCCGAGAGCCTCGCTACTTTGCAAAACAACATTTCAGCTCTCCAGTCCCAGCTCCAGAAGTCGATCGCTATATCGGCTCAGGTTTTTCTCGCTGGGCAACCTCTGGAGGACGAATTATCGAATTTGGATGATTCAAAATCCGAGGTCGGCACCGATTTCAAAACCGGACAGTCCAATGAGGGGAACGGAAAAGACAAAGTCCAAAAGAAATCTCAGAATGGAGGAGCACAGCAATGACCAATATCAGCAAAGAGAATCTGCCTGAGCTTGACCCCAACCAATCGAGGCTTTTTGAGCTCACAACGGGGCTCGGAGGCCACTTCCCTGTGCGTTTTGGCAATGACCTCTGGACAATTGTTTGCACGGCTGAGCCAAAGCCTTGGAAACCTGAGATAGCGCTTCCGCTTTTGATCGGTGGTGAACCATCCGCCCTGGAGTTGACATTCACGCCGGGCGCCAAACTCTTTGAGCGTCACTCGGAGTTTCGAGATATCGCCTCCATGTCGGAGCCGTTCGCATTGGCAATCCGTGCCACATTGAACCGGGAGCTTCTTGACTCGCTCCAAAATGCCTTTGATGCCGAGGTGGAGATCGCTCCGTCTTTTCCCAAACCTCTTCCCCCCTTGCTTCTGGCTTTTGATATTCTTGACCAAAATGGCACAGCCGAAGGCAGGGGTGTGCTTCGGATCGGTCTCGAGACATTGAAACGCATCGAAGGGATCGCGCCATCGTGGCAGACACGAAAGAACCCCAAGCTCGAAAGCCTCCCGCAACCCGTGGCTTTATGCGTCGCTGCGATCAATGTCCCGGTCGACGACCTCGCCAACTTGAGGGCAGGAGATTGCCTCCTCCTTGGAGATTCTGCCGCCTGGCCGTATCAAATCTGGATTTCCGCAGGAGCCGCTCCTATGCCAACAGGCATCCCTGCAAACGCAGCGCAACCGCCACTCTTGGAAACATCAACCCAATCAGCCATGAACTCTTCCGATTCCACATCCGCCCCGTCACCAATCTCCGGCCTTCAATTGCCCGTTCTCATTGTTGCCGGTCGTCGCGAAATGACCCTTCACGACTTGTCCTCCCTGCGCGAGGGGGCATCCATCGAAATCGGGAACGGGGAGGAAATCGCCGTCCAACTCGAGGTCAACAATCAAGTCGTGGCCAAGGGTCGACTGGTGCGCGTGGCTGATAAAATTTGCGCCAACATCACAGAGGTCATCTCGTTCCCTCAGGCATGAATGTGAATCTCTCAAATCCGCTGGAGATCATTCTCCTGCTGCTGACGACCTCCATGGTGCCGTTCCTTGCGGCCACCGTGACATCCTTCGCCAAGATCGTCATTATTTTCGGAATCATCCGCAACGCATTGGGCCTGCAGCAGACACCGCCCAACATCGTGCTCACCTCGCTGGCCATCATCATCACCTGCTACATCATGGCCCCTGTCGCCTCGGACACTTTTGCCGTGGCCCAGAGCGAGAATTTGTCCAGCATCACTTTTGATAACGCGACAGAGAAATTGGGGGAGATTTCCAAACCCATCACACTCTTCCTGATTAAAAACAGCACGATCCAGACGCGCTTGTTTTTCCTCGAGAAGGCCCGCCAACTCTGGCCCAAGCGATTTGCTGAAAAAGCCACGGAAAATGACTTTCTGATTGCCATGCCGGCTTTTGTTCTCACCGAGATCACTCAGGCTTTTAAAATCGGATTCATCATTTACCTGCCCTTCGTCGTGGTGGACCTGATTGTATCCAATGTTCTTATGGCGCTTGGTATTGTTATGATTTCGCCAACGACCGTTTCGTTGCCCTTCAAGCTCATGCTCTTTGTGCTCTTGGATGGCTGGATGCGCCTGATAGACGGGATTATGTTGACGTATAGGATCGGATAATATGGGACAGGG
>JBIIPZ010000022.1:0-50103 GCA_044342325.1 Terrimicrobiaceae bacterium
AGATCAAACTAACACCTCCCTCAGTGGGTGCAAGAATTATTTTGAATTATTTTTAGCGGCGTGGACTGCGGCCACGGCGGAAGAATTTCCGGCCGTCCATGCGGACTTCGGGCTTGGGTTGTTTGGGTTCGGCGTTCTCGCCATTTGGCGGGACTTGGAATCCCTCGAGCGTGAGGCGTTCGATTTTCTGGCCGATGAAGCGCTCGATGGCGCTGAGTTTTTTTGCCTCGTCGGGTGCGACGAGTGTGAAGGCATCCCCCGACATGTTGGCGCGGCCGGTGCGGCCGATGCGGTGGACATAGTCCTCCGGGTGTTGCGGGATGTCGTAGTTGATGACATGGCTGACTCCGGCGATGTCGATGCCGCGAGCGGCGATATCGGTTGCGACCATGACTTCGTATTTTCCGGATTTGAAGCCGCTGAGGGCCTCGATGCGCTGGTTCTGCGAGCGGTTTGCGTGCAGGACGGCGACGGCATGGTTGTTGGCGCGGAGTTTTTTGGCGATCTTGTCGGCACCGTGCTTGGTGCGGCTGAAGATGATCGCGCTCTGGTAATCGACTGCGGTGAGCAGGGCGAGCAGGAGGTCGAATTTGCGGCTCGGATCCACCATGTAAACGCCATGCTTGACGATGGAAGCCACCGAGCGGGCGGCTCCGATCTCGATGCGCACGGGATCTCGGAGGGCAAAGTTGGCGAGCTCCGCGATTTCCGGTGGCAGGGTGGCCGAGAAGAAGAGTGTCTGCCGATTTTTGGGAACCTTCGCAATGATGCGGCGCATGGGCGGCAGGAAACCGACATCGAGCATGCGGTCGACCTCGTCGAGGATGAGGATTTCTATGTCATTGAGGCGCACAGTGCCCTGCTGAAGGTGATCCTCGAGGCGGCCTGGTGTGGCGACGAGGATATCGAGGCCTTCCTTGAGCGCGGCGCGCTGGTTGCCGTAGCCGACGCCGCCGTAAACGCAACCGACCTTGAGATCGGTGAAGCGGCTGAAGTCGCGCATGGCGGTTTCCACCTGCATGGCGAGTTCGCGGGTCGGCTCGAGGACGAGGCAGCGAAGGCGGCCGTGCGAGCCGAGCTTCTGGAGCGTGGGCAGCGCGAAGGCGGCGGTTTTACCTGTGCCGGTCTGGGCCGAGGCGATGAGGTCGCGGCCCTCCAAGGCCGGTGGGATGGCGCGCAGTTGGATGGGGGTCGGATCGCCGTAACCCATCGCTTGGACGCCTTGCAAAATATGCTTGGTCAATCCAAGCGCTGAGAATGGCATGTTGTGTTGTTTTTCCTATCCCGGGAGGTTTTTGAGCAACTGCTCGTTGGTTGGATATTTCCGGATGAAAAAGAGAAGGCGCTCGATGGCCTCGATCGGCTTGTGACCTGCGAGTCCACGGCGGATGACGCTGATCTTGTGCAGGTCTTCCTCGGGGATGAGAAGCTCCTCGCGGCGCGTGCCGGACTGGAAAATATCGATCGCCGGGTAGATGCGCTGGTCGCTGATCTTGCGGTCGAGAACGATCTCCATGTTGCCGGTGCCTTTGAACTCTTGGAAGATCAGCTCGTCCATGCGGCTGTTCGTCTCGATGAGTGCGGTCGCCATGATGGTGAGCGAACCGGCCTCCTCGGTATTGCGGGCAGCGGCGAAAAGTTTGCGCGGGATTTCCAATGCGCGGGCATCCACACCGCCGGACATCGTGCGTCCCCCACCCCCTTGGGCGTTGTTGAACGCGCGGCCGATACGGGTGAGAGAGTCCATGAGGACGAAAACATCCTTGCCCATTTCGACGAGGCGCCGAGCGCGATCGATGCAGAGCTGGGCGATGCGGGTGTGGGTTTTGATATCCGAGTCATTCGAACTGGCCATGAGTTCGGCTGTGGGAACGGTGCGGCGGATTTCGGTGACCTCTTCCGGGCGCTCGTCCACAAGGAGAATGAGAAGTTTCATCTCTGGGTGGTTTTTCACCACGGCGTCGGCGATGTGCTGGAGAAGTGTCGTCTTTCCCGTGCGGGGCGGCGCGACGATGAGACCGCGCTGCCCCTTGCCCACAGGAGCCACAAGATCGATGACGCGTGTCGTGAAGCGCTCGGGAACGGTCTCAAGCTTGATGCGCTCATTCGGATTGATGACGCTGAGTTCCTCGAAAACAGGCAGGTTTTGAAACTGCTCGGGATCCCCGCCTTCGAGTTCGGTGAGCTTATACATCTGTGGGCCACGATTGCCTCGGCGGATTTCGCCTTTGATCCACATGCCATCGCGGAGACCGTATTTGCGGACGATCTCGGGTGTGACGAAAATGTCGTTGTTCGACTGGGTGAAATTGCGGCGCGCCTCGCGCAGGAAGCCAAAACCTTTGCCGCTAACTTCCACGATGCCCTCGGCATAGACGATCGGAGCTGGAGGCTGCGGTGGTTGCGGCGGTCTCTCGACCACCGGTGCAGGCATAGGTGCAGGCATAGGTGCAGGCATAGGTGCGGGCTGTGGTGCTTGAACGGTTTCTTTGACCGGTTCGGGCTTAGCGGGAACGGTTGGCTCAGGCGCTGCTGCGAGCGCTGGAGTCTCAATCGGAGCCGCCTCGGTGTTGGCGGGGGTTTTATCTGAAAGTGGAAGCTCCGGGGAGTCTACTGCCTTTTTCTGCCTGCGGGCGCGGCCGATCCGTGGAGTGCGGGTGGAGGTGCGGCGGCGCGGGGCTGCCTTGGTGCCTGCGGAATCGGCGGCTTTCGCTGCGTTTTCCGGGTTTTGCTGTTCGTCTGTCATGATTGGGTTTTGAGAATGGGCCTGTGACGCTTTTTCCCTGTCTAGGCTGAAAATCTCGAGGTGATGGTGTGTCGGGAGCTCGTTAAGTTCCGTGAACTTTGAGAAAGGAAGTTCAACGAGATCCTGCGACAGTGTGTCAGTGAAACGCCGCGTGCGGAGGGGTTCTACATCGCGTGTTTAAGAATGTGTGCAATAAAGAGACGCGCCGCCCGCCTGTCAACGCCTATTCTCGCGGAAGCCAATCTTTTTTTCGAAACACGGCGAGGGATCGGCACTTGAACAGGCAGAGGTGAATCGATAGGCAGGTGGCCATGGCGATGATCCACATCAACCGCGACCGCGAAAATATCGGAAAATTCAATGACCAGGATGTCGCTGATGGCCTCAAGAGTGGCCGCTTCCTCCCAACAGATTTGGCTTGGCGCGAGCCGATGACGAGTTGGGAACCTCTCTCAAGCTTCACCGACTTGCCTCCGCCGGAGGAAACCGCAGAGCCAGTCGCGGAGGCCTCCATAACCGCTCCAACTAACGCCAGCGACCGCATTGTGATCAGCGAGTGCTTTTCCAGCGGATGGGAGAGTTTCCAGAAAAACATGGGCGTCCTCATGCTTGGAACCTTTACTTTCCTCGTGGTGAATGTCTCGCTCTGGTTCGTCTCGGAACTAGCCCAGAGCGTGGTGCGGATGTTTATGAAGTCAGGTGGGAGCGAGGAACAAATGCTAAAAATAGTGGCAGTTGTGGTAGGGCTGTTTTTTTCGATTCTGACCTCGACAGTCACCACGATTCTCTCGGCGGGTTTTTTATGGATGTTCATAAAAAACGCACGAGGGAAGACCGAGTTCGCCGATCTCTTTGCCGGGTTTTCAAGCGGTGTCTGGCTGCAAATCCTCATGGCCGGAGTGGCTTGGGGAGCGATCATGGTGAGTGTGGCCCTCTTCACCCTGGCGCCGGGTTTTTTTCTGACTGAGAAATACGGATCTCCTATACCTGCCGGGATCGGGGCGCTGATTTTTCTTATTCCTATGGCCTACCTTTCGGTCGGACTGGGTTTTGTTTTTCCATTGATCCTCGACCGCCGAATTGGTTGGCAGGAGGCGATGCGCACCGCCATTTCGACTGTGCACCGTCAGTGGTTCCTTGTGGCGGGATTGGTTCTCATCTACACGCTGCTGGCCATTTCAGGAATCTTCGCGTGTTGCGTGGGAATCATCTTCACGATGCCATTGGGATACGCGATCTGGGCCGAAGGCTATCGCCGCTTGTTTGGTGATCCTCAAGAGTCTTCCGAAAGCTGACCGGCTCAGGTTTTCATCTCATTCAGCAAGTCGGCAAGCGGAACCACAGCGAAGCGCGACGAAGTATCCGAAACCGCATAGGGAAGAATGATATTTTCCCCATGCAGAAGAGCACCGCAGCTGTAGACAACATTCGGCACATAGCCTTCGCGCTCGTCTGATGCAGGTCGAAGGAGCGGTTCGTGCAACCTGCCGAGAATTCGCGAGGGATCGTTCAGATCGAGAAGGACAGCGCCAAGGCAGTATTTCCGCATCGGGCCGACGCCATGGGTGATGACGAGCCATCCGGCACTTGTTTCAATCGGAGGACCGCAGTTCCCAAGTTGAACGAATTCCCAGGGTTGAGAGGGGCGCAGGAGAATTTGGGACTCATACCAGAAGTGCAGATGGTCCGAGAACATGAGGTGGATGTTTTCGCCGTCCTGCCGCCCGAGCATGACATAGTGGCCGTTGATTTTTTTCGGAAAGAGCGCAAGACCCTTGTTGCGGATCGCGGGGCCGTTGAGAGTGCGGATCGAGAACTCATGGAAATCCCGGGTCTGCAGAATTTGAGGAAGCACCACGTTTCCATCATAGGCGGTGTAGGTCGCCGTGTAGGAAATTGAGCCATCCGCCTCCTGAAAGCGCGTAAAACGGGCGTCCTCGATGCCATTGACCTCGCTGGGGGCAAACGGAAAAAGGATTTTCTCGGAGATATCCAATCCATCGGCGAACCGCACCGTATAATTCGCCCTCGCGAGCATGAGGGCACGCTCACCGGCTTGGCGCACAGAGGGCTGGTCGGCGCTTGTGCGAAGGCGGCGCACATGGTTGACCAAATCCTCCATGAGAAAGCTTTCTGGAAGACCATGCAATGCGGTGCTGGCATCGGCGTATTCCACACCGAGTTCCTGAAGTTTTCTCAAGAATGTTGCAGTGTCATATCGAGCTGCCGCTTGAGGACGGGGTTGGCAAACATAACGGGAGACGGGATCCATCCGGATCTCACCTTCCAGATTAACGATTCCAGAGCGGAAAGTAATGGATGAAATGTGGCCCTCTCCTGTGGCTCGGAGGCTGAGAAAAAATCGCAGCTCACCTGCTTTGACTCCGGACTGGTCAGGCGCTGCGACCATGCCGGGATTGAAGAGCGCCGTGGATTCCAGCGAGTATTCATTGGTGAAATACGAGCCGAGCAACAAGCGCCGCGACTCGCTTAACTCAAGATCGGTGGGCAAAAAGGAGCGGATTTGCTCGAAGCGCTCGGAGAAAATATCGTGGATTTTCTGATGGCGCTCGTGAAAGTCGGCAAAGACCTCCGCCAACTTCGTCTCAACCGCATTCTCATCCAGGTGCATGACACGCGAAAAGAGGCTGAGCACACGGGGATTGATTTCCTGAGCTGCAAGAGGCTTCACAATCAGCGACGGAATAAACGGACGCAAAAGAACGCGGCGGGGATCTGGGCCGATCACCAAAGGAAGTCGGCGAATTCGTGATTCAAGATAGGACATGGTTATCGGTGATTGGTGAGTTTTTTCTAAGGGCGTGCATCTCGGCTAGGGCAAGCAGGAAGGAGAGTGTGGATTCGGCTCCCTGATTTTGATTCACCCGGTTGTCATGGAGGCCGTCGAAGCAGCCACCTGTTGAGGGATCGTAGAGTGGAAGGCGGAGATCATTGGCTCCAAGGAACCACTCGAACGCACGCTTGGCGGATTCTTCCCAAAACTGATCGCCGGTGGCGTTCAGCGCTTCGATACAGGCGCTCACGGCCGCGGCGGCCTCAAGCGGTTGCTGATCGTGAAGAGCGGGGTCCGTTCCCCTCTTCCAAAAACCATTCGAGCCGATTGGGCGGAAGCAACCGTCGATACCGGTCTGTTTTTCCATTAACCATCTCAGTGCGAAAAGACCGGCATTTTTCATTTCGTCGTTTCCAGTGAACCTTCCCGCGAGAATTAAGGCCTGTGCGATCCGAGGGTTGTCATAGGCAGCGATATCCTCGCACCAAGGCCAGTCGGCTGAGGCATTCCGCTTGAAAAGATCGAACAACCTGCCGGCAAAATCATCCCTGCGGCGATCCGCATGCAGATCGCCATGCAGTGAACGGAAATACTCATGCAAACCAAGAATAGTAAAAGCCCAGGCGCGCGGTGAAGTAAATCCCTCCACGGCCAGCAGGGCATTTTCGAAAAGCGAGGCCGCCCAGGAACGAAGACCGGCAACGCGCGTGCGCCCAACGACTGCACCAAGCGCCCATATTGCACGCCCGTGACTGTCCTCAGACCCGTGTTCCTCAGTCCACTTCCGGTCAAACCCCATGAAATTCCTGAAACGCCCTCCGACACTCGAAAATCCAAAGTGAAGAAAGGCGGCGCTCGTTGACTGGATGCGAAAGATCGACTCATCGCAAGCGTCGAGTTCCTCGAGTAAAACCGTCAGCAGAAGGCCCCTCGCATTGTCATCCGTGCAATACCCGTGCTCGAACCATGGAAGAGTGAAAATGGCATGCTGAAATATGCCGGTGGAGTCGGTCATCCGATTCAGATGTTCGAAGCGGAATGCTGGAAGGGGCTCGGTCTTTCCATAAACAGACCCCCTTGGCGGAAGACGCCTGCCCCGCGCCTGAAAGGCTTGGCGCGCTTCCTCGAAGACTCTCGCGTAGTCCGCTGCCACCTCGGACCAAACCATTCCCCTGCCCATGATGTAAGCCTGCTTCCGCATGGCGTGCCGCCGGGATTCATTGGAAAAAAGCTCCAGCACACCAACCGCGATGGCTTTGGCGTCGCGGAATGGAACAAGCACACCTCGGTCCTCCGAAAGAAGCTCTGCCGCGTGCCAGTAGGGGGTTGAGACCACCGCCTTGCCTGCTCCGAAACAATACGCGAGAGTGCCGGAGGTGCTTTGCGACTCGTTGAGATACGGCGTGAGGTAGATGTCTGCGGCACCGATGAATTCGCAGAGTTCCGTATTTTCGACATACCGGTTTACAAACATCACATTCCGTTCCACGCCGAGGTCGCGCGCCAACTGTTCGAGAGACCGCCGGTGGTTTTCTCCATCGCGCCGCACTTGATGGGGATGTGAAGCGCCTAGAATAATGTAAACGATATCCGGGTGCTCCAGGGCAATTTCCGGCAACGCCCGCAGTGCATACTCGATTCCCTTGCCGGGAGAGAGAAGGCCGAAAGTGAGGAGCACCGGCCGCCCGGCGACACCAAAGTGGTCCTTGTAAAAATTCGGATCCGCAAACGGGATGTCCGGTATGCCATGGGGAATGACGGATATTTTGTCATCAGAGACCCCGTGGATATCGCGGAGCATTTCAGCTCCATGATTCGTCATCACCACGAGCTTTCCGGAGCATTCTATAACCTCTGAAAAAGCCCGGCGCTGCTCGGCAGTAGGATCCGCGAGCACAGTGTGAAGGGTTGTGACCACCGGCATGCGGGCACGGCGAAGAAGATTTGTAATATGTCCACCGGCCGGGCCGCCGAAGATGCCGAATTCATGTTGCACGCACAGCACATCGGCATGGGAGAGGTTTAAAAAATCCGCAGCCCGCTCGTAGCCTGCGGCGTCTGGTTCGGGAATTTCAAACCTCACCTCCGGCGGGTATTCATAGTTGCTGCCGGGGTCGGTGACTGTGACGACCGGACAGTCCCAATCGGGACGGTTGACATTGAGGGCGTCGCGGAGATCGCGAGTGAATGTGGCGATGCCGCACTTTCTTGGCGGGTAGTCGCCGAGGATCGCCGCCTTGGTTGTAAATTGAGAAGAGTTCATCCGTTGCGACCATGCTTTTAGTCGCTGCGGAGGATTTGCGTATGGGGTGATGCCCTCAGCAGAGGCTCAATTTCTGTGGTAGGGCGTTCCGGCGAGGATCGTTTCAGCGCGGTAGATTTGCTCGAGGGCTACGAGCAGGGCGAGTTCGTGCTGGAGGGTCTGCGGGCCGAGCGACCAAAGCAGATCGGCCCGCGAGCGGGTGGCCTCATCCCATCCGTCGGAAGCGCCGACAAGGAGTGCAAAACGCGAAACCGAGCGGTTGCGGAGCTTTTGGATTTCCGCCGAAAAGGCGCGGCTGGCGAAGGTTTTTCCACGCTCGTCGAGAAGCACACGGTGGCAGCCATCGGAAAGCTCGAGCATCCGCTCGTGCAGGCGGGGACCGGTTTTGACAAAGTGGCACTCAACTTTGGCAAAGATGTTCAGTCGCCCGAGGTATTCCTCGATGCCGATTTTGGCAAACTCAAGCGCAGGCCGGCCAGCGGCGATGATTTTCCAAGTCAACGCTGAACCGGGTTGAAGTCCGCCGCGTGGTAGGAACTGCGGACGAGCGGACCGCTGGCGACGAACTCGAAACCCTTGTTGCGCGCAATATCGCCGTAGTGGTCGAACATCTCAGGAGTGATGTAGGCGACGACAGGCAGGTGGTTCGGCGTGGGGCGGAGATATTGACCGAGCGTGAGGACGCGGACACCGGCTTCGCGCAGGTCGTCCATCGCCTGAAAAAGCTCGGGCTCCGTTTCACCGAGGCCGAGCATGATTCCGCTCTTGGTCATCAGCTCGGGATGGAGTTCGCGGGCACGGGCCAGAAAATCGAGCGAGAGTTGATACTTCGCACGGGAACGCACAAGCGGCGTGAGGCGCTCGACGGTTTCGAGGTTGTGATTGAAAACATCGGGCCCGGCTTGAAGAACACGCTGGAGTGGTTCGTCCTTGCCGTTGAAATCCGGCACGAGAACCTCGATGACGATTTTCGGGTCCAGCGCACGGATGGCTTCGATGGTTTTGCCAAAATGATCGGCTCCACCGTCAGCGAGGTCGTCACGCGCCACAGCGGTGATCACGACATGTTTGAGGCCGAGGCGTTTCACCCCCTCCGCGACACGCTGGGGTTCATCCTCCTCAAGGGCGAAGGGTTTGGCTGTATCGACGGCGCAGAATCCACAAGCCCGCGTGCAGCGATCGCCTGCGATCATAAAAGTGGCGGTTCCACCGCTCCAGCACTCCCAGCGGTTCGGGCACTGGGCGCTTTCGCAGACAGTGTGGAGACGGAGATCGGAAATTAGACCCTTGGTCGAAAAGAAGACCGGATTCGAAGGCAGGCGCACCTTGATCCAGTCGGGCTTCTTTTGCTGATGAAGGGTCGGGTCGATTTTAATGGTGGCCATGGTTTTCCTGAAAAATGCTTCCCGGCAGCATACTGGCGGCTTGGGAAAAGATGCCATCGATCTTGTATTTCAGCGCAGCGCTGTCAACCATCAACACCCTCAAACCCGATTTTCCATGACCACATCCCGACAACTTTTCGAAGCCGCAAAAAAACGCATCCCCGGCGGGGTGAACTCGCCAGTGAGGGCCTTCCGGGGCGTGGGAGGCGAGCCGTTTTTTGTGAAGTCGGCGAGAGGTTGCCGACTGACCACGGTGGATGACCGCGAGCTGATCGATTTTGTGGGAACTTGGGGCCCGGCGATCCTTGGTCACGCGGCTGAGCCTGTCATTGAGGCAGTGCGTGAAACGGCGGGACGCGGATTGAGCTTTGGCACTCCAAATCCTCTGGAAGTCGAAATGGCCGAGACGATCTGCCGCATGGTGCCCTCGGTAAAGAAAGTGCGCATGGTGAACAGCGGCACCGAGGCCACCATGAGCTGCATACGACTCGCCCGAGGGTTCACCGGCAGGTCGAAGATCATCAAATTCGAGGGCTGCTATCACGGGCATGTGGACTCGCTCCTCGTGAAAGCGGGCAGCGGGGCGCTCACCCATGGCAACCCCGACAGCGCAGGCGTGCCGGAGGCGCTTGCAAGGCTCACTGTTACACTCCCCTTTAACGATGCTGAAGCCATCCGCTCGGCCTTCGCGGCGAACCCGGGAGAGATCGCGGCGGTGATTCTTGAGCCGGTCCCTGCCAATGCCGGCCTGTATCTGCCAGAACCAGGATTCCTCGAGGGCCTCAGGGAAATCTGCACACGCGAGGGCGCGGTTCTAATTTTCGACGAGGTCATGACCGGCTTCCGCTTGGCTCCAGGCGGCGCGCAGGAGATTTACAAAATCACTCCCGATCTCACGGCGATGGGAAAAGTCATCGGCGGCGGCCTGCCGGTGGGAGCATTTGGCGGAAGGGCGGAAATCATGGACTGCCTGTCGCCGGATGGCCCCGTTTATCAAGCAGGAACACTCTCTGGAAATCCCATCGCGATGGCGGCGGGTCTTGCCCAGCTGAGGGAAATGGAGCGTATCGGCGGTTGGGCACTCCTCGAAAAAACCGGTGCGGCCTTCGAGTCTGCCACGCGGGAGGCGATTCAGGGGCTTCCCCTCACCTTCCAGCGCATCGGCTCGATGTTTTGCCTCTATTTTCACGAGGGTCCGGTGCGAAATCTTCAAGAAGCCATGGGCAGCGACCGTGCACGCTTCGGAAAATTCTTCCACGGTTGCCTCGAGGAAGGCGTTTACTTTGCGCCATCGCAGTTCGAGGCGGGATTCCTGTGCACAGCACACTCCGCAGCGGACATCGAGCAAACGGCCGATGTGGTGAAAAAGAATCTGGCCCGTGTTTTTTGAGGTTACGCCGCCGTGCGTCGCGTGGTAGAAAATGCGCCATGACAGCATTGTTGGCACTAGAGGATGGACGGGTTTTTCATGGCGAGTCTTTCGGAGCGGAGGGCACGGCTACTGGCGAGGTTTGCTTCAACACCTCAATGAGCGGCTATCAGGAAATCCTCACAGACCCTTCCTATCGCGGCCAAATCGTGGCGATGACCTATCCGGAAATCGGCAATTACGGCGTGAATGACATTGATGTGGAGAGCGACAAGCCTCAAGTGCGCGGCTTCGTGATCGAAGAACTCAGCCCTGTCGTCAGCAATTGGCGCTCGGATTCCGACCTTGCCGGCTATTTGAAAAAACACGGCATTCAAGGCATCCAAGGTATCGACACGCGTGCCCTCACCCGCCATCTCCGCACTCGCGGATCCATGCGGGCATGCATCACCACCGAGACCACTGATCCATCCAAGGCTGTGGAAATGGCCCGCAACGCGTCCTACGAGGGGGTGGATTTCGTCAAAGAAGTCACATCCACAGAAAAACACCAGTGGGACAAGAATAGCCGCTTGAGCCGTGAGTGGATCATCCGACCTGGCTCGGAAACCGAGGTTGATGCAGATGAAAAAGGTAATGTTTTCACCGACCTGCCTCCAGCCACCCACACGCTCGCAGCGCTGGATTTTGGAATCAAAAACAACATCCTTCGCTCGCTCCGGCAGAATGGCTTCGATGTCACGGTCCTTCCCGCAACAGCAACCGCTGAGGAAGTTCTCTCTTTGGGAACGGATGGAGTTTTCCTCTCGAATGGCCCTGGGGATCCCGAGGCTCTCGACTACGCCCGTGAGACGGTTCGTGGTCTGATCGGCAAGAAACCCCTCTTCGGCATCTGCCTCGGCCATCAGATTCTCGCTCTCGCTCTCGGAGGCAGCACCTTCAAGCTCAAGTTCGGACACCGTGGAGGCAATCAACCGGTCAAGGACCTCCGCACGGGAAAAATAGCCATCACTTCGCAAAATCACGGCTACGCTGTTGACCCTGCCTCGCTTCCCGCAGATGTCGAAGTAACCCATGTGAACCTGAATGACGGCACAGTCGCCGGCCTGCGCCACTTGAAACACCGCGCATCCAGCGTTCAATACCACCCCGAGGCATGCCCCGGCCCGCATGATGCCGACTACTTCTTCGCAGAGTTCGCCAAAGAAGTTGCCGCTGCGAAAGCCTCAGCCTAATAATCCCGCCATGGCCAAGCTCCAGATTTTCTTCCCTGATGGCTCCGAGATCACCCACGACCTCCCGGAGGAAAAAACATCCGTCGGTCGCATCGCCGAAAACCAACTGCACATTCCGGATGATTCCATAAGCAGTCGGCATGCGGAGATTCTCTTTGAGAACGCGAATTTCTATGTCCGCGATCTCGACTCGACGAATGGCACTTTTATAAATGGCTCGAAAACCGAAAGCGCCGTCCTCAAGCATGGCGACGAAGTCCGCTTTGGCTCGGTCGCCTGCCTGTTCATCTCCGAAAACGCCGACTCTGCCGTAGCACCAGAAGCCGCTGCCATCGAAGAGCAAAAGCCTTCCAGCCAGAGCGTCAGACCGGAAAATTTCACAAGCTGCTCGCCGATCCCCCGCAACAAAAACGGCAAGGATTTCAGCCCTCTCATCGTCGCCTCGGCGGCACTCATCGGCATAGCAGCAACCGCTGCCGCGCTCTATTTCATCTTTCCGGTCTAAGTCCACTGGACAAGACCTCAGTCACTCATCGCCATGGAAGAAAATTCCCAAAACGAACTCCTTGCCGTCCGCAGGCAAAAACTGGAAGCCCTCCGCGCCGCCGGCATTGATCCGTTCGGCCAAGCCTACGAGACAACCGGCGCACCCGGTCAAATCCGCGCCGCGTTTGCCGAGGGACAGAAAGTTCGCACCGCCGGACGCATCACGGCCCATCGCAACATGGGTAAGAGCCATTTCATCGACCTCTCGGACAGCTCCGGACGCATGCAGGTTTATCTGAACGCCAAGGAAGTGGGCACGGAGACGATGGCAGTTTTCGACCACCTCGATATCGGCGACTTCATCGGCGTCGAAGGCGAAACTTTCGTCACCAAAACCGGCGAACCGAGCATCAAGGCGACCAGCTTCACTGTCCTTTCCAAGTCCCTACGACCCCTCCCCGACAAGTGGCATGGGGTTCAGGATACGGAAATCAAATACCGGCAGCGCTACCTCGACCTCATCTCCAATCCGGAGTCGATGGAAGTCTTCCAGAAGCGCATCGCCATCGTCCGCGAAATCCGGCGCTTCCTCGAGGATCGGGGATTCATCGAGGTGGAAACACCCATGATGCAAGCTGTTCCCGGCGGTGCGGCGGCAGCCCCGTTCAAGACCCACCACAACGCACTTGGCGTGGACCTCTACCTCCGCATCGCGCCGGAACTCTACCTCAAGCGACTCCTCGTCGGCGGTTTTTCCAAGATTTTCGAACTCAACCGCAACTTCCGCAACGAAGGCATATCCCGCCGCCACAATCCCGAGTTCACCATGCTCGAAGCCTACTGGGCCTGCGCCGACTTCGAAAAAATGGCCGAACTCGTTGAGGAAATGGTCTGCCATGTCGCCCAGACGGTCTGCGGCACGCTCCAGATCGAGCACAAGGACGGGGAGGGCAATGTCCTCCGCACGATCGACCTCACCCGCCCGTGGCGCCGCACCGATTACGCAGACCTCATCAAAGGCATCGTGCCGGATTGGTATGAAAAAACTCACGAGCAGCGCCGAGCCTGGTGCATCAAGAACCATATCGATGTCACCCACTGCCAAGAGGACTTCGAGGTCACCCAGCATGTTTTTGAAAAACTGGTGGAGGAAAAAACCATGAATCCTCTGTTCGTGACCCGCTGCCCGAAGGAACTCGTCCCCCTCGCCAAACAAAACTCGACGAATCCATCCGTCGTCGATGTTTACGAACTAGTCATCAACGGCCAGGAAATCTCACCCGGCTACTCCGAACTCAACGACCCCGACATCCAGCGCGAGCGGCTTGAGCACCAGAGCGGCGGCGAAACCCAGAAGCTGGACGAGGATTTTCTCACCACTCTCGAATACGGCATGCCACCCGCCGGCGGCATCGGTATCGGCATCGACCGCTTGGTCATGATGCTGACCGGCGTCGAAAGCATTCGGGATGTCATCCTCTTTCCTCACATGCGCCCGCGCGCCGGGACCTGAAAAACGCCGCGCACCCCGGGCCAGCCACACCAAGCCTCGTGAAACGAATCTTCGGCCTGCTCCTGTTGCTTCTCGCCATGCAGATTCCCGCCCGCGCGTGGGAGGTAATCATGCACGAGGGGCGCCGCCATGTGCCGATTGAAGATGTTTCCAAATTCTACCGCCTGAGAGCCCCCTTGGTGAACGGCCCCGCATTCACCCTGAGCGGAGCCTCGAAAACCATTCGCGGCCGCGCCGGGACCCGCGAAATCTACATCAACAATGTGAAATACGTCCTCTGCTTCCCTGTGGAGCAGAAGGGCGGGCGGCTTCTGATTTCGGCCATGGATGTCACAAAAATCATAGAGCCTGTCATGCGACCGGGCCTCATTAAAAACGCCCACGCCGTCCGCACCGTGATCCTGGATGCCGGCCACGGGGGACACGACAGCGGGGCAAAAGGCCAGCGCGGCATTGAAAAAGAGGCCGCCCTTGATGTCGTGCTCCGCGCCAAGCGCCTGCTGGAGCAGAATGGCTACACTGTGCGCCTGACTCGCTCGAGCGATGTCTTCATCCCGCTCGAGGACCGCGCCGCTTTTGCCAACCGGTTTACGAATGCCATCTTCGTCAGCGTCCACTTCAACAAAAGCGGTGGCGGTGGAGCCTCCGGCATCGAGACCTTCGCCCTCGCCCCGCGCGGTGTGCCCTCGATGGATGAGGAAAATTTCAGCTACAGCGACCTGAAGCTGCACTCTGGCCATGGACAGGATGCCGAGAACATCGCCCTCGCCACGGCCCTTCACTCCTCCATGCTCCGCCACATGCGCCTCACCGACCGGGGCATCAAGCGCGCACGCTTCGTCGTGATCCGGGACATCCGTATTCCCGGCGTGCTCCTCGAAGGTGGCTTCATGAACCATCCGGTGGATGGCAAGCTCATCGCATCCCCCGCCTACCGCGACGCCTTTGCCCGTGCCATCCTTGAAGGCGTGGGTCGCTACCGCAGCGCAGTCTCCGGAGAGACAAGCTACCAGGCGCCCTCGGCCGTCGCCTCAGCCACCGATAAAACCTCCATCCCCGACCTGCGCCGGAACATTTCCCCACTTGGAATGCATCCCATACTGAACGAAGCTATCCAGCGCACTGCCGATTCGCTTAAAACCAAGGAATCAACCGCACAGGAAACCAAACCGGATGCTAACTGAAAAATCCACCGACCCCATCGGAGTCTTCGATTCAGGCATCGGCGGCCTGACCGTCGCCGCCGCGCTGCAGAACCTCCTGCCTTCGGAAAATATTTTCTACCTGGGTGATACAGCCCGCGTCCCCTACGGCGGGAAAAGCCGCCGCACCGTCGAGCGCTACAGCATCGAGATCGGCGGACTCCTCCTCGCAGAACGGGCAAAGATTATCGTCGTCGCCTGCAACACCGCATCCGCCCTCGCCGTTCCGCGCATGAAGGAGATGTTCAAGGTTCCCGTGCAAGGCGTCGTCGCCCCGGGAGCCGCAGCAGCAGTGGCCTCCACAAAGAATAAAACCGTCGGAGTCATCGGCACACGCGGCACTATTGCCAGCGGCGCCTATGAACACGCGATCAACTCACTCGACGCAGACATCCGGGTCATCAGCGTCGCCTGTCCCTTGCTTGTCCCGCTTATCGAGGAAGGCATGTTCGAGGACAAAGTGACCGACCTCATGCTCGCCCGCTACCTCGCCCCGCTCCTTTCTGCCGGCATAGACACGCTCGTCCTTGGCTGCACGCACTACCCGCTCCTGCGCGAAGCCATCGCCCGCACCGCCGGACCTGGCGTGACATTGGTGGACTCGGCCGAAAACTGCGCCCTGGCCGTCAAAGCCCTTCTCGAAAAAAACACCCTCAACGCACCACCGGAACGCCTCGGAAAACTCGATGTCGCCCTCACAGACGCCACTGAGCGATTCCTCCGAACCGCAGCAAAGGCCCTAGACTTGGAAATCGGCGATGTGACCCTCCGCTCAGTCCAGAGCGTCGAGAAGGCCTGAGACTGCTGTCGTTTCAGGCGTGGTATTCCTGCAGGCTTTTCACGCTATAGCCGTGCTTGAGCATGGCGCGAATTGCTTGAACACTGGCTCGGGCGGCACGGAGGGTGGTCATGGTCGGAACGCGGGCGGCCGTGGCAGCGCTACGGATTGCGACCTCATCCTCGCGAGGCACTGCGCCATTCGGCGTATTTAGAATGAACTTCACTTGCCCGTTTTTGATCGAGTCCACGACATTCGGACGGCCTTCGCGAATTTTGAGCATGACGGGAACTTTGAGTCCGTTTTTTGCAAAATAGGAGGCGGTGCCGGTGGATGCGTGGACTTTGAGTCCCAGCTCGACGAGGTCTTTGGCGACTTCGAGAGCGGCGGGTTTGTCGGAGTCCTTCACGCTAATAAAGACGTCGCCCTTCAGCGGGAGCGCGGGCTGCGCAGACATCTGGCTCTTGGCATAGGCGATACCGAGATCGGGATCGATACCCATGACTTCGCCGGTGGAGCGCATTTCCGGCCCAAGAATGATGTCGATGCCGGGGAATTTGATGAACGGGAAGACAGCTTCCTTCACGGAGTAGTAGGAGGGGATGACCTCTTCAGTGAAGCCGAGTTCGCGAAGGGTTTTCCCAGCCATGACCTTTGCGGCAAGCTTGGCTAGCGGAACGCCGGTGGCCTTGCTCACAAAGGGGGCAGTGCGCGAAGCGCGAGGGTTGACTTCGAGAATGTAAACGACCTCGTCCTTGACGGCGAATTGCACATTCATGAGTCCCCTCACCTGCAACTCGATGGCCATGGCTTTGGTGGCGCTTTTGATTGTCTCCAGAACTTGTGGCGAGAGCGAGAAGCTGGGAATCACACAGGCGCTATCGCCGGAGTGGATGCCCGCCTGCTCGATGTGCTCCATGACACCGCCGATGACGCAAATTTCACCGTCCGAGATGCAGTCCACATCGACTTCGGTGGCATCTTCGAGAAAGCGGTCCACCAGCACAGGACGCTCCGGACTGGCTTCCACGGCGGTGCGGATGTAGCGCCGCAGGTCGGCTTCGTCATGAACGATCTCCATTGCACGGCCTCCCAGAACGAACGATGGGCGCACCAGCACGGGATATCCGATGCGGGCGGCGACATCCACCGCCTCCTGCTCATTCGTAGCGGTGCCGCCTTGGGTCTGGCGCAGGCCGAGTTTATCAAGCATCGCGGAGAAATGTTTCCGGTCCTCAGCCATTTCGATACTGCGGGGCTGGGTGCCGATGATGTTGCACCCATTGGCCTCCAAGCCTGCGGCGAGGTTCAGAGGAGTCTGGCCACCAAATTGCACGATGACGGCATCCGCCTTCTCGCGCTCGTAGATGTTGAGCACATCCTCGAGGGTGAGCGGCTCGAAATAGAGTTTGTCGCTGGTGTCGTAATCCGTCGAAACGGTCTCTGGGTTCGAGTTGACCATGATGGTTTCCCAGCCGAGTTCCTTGAGGGCAAAAGCGGCATGCACGCAGCAGTAGTCGAACTCGATGCCTTGTCCGATGCGGTTTGGGCCACCGCCGAGGATGAGCACTTTCTTTTTATCGCTGGCGCGGGTTTCGTCCTCATCGCCGTAGGTCGAGTAGTAATAAGGCGTGAAGGCTTCAAACTCGGCCGCGCAGGTATCAACGAGACGGTAGGTCGGCACGATGCCGGCAGCCTTGCGGGCCTTGCGGACCTCGGGTTCGGTGGATTTCGTAAGATAGGCGAGTTGGCGATCGGAAAAACCAAAGCGCTTAGCTCTGCGGAAGTCGGCGGCTCCAAGCGGCGCAGGCAGTGCGGCGAGGCGCTTCTCCTCTTCCACGATGAGGCGGATGTGCTCAAGGAACCAACGATCGATCGAGGAAAGCTCGTGAACCTCCTCCACAGTGAGACCGGCGAGGAAGGCGTAGCGCAGGAAAAAAACTCGCTCGGCACGCGGAGTGCGAAGCTTTTGACGGATCATTTCGACATCGGGCTCGATATCCTTGCCATCAGCTCCGTAGCCGAAGCGGCCGATTTCAAGAGAGCGCAGGGCCTTCTGAAAGGATTCCTTGAATGTGCGCCCAATGGCCATGGCCTCGCCCACGCTCTTCATCTGAGTGGTGAGGGTCGGATCGGCCGTCGGGAACTTCTCAAAAGTGAAACGCGGAATCTTGGTCACGACATAGTCGATCGCCGGCTCGAAGCAGGCGGGAGTGACACGAGTGATGTCGTTTTTCAACTCATCCAGCGTGTATCCGACAGCGAGCTTGGCGGCGATTTTGGCAATCGGAAATCCTGTCGCCTTCGATGCCAATGCGGAACTGCGCGAGACGCGAGGATTCATTTCAATCACAACCATGCGGCCATTAGAGGGATTGATGGCGAACTGGATGTTCGACCCGCCGGTTTCAACACCGATGGCACGAATGACAGCAAAGCTGGCATCGCGCATGGCCTGGTATTCCTTGTCGGTGAGCGTCTGGATCGGAGCCACCGTGATCGAGTCGCCTGTGTGCACGCCCATGGGATCAAGGTTCTCGATCGAGCAGATGACCACGCAGTTGTCGGCACGATCGCGCATGACTTCCATCTCGAATTCTTTCCAACCAAGCAGTGATTCCTCCACCAGCACTTCGCTAACGGGTGAGAGGTCGAGGCCGCGGCGGCAGATTTCATCAAGCTCCTCGCGGTTGTAGGCAATGCCGCCGCCAGCACCGCCGAGGGTGAACGCCGGGCGAATGATGAGAGGGAACGTGCCGATCTCGACTCCGACAGCGCGTGCTTCTTCAAGCGTGTGAGCGACACCCGAGCGGGCACAGTCGAGACCGATCTCGAGCATGATATTTTTGAAAATAAGCCGATCCTCGCCGCGCTTGATGGCCTCAGCATTTGCACCGATGAGGCGCGCGCCATGGCGCTCGAGGGCACCGTTCTCGACCAACGCCATGGCTGCGTTCAGAGCAGTCTGGCCGCCGAGTGTCGGCAGGACGGCATCCGGCTTTTCACGCTCGAGAATTTTTTCAATGACCTCTGGAGTGATCGGCTCGATGTAGGTCCGCTGCGCGAACTCTGGATCGGTCATAATCGTCGCGGGGTTCGAATTCACGAGCACAACATCGTAGCCCTCCTCGGCAAGCGCTTTGCAGGCTTGAACGCCCGAGTAGTCGAATTCGCAGCCTTGGCCGATCACAATGGGACCGGAACCAATGAGGAGGATTTTTTTGATCGAAGAGTCTTTCGGCATGGCGCGGGAGACTATGCGAACCCCGTCCCGCAGGGCAACGAAATGGTTCGACTAAAAATCCGCCGCGCTTCAGAACAAAAATATGGAACAACGCAAATACAGCACCGGCACCAAGGGGCGCCTGAAAAAACACAGTGACGAGTGCCGCGAGTTCATCCGCTCGCATTCCCCGAGCTTCAGCCTGGCCAACGAATTCATCGAATCCATCGACCCGGAGCGCGAGGACAGAGCTTGGCAGCGATTCATGGCGCCCGAAAGCGTCCTGCCGGAACTCGAGGCTTGGCTGCAAGGCGAAGCCCCGCCGCCTCCAAAAAACTCCCTGCATCCAAAACTGATCTCAGGTGCCCAACTAGCCACAGAGAGCCCTGGCACCAACCCGGAGTAGCATTTTTCCTGATACCCCGTATCAGATCAAACCAACCCGCAATCGGGCAAAGGCGCACCCTTTTCTTGACCTCGCGACACGGCTTCAGTATCTCCGTGCGTCTGCGTCGCCGATGTGCGCGCCGCCGCCCACACCATGAGAATTCTCCGAAACGCCAAACACCTCTTCATTGCCCTGTTGCTCCCTCTCGTCCTCGCAACCGGCACTTCACCTCTTCACGCACAACCCACAGAAGAGTCGTCTGGACCGATTATTAAAGACATCGCGGTCGAGACAGTCGGCGCTCCGAGTATTTCCAAAGATCGCGTTCTGGCGAACCTCGCCACGAAGGTCGGCAAGCCCTACAGCGAGCGCACCGCCGAGCAGGATGTGCGCGCCCTTTACCAGACCGGCGGCGTTTCCAATGTTCGCATCTTTGCCGAACCACTCGGTGATGGCGTGAAAGTCACCGTGCTCCTCCAAGGCCGCCCGGTTGTGGAGGAAGTCATCATCGAAGGCGCCCAAGACATCCCGCTCAACCGCGTGCGCCGCGACCTCGGAGTGAAACCCGGCGATGTCGTAAATGACGAAAAAATCGAGCAGGACCGCCAAAAAATCCTGACCCTTTATGAGGATCGGAATTACTCCGATGTGAACGTGCAGTATCGCGTGGAGGAAATCCCAGGAAAAAACCGCGCCCGCGTGATTTTTGCGATCACAGAAGGCCCCAAGCTCATTGTCAAAAAGATCGTTTTCAATGGTAATGACTCAGTCCTCTCCAAGGACCTCCGGGCCGTAATGAAGACAAAGCCGCTTGATATTCTTACCTTTTTCAACAAAAGCGGACGGCTTACCCCATCGCAGGTCGAGGAAGACCGCGCTGCCATCCGCACCCTCTACCAGAATCGAGGCTTCGCCGATGTGGATATCTCACAGATTGAAACACAACCTCTGGAAAAAGGCGGTGTTGAACTCGTCGTCAATATCACAGAAGGCACGCAATACCGGGTCAACAACATCGCCGTCGATGGCGTGAACATTGTTCCAGCGGGCGAGGTTTCCAGCCTGCTCAAAATGAATGTCGGCCAGCTTTTCACTCCGAAAGGTATGAGCGAAGACATCAAGGCCATGAGAGATTTCTACGGTAGCCGTGGCTATGTCGATATGACGATCGCTCCCGAGGTGCTGCCTGCCGGCCCTGGGGCTGTGAATCTCACTTACCGTTTGGAAGAAGGAGTTCAGTCCTACATTAACCTCGTTAATATCCAAGGCAATACAAGAACACAAGACCGCGTGATCCGCCGTGAATTGGCAGTTAAACCCGGCGAGGTTTACGACACGACGCTCGTGGATGTAAGCAAGAAGCGCCTGGAGAACCTGAACTACTTCTCCCGAGTGGAGACTCAACCCACCGATACCGTCGTTCCGGGCCGCAAAGATTTGAATGTAATCGTTGAAGAAAAACGCACCGGTTCATTTAACTTCGGCGCAGGTTTCAGCACGATCGACAGCTTGATCGGCTTTGCGGAAATCCAGCAATCCAATTTTGATGTTACGAACTGGCCAAACTTCACCGGTGGCGGCCAGCGCTTCCGCATTCGCGCCCAATACGGTCTCCTGCGTCAGGATTTCGTTGCATCCCTCACCGAGCCATGGTTCCTCGGATATAAGCTCTCCGCCGGCGTCGAAGCCTACTACCGGAATGCCGACTTCCTTTCGAATGTGTATGCTCAGGAAAACGCAGGCTTCGCCCTGCAAACACGCCAGCAAGTCTGGCGCGCACTCTCCGCCCGCACGGAATACCGCTTCGAGCGCGTCGTGATTTACGATCTCGGCGACGACCTCTACAACGACTATTATGGTGCCAATGGCGTATTTGGAGGCACCAGCAGCAACGGAAAATATGGTCCCGTCATCAAGGACGCCGAGGGCACCTACTACAAGAGCGCCATCACCAGTTCGCTCGTTTGGGATACCCGCGATAGTCTCTTCCTCACCCGCAAGGGAGAACTCCTCGAACTCACCGGCTTCATCGCAGGCGGTTTCCTCGGAGGCACTGTCCAAGACTACGGTATCTCGGTCGAAGGCTCGAAATACTTCCCGCTCCCATGGGACATGATTTTCATGACCAAAGCCCAAGTGGCCGTGGTCGATGGCTGGGGTGGCGGCGAGTCCAATGAAGACGACGGCTACGGAAACGGCGTTCCAATTTTTGACCGCCTTTACCTTGGCGGCGCAAACAACATGCGAGGCTTCGACTTCCGCGAGGTCGGCCCTGTGGATGTAGATGACAACCCGATCGGCGGCAACTCGCTCGCCTATGTGACTCTGGAACTCACCTTCCCGATCATCACTCGCGTCCGCGGAGCGGTCTTCACCGATGCTGGCTTCGTGAACTCGGATGCCTACGATTTCGGAAGTGCAGGCGCCAATGTGGACGTGGGCATCGGTCTGCGACTCGACCTGCCAATCGGCCCAATCCGCGTCGATTATGGTGTACCGGTTGTCTATGACAGCTGGAATGGACCTCCCGGAAAATTCAACTTCAACATCGGATACCAATTCTAACACCAAGGTTGCAGGCCTTCTACGACCTTGACCAAAATCAGCTTCCGTGCCATTAACCCACGGGCTTACTTTTAACCCAACAAACAAAATATAACTACAATGCTCAAATCACTACTCTCAGCAGCCATTCTCACCACAGCCGTGCTCGCGTTCACGCCATCGGCCAACGCCCAGATGAAGGTCGGTATTCTCGATATGAATGCCGTTTTCACCCAATACTACCGCACGAAGGATGCCGAGGCTAAGCTCAACGAATCCCGCGCCGCCGCGAAAAAAGAACTCGATGACCGCCTCGAAACTCTCAAGAAGGCGATGGAAGAGATTAACAAAATCAACGCCGATCTCGAAAAGCCCGAACTCAGCAAAGACGCCAAGGAAAAGGCCGCCAAATCGCGTGATGAAAAAGTCGCCGAGGCTCGCAACCTCGATCGTGAAATCGCGGAGTTTCGTGGCACCCGCGAGCGCCAACTTCAAGAGCAGTTCGTCCGCATGCGCAAAGACATCATCGACGACATCATGAAGATCGTTAACGACAAGGTCAAAAGCGCAGCCTACGACATCGTCCTCGACAAATCGGGCATGAGCATAGGACAAGTCCCCGTCGTCCTATTCTCCGCGCCAAACCTGGATTTCAGCAAGGATATCATCGACACGCTGAATAAAGACGCAGGCAAGGCCGCTGCAGCAGCACCTAAGAAGCCCTAATGACTCTCCGTGACCTCGCCGGGCGTGTAAACGCCCGGCTCGCTCCGGAAGCGGGAGATGTCGAAATCTCAAGCGTGGCATCATTGGCTGATGCCAATCCTGGTGACATCTCCTTTTTCGGTAATCCCAAATACATAGGTGCGCTAAGGAAGACTCGTGCGACTGCAGTTTTTCTCCCCGAGTCATTTACCGAGGAAATCCCCTCGCACGGCCTCTTTGTGGCAGATCCAGCAGCGGCTTTTGCACAGATCCTGCCCCTTTTTACCCCGCAGCCCATCGTTCGTGAACCTGGCATTCATCCGACTGCAATCATCTCGCCCGATGCCGAAATCGCCGAGGGTTGCTTCATCGGCGCCCATGTGGTCATCGAAGCAGGAGCCAAAATCGGAACCCGATCCATCATTGAGGCGCAGTGCTTTATCGGACAACAAACCTCGCTTGGCGAAGACTGCCACCTTCACCCACAAGTCACAGTCCGCGAGCGCTGCCGCATCGGTAACCGCGTCACTCTCCAGTGCGGAGTCGTGATCGGAGCGGATGGATTCGGCTACGAGTTCCGCGACGGAAAACAGCAAAAAATCCCTCAAACCGGCACCGTGCAGATCGACGATGATGTCGAAATCGGTGCCAACTCCGCCGTGGACCGCGCCCGCTTCGGCCGCACTTGGATTCAATGCGGCACCAAAATCGACAACCTAGTTCAGATAGGTCACAATGTAACGATTGGTGAACACTGCATCCTTTGTGCCCAAGTCGGCATCTCTGGTAGCACGCGCATCGGTAATTATGTCACGCTGGCCGGAAAAGTGGGCCTCAGTGGCCATATCGAGATCGGTGATCAAGTCATGATTGGGGCCATGTCCGGCTTGGCCAAAAATGTGCCGCCAAAAACAATCATGTTCGGCGCACCAGCTCAACCCATCCGCGAATACAAAGAAAACTACGCTCTGCTGAAAAACATTCGCAAACTCTACAATCGAGTCAAAGCCCTCGAGGCAAAGAACCCCGAGTAGTGCATGCATCACGAAAACAGTTTTTTTGATAGAATGTGAGGAATTCCAATTCAGTTGCCGACTCCTCATCCTCCGTGCTCTCTGTGTCCTCTGTGGTTAATATTGCTGATTTCGGGGGCATCCCGCTTCCTTGATGACCACGCTTGAAGTCCTCAGCGCGGCGACCTCCTATCTTGATAAACAAGGCGTGGAGAGCCCGCGCCTAAATGCCGAGTATCTTCTCGCTCATGTTCTCGGCAAAAAAAAACGCATCGACCTTTACCTCGAGTTTGAGCGTCCGCTGGGCGAAAAAGAACGCGCCCCGCTGCGCGACCTGGTGAAGCGCCGCTCCGAAGGCACCCCGCTCCAGCATCTCCTCGGCACAGCGGAATTCTGCGGCCACCTTTTCACCTGCGATGGTCGGGGACTCATTCCCCGACCCGAGACCGAGCAACTCGTGGAACTCATCCTCAAAAGCTCACCCGACGCGCCGAGCGTTCTGGATGTCGGCACAGGCAGCGGAGTGATTGCCATCAGCCTAGCGCTCGCCGTCCCTGCCTCCAAAGTCTCGGCTTGCGACCTCTCGCCAGCGGCCCTCTCGCTGGCCCAAGAAAATGCCGCCCGCCACCAACTCGATGCGCGCATGAATTTTTTCCAATCCGACCTCCTGACCGCCGTTTCAGATACCTTCGCCGTCATCGTCGCCAACCTCCCCTATATCCCAAGCGCCGATATTTCCGGCCTCTCACGCGAGGTCCAAAAGGATCCCCTCACCGCGCTGGATGGCGGCCCGGACGGTCTCGTGCTCGTCGAACGACTCATCACCGAAGCCACATCCCGACTCGCTCCCAGCGGACTGCTCGCACTGGAAATCGGACACGACCAAGCCGAGCGTGTCATGGCACTCCTCGCTGCCAACAATTATCGAGACATCGCAGCCCATCGCGATTATCAAGACGTTCAACGATTCGTTTCAGCAAGACATGGATAAAATTTTGGTTCACGGCGGACGCCGTTTGCGCGGCAATGTCAAAATCAGCGGTTCAAAAAACTCCGCCCTCCCGATACTCGCCGCCACCCTTCTCACCAAGGAACCCTGCACGATCTCGCGTGTCCCTGACCTGAGCGACATCCACTACATGCTCACCATCCTGAGCGAACTCGGATGCGAGGTAGAACGCGCCAGCGGCACGGTTCAAATCAGAGCCGAAAAAATCACCACCCAAGCCCCCTACGACATCGTGCGCAAAATGCGCGCCTCCGTTTGCATCCTTGGCCCGCTGCTCGGCCGCGAGCATGAGGCCACCGTTTCTCTTCCGGGCGGCTGCGTCATCGGAGACCGACCGATCGACCTCCACCTGCGCGGCTTCGAGGCCCTCGGCGCGGCCGTGAAGGTTAGCGGCGGCAATGTGAAGGTTCTCGCTCCCAAGCTCACCGGCGCGACTGTTTCCCTCCGCAGCACATTCGGCTCCACCGTCCTCGGCACAGGAAATGTTATGATGGCCGCCGTGCTGGCGGATGGCACAACAGTCATAGACGGAGCCGCAGAGGAACCCGAAGTCGTCGATCTCGCAAATTTCCTCATCGCCATGGGCGCAAAAATCGAAGGCGCAGGCACCCGCACGATCACCATCGAAGGCGTAAAAGAACTCCACGGCGCCGAGCACGAAGTCATTCCCGACCGCATCGAAGCCGGCACCTTCCTCGTCGCCGGAGCCATCTCGGGGGATGAAGTGACCCTCCACCGAGTGAACCCAGACCACCTCCAAGCCGTCATCTCCCCGCTCCGCGAGGCTGGCTTTCACATTGAATCCAACGGCAGCAAAGTCTCCATCGCACCTGGCACCAAACGGCGCCCCCTGAAACTCGACACAGTCCCCTACCCCGGCTTCCCCACCGACATGCAGGCCCAGATGTGTGCCCTCCTCGCAAACACAGACGGCATCAGCGTCGTGAGCGAACATGTCTTTCCAAACCGCTTCATGCACATCGCAGAACTCAAACGCATGGGCGCGAATATCGACCTGCAAGGCGCCACAGCCGTCATCACCGGCGTCCCTCAACTCAGCGGCGCCCCCGTCATGGCCAGCGACCTTCGAGCTTCTGCAGCCCTCGTTCTTGCCGGCTTGCAAGCTGATGGCATCACCGAGGTGAACCGCGTCTACCACATCGACCGCGGCTACGAATCGATCGACGAAAAACTCAACGAACTCGGAGCAGAAATCGAACGCGTCAAAGCCTGAGCCCCGACAAAAAACAACCGTCGGAAATTATTTTTTTTTTACAATCCCAGTTGACTCCCGCTCAATCTTCGCCTTTACTGAATGCTCTGCTTTAAACGCAGCCATAGCTCAATTGGATAGAGCATCTGACTACGGATCAGAAGGTTTGAGGTTCGACTCCTCATGGCTGCACCACTCTCCCTCAGCAAATTTCCTTCCGCGTCTGAAGAGGGGCATCGCCGTCTCTGCCTTGCTCGACGGGTTGCGATGTTGAGGCTGTTTTAGACAGGTAGTTTGTTTTTCCTGACTGGTCCAAGCACCCCGAACTCATCTTGAGCTATTGATCTGATCTATGCCTGCCCTCAACCTGACATGTAGTCAGCAATCTTCTTGCTTCATGTTTTGGCCACTTTCGGTGACACCATAAGATTCATGTCGCATCCCCGAGTAAAAATTATTTTTTTGCTACTGATTCTTTGCGCCAATCCGCTCCAAGCTGATCAGGTGATTCGTTCGGCGCAGACGAAACTCGCCGCGCTCGGATACTACAAAGCCCGCGTGGATGGGTCTCCGGGAAGCATGACCAGCGCGGCGATTCGAAGATATCAACTTGCAAAGAACCTCAAGGTCACAGGCTCGCTGAACCAACAGACGCTGGATGCACTTGGAATCAACGCTCCGCCGCCTGCTCCGGATTACTCAAAAATAAACGCACTCTTCGATGGCGGCACGCTCTCGGGCAAGGACTCCGCCGCCCAGGTTGAAGCGATTCGCGATGCGCAGCGGGTGCTCGCGGAGTCCGGCCTCTACGCCGGACCTCACAACGGCCTGCCCAGCGCAACACTCACGGCCTCGATCAAAGAATGGCAACTCGCCCAAGGCTTGCCTCAAACCGGCAAACTCGACACCCACACACTCGCTGGCCTCGGAATCGCTAGGAATTGATTTCATGAAAAAGCACGACCGCATCTCGGCCTTTGTCGAAACACTCGAGGCCTCGGACACCACAGGGTTCCATCCTTGCTACGCCGGGTATTTCGAGTGTTTCAACCAAGGCGACTACTACGAGGCGCATGATGTATTGGAGCACCTCTGGCTGGAATGCAGGGACAAAAACTACCTCTACTTTAAAGGCCTCATCCAGATCGCCGGCGCCTTTGTGCATTTGAAAAAACAACACGCCCGACCAGACCACCCGACCGATGGGCGAAGACTCCATCCGGCGGCGAGGCTCTTCGCGCTGGGAGTCAAAAATGTTTCGCCATTCGGCCCGACGCACATGGGGCTTCACATCGAGACCGTCTGCGAACTCTGCACGGATTGGAGGGACAAAATTGTGGCGTCGGAATTCCGAATCAACCCTTGGCATCCGGGCGCAGGTCCTCGCTTGGAGCTTCAAAAAAGGGAGGCGTGAGCTTGACGGCGGCACGCTTTGGCGTTTCATAAGCCCGAAATTCCATGAAGAAACCGACTCTCCATTTTTTACTGACCGCCGTCGCGGCGACAGCAATCGTCAGCCTCACCGGATGCGAAACAATCAAAACCGCCTCCCACTCGCACTCCTTCAAGTTCGACCCGCCTGACAAGACTCCGAAGAATCCATCTGCCGTGAAGGTAAAAATCAGCACCGGCGCGCAGCGTCTCTATGTGGTCGAAGGAAACGAGGTCCTCATCGCCACACCTGTGACAGTCGGCAAAACGGCAAGCCCGACGCCGCAGGGTGATTTCAAAATCTACTCGAAGCAAGCCCACCGCCGTCGCGTGAGCCAACCCGATGCAGGATATCCGATGACCTACTGGATGGAATTCAAGCCAGCCTACGGCATCCACTGGGGATTCATGAAGCCCTCACCTGCGACCCTCGGCTGCGTGCGCATGCCGCTGATCGCCGCCAAAGAAGTCTTCGCCATTGTGCCGAAGGGCGCTCCATTGAATATCGCCAAGAGCCAACCTTGGGATGAGACGATCGGCAAATCCCTGCCCGTTCTCGACGATGGTCCGCTCCCGAACCCACCAAAATCCTACCTTCACAGCCCACAGGTCTTCAGCGACGCGGCCAAGGGCAAAATGTGGAATTTCTAACGCGCGAGTTCCTGTAGCAGCACTTTGTTGAGCCGGATGCCGGCGAGAAAATTTTCCACCGGGAAGTTCTCGTTTGGCGAGTGGGCGCGGCAGTCAGGCGAGGCCAGCGCCAGCAACAGCGCAGGATGGCCGAGGATTTTTTGAAAATCCGAGAGAATGGGAATCGACCCGCCTTCGCGAGTGAGGGCTGGTTTTTTGCCGAAGACCGCTTCCAAAGCGCGACATGCGGCAACGCCCTGCACACCTTTAGGATCGAGAAAAAACGGCTCGCCTCCATGTCCATCGATGATCTCGAGCCTTACGCCAGGCTGTTTATGCTTCTCAAAATGACGCCGCGCCTGTTTCAGCACGGTCTCCGGATTTTGATTCGCCACCAGGCGGAATGTGACCTTGAAGAACGCCTCGGCGGGAAGCACGGTTTTACTCCCCTCGCCTTGATAGCCGCTTCCGATGCCGTTGATTTCCGCCGTAGGACGAGCCCCGATGCGTTCGACCGAGGAATAACCCGCCTCGCCCCAGAGTTCGCTGACGCCCGCCTGCTCGGCAATGGCTTGGTCACTCACAGGCGACTCGGCTGCAGCCTCGCGCTCCCAAGCCTGCATGGGCTGGACATCATCATAAAATCCCTCGATCGCCACGCGCCCCTGCGAATCATGCAGACTGGCAATGATGCGCGCCGCCGCCGTCGCGGGATTCGCCACAGCGCCGCCGTAAATGCCGGAGTGCAGGTCATGCGAGGGACCGAACACCCTGACTTCCATCGCCGCAATGCCCCGCAAGGCGTAGCTCAGCGTGGGATAGCCATCGGCCGCCATGCCGGTGTCCGAGATGGCGATGGCATCGCAGGCCAACTCTGCGCGGTGTTTTTCCAAAAAATCCGCCAGATGACCGCTCCCGACCTCCTCCTCGCCCTCGATCAAAAAAATCACATTCACTGGCAGCGGCCCCTCCGCCAGCGCCTCGCCGACTCCAAGAATGTGCGCTAGGATTTGCCCCTTGTTGTCCGAGGCACCGCGTCCGTAGATTTTTCCGTCCCGGATTTGCGGATCGAAAGGCGGCGTGGTCCAGAGCTCGAGTGGCTCGGGCGGCTGGACATCGTAGTGTCCATAAATGAGGACGGTTTTCTTCGAAGGATCGCGCGGCGTTTTTCCCAGCACGATGGGATTTCCCGGCGTTGGCTCCTTGCCAGCCTCCAAACCGATCTGCCGAAGCTTCGCTACGAGCCAGTCCGCACAGCGCACCATATCGGCAGCATGGACGGATTGGGCTGAAACACTGGGAATTCGCACAAATTCGAGCAATTCGGCAACGCGGGGATCATTCATAAAAAACTATATATTGTGGTTTATTGGAGGCGACTGCACAGGATGTGGTATTTTTTCCTTGCGCAGCCAAGCAGCATTTTTAGGCTCGTCGCACTTCTAACCGGTATCCCATGTATCTGCAATCTCTGGAAATCATCGGCTTCAAATCCTTCGCCGCAAAAACCGTCCTCAACTTCCACCGGGGCGTCACAGCTGTCGTGGGCCCGAATGGTTGCGGCAAGTCGAATGTCCTCGACGCCATTCGCTGGGTGCTCGGCGAGCAGTCGGCAAAAGCCCTCCGAGGCGGCGAGATGTCGGATGTCATTTTCAGCGGCACGGACAGCCGCCCGGCACTCGGCATGGCCGAGGTTTCCATGACCTTCGCAGAGTGCGAAAAGGAACTCGGCACCGAGTGGAACGAAGTCCGCATAACCCGCCGCGTTTATCGGGACGGTAAGAGCGAGTATTTCATCAATAAAACCGCATGCCGTCTGCGCGACATCCACCAACTCTTCATGGACACCGGCGTGGGCCGCAGCGCCTACTCGATCATGGAGCAGGGCAAGATCGACCAGATCTTGAGCAACCGCCCGGAAGACCGGCGCGCGATCTTCGAGGAGGCGGCCGGCATCACGAAGTTCAAGGCCCAAAAAAAAGAAGCCCTCCGCAAGTTGGAATACACCGAGTCGAACCTCGTGCGCGTCCAGGACATCATCAAGGAGGTCAAACGCCAAATCGGCTCCCTGCAACGCCAGGCCGCCAAGGCCCGCCGCTACCAATCGATCATATCGGACCTGCGAATTTTCGACACCCACATCTCGCATAAAAACTACCGGCACCTTTCGGACGAGCTGGAGACTCTTAAAAACCAGCTGAACCAAGGCGAGGAGGCCCGCCAAATCCATGAGGTGGAAATCGCCCAGCAAGAGTCCGAACTCTCGGACTTCCGCCAGCGCCTGCAAGAACTGGAGGCCGAGGCCGGAACGATCCGCGACGGCATGCAGACCCTCCGCAACCGCATTTTTTCAGCCGAGAACCGCATCGGCACAAACCACGAGCGCAGCTCAGAAGCCACCGCCCTCATCGACCGCTACCGCTTGGACATCAGCCAAGCCGAGGAAAAAATCCGCACGCAGCAAGAGCAAATCGAGCAGACGGACAACCTTCTTGAGCAAATGATCGAGAGCCTCCGCACCCATCAGGAGACGCTTGATGAGCACACCGCCCGCCTCAGTTCCGTGCGCGAGGAACGCATCGCTGCCGAGCGCGAACTCACCACCCAGGGCGCAGAGCTCTCAAACGCCGAGGCGCGTCTGAATTCGCTGCGCGGGGAGATTTCCGCAGCCACCGGACGCCGGGAATCGGGCGAGACGCGTCTTCATTTGCTGCAAAATGAAATCGAAACCGCCTCGCGCTCTGCTGCTGAGATTTCCGCAAACCTGGAAGATCTGAAACGCCGCTCGGATGCCGCCCACTTAGCATTAGAGCACGCCCAGGCTGAAACCGCCTCCGCCATGGCGGACCACGAAAACGCCCAGCACGAACGCCAGAACACTGAGGCCATCCTCAACACAGCAGGCAAGGAAGCCGCCGGCCTCGAGTCCCGCCTTGAGGTCTTGCGCCAGCTTCAGGAGCAAGGCGAGGGCTTGGACGAAGGCACCCAGGCGGTGCTCAAAGGCCTCGACAACCCAGATTTTTTCCATAGCGCCATCGAGGGAACGCTCGCCCAGCACATCCAAGTCGAAGAACGCCTCATTCCCGCCATCGAGGCCGCGCTTGGCTCCGCGCTGCAGGCCGTCATTTTCAAGGACCCCGGCGTTGCCGAAGCAGCCTTGGCGACTCTCAGCGGCAAGAAGCTCGGCCGTGCAGCGGTAATACCCTCCTCGTGGATCTCCGGGAGGGGAGAACAGGCGTCTCGCCTGTTCAGCCAGACTCCCGAAAACTCACTGGCTCCCGAACCACCCCTCCCCTTCGGCGTGTTTGGCCGGGCGAGTGATTGCGTGAAGGGTGATGACGACAGCTCTCACCTTGCCCGCCACCTCCTCCGCGATGTGCTTATCGTCGAGAGCCTCGAAGCCGCCTTCCGCCTTCGTTCAGAGAATCCATCGTTCGCGTTTGCCTCACTCGACGGGGGCTTTATCAGCCACATTGGCATCATCCACGGTGGACAGTCCGGCGAGAATGCCGGGCAGTCCACCCTCCAACGAAAAATCCGTATCGCGGAGCTCGAGATCTCACTGACCGAGGCCACGGCGCGCATCGAATCCCTCGCTGCCGCCCGCGCTGCCGCAGCGTCGGCGATGGATCAGGCGACAGACCGCCTCAAGCAAGCCCGCGAAGCCATGCAGGCCGCGCAGATTGAAACGGCCTCGACCGACAATGAGCGCCGCCACGCCGAGCGACAGTTTGCGGATGTAGAAGCCAAGCGGGCCTCGTTCCAGCGCGAAGCCGCCAGCATTGAGGAGGGGCTCCGCGGCAGCCTCGCACAGCTCAGCGAACTCGAAGGCCGCATCGCCGAGGCGACCTGCGCCATCGACTCCCTCCGCGCTGCACGCAGCGAATCTGAGACCCGTATTCAAGTCGTGCGCGAGAAAGAAAGTTCCGCCTCCGATGCACTCAATGAAATCCGCGTCCGAGTGGCCACCGAGCGCCAGCAGCAGGAAGGCCTCCACCGCCAGCGCGGCCCCATGGCCGCCCGCATCATCGAGCTCAACGAACTCCTCGACGCCCGCCGTCTCGATATTTCGAATTACGAAGGCCGTATCGACTCTCTCGCCGCCGAGAATGCATCCCTCGAAATCTCCATCGGCGAATGGCGCAGCGAATTGGAATCCGAAGAAGCCCGCCTGAGCGCCGTTCTGGCCCAGCGCTCCGAAGTCAGCGAGAGCGCCGGGGCCATCGAATCGGCCCTCCGCGCCGCCCGCCAACAACTCGCCAATCTTCAGGAGCAGCGCAGTCGCATCGAGGTGAAGGCCGCGCAGACAGAAATGCGGAAGGAAAACATCCGCACCCATGTCTCCCAACGCTACCAGCTCGATCTCGAAGCCTTCGAGCCAGACACCTACGCCCTCATCGTTGCCCTCCGCGAACGCAGCCAGCGCAAACCCGAGACCCCGGAGGGCGATCAACCCGCTGCCGAGGCCCCTGAGGAAACCGAGCGCCCCGCCATCGCCGTTCCCGCCGAAGGCGAAGGCATCCCGTGGGACCGCATCGAGGAACTCGTCGCCGAACTCACCGAGCGTATCGACTCGATGGGCCCGGTGAATATGGACGCGATTCAGGAATACGACGAACTCGAGCAGCGTTACATTTTCCTCGAAAAACAAAACGCCGACCTCGTCACCTCCAAGGCCGAGCTGCTCGAAGTCATCTCCAAAATAAACAACACCACGAAGACCCTCTTCGCCGAGACCTTCGAAAAAATCCGCGAGAACTTCCAATTCATGTTCACCGAGTTGTTCGGCGGTGGACGCGCCAACCTTCTGCTCACCGACGACTCCGACCCGCTCGAGAGCGGCATCGAGATCATCGCCAAACCCCCCGGCAAGCAGCTCCAGAGCGTCACACTCCTCTCCGGCGGCGAACGCACCATGACCGCCGTCTCACTCCTTTTCGCCATCTACATGGTGAAGCCCAGCCCGTTCTGCGTGCTCGACGAAATGGACGCCCCACTCGACGAATCGAATATCACCCGCTTCATCAAAATCCTCGACCGCTTCGTCGGCCAGAGCCAGTTCGTGACCATCACCCACAACAAACGCACGATCTCCCGCGCCGACCTCCTCTACGGCGTCACCATGGAAGAACACGGCGTCAGTAAACTCGTGAGCGTGAAATTCAGCGGTAAAACCGACGACAACTCGAAATCCTCCGAAAGCGTCGCCAAAGCCCTCGGCAAATCGGAAAACCTCGCCAGCGAGGAAGCAGCCGCCATCGCCCAAGCTGCAGAAACCATGCAACCCGAACTCCTCGAGGAAGAACCTGCGGCCACATAAAGCACAAAGCCCCCTGACTGTGCACGCGTCAGGCTACCGCCTCGCTTCGAGAGGAGCAGCTTGGCCGTTTTCATTTTTACTCGGGCAGTGGCTCAAGCTCCGGAAAACACCTCAGTTTCCTTGATAACAGGGTTTGGAGCTCGTCGAGTGGATCGCGGTAAGGGATGCGTTGGCCGCAAGGGAAAGGCGGGCAGTTGCAAAAAAAGGATAGACGGTGGGACACTGATTTTTTCACGGCTTGATCTTTCCGGGATGTCACCTCAAAGTCCTGCCCGCACTCCACCCGAGGAGATTGCAAATCCATTTTTTCCTACAAATTAATGAACACCTCCGTTCCCGCTCGTGCAAACGAGACGCTGATCGACGAAATGCACCAATGCTGGCAGGCCGACCGGCATTCGGTGTCACCCGACTGGGCCGCCTTTTTCGAGGGTTTTGAACTCGGGCTTGCCCGTTTGAAAAAGGAAGAGGAAGCCGCCGCCTCAGGCATCGCCGCCTCACCGCTCCAAGCCCGTGTGGACGCCTTGGTCGCCACCTACCGATCGATTGGCCATACCGCTTCGCATCTGAATCCCCTCGCCCCCGCCGCGCCGGAGAACCCTCTACTGGCGCCGTCTGAATTTGGATTCACCGATGCGGACATGAAGGAGGTCGTCTCATCGCGTCATTTCCAGCAAGGACGCCAAATGCCGCTGGGCGAAATGATCTCCGCCCTTCGCCAAACCTACTCCGACACGCTCGGAGTGGAGTTTTCCCATATCGAAAATCCCGAAATCCGCGAGTGGGTCGCAGCGCGCGTAGAGAACCGCCGCCGCGCCGACAGAAACTCCGCCGAACTGCACCGCGATGTTCTGGGCAAAATCTACGAGGCCGAGACATTCGAGTCTTTCATTCACACAAAATACGTTGGCCAAAAACGCTTCTCTCTTGAGGGCGGAGAGTCGCTCATGCTTTCGCTCAATGCCATTCTTGAGAATTGCCCCAGCCTCGGCGTGCTCGAAATCGTCATGGGCATGGCGCACCGCGGACGATTGAATGTGCTGACCAATTTCCTGCACAAGCCCGCGAGCCTCATTTTCAACGAATTTCAGGACAGCTTCAATCCGGAGTTGGTAGGCGGCAACGGGGATGTGAAATACCACCTCGGCTACCAAACCACGCGTGAACTGCCAGGCGGAGACAAGGTCGAGATTCGCCTCGCGGCAAACCCCAGCCATCTGGAAGCGGTGGACCCAGTCGTCGAAGGCAAGGCCCGCGCCCGCCAGCGGATTCTCCAAGATACCGTGGAACGCAAAAAAGTGGTCCCGATTCTCGTTCATGGTGATGCCGCCTTCATCGGCCAAGGCATCGTTGCGGAGACATTCAACATGTCACAGCTCGAGGGCTACCGCACCGGCGGCACCATTCATCTCGTGGTGAACAACCAGATCGGCTTCACCACACTGCCTGCGGACTCCCGCTCCACGCGCTACTGCACCGACATAGCCAAGATGATCGACGCTCCGATTTTCCATGTGAACGGCGAAGATCCCCTCACCGTCGTGGAAGTCGCACAGATCGCACTGGAGTTCCGCCAGAAGTTCGGCCGCGATGTGGTGGTTGATATTTACTGCTACCGCCGACATGGCCACAACGAGACGGACGAACCGGCATTCACCCAACCCGACCTCTACAATGTCATCCGTCGCCATCCTCTTCTGAGCACGAAATTCGCCCAAAAGGCAGCAGCGCTCGGCACTGTGTCGGAAAAAGACGCCGCCGACATCAAAGCCAAACTCATCGCCAAGCTTGAAGCCGAACTCAGCGAGGTCGCAAAGCCAAGCGATGGCAAAAAGAAAAAGAGCCCGCTCAGCGGCTCCACGGCGATTTTTCAACCACCCTACTCCCACGATCCCTGCAACACAGAGATCACCAAGCGCACTCTCGACAAGATCGTCAAAGCCATCACCGCTGCTCCCGAGGGCTTCAATGTCGTTCAAAAAATCCAACGCACGGTGCTCGATCGCCGTCTTCAAGTTTGGAAGGACGGCGGCCCCTACGACTGGGGTCTCGCCGAGGCTCTCGCCTTCGGATCACTCCTTCTCGAGGGCACGCCTGTGCGACTCTCCGGCCAAGACAGCCGCCGAGGCACATTCAGCCACCGCAATGCGGCTCTCTATGATGAAAAGACCCGCGAGCGCTATATCCCGCTGAAACACATCTCCTCCAAACAGGAAACCTTCTGCGTCTATAATAGCCCGCTTTCCGAATACGCCGTGCTTGGTTTCGACTACGGCTACTCGATGGATTTCCCATCCATGCTCTGCATCTGGGAGGCGCAGTTCGGTGATTTCTCGAACGGAGCTCAAATCATCATCGATCAGTTCATCGCCTCGGCAGAATCGAAATGGGGCCGCCCCAGCTCGATTGTCCTGCTCCTACCACATGGCTACGAAGGCCAAGGCCCAGAGCACTCCAGCGCACGCTTGGAGCGCTTCCTGCAACTCTGCGCGCAGGACAATATGCAGGTCTGCAATCTCACCACACCTGCACAGTATTTCCATGTGCTGCGACGACAGATTCACAGAGGCTACCGCAAGCCACTCGTGATCATGACACCCAAGAGCCTTCTTCGTGCAGAGGACGCCTCCTCCCGCGTGGAGGATTTTACGAATGCGCGCTTCGAGGAAATTCTCGACGACCCTTCGGTGAAAGACGCCAAGAAGATCAACCGCGTCATCCTGTGCTCAGGCAAAGTCTATTACGATCTCCTGAAAGCCCGCGCCGAGGATAAGGCCCGCGCCTCAGCTGCTATCGTCCGCATCGAGCAACTTTATCCGCTCAACGACTCGAGCCTCAAGGCGATCTTCAAGCGCTACCCGGAGGCCAAGGACATCGTCTGGTGCCAAGAGGAACCGAAAAACAACGGAGCATGGGCATTCATAGCGCCCCTCATCGCCGAGATTTCCGGCAAAATACCTGCCTACGCCGGCCGCCCGGAAAGCGCCAGCCCGGCTGCCGGTTCCTCCGGAAAACACAAAGAACAACAAGCCTCACTTCTCAACCAGGCCTTCATAGCCTGATATCCTGCCTTAACCAATGAACATCGAAGTCAAAATCCCGAGCGCCGGCGAATCCATCACATCCGGAGTTCTATCCATCTGGCATAAAAAAAATGGCGAACGCGTATCCCGCGACGAACTCCTCTTCACCTTGGAGACGGACAAAGTTTCCCAAGAGGTGATGGCCGCTGACTCCGGCATCCTCCACACCAAGGTCGCCGAAGGCGAGGAAGTGAAGATCGGTCAAGTCGTGGCCGAGATCGAGCCAGCGGCTGAAGGCGCCACCGTCGCGGCGGCTCCAGCTCCCGTCGAAGAAAAGGCTCCAGCCCCCGTCGTCGAAGCGCCAAAGCCAGCAGCTCCAGTTGCCACGCCACCGCCCGCTGCAAAAGCCCAAGCTCCAGCGCCGAAGCCGACAGAGGCTCTATCCGCGCCGAGCGATTCCCGCGCCACTCGCAAGAAACTCAGCCCTCTGCGTCGCAAGATTGCCACCCAACTCGTCATGGCACAGCAGACAGCGGCCATCCTCACCACTTTCAACGAATGCGACATGAGCGCCGTCATGGCCCTCCGCAAGGAACTCCAAGAAGACTTCAGCAAAAAGCACGGCGTCAAACTTGGCTTCATGAGCTTTTTCATCAAAGCCGTCGTGGATGCGCTGCAAGCCATCCCGTCCATCAATTCGCGCATCGACGGAGATGAACTCATCACGAACAACGCCTACGATATCGGAGTCGCCGTCGGCACCGAACGCGGGCTCATTGTTCCCGTGCTCAAGGATTGCGAGAAACTCTCCTTCGCCGAGATCGAAGCCAGCCTCGCCGGCTTCGCCGTGAAGGCCCGTGAAGGCCGCATCTCGCTCGAAGACCTCTCCGGCGGCGTGTTTACAATCAGCAACGGCGGCGTTTATGGCTCGCTCCTCAGCACCCCCATCTTGAACCCGCCGCAATCCGGCATCCTTGGCATGCACAAAATCCAAGAGCGCGCCGTCGTGGTCAATGGCCAGATCGTGGCCCGCCCGATGATGTATCTCGCCCTCAGCTACGACCATCGCGTGGTGGACGGCAAAGAGGCCGTGACATTCCTCGTCCGCGTCAAAGACTGTCTCGAAAATCCTGCCCGCCTCCTCCTCGGAGCCTGATCACACCATGAAAGTTGCCCAAGAATTTCGCGAATTCATCTCACGCGGAAATGTCATCGACCTCGCAGTCGGTGTCATCATCGGCGCCGCCTTTGGAAAAATTGTTAACAGCCTCGTCTCGGATGTCATCATGCCGCCGATCGGCGCCGTGCTGAAAGGCGTGAACTTCAGCAATCTCTTCGTGGCGATTGATGGCAAAACCTACGAGACACTGGCGAAAGCAAAAGAAGCTGGCGCGCCAGTCATCACCTACGGCTTGTTCATCAACCAAGTGATCGAATTTTTCATCATAGCCGCCTGCGTTTTCGCGCTGGTGAAAATCGTCAACCAAATCAAACGGGCTCCAGCGCCTGCGACCGCCGAACCTCCCGCTCCCACGCGCACGGAAGTCCTCTTGGAGGAAATCCGCGACGCTTTGAAAAAATAAGCTCCCGACAAGCGCTCATCCTCCGCAACCACCACGCCGGATAACTTCTTAGAGATTCTTCCAACTGACTCGAACGCGGCCGTGGCTCCTCGCACACCAAAACGATGTGCTCCGTTTTTAAAAATAAAAACCTCGTCCTCAAACCGGGGCGTGTTTTGAAGGGCGCAAGCACCCACGGACAGGTTTCCGGCGTCTGGGCGGGTTTTGCGCGCTCGGAGATTTTAGACTGGTGGCACCGGCAGGGCGCGGAGGAAGTGGAACTCACCGCGACATCATTCGCGGAGCGTTCGAGCAGAACCGGACAACTCGTCTGGGAGGACATTCCAGAAGGCCATATCATCAGCGCCATCCTCGACCACAGGCAAAATCCCGCCCTCCTAAAAGTCGTAACCCGTGCCGCAAATCCCGACGAACTATCCAAATTCGAACATCCCCGCCTGCCCTTGCTCCGAAAACGCAAATTCGCCGCTATCCTCCCCGGCGAAGAGGAACCCGAACTTTTTTAAGTATCTGTCATTAAATAAATTTTGCGTCTTACCTTTTCATAGTTGCATTCCCGCGCTTGATCAATCCTGGGAATGTCCAAAAACGACTTGAACTCCTGACAGAAAAAAACCATGCAAACCATTCGCAAGCATGGGGAAATCCAAGCGGCTTACAATAATTTGGCCACACTGGATTCGCTATGCTTCGAGTCAGAATTCAAGAGGAGGTTCTTGAATATTTGCGAAGCCTCCCGCACCAATCCCTGCATACACGCAGGCAATCAACCGTTGCTCTCCTGCATGTATACAGGTGCGAAAAAATGGCTTTACGAAGTTTTTCAAAGCAAATGGAGAGAAGTGGAAAACTGAAGGCTTCGAAGGTTATTCCTACAGAACGCGCCTTTTTGGTTTCAAGAACGCCCGGCGGCGGCAATGATGCAGCACTCGTTGATCTTCCATTCTGTGAATATTTTTCCACTGCTCATTTCGGGAACAGCCTTGGCGATGGCCATGATGGTTGTTGTTTGGTTTTTTGCGCGCCGGATGAACAATGCAGGGATCGTGGACATCTGGTGGTCGTTCGGATTCACGCCGGTGGCCCTTTTTTACGGGATCTTCGGAAGCGGCCATATCGTTCGGAACGCCCTCATCGCGGCGATGGTTTTCGCCTGGAGTTTCCGGTTGGGGATGCATCTCTACAAACGCGTCATGTCGCATCATCCGGAGGAGGACCCACGCTACACCGCGCTGCGCACACAATTTCCAAAGCACACTTGGCTGATGTTTTTCGGGTTTTTCCAATTGCAGGCGGTTCTGATTGGAGTCTTGAGCATTCCTATCGCGCTGGCGTGTGCGAATCCGTCTCCAGGGATTGGATTTTTCGAAGTGGCCGGGGTCGTTCTCTGGCTGGTTGCGATCGGCGGAGAGTCCATCGCCGACATGCAGCTCAAACTTTTCAAGGCGCAACCGGCATTGAAAGGCCGCGTGTGCGATATCGGGCTTTGGAAATATTCGCGGCATCCGAACTATTTCTTCGAGTGGATGGTCTGGATCGCCTACTTCGTGTTCGCTCTTGGCTCGCCGGGGAGCTGGGTCGGTCTCGCCAGTCCGCTTTTAATGCTCTATTTTCTGACCTGTATGACCGGCATACCGCCTGCGGAGGCCAGATCCCTTGCCACACGCGGAGACGCCTACCGCGACTACCAACGACGCACCAGCCCATTCATTCCCTGGATTCCTAAAAAACCATGATCTCCATCGACGACCTTCTCGCCCGAAATCTCCTGCCCGACGCCGCCATTCGCATCGGCATACGCAACCTCTTGGCAAAAAAGCTCCGCGAGGAGACAAAGCCCGACGCCATCGCGCAGAGCGAGGCCCTGAGCGCATTCATCGAAGAACTGAAGCGCAGTCCAATCGCCATCAAGACCGAAGCGGCCAACGAGCAGCACTACGAGGTGCCGACCGATTTCTTTAAACTCGTCCTCGGACCACGCATGAAATACAGCTCCGGCTACTGGCCGCGCGAGGACACGACTTTTGCCGAATCAGAGGACGCCATGCTCGCCCTCAGCTGCGAGCGCGCCCAACTCACCGATGGACAGGATGTGCTGGAACTCGGCTGTGGCTGGGGAAGCCTCACGCTCTGGATGGCGGAAAAATACCCGAACTCCCGCATCACAGGCGTTTCCAACTCCTCCACTCAAAAAGCCCACATCGACGCCGAAGCAGCGCGGCGGGGATTCAAAAATGTGCGCATCCTGACTGCAGACATGAATGAATTTGAAGCCGGCGACACCTCGTTCGACCGCGTGGTTTCCGTCGAAATGTTCGAGCACATGAAGAACTACCAGCTCCTCATGGCAAAAGTCGCCCGCTGGCTGCGCCCCGGAGGAAAGCTCTTCGTTCACATCTTCACCCACCGCGAATTCGCCTACCATTTTGAAGGCAAGGACCCGTCAGACTGGATCACCCGCTACTTTTTCGAGGGCGGCACCATGCCCTCGGACGACCTCCTGCTCTACTTCCAGGACGACCTCACCATTCGAGGCCACTGGCGTGTGTGCGGCACTCACTACCAAAGAACCTCGGAAGCCTGGCTGGAAAAAATGGACGCCAACGAGGCAGTCATCACTCCCATTCTTGAGGCCACCTACGGCAAGGAAAACACCGCCAAGTGGCGCGCCTACTGGCGGGTCTTCTTCCTCTCATGCGCGGAACTCTGGGGCTTTAGCAGCAGCAACGAATGGCTCGTGAGCCATTACCTTTTCGAGAAGAACATCCGCCGCTCCAGTTAGCGCTAGGCTGGAAAGAGAGGTGGCTTTGGGCTAAAAAAATCCACCCGAGCTGCGCAGACCGCTGAAATACCACTCGGCCAATTCCCTGCCGCCGAGAAGCCAGAGGAGGGCGCCCAGCGCAAGAAACGGCCCAAACGGAATCCGGACGCCGGCACGGTCCCTGGCCAGAGCGATGCCGGCGAAACCCGCAATGGAGCCGATGATGGATGCCGCGAAAAGGGTGAATAGAACGGCCTGCCAGCCCAGGAAGGCGCCAATGCAGGCGATGAATTTCACATCGCCGAACCCCATGGCCTCTCTGGGAATCACGACCGCCTTCATTTTGCCCGAGATGCGCTCGAGCTGGTCCAGTGACCCGCTGGATGTTTCAAACTCATAGCGGTTGTGCCAGAATTTCAGCTTGCCGCGAATTTCGGCACCATCAGCTCCCAGTGCGGCCCCGTCGACTTCAATCGTGAGCACATCGCGCTCTCTCGAAAAAATATCCATCCAATCCAGTTCCTCGCCCGCCAGCGTTAGCACGGCGCGATCCCCCTGCCTCCTCCATTCAAAGTCTTCCGCTTCGGGAAATGCATGCCGGATTTTTCCAAATGCCAGCTTCCCTCCCTCCACGACCAGGAAGAGCAGTCCAAAGCCAAGGGCGGCCCCTCCGAGCGAATAGGCCAGAGACTCCCAACGCGAAACGGAATCCATCATTTCCGGGACAAGCGCGGCGAAGACAACCCCCGCCACTGCACCGCCCCATGTGATTTCATCCGGAATGATGAAATGCTCGAAATCAATAAAAGTCGCCACCACGAGCAAGCTCACAAAAACCCAATACACGACCGCCAAAGGCAAACCGAAACGCTCCCACACGACGGCAAAGAGCAATGCCGTCAGAGCCTCAACCAAAAAGTAACGGAACGGAATCCGCCATCCACAGCCTGAACACTTGCCGCGCAAAGCAAGCCAACTGAACAGCGGCAGGTTCTCATACCAGGGAATGACCCGCTCGCAACCGGGACAAAACGAGCGCCGAGGCTCGTTCAGGCCTACCCCGCGCGGCATGCGGTGGATGCAGGCGTTTAAAAACGAACCAACGATAGCCCCGAGCAGTAGGGCAAAGATCCCGAACACAAATTCACTCGTCGAACCGTATGGCATGAACTCGCAAGAGCGTAGGGAGGAACGCCGCAGGTGGAAAGGCGCAAGGCTTCGGATTTCACCCCATTGAGAGGCTTCAGAGAAGATTGTTTGGTGTGAATGTGAGCGGGGGCTCGTTGATCGACCCACGCGAACAAACTGCGGATTCCGGCTCCGGTGGCTGTGACCGCAGACAATGAACCACACCGGCCAAAGACAATAATGAACACACTGATCCGTTGGAATCCCTTCCGGGAATTCGAAACCATGACGAACCGCATGAACAGCATCTTCCCGAGACCGCCATTAACTTGGAACATCGATGAGACGCTGAACACAAACGAGTGGAGCCCGCTCGTGGATGTAGAGGAAACCGACAAGGAATACACCATCAAGGCTGAACTCCCCGAAGTGAAGCGAGAGGATGTCAAAATCCAAGTGGAAGACGGCTCACTCCGCATCTCCGGCGAGCGCAAACTCGAGAAGGAGGAGAGTGGACGCCGTTTCCACCGCCTTGAAAGAAGCTACGGCGCTTTCGAGCGTTCGTTCTCCCTACCCGAGGGCACGAGAAAAAACGAGGTCTCGGCCGAGTTTAAGGACGGCCTTCTGAGGGTGCACCTGCCGAAAGGCGAGATTGCAAAACCAAAAGCGCTGGAAATCCCGGTTAGCTAGGGGAAAGCCGTCCTCGTGCGTGCCCGCAAGGGCACGCACGTTAGACCTCCGCCGCCATGCAAGACATCCGCCAAACCCTGCGCGCGTTCTACAAAAGCCCCGCTGTGCGCGCGAGAATGCTGGAATTTCTTGGTGGAAAAACTCCCTCCACAGCGACATGCGACTACATCACGGCAGATGGCGTGGAATGGCCGGTTCGCGAGCCCCGCATGCCGGACGAGCTTTTCCACAGTCTTGAGGAAGGCTTGGATATCTGCCGCTCGCTCTCCGACCGGGAATCCCTCATTGCCCATCTCGACATCGAGTATGTGAACTTTGATTTCGCCGCCGAGGCCTATCTGGACCCCAAAAGAACTTTTGAACTCCAGGAACCCGTGGCCAAAGCCATCCATCGAATCCTCGAACACTGTGGCATCCAAGCGCTCCATGTTCTCAGCGGACGCGGCCACCACTATGTCTGGCGAATCCGCCGCGACTCGCCGGTCTTTTCAGAACTTTGCGACCTCGGGTCAAAGGCCGCCAGCGATGGACATGCCCCGACACAAATCGAAAAGGCATTCGCAGGCCTAGGGCTGGTGATGGAATTTTTTGGCCGTCTCATTCTTGAAATGGCCCGCCCGCATTGCCGGATTCCAATCGAACTGACGGCCGTGGAAGTCGCGCCTTCGCAGCGTGGTCGGGAGATGATTTCTATCGACCTCTCCGAGTATGGCGACCCGCTGTCGACGCGCACGGTGCGGGTTCCGTTCAGCGGATATCTCAAGCCTTGGCAACAATCCTACGCTGTCGGTGTGGATAACATCGGTAAGATCGGGCCGATCATTTTCGTGCCTGCGGGGGAGAACGAAACCTCCGGCGCCGTGGCCGCCATGCGCGACCCCGAGCGCGCCGCGCGATGGGCGGAGCACTTCTCGACAGATATTCCCGACGCCACCTCCGGCACCGGTGAACTTCTAAGGGAATACGAAATTTCCGACCTACGCGCCTTCCACGATTTTTTTTACTCCAGGCAACACGACCCCGTTGCCAGCTGGCCGCACACCTACGACCACACGCCTCTCGAGACCCTCCCGGAGAGTGTTCGCGATGCACTGCTTTTTCCAAACGATCTCCTTCTCCGCCCAACAACCATTCGCGCCGTCACCGAAACCCTTGTGCCCAGAGGTTGGCATCCCAGACATGTCGCCGGCCTCATCCGCTCCAAATTTGAGCGCGACTATGGCTGGGGAAAGCAATGGAAGGATTACTCCCCAAAGATGCGGGCGGATTTTTATGTGCGGATTTTCTCGGGCTTGAAAACCAGTGTCGCCGACGAAGCTGCAAGCATCGCGGAAGCGGAACTGGAGGGATCGCACACACACCATTTTGAAAGGGTTCTCATATGACAAACTGGCCTATCGGTCTTTCCACAGGGTGCTTTTACATGACCAATATACTCGACTGCCTGGAGACAATACGCGCGAGCGGCTTCAGCATGATCGAGGTGGTTTTTTCCCCAGCGCATCTCGATTACAAAAACCTCAGCGCCGTGCGAGAGGCAGCGAACAAGATCGATGCACTCGGCATGGAGGCCTACTCGTTCCATGCCCCCTTCGCGACTGACATCGACATTTCCTCACCTGATGCGGGATGCCGCGAATACGCGCTGGATGAGATTCTCAAAGCGGTCGAAGCAGCAGCCGTGCTAGGCGTGCACTATTTTGTCATCCATCCAGGACCTGAAAATGCCGATATTCCCTCGCGCGAGGAGCGCCTCGTGCGGATCGAAAATGTCGTCTCCGTCCTCAATCGCGTCGCCATGCGATGCAGCGAGGTCGGCATTCGCTGCGTGCTCGAAAACAAACTCCCTCACCTCCTCTTCGGAAACTCCAGCGATATCGTCTGGATCCTTGGCGCCCTGGAGACGAATCAAGTCGGCGCCTGCCTCGACACCGGCCACGCGTTTCTCTCCGGCGAACTTTACAACCTCGTTTACAAGCTCACGCCCTATCTGCGCATGCTCCATGTGCACGACAACCGCGGCCACTCGGATGAGCACTGCCCGCCCGGCGATGGTCGGATCGACTGGGGAGCCTTCCTGCGCGAACTAATCCAAATCCATTTCCACGGCGTCTTCATTCTGGAAATTGCCGGCGGCAAGGAACCCGAGCAAATCATGGCCAGCGCCCGCAGAGGCCGTTCCTTTTTGAGAGAACACGCCCGCCGCCTCACTCTTGAGATGTCGACGCCGGTTCCCCACCGCTGATGTAACACCAACCGTTTGGGCCTCGCAAACGCGCCATGTCGAAATTGTAACACTTCATTCGTTGAGCCAAGGCAGTGCGGAAAAATAGGTTTCCGCTACGCCAATGACTCTCTCGCTTCGCAAGTCTAAAAAACAACGCGCCTTCTCGCTGTTAGAACTTCTTGCCGTCACAGCCATCCTCGCACTGCTCGCAGGCCTGCTTTCTCCAGCCCTACAAGGCCTCACCAGCCCGACCGGACGCAAGGGCGCTGTAACTATCGTCATGAACACGCTCGAGCAAGCCCGCGTCTCGGCCATCGAAACCGGCGGCGAAGTCGTAGTGGTCTTTTGGAAAAAAAATGGAACCGATGCATCACAACCCGATGAACAAGATGCCATGCTCATCCTCCGCAAAAATGATGTCGAAGCCTGGGAACCCATCACCCGTTGGATCAAGCTCCCGCGCGGCGTTCTGTTCCATGGCGAGGATTCAGAGTCCAAAATTCTATATGACAATTCAGGCCTTGCTGCCGTGAGCGACTCAACAATCGACTCCCTTCCTGGAAAACCTTCCAAACACAACCTCGGTGCCATTCATTTCTCCGCCACCGGTGCCGTGCAACTACCCAGCACCTCAAATGGGCTCCGCATCGCCCTTACAGAAGGCCAGCGCGGATCGGATCGATCTCTCATCGTCGACAAGCAAAAAGACGGTGGCCACGAGATCATCTCCCTCGCCCGCTACACGGGACGCGCTACATTGGATGTCAGCATGTTGTAAGCTTCTGGCATGACGCAGGCAAAAAGCCACTTCCGACCTGCCAACTCCCCTCTAGTCCACAAACATCTTCCCGCATTTTCGCTGGTCGAAGTCGTGATCGCACTCGGCATCATATCTTTCGCCGTCATTGCCATCGTCGGCATGCTCCCCGTTGCCCTGAAATCCTCCCAAAACAGCATGCGAGAGACGGATGCCACACTCATCGCCCAAAGGATTTTTTCAGAACTCAAGACAGGATCCGGCGGCAACAGATCCGTCACCACGGACCCCAGTGGCACCTTGAACCAAACGATCAACCTCGCCGCGAATAGCACAAACTACCTCGCATTCACACAAGACGGCACAGTCCAAACGCATACAAACACACCCACCCCGAATCCCTCCTACGACTTCTACGCGCAGATCAGCGTCTTCACGAATACAGGCATCAGCAACCTCTCCCGCATCCAAATAGAAATCACCTACCCCCCTTCCGCACCGCCCGCAGCAAGAACAACGAACTCTTTTGTAACGCTTTTAGGATTTTAGACAGAATTAACAAAACTAACAGAATTTATGAAAACAGATTATGATCTGGCAGGTAGAATGATCGGCGCTGCTATGGAGGTCCATAGATGTTTAGGGCCGAGGTTTGTTGAATCTATGTATGAAAATGCACTGGCTATCGAGTTGGAGGCCTCCGAAATTATAGCTGAAAGACAAAAGTCCATCAAGGTCAAGTATAAGGAGCAGTGTGTCGGTAATTTTTTTGCGGATTTAGTCGTAGATCAGACGCTTATTGTTGAACTGAAATCTATTCAATCCATCCTGCCCATTCATGAAGTCCAACTTGTAAACTACCTTGCAGCAACCGGCATTGACGAGGGCGTCCTATTGAATTTCGGATCGGAGAGCCTGCAATTCAAAAAGAAATTCCGAAAGCCAAAACAGTAACAAACCACAAGGGCGTTTATAAATTTTGAAATTTCTGTTAATTCTGTCCAAAAAATCTTCTGCCTTTTCCTTATTGGAAGTCCTTGTCGCCATATCGGTTCTATCCATCATTCTCGTCATTCTTCTCAACATCGTCCAAAATGCCACAAGCCTCTGGCGCGGAGCTGAAAACAAGGTCGAGGCTTACCGCGAGGCGCGGGCGGCTTTGCAGGTGATGTCATCTGATTTGAAAAACATTCTGCCAACGACGAATACCGATTTTTTCCGAACGAATCTTACCAACACCCCGAATATCGGCTTCCTCGCCGCGCTGCCCATCAGTTCGCAAGACACAACATCCAGCAAAAGCGATATTTGCGCCGTTGGTTACTTCGTCGCCTACGACAACAAAAGCCCCGTCGCCGGAAACAACGGACGCCAATCCTACAATCTCTACCGCTACTTTGTCGAAAGCAACGAGACCTTCGCGAAACTCGCGAACAAGCCGCAAGACGTGCTCAACCTGAATACCAACAATTTCGAAATCCTCGCCCGTAATGTAATCGATTTCAATGCAAACTATTTTACAACAGATGGAACCAATCTTTCCACATGGACCCGCCACCCGGCGACAAACATGCCACACCTCGTAGAAATCAAGATCACATCGGTCAACAACGAAAGAACCATGCGCTTCGGAGCACGCAATGCGGATGCCGAATGGAAGGATTTCTCCTCAAATACAAACTCACCCGACTACTTAAAAAACACCAAAACTTTCACCACAAGAATCAAGCTCAACACACCGTAAACTTTTTAGACAAAATTAACAGAATATATCAAAAAACAGCCCAAATTCTAATAAATTCCCTAAATTTTGTGTATTCTGTCTAAAATCCCATGATAATCCGCTGCCAACAAAAAGCTTCCGCGCTTGTCACCACGCTCTTCGTGGTGGTGGTCTTGAGCACGATCATCGTAGCCTTCCTCACCAGTATGAACCTCGAGCGCCGTATCGCCAAAAGCATACAATCCAAATACCAAGCTGAATTGGCAGCGGAGGCGGGAATGCAGGATTTTCTGGCGCGCCTTGAAAACATAAAAACTGATGGACCTTACTCGGCGTTTTATGTTTTAGGTTCAAATAAAAATCCTTATCTTTTTCTTGGAAAGCGCATTTTTTCTTCAAACGGCACCATAACCAAGCGGGTGCCTCTCTTTTCGACCGGGGTAACAAACTTCAATACGCTCACAAATTTCGATGCAACTTTTTTATCATCCAGTTCGATCGCGATTCAAGACATAGACCGCTCTGGGACATTGGTTTCCCGCAATCTTTCAAACTCAAACGACATCTGGTGCGACATTAACAAAACCAACGCCCGTTTTCCAAGCGGTCTTGTGGGACTTCGCAACACCTTCACAAACACAAATACAATTCCACTCCTTTCTGCGAATTGGATTTACATTAAAAATGCTGCAGGAAAAGTGGTGGGCCGGTATGCCTATTGGGCGGATGACGAATGCAGCAAACTCGATCTGCGCTATGCCGGTTCCGCCAACAACCTCACCGGCAACCACACACGCTCGAACGGATCGACATTCAACGAACTCGCCCTCACTCCGCTCACAAATACGCCAGCTTCCACAGCGAATCTAACCTCCAGCAACTTGGCAAATCTCCTTGCCTTCACAAACACCTCGATCCAAGCCTTGCCGCTCAGCCCGCAGCATGCACAATATACCATAGCGGCCGCCGGAAATTTAACCGAAGCACAATGGCAATCCATCAAACCATTTGTGACAATCTACTCACGCCACGACGAGCGCTCTCCCGATGGCAAACGCAGTGTCAACCTGAATGCGCTCGTCACCTCCACAACGGATGCGGCTCCAATCGCCAACCAAACCCTAACCATCCGCGATGCAATCACCAACAACCTGCCAAATTTTGGCGAGCGCTTTTACTCCGCGGCCAATGGAACCGCCACAATTCCAACAACAGCCCACCAAAAAGCGTATGCCACCCGCATCGCAGCCAATATCCGCGATTTTGTGGATACAGATAATCAGGCAACGATTATTCGATCCGACGACACGGCTTATTCTGGGAACTCGCCGGATTTTATGCCGCACGACCCTACTATTCAGCAGGATGAAGACATACCGATCGCTTTCGGCAAGGAAATCGGTCTGACACTTTCCGAATACACCCGCGTCACCCGTGTGGTCAACCAACCAACTGGCGCACACCCGCCATCAAGCACGACACCGGTTTCCATTCAACTTCGCTTTGGTCATTATGTCGAACTCGCCAATATTTCTGGCAAGACTATTTCCACGAGCGACCTGGGAAATGATCCACACATCCTTTTGAGTGGAAGGGGAAACTGGATCAATGCCTTCGCGGGCGGTAGCCCGGATAAACTACGCCTTTCAGATTTGAAAATGCGCCTGCCCGCCAACCTCTCCATCCCACCCGGCGGCCATGTTTATATTACAACGGATGGCGGGCCATTTCCCTGCGATAGCCAGAACGATCTCCTGGGATCAATCTCCACCAATCGCTACCAACTCACATTCGGCGCCAACCCCGGACAGTGGAATCTCATGAACACCAATGGAAATACGCCAATGGCAACCAGCACCGGATACGAGGACTATTTCATCAGCACGCGGGCAATAAATAGCGGGGCAAGCAAAAGATACGCCGTTTACAACTCGGAATCGCTGTCCAGTCCAAGTTATCCCAACCAGCAGGAGCGACTCATTTTGGCGAACTCGAGCGGGATCATCGACTGCGCCTTTCGCATCTACAGCACTCTCCGTCAATATGTCATGCGAGACGAACAGAACCCCTCGTGGTGTTCCACAGGTCTCAACGATGCAGAATCTGCAACTGAAAACAACGCTCCAAATTCCTCAACCTCCGATCCTCGATTCACCCGCGGCGACCTTCGCTCCAATTTCGAAATCATCTCGGTGGTGAAAAAATCCACCTCCCAGTCATGGAAAAACTCGGGTGATGGAACAGGTAACTCGCTCAATTCCGCACCCCAGATATCGCTCGGGAGCACAAATTACAATTACGCCTTAATGTCAGGCTATACTGGCAATGCATTGTGGCAAAAAGGCCTCTACGAGTTCACCACTGACCCTGCTGGCAACCATTTTGTTAAAAACACCAATCTCACTTCGCTGGCCGAACTCGGCTATATCTACGATCCCATCCGTCACGACATAGAAGGTTACAGATCAATGGGCGCGACACTCCGCATCGGACAGTCTGACTCCGCCACGAACAACCGGGCCACAAACAGCACGGCAAACTTCCAAAACTGGCTCGGAGGCCGAGGCAGCGACTCTGCGACGAATACCGCTTATTCAAAGAATGCGTTTCTACTGATGGATGTCTTCCGCACAGACACAAATACCTCCGGCAGAATCAACCCGAACAGCATCGTTCGTGATGGAGTCGGCATTGTCATGCGATCCGCACTCACCGGTTTTTCATACGAGGGGAATGCCACAAATGGTGCCTCCACGCTCTTGGGAAACTCCACGCTGAATCCGACAAATACAGTTGCCGCAATCCGCGACTTTGCCACAAATTCCACCAACGGCTTCATAGTGTCCGTTGGCGACCTTTCGAGGGTTCCGGCGTTTTGGTCGTCCAACAACAGCACAGCCAACATAGTGCCCGGAACAGTCATGAGCGCGGCCTCGGATGCCGGCAAGGAGGAGCTCCTACGAC
>JBIIPZ010000034.1:0-31028 GCA_044342325.1 Terrimicrobiaceae bacterium
AGAGCTTGGCATACTCGGTTTACATCATCGGCCAAACCGGCGAAATCCAGACCAAGAGCGGAACGGATACCTTCGTTCCCGCCTCTACCACCACCACGGAGACAGTCATCCAACTTGAACCCGTCTATCCCGCAACCAGCGGAGAAACGCCCGTGGCTCCCACCGGATGGAAAACACTCAAACCGCGATCCCTTTCGTATTAACCCCATGCAAAACCGCATTTTTTCTGCCCTGTTTTTTGCGACACTCGTGACCTCTTCCCTTCCAGCGGCACATGCCGAGGAGAAGGAAGAGAAACCCAAAGAGGGATATGTGAAAATTTTCAACGCCACCTATCGAAACGGAGTGGAAAAATGGGAAACCGGTCTCAATCTGAAATTCCACGATGAACCGCTCGCCAACGATGTGCGCGTGGGCGAAGGAGGACTCGTGAGGCAGATCACCTACAAACAAAAAGATACGGTGGATGTCTTTCGCCACCGCGAATTCCTCAAAGCCCCCACTCCCGCCAACGAACTGCCCGCCGCCAAGCTTTCCGCCACCTTCGAGGAGGGCAGCATCACGCTCCTCGTTGTGCATGGTGAAATAAGCCGGAGTGGGGAAAATTTGAAAATCACCGCCCTTCGCGAATTTCCTATTTCCGAGGAGTCCAACCGCCCAGGCCAAGCACGACTCCTCGTTGCCAATTTTCGCAATGGCGAGCCGGTCTACCTCTCAATCGGCAACTTGGAAGCATTCCCGCTCGCTCCAAATGAACAACGCGAAATCTTCGTTGCGCCAGGCGAGACCGAGATTTTTCTCATCCACAAGGAATCCGGAAAATCCGATTTCAAACGCCAACTGGCAGCGTTCAAGTTCAAAGCCAACCACAACTACACCGGCCTCATCTCCCCCTCGTCGGAAGTTCCAAACCGCCCATCACTCCGCATCTCTGATTCCAACCAGGACTGGTCGAGCATCCGTCCGGCTAGAGAAAAAAGTTCTGAATAAAACAGTTTCCATACAGGCCTGAATTTCCCATCGCACGTGCCATTCCGGAGAATTCCCCTTCTGAATTGCACCAATCATCCTCTCTGCGCAATTGCAGCAAATCCGGTTCAGCACCTTGTCATTTCGAAATCTCCACCTCCCCGGCGGTGAGCGGGGTGATGTGGCGGAGGCCTTGGACGAGGTATTCCTCGACGACGGCGGAGTTTCCTTGCAAGAGGCGAAGGCTGTCGGGAGCGGGACCGCGCTGGATGGCGACGCGTTGGATATCCGAGCTATGGCTGACTGTGACGAGCGGGAGACCATCGGCGGTCGTAAGTTGAACGCCCTCTGGCCCGAAGGTGGCTTGGAGAGTGACTTCGTCATGCTTGCCGGTGAGCGGGTTTTCATCCAAGCGGAAGCGGAGTGATGCGGGTTGAGGGACGGCAGTTGCATTGGCGCTCACCTGCCCGTCCACAAAACCAAAAGCCGGGCCGTCATGAATCGATCGTTCCCATTCGATGGACCATCCGCCTTCAGGATTCCGCGAAAGAACCCGCAGTCGCTGCAAACCGGGGGACTGCTCCAGAACAGAAAAGACATCGCTGGTGCGCAAGGCGCGAACCAGGACGGGACGCGGGTCTCCAGGATTTGGAACAAGCGCCCTTAGGATGCCGCCCTCGAAATTCGCCTGGGCGACGACCGGCGAGGCGTCGGGATCCATCGAAGTGCCGGTGAACCACAGTGTCTTGCCCTCCCCAAACGACAGTGAAGCCACACTCGCAGGGACTGGGATTTTTGCGAACGGCTCCCCCGAACTGGAGAGCCATAAACTGCCGTCGGAGGCACCTGCGATACCGGTCTCCGCAGCAGCGAGAGTTCCAAAACGAGCCGGAACCTGTAATTGAGAGGCCGCGCCATCGAGCGTGATGCTTTTCATGAGATCGCCCTCGAAAAAATAGACACGCTCATTGTCTGCTGCGAGCGCCGTCGGGCGAGTGTCAACCGGCAGGGCGGTGTCCGATAAATCACTGCCGTCCTCCAGCGAAAAAACTTTCCAACTTTGGCCAGCGTGAACAACGGCCGCACTATCGGTTGCCGCAAGCAAGATGCTGGGCGTTGAGCCCGCCTCAATCTCCCTACTCCACAGGAACCCAGCCTCATTTGAATAGCGTCCACAGAAGATTTGTCCGGCAGCAGTAGTCCCAGCGACCAGCAAGCTACCACCCGGCAACATCACAAAGTCTCCGATGCGGCGCGGCATGGGGGATTCCGCTGAGGAGACCCAGTCATTAAAATGAAAAGCCTCACCCTCCACCGTGACATCGCCTATGAGATAACCCCTCAAAAAATATCGACCGGCTGGCACCTTCTGCCCTGCATCGTCGCGACCGTCCCACTGCGTGATATAGCCATTGAGCCCGATACGAAACGCCTCCTCGCCATCCATCGCGTGGAGGGTTCTCACCAGCTTGCCCGCCTTATTGAAGACCCCTAGCGTGATCAATCCCTGCCCCGGCACAGCGAAGGCGATCTCCTGCGTATTAGGCGAAGCAGCCTCAATCGACGAGACAGCAAAAACCAATGCGAGCACGAAAGCGCATAACCTTGGGAGGGCCATCGTCCCGCATGGCCCAAATATTTCCAAGCAAGGTGGGGACTCACTTTCAGACACCTCCCACACCAAAGCCGCCCACCGCCCACGCCGCTTCGCGGCTGAAAAATCGGCCATGCGGGACGATGGCCCTCCCAGTTGGTGCGAAAAAATCACAGGTAGTGTTTCCAATCGAGATTCGGAAAAATGTTGTCCCGCGCCTCGCAGGCCGAGAGGAGCGCCTCGTTGGGTTCGCCGCTCTCCAATATTTCGTGAAGTTTGTTGAAGCGCAGAATGTGATCCTTGGTGCGGCGCGTGGCGTAGTCCACGGCCGTGCCGGTTTTCATGAGAAACGCCCAGTCGCTGGATTGCGCGAGGAGTAGTTCGCGCGCGAGCTGTTGCAGAAGGCGCTTGGTAAAAACGGAGCGAGTGCTCTGATTGGCCCGCGCCGCAGCGGTCATGCGGCGGGCGGCGGAGTGGAGATGCGGGTAGATCCACGAGTTGCACCGGTCGAGCCAGACTTCCCAGTAGCCCTTGTTTCCCCAACTTGAAGGCGATGGACTCACCATTTGCTGCGTGGGATTTTCCTTCAAATAGGCCCCCGGCGTCGTGAGTCGGAATGTGTTTTGGTCGTAGGCCGCCTTGCGCAAAAAGAGATCGAGAAACTCCGGCCCCTCATACCACCAGTGGCCGAAAAGCTCGGCATCAAAGGGACTCAAGATGACCGGATCGATAGGCAGCATCGATTTCAAATGCTCAAACTGTCGGATGCGGGCGTTCAGGAAGTCCCCCGCATGATGGTCCGCCGCAGCCATCGCCCAGGCACGGTTGTAGACCTGCTTGTCTGGCGAGCCGGTGATGCGGTGGTATTTGAAGCCCGTGTTGCGCCGGCACCCCAAGTCAGGCAGCACCGTGCGGAGATAGTCCTCCGGCAACTCCATGCCGATGTCGCGGTAGAAATCCCGGTAGGCTGGATCGCCCGGATACCCCTCGCGTGCGCTCCAGACCTGCTTGCTCGACTCGCGGTCGCGTCCAAAAACAGCCGGACCGGCGGGGGTGAAATACGGCGCGTAAATAGCGAATCGAGGCCTCGGCTCGCCATACATGAGTCCATGGGCATCCACGACGAACCACCGTAGATTCGCCTCCTGCAACAGGCTGTCCACGCGCGGCACATATCCGCACTCGGGAAGCCAGATACCCTCGGGAGGGCGCCCGAAGCACTCTCGGTGGTAGTCGCAGCCGATAAGAATTTGCGCCCGCATCGCCTCCGGCACAATCTCCATGAGCGGCAGGAAGCCATGCGTTGCGGCACAGGTGATGATTTCAATAATGCCATCCGCCTGGAGCTGGGCGAATGCCCCCACGATATCGCGGTTGATTTCCCGCGTGTAAAAATCCAGCGCCTCCGAGATGCGGGCGTGATAGTGCCGCGCCACATCGCGCATCGCGGCGTCATGCGCCGTGCGCTCGACCTCCATCGCCGCCAACTCGACACCGCGCGCCAGATAGCGCTCAGAGCGGGCCTGCAGTAGCGGATCCCGCAACATCGCACAGAGCGGAGGAGTGAGGGTGAATGTGAGCTTCACGGGCGCCTTGTCGAAAACAAGGCGGCGCAGGTTTTTCAGGAGCGGAATGTAACACTCGAGGATGGCCTCAAAAAGCCAGTCCTCCTCTAAAAATTCTTCATGCTCCGGGTGCCTTACCCACGGCAAGTGGGCGTGCAGGAGAAGGGCAAGAGAACCTTGGTGCATAAATGCGTCTCGGCATCATATCGAGACCGGCGAACGCGACAAGCGCGCAGAGTTTCAATCGTTCCATCCACTCCAAGCCAGCAGGCCCGCAAGAGCTCTGGCGCGGTGGCTCGATGCATTTTTCACTTCCGAACCAAGCTGTGCAAAGGTCTCGCAATGCCCCTCCGGAACGAAGAGCGGATCGTAGCCGAATCCTCCCGAGCCTTTTTCCAGGTTGATGATCACGCCCTCGACCGAGCCACTGAAAGCCGCAAGCTTGCGACCCGCCCGCGCTAGCACAATCACACAGCGGAAACGCGCCGAGCGTTCCTTGCCACGCACACCCTCGAGCTTCTCCAAAAGCAAAGCACGGTTCGAGGCATCCGTCGCCCCAACTCCCGAAAATCTGGCCGACCACACACCCGGCGCGCCATCCAAGGCATCGACCTCCAGTCCGGAGTCATCCGCAATCACCCACCCGTCAAAGTGCCCCGAAACTGCGAGAGCCTTGAGCGTGGCGTTCTCCTCAAAAGTCACACCCGTCTCCTCCACCTCCCCCACTCCACTGATCGCAGAAAGATCCAGAACCTCGAAATCGGCACCCAGAATTTCCCGAATCTCACCGACCTTGTGGCCATTACGAGTGGATACAAGCAAGCGGCGGGAAATTGTTTTGTTCATGAGCGTTTTTAAACTCCAAGGCCATTTTTTTAGACAGACTATTTTTTATCCAAACCCAGCCCCCATCGCAGCACCACCGCCCTTCGGGCACATCGGAGATGTGCTTCGATTCGCATGACCCATTTTTCAGCCGCGAAACGGAGTGAGGACGGCCGTGCAGGCGGACGGCGTTTTTCGGGAGGCTCTGAGCAGGCTGGTGTCTGTGCGTAGTTCCGCGTCTTCGGTGGAAAATTTTGGGCCATGCCGGAGGACGGCCCTCCCAATATCGGCGTGCCGCTTCAGCTGCGAAGCGGCGTGGGAGGTGCGGGGTTAGGCAAGGGATTTGTGGGAGCCGTCGCAGAGGACGCCGTTGGCGCTTTGTTTGCAGGCGCAGAAATACACGGTACCATCTTTTTCGGCGGTGTAGGGAACCGGGGCGAAGTCGGTGCCCTTGTGGGATCCGTCGCAGAAGGGTTGGGATTTACTCTCTCCGCAGGAGCACCAGTAGTAGGTTTTGCCTGCGACGACAGTGACGGGTGACGGAGATTTTTGGGCGATTTTTGGTGTTAGCATGGTTTGGTTGGAGTTGAAAATTTAGCGAATGCGATAAGATCCGTCGCCGACGCTGAGGACTTGGATTTTTACATTCGTGAGGCCTTGTTTGGTGAAGCCAAGGTCGTCGGCAACTGGCTTTGTGACATCGAGCATGCGGCCGCGGATGAAGGGTCCGCGGTCATTGACGCGGACTTTGACCGAGCGGCCGTTTTTAAGATTGGTGACGCGAATAACGCAGGGGATGGGCAGCGTTTTGTGGGCGGCGACTTTGGTCCATGGCCAGAGTTTCTCACCGGTGGCCGTCTTGCCAGGAAAGATGAGGAAATGCTCAGAGTAGTGCGACGCGATACCGACCTCGGTGTGGCCGATGGCATCGCGGGGCTGCATGGGATGATATCGAATGCCACGAATTGCGTAGGGCTTGGTTTTGTAGCCTTTGATATTCGGCCCGAGGCAAGCGGTGAGCGGCAGGCAAAAGGCGGCGATGAGTCCGAAGAGGAGAGTTTGCTGAAGAATTCGTTTCACGGTGTGGTGCGAGGGTTCAACAATTGCAATGCAGCCATACGCGAGGAGGGGATGCGTCCGCAATAGGTTTCAATCGCTGCCCTGGCACAGGCGGTGCCGTCGTGGATGCCGAGCATGCGGCAGAGTTCGCTTTCAAAAAACTCGAGCGCCCGCATGGAGGCGGGGGACCGGCTCAGATGGGAAGTGGCGCGGGAGAAAAGATCGTAAATCTCAGGAAATGGCTCGCCGGGCTGCGTGACGAGGTCGATGAGTTCGGCGAAGTAGCCACAGAGAAAAAGATTCGACGCGGAGGTGGCGGCGAAAACCTCCAGCAATCGCACCTCGCGGAGAGTGTGGAGGGAGCCGCGTTTGGGCATGGCGTAGCCGATCTCGGCTTTGTGAAAGAGGTCGAGGCGTCCAGCAAACGGACTGACGGGACGCCGTGCTGCGCGGGCCATGGCGGTGATTTTGCCATGCCCGCTGGTAAGCCATGTGGTGATGAGACTCGTGTCGCTCCAAGCCTGCTTGCGGATGAGGATGGCCTCGGTTTGTTCCATGGCGGCCCCGCCCGTTGGTGAACTTAGAGAGCGATGACCCGGGCGCTGTAGATGTCGGCGTCAGCCGAGAGCTTGGTCATGACATCCGCTCCAGGCATGCTGTCGAGGTTCAACAGCGTGAGGGCGCGCCCTCCCTGCTCGGTGCGCGACAAGCTCATGCTGGCGATATTGATTTTCTCAGTGCCGAGGAGTGTGCCGATGTGACCAACGATGCCAGGGCGGTCGCGGTTTTCGAGCATGAGAACAACCCCTGAAGGTGTGACTTCCACAGGGTTGCCGTTCACACGGACGATACGCGGATCGTTTTTGGCACCGAAGAATGTGCCGCCGAGCGAGACTTTGCTGTCACCGCTGAAAACGGCCACATGGAGCCATTCGTTGAAATCGGTCTGCGCGCTGGAGCGAACCTCCTGCACATCGAGGCCGATGGTGGAAGCCATGCTGCGGACATTTACGCTGTTCACTTCCTCGCCGCCGGCGTGTTTGAGGAAGCCGGTGAGGATGGCGCGACTGATGGCGTCAGTCGGCATTTCGACGGCTTTGCCGCCGTAGGTGATGACGACGCGGTCGTTGCGTTTCGGCGCGAGCTGGGCAACGAAGCGACCCATTTTGTCACCGAGAGTGAGGTAGGGTTTCACGACGGCAGCGGTTTTGGCGTCGATGCTGGGCATGTTGACGGCGTTTCGAATTTCCCCATCGAGCAAGGCGGCGCGGATTGCCTGTGCAATTTCGATACCGACATTTTCCTGCGCCTCGGCGGTGCTGGCTCCGAGGTGGGGAGTGAAGACGATATTCGAAAGTTCGCGTAACGGGAAGTCGGCGGGCGGCGGCTCGACTTCAAAAACATCGAGTGCGGCAGCTCCCACATGCCCGGACTTGAGGGCATCATACAAGGCGTCTTCGGCGACAAGTCCACCACGGGCGCAGTTCACGATGCGGACGCCTTTTTTACAAAGCGCTAGGCGGCGGGTATCGAGCATGTGGCGGGTTTCATCCGTGAGCGGCATGTGCATGCTTATGAAGTCGGCTTGAGGAAGAAGGGAGTCGATATCCTCGACAAGCTCCACCTGCAGGCTGCGGGCGCGGCTGACGGAGAGGTAGGGATCATAGGCGAGAACACGCATGCCGAAGGCCATGGCGCGGCGGGCAAGTTCCGTGCCGATGCGGCCCATGCCGAGAATGCCGAGGGTTTTGTTGTAGAGTTCGACGCCCTCGTATTTTTTGCGGTCCCAGCGTGCGGCCTTCATGCTGGCGTCGGCTTGCGGGATGTTGCGGGCGATGCTGACAAGGAGGGAAAAGGCATGCTCGGCGGTGGAGATGGTATTTCCACCGGGTGTGTTCATAACGATGACACCACGGCGCGTTGCAGCATCCACATCGACATTGTCCACGCCCACGCCGGCGCGACCGACGACCTTGAGATTTGTAGCGGCTTCCAAAACAGCGGCGGTCACTTTGGTCTGACTGCGGACGACGAGAGCGGAGAACTCCGGGATGATTTTGATAATCTCAGCCTCGGGTAGACCGGTTTTGACAACAACCTCGAAAGCGCCGCCGACAGAGAGTTCATCGACTCCACTTTGAGACACAGGATCGGCTACGAGGACTTTGGGAGTGGAAAGGGACATTTTCTTTTCTTTCAGAATGGTGGATTGTGAATGTGAAGCATGGCGCTCGAAAGCGCTGAAAAATGGAGTTTATGGGAATTCACGAATCCGAAAATCAATTTTTATGAAATGGTCGTATCGCATCGCCCGAATCTCAGGCATCGATGTCAGAATTCATGTCACCTTCCTACTCCTTCCGGCCTTTTTTGGATTCACTGGATGGCAGGACGCGGGGTGGCCTGGAGCAGTGGGCGAGGTTTCCTTTATTGCGGCCCTGTTTTTCTGCGTGTTGTTGCATGAATTCGGCCACGCCATGGCTGGCAGGCGCTATGGCATCCGCACGCCGGACATCACGCTGCTTCCCATCGGTGGAGTGGCTCGGATGGATCAAATTCCCGAAAAACCCTCGATGGAACTCGTCATTGCTGTGGCGGGACCGGCGGTGAATGTGGCGATTGCTGCGGTGCTGGCAGGAATTCTCATGCTGACAGGAGGAATTCTGGCTGGGCCTGACAACACTCTGCGCGTCATGCTTCACAACCTGCTGGTGGTGAATTGCGGGTTGATCATTTTCAATATGATCCCGGCGTTTCCGATGGATGGCGGGCGGGTGCTGCGAGCGCTATTGGCGATGAAGTTCAGCCATCTCGCGGCGACGCGCGTGGCAGCCAGAACCGGGCAGGTGCTGGCGTGCGGATTTGCGGTGCTGGGATTTTTTGGGAATCCCATGCTTATGCTCATCGCCTTGTTTGTTTTCAATGGGGCCCAAGTGGAATTGCAATACGCGGTTCAGCAGGACCAATACGAACAAATGCTGCGGGAAATCATGGCGAGGAACGACCCTCGACAGCTTTAAAAACACAGCCTACCCTTGCCGATGTCCTTGCGTTGAGGGTTCCATGCCGCCAGACTTCGAGAAGCCTCGGTTGCATTTTTTGAGGCCACCAAGCATGCCACTTCACTTTCTCGTTACGCCAGAACAGGCGGGTCAGCGTTTAGATAAATTCCTCGGAGCCGGGTGTCCGGATTTCTCACGTGCAAGACTTCAGGCCTTCATTCGAGATGGGCATGCGCTTGTGAACAAGGTCGCCGCGAAGCCCTCCTATCCCCTCCGCGCCGGAGATGAGGTTGTTTTTGAAATTCCGCAGGAAACAGTCCCCTCCCCTCTGGCGGCGCAGGATATTCCGATCGATATCATTTTTGAGGACGAGACGCTGCTCGTGCTGAACAAGCCTGCGGGGCTCGTCGTGCATCCAGGTGCAGGAAACCGTGAGGGGACACTGGCAAATGGATTGCTCCACCATTGCGGCGGGCTGGAAATCGTGGGCGGCGAGGGCCGACCTGGGATCGTCCACCGTTTAGACAAGGAGACATCAGGCTGCATTGTGGTGGCTAAGACTGAGGCCGCGCACAATTCGCTCTCGGCGCAATTTGCATCCCGCGAGGTTGAAAAATCCTACCTGGCCCTTGCCGACGGGGTTCCGCGCATGCCTCACGGCAAGATCGAAGCGGCCATCGGCCGACATCCCGTGCACCGCCAAAAAATGGCGGTCGTCGATCGCGGGAGGGATGCCCTCACCCACTATCGAGTGCTTGCCAACCGCGACGGAAAAGCACTCATCGAATGTCGACCGCGAACGGGCAGGACACACCAGATTCGTGTTCACTTGAAACACCTCGGGCATCCCGTGACAGGCGACCCTCAATATGGCCGCAGGGGCAGTGTGGAGCGGCATTACCTGCATGCCTGGAAGTTGGCATTCAAGCATCCCCTCACTGGAAAGCGTGTTCATTTCACAGCCACCCTCTCGCCGGATTTTCCGGACTGGGCGCTCGAAGCCGCACGGGCGCGCGAGGGTGACCGCATGGAGAAGTTTGCGTGATCAGGGAAGTCCGGCTCCATCATTTCCGCTGCTTTGAAAATCTGGAATTTTTTCCAGCTCCCCACCGCACCTGCATCGTGGGGCAAAACGCCCAGGGCAAGACTTCGATTCTCGAAGCCGTGTGCGTTCTACTCCGCCTTCAGTCCCCGCGCACCACGACAACGACCGAACTGATCCAAAGCGGAGAGGGTGGTTTTTCGATCGAGGGGCATTTTGCTGACACCCGACTGCAATACCGTCACACGCCCGAGGGACGCACGATTTTCCTCGATTCGAAGCTTCAGCAAAAATCGACGGACTACCTTTCCACAGCCCGCATCACTTGGTTTTCGAATGCCGATCTGGATCTTGTGAAGGGCTCCAGTTCTGCAAGGCGGCGATATCTGGATTTTCTCGGGACGCAATCCGTGCCGGGCTACCGCAAGGCGCTGCGCGACTATGAACGCGCCCTGCGATCACGAAATTCCCTGCTGAAGGATGGGCGTCCCCGGCGGGAAATTGCGGCTTTTGACCCACCGCTACTGGAAGCGGGAGAATTTCTCCTCTCGGCACGCGCCCGACTCACAGACTCGCTGTCGCCCCGCGCGACCGCGGCATGCTTGGAAATCAGCTCTTCCTCAGACGACCTGAAAATCGAATACCGGCCAGGCTGCCAGCTCCCGTTTTCGGAGGCACTCGCGGCTTCGCGCTCTGAGGAAGAGCGCCTGCGGCAAACCGTTTGCGGACCGCACCGGGACGATTTGGATTTTCAACTCAACTCGCTCAAGGCGTCGTCATTCGCCTCGGAAGGACAACAGCGAACCATCGCACTGGCCCTGAAAATCGCTCAAGCCCGCCATATCGAAGCCATGCACGGGCAGCCTCCTGTGCTACTTTTGGACGACATCTTCGGCGAGCTCGACACGGCGCGCCGCAACCGACTCCTTAAAGCACTACCCCCCGGTGCCCAAACACTCATTACGACCACATTCCTAGACTGGGCGCGCGATGCTGAGGAAATTACGGTTTTCAACTTGTCTGGAAAAATACTAACTCCGGCATCTTCCAAGTGAAACGCATCGCCATCATAGGCGGTGGGCCGGCAGGTTTGCGCGCAGCGGAAATCGCGGCAGAAGCTGGGGCCGAAGTCACACTCTTCGACGCAAAGCCCTCCGTCGGGCGAAAGTTTCTAGTGGCCGGAAAAGGCGGCATGAACCTCACCCACTCAGAACCCATGGAGGCCTTTACCAGACGCTACTCGGCATCCACTGAGTGCGAGGAACGCTGGAGCGAAATCTTAGCGGACTTCACGCCGATGGACCTCCGTGAATGGGCGAGAAGCCTTGGGGCCGAGACTTTCGAAGCGGGAAGCGGCAGGATTTATTTGAAGACTCTCAAAGCCGCCACGCTTCTCCGCGCTTGGGTGGCGAGGCTAAGAGCCTTGGGCGTTCGATTTGAAATGAGGCACCGACTTGTCTCGGTAACGCCTGGCTCAACGATTCGGATGGAATTTTCCAATGGCGCTAGTGCCGAGGCGGATGCCATGATCCTCGCAGTCGGCGGTGCATCCTGGCCACAAACCGGCTCGGATGGACAGTGGACGCATGCCCTCGAAAACCTTGGGATTTCGATTCAACCGCTCATGGCTGCCAACTGTGGCTGGGAGCATGATTGGAGCGCGGATTTTCTCTCACTCGCCGAAGGCAAGCCGCTAAAAAATGTAAACACGCAAGCGGGCGACAAGCAGATTCGGGGCGAACTCCTGATCACTCGCTACGGCATGGAGGGAGGACCGCTTTACGCTCTCGGAAAAACACTCCGTGAAATGCCTGAGCCGGCGATAGCTATCGATCTCAAGCCTGCGCATTCCCACGAGCAGCTCGTCTCCAAGATGGAATCGGTTCGGCGGAATTTCTCTACTGAGGCCCGCCAGCGTTGGAAGCTCAGCGATGCAGCCTATGCGCTTCTGGCACGAAATGATTGGATGGATGTGCACTCGCTCACCCGCGAGGCAAAGAATTGCGTCATCCCATTGAAAGGTCCCCGACCGATTGCGGAAGCCATTTCCAGCGCGGGAGGGGTATGCTGGAGCGAAATCGACTCCAGCCTCATGTTAACGAAACTTCCAGGGCTTTTTGTAGCAGGAGAAATGATCGACTGGGAGGCGCCTACAGGAGGCTATTTGTTACAGGGATGCTTTGCCACGGGATCGCTTGCGGCGAAATCCGCACTGGCCTGGCTCAGGTCACTTGCCGCCCGACAATGATGTTCTGACCATTCACCGCGAGGACTTGGATTTTTGTTCCAGCCTCAAGGAACTCGCCATTCGTCATCACATCAAAAACCCCTTCGCTTATCTGGGCGCGACCAGACGGGCGCAGGATGGAGAGGGCCACGCCGGTCTCTCCGACAGGCACCTTTGCCGCAGCTCCAAGCTCGGTAACGACGGGCGCGATGGATGGACCAGCCGGAGAACTCGATGACAAAAACAGGCTGCGAAAGATTGGAATGCTCGGGAGAAACCGCGCCAAGAGTGCAACTCCGACCGCGCTGGCAACGAAAGCGATGCTGAGGTTCCACATCGGAACTTGAAGTCTCTCGAATGAAAAATTGATCGGCTGGGCCGGATACAAGTCCGCCATCGAAAAAAACAACGCCGCAAGCACCATCAACGCACCACCGAGGGCTAAAAAGAAAACCCCTGGGAAAAAAACGACCTCTATCAAAATGCAGACGAGCCCCAAGACGAAAAGGGCTACCATTTCCAATCCGGTCAGGCCTGCGATGTAATGCCCACCGAAGAAAATCAAAAAACAGACCGCCGAGAGAATCCCCGCAATTCCGAAGCCAGGGGCCTTGAATTCGAGATAGGCTCCCATAATTCCGCCGAGAAGAAAGAGAGGGGCAAGCGTGGTGATCCATTGGGCGAGGTTCTCGAATCCGGAGGGTTCCAAGCGAACGATCCGATCCACAGAAAGTCCACAGGTCTTAACAAGCGCGGCGACATCCGCTTCGATGCCGGAGGCCAGCAGTGGCTTTCCACCGATGTCTCGAACGGCTTCCTGAGCGCTCAACGTGAGCAACGCGCCCTTGGGGTTAATGACTTCACCGCCGACCTTCACCTCTTTATCGAGGTTCATAAAACCATCCACCAACTCGGGGTGGTATCCGTTTTTCTGCGCCACACTGCGGAAGTATCCAGAGTAGTAGGAAACAATCTTGGCGTTCATGGTTTCCGGAATTTCCTGACCACTGCCCGCCACTGGCGCGGCGGCTCCGATGGCACTGACTGGGGCCATGAAAACCTTCTTCGTGCCGAGTGCGATCAGCGCGCCCGCCGAGCCGGCATTCGCGTTCACATAGGTGTAGGCGGGAATCGGGCTTTTGGAGAACATCTGCACGATCTTCTCCGTTGCTTTCAAATCCCCGCCAGGCGTGTCCATATCCAAAACGACAGCGGATGCCGCCACAGACTCCGCATTTTTCAAAGCCCGTCGCAGGAAGAAAAACTGCGCTTCGCTCACCGCTCCCTTCACGGGCAGGACAACCACAGAACCAGTGGAAATGCCTTTTTCAGCCGCTTGTAGAGGCAGTAGTTGGGCAAGGCAGACAAAAATCAAAAGAAGGCACTTCATAGAGACGGAAATCTCCCTCGCGCCCAGACCCACCGCAAGGTATTTTCAGCCCGTGGGACTCATCTCCGAGGAAACAATACAGCGCGTCAGCGATGCCAATGATATCGTTGATTTGATCGGTTCGTATTTTCCGCTCAAGCGCGCGGGAACGAGCTTCCGCGCGATTTGTCCCTTCCATCGCGAGAAATCGCCGTCTTTCCATGTGAACCCCGCGCGGCAGAACTACCACTGCTTCGGATGCGGTGCCGGGGGAGGTGTTCTCCGCTTCGTCATGGAATACGAGCACCTCGATTTCCCATCGGCCGTTCGTCGCCTTGCCCAGCGCGCGGGCATTCCCATCGTGGAAGAGGATGCCACTTCGGAAGACCACCAGAAACACAGCCTGCGCCAGCGTCTTTTAGCCCTTCACGCCGAGGCATCGGCATGGTTTCACGATCAACTTCTGAAATCACCGGACGCCTCCCAGGCCAGGGACTACCTCAAGTCGAGAGCTCTGAATTCGACCATCGCCAAATCCTGGCAACTCGGCTTCGCTCCCGCCTCCTGGGACGCTCTCCTCACGCACCTGCGCGGACGACGATTCTCCTCCGAGGAAATAGCCCAAAGCGGCCTCGCCTCTTCCAAAGACGAAGGCTCGAACTCGAGCAGCGCGCTCTACAGCAGATTCCGAAACCGCGTCATGTTTCCGATCCGAAATGATTACGGTGAGGTCATCGCCTTCAGCGGACGCATCCTCGAAGCCGACGCCAAGGCCGCAAAATATGTCAACTCCCCCGAGACACCGCTTTTCTCCAAAGGCCGCGTCCTCTACGGGCTCGATAAAACCAAACGCGACCTCATCGACAAAAACGCCGCCATCGTTTGCGAGGGACAGATCGATTTGATCTCAGCCTTCGAAGCCGGCGTCCGAAATGTCATTGCCCCACAAGGAACGGCATTTACAGGCGACCAGGCCCGTCTTTTGAAGCGCTATGTCGAAACTGTCCTCCTCTGCTTCGACTCAGATGCCGCAGGGAAAAAGGCCGCCACCCGCTCTCTGCCGGCACTGCTCTCGCAAGGTTTGCTGGTGAAAATAGTGACCCTCCCACAAGGCGAGGATCCCGACTCCCTCATCCGCCGCTCGGGTCCGGAGGCGTTTTTGGAAGTCGTGAACAATGCGACGGATTTTTTTGAACACAGCCTGAACGAGGCCTTCGCATCCGGCGAACTCAACGACAGCGTCGGCAAATCCCGCCTCGTCAGCCGCATCGCCCCGCCGCTCGCGCTCGTGCAGGACGCCGTTCTGAAGGAGACCCTACTGGGACGCATCGCCTCGCGCCTTGGACTTCCTCAACCCGCTATTCGTGTCGCAATGAAAGCCCCTGCTATCGATCAAGAAGAATCTCAAACTCCGACGCCCCAACCCGAGGAAAAAATCGCCCTCTCCGCAGGCATGGAAATGCTTTGCCGTCTCACGCTGACAAGTAACGAGGTGCGGACATGGCTCCGCGACCAGAAGCCGCTCGACGAGTTCGAGGAGGGAGGTTTCTTAGTGAACAAACTCGCTCAAGCAGATTATGAAGATGGCACCCCTCCACCCCCCACCCTGCTCGCTCAACTGACGGGGTCCGAGGAACGCCTGATCTCGGCGATGGATATCCACCGCTCCACCCCCGAGCCGCTGGAACGCGCCCGCCAATTGCTCCAAGGCCTCCATGTGCAGCAACTCAACCGCGAAATCGATGGCCTGAAGAGCCGGATTGCCGATCCAGCGATTCCGGCGGCAGAAAGACAAAAATTACAAAAACAAATCCTTGACCTCACGATCCGTGTGGCGGATGTTCGACGGCCTTTTCTCCAGGCCTAACGGAAAGCAGATTGTTGAAAACAAAAACCACCTCTTCAAAAAGCCCGTCCCGTCCGGCGGCTAAACCCAGCGCAGCAAAGAAGGTCGCAAAACCTTCCAAGCCGACTGCAAAGTCCAACTCCAAGCCAGGCAAACCTCTGCCGAAAAAATCGGCAAGGCCAGCAGCCAAAAAACCTGTCGCGGCCTCAAAACCCAAGGTGAAGGCTCCAGCTAAGAAGACCGCCCTGCCAGCCAAGGCCGCCAAGCCATCGGCCAAGGTGCCAGCAAAAAAAGCCGCACCGAAAAAAATTCAGGCAAAGGCAAAACCGGCTCCAACCCCAGTCAAGAAGGCTCCAACCAAGCCAGTAAAAGCTTTACCAAAGAAACCAGCCCGCCCGACTCCTCCGGCAAAGGCCCCAGCAAAAAGCGCTCCGGCCAAAAATACCAAACCGGCCCCCAAACCGCCGGCTAAGCAATCCGCCAAGAAGCCAGAGACCAAGCCGTCGGCGCCAGCCAAGCCCGTTCAGAAAACGACCTCCGCTCCGGCAACCGGAGCCAAAAAAGTCGAGGCAAAAGCGAACGCACCCGAGCCTAAAAACAAAAAGAAGGGAGCATCCGAGACCTCAAAACAGGACTTAACCTCCGAGCCCATGCCCTTGAGCATCCCCAAGATGATTCAAGAGAAGGTTCGTGACCTCATTCGCTTGGCCAAAGAGCAAGGTTACCTTACCTACGAAGATCTCGACGAGCATCTTCCCGAAGGCGTCAGCAATCCGGAGCATCTGGATGCCATTATCAGCCAACTCCGTGGCGTTGAGATCGAAATCATCGAGTCATCGGATGTCGATCGTGTCAAAGAAGTTCGAAAAGACGACGAAGACGACGACAAAGACGAGAAGGAAGAAAAAGAGGAAAAAGAAGAAAAAGCAGATTCCAAACTCGATATTCTCGACGATCCGGTCAGGATGTATCTAAAGCAAATGGGCCAAGTCCCGTTGCTCACCCGCGAACAGGAAGTGGAAATTTCCAAACGCATCGAAGACGCCGAATTGAAAGTCCAAGAACTTCTCTACGGATTCGGCTTCGTCGCAAGAGCCCATGTTGATCTCGCTCAGAAGCTTATCGATCAGCGCGAACGCTTCGATCGCGTCATTCTCGACAAAAAAATCGAGAGCCGCGAACGCTATATGAAAGCGCTCCCCCGCCTTTGCCAACAAGTGAAGCGCGCGACAGACTCGGCTTCAAAACTTTACGCAGAAACAGCACAGTCCGGCGCCAACTCGGAGAAACGAAAGAAATTCGATCGCGCCCTCAAATCACTGCAGCAATTTTATCCGAAGTTCTTCTTCAAGCAGAAAGTCGTTGAGGATTTTGTTGTGCTCGTTGAAGAGAACCATCGCGCTGTGACCAATGTGCAGAAGGAACTCGCCAAGCACTCGAAGGATGCGAATCCCAAACTCCGCCGTCAGCACACTGCTGAGCTCAAGGATATGCAAGCCCGTTTCTGGCTCACTCCCGAGGAACTCAAAACGCATCACGAAAACCTCAAGATTTGGCACCGCCGCGCCCTCAAGGCAAAAACCGAAATGGTTGAGGCCAACCTCCGCCTGGTCATTTCCATTGCTAAAAAATACACCAACCGCGGTCTCTCATTCCTTGACCTGATCCAAGAGGGCAACATGGGACTCATGAAAGCGGTCGAAAAATTCGAATACCGCCGGGGTTACAAATTCTCAACCTACGCGACCTGGTGGATTCGCCAAGCGATCACCCGCTCGATTGCCGACCAAGCACGCACCATCCGCATCCCGGTTCACATGATCGAAACGATCAACAAGCTGATCCGTGTGCAGAAGCAACTCGTGCAGGAATATGGCCGCGAGCCTTCCCCGGAAGAAATCTCGGACGAGATTCAGCTCCCTGTGGAGCGTGTGCGTGCCGTTTTGAAGATGGCGCAGCAACCGATCTCGCTTCAAGCCCCCGTCGGCGACAGCGACGACACAAGCTTCGGCGACTTCATCGAAGACAAAGGCGCGGAAAACCCCGCCGACATGGCAGCGATCGTCTTGCTCAAAGACAAAATCAAAGATGTCTTGGAATCCCTCACCGAGCGAGAGCGCCAGGTCCTCGAGCAGCGCTTCGGCCTCGTCGATGGATACAGCCGCACACTCGAGGAAGTCGGCCGCCAATTCAAGGTCACCCGCGAGCGCATTCGCCAGATCGAAGCCAAAGCCCTTCGGAAAATGCGTCACCCGACCCGCATCCGCCAACTCGAAGGATTCCTCGACGCGCACGAAACTTAATTTTTTGCGCAACTTCGCCCATCAAGCTGGGTTTGATGTGACATGAATGACGATCTTACGGAGAAAGACGAACTGTGGGAATTGCTCGGTCGCGCCCGACCAGCCGCAGTCCCCTCGAATTTCTTCGCAAGAAATGTCCTTCGATCCATCCGACACAACGCGCCCCCGTCGACCATTCCTGGCTTCGTTCTGCGTTGGATCACTGCCCCGGCATTCGCGATCCTGCTCCTCGGCTTCAGCCTCTCGCTCCTCCACTCCCCCCAACCCCAAGTCCCCGCCGAACTCGTCGAGTTTTTCGACATCGCCGCCGGACTCGACCAACTCGCGATCGTCGAAGACCTCACGATCTCAAACTTCGCCGCGAACTCACTCTGAATAAAAGGTTGCCCACGCCGTGCGTCGACTGTTTGGAGGGTCATCGTCCTCGCCTGACCCATTTTTCAACCACGCGCGGCGCGGAATAACTTTCAGACAGCACTGCCACCCAAACCACTCAATCCGCTTGCTGCGCATCCTCCCAAAAAAATGATTTTGCTGCCCATGATTTTGCCAACCCCACCTATTCCAGACGCTGCTTCGCGGCTGAAAATTGGGCCATGCCGGAAGCTGGCCCTCCGAGGCGGGTCGACAATCAATATGGCTGCAGGGAGCGTGGAGGGCCGAGGATTTCGCGCCAGACGATGGCTTGGCGGAGGGCGGCGGGGGATTTGATTTCGAGCAGGACTTGTTGGGGCTTGGAAGAAGTTGGCTTGAGCTTACGAACAATGGTGCGCGGCGCGGGCGCGGGGGCAGGTGTTTGAGCGGGAGCAGGGGTTAGAAATTCCGACGCGACTTCTTGAGGAGCGACTTCTTCGGGCATCGGGATTCCAAATGACTCGAGGAATCTCCGCATTTCCTGCTGAGGTTCAGATTTGTGAACCTCGGGAATGGATGTGGGCGACGGAGCGGGCTCCAGATAGGGGCTTGACTCCGCCTCCCGGCGGGCGCGCTCAGCTTCAAAACGGCGCTGCTCCCGGCGTTTACCGGATTGTTCGATGAGCCAGTTGATCAGGCTAATCGCTCCAATAATGAGGAGCAGGACGAGTTGTTCCATCGCGGAATCAGGCCGGGGTGGATGACGCCGGCGTGGCTATGGAGTCGCGCATGGCGGTGTCGGACTGGATGTTTTTCAGGCGCATATAGTCCATGACTCCGAGGTTGCCATTGCGGAAGGCGGCGGAGATGGCCTCTGGGACTTGGGCTTCGGCCTCGACGACCTTGGCCTGCATTTCCTGGGTGCGGGCTTTCATTTCCTGCTCGGTGGCGACAGCGGCAGCGCGGCGCATTTCGGCCTTGGCCTGCGCGACGACCTTGTCGGCCTCTGCCTGCTCGGCCTGGAGCTTGGCTCCGATGTTGTCGCCGATATCCACATCCGCAATGTCCACGGAAAGGATTTCGAAAGCGGTGCCGGTATCGAGCCCCTTGGCGAGGACGGTCTTTGAGATGCGGTCGGGGTTTTCCAAGACATCCTTGTAAGAAACTGCGGAACCGATGGAGGTGATGATGCCCTCGCCGACGCGGGCAATGATGGTATCCTCCGTGGCACCGCCGACGAAGCGATTCAGATTGGAACGAACAGTCACGCGGGCGCGGACTTTGACTCCGATGCCGTCGCGGGCCACGGCATCGATGGTGACTTTACCGGTGGTGGGATTCGGGCAGTCGATGACTTTTGGATTGATGCTGGTGCGGACGGCTTCCAGAACGGTTTTGCTGGTGCCCTTGATGGCGAGGTCAATGGCGCAAGCGCGGTTGAAGTCGAGTTGCAGAGCGGCCTTGTCGGCGGCAATGAGGGCCAAGACGACGTGAGAAACATTTCCACCGGCGAGGTAGTGGGCTTCAAGCGGGTCGGTGTCGATATTAATACCGGCTTTTACCGCAGTGATACGACTGTCAACGATGAGCCCCATGGGCACGCGGCGCAGGCGCATTCCGATGAGCTTGGCGAAAGAAACAGGCGCGTCTGCCAGTTTTGCGCGCAGCCAAGTGCCGAAGAAATTCAGCAGGATGAACGCCATGACAAGGGCGCCGAGAAGAACGATTCCGAAAACAAAATAGACGACGAATTGTGATATCATAGGTGTGGTGAGGCGGGCACAAAATGGCACAACTTTTCGAACGCGCTACTAAAATGTGCGCAAAAATTCCGTTATTCGGAAAAGGCGTCAACCTGGTCGAGTATGACATCCGCAAAGCCCGGATCCGTGCCGATGGCGCCGCTGTAAAACAACTGGCGGTCGCGCAGGTGATATGGGTTGTTTCGAAAAACCTGGCTCTGGCTGGCTGCAGGGCCGACATCCTCGGCGATACCCAGTAAAACCGGGATGTCTTGGTAGCTGTGCAGTCCGTCGGAAATGAAAAACGGCACGACGATGACATTCGGTTGGGAGGCGAGCTTGTCCCATTCTGAAATAAGCGGAGCCTCCTCCATGTAGGCCGAGAGCACTTCGGCATACTCGCTGGTCTCCGAGATTTTTTTAACCTGGAGCTTGGCGGCGACTGCTGAGTTTTCGTTGAGACCGGTTCCATGTCCGACAATGAAGAGGCTTGTTTCCTTGGGCGAAACACCCGGTGCGACCATGCGGGCCTGCTTCATGAGGAGACCGGTCATGGCCTCGTGGTTACCAGCAGGCTCGCAATAATGGATCGCTCGATTGCCGATGCGCGTGGTTTTTCCGGCGAGTTCGAGTTCACGGGGAATGACCGTTTGGGTGAAATAGCCTTCGCTGATGAAATTCGGCACGACATAGACTTCGTCGCTGTCCACCGTGCGCAGGACTTCGCGGAAGGTGGGCTCTTCTTTCCAGAAACACACCGCCACTTCCGCAAAGATGCCGCGTTCACGAATGCTGCGGGCGTGAACGAGAGATGGCGCGCTCGAGTCGGGGTTCGTGGTGGAGCCATGGCCCACGATGATGAGGGCGCTTTGAGAAAGATTTTTTTTCATTCGAGGAGTTCGGCGCAAACTTTGGCGGCGTCGAAATGTTTTTCTGCATACGCTCGGGCGGCTTCCGAGTGATGCGAATAATTTTCGGAAATTTTATCCAGGGCATCGGCGGCCTGCTGCGGCGTATCGAAGGCAACGACCCCTGAGCCTGACGGCAAGTAGTCGCTCCAACCTGTATCCTGAACGACGACGGGCTTGCCAGCAGCCAAGTAGCAGGCGCTGCGGCAACTGAACCACCCACTGCGCGAGCGCACATAGCCATTCTTGGCGATGCTCCATTCCCCCTTCGAGTGGGATAGGAAATCCCGGTAGGTGGTGTAGTCGGGCAGGTGGGTATCCGGCTCGATGATGTGCCAGCCTTTGGATTCGAGCATTTCGGTGGGACGCTTGCTTCCGATCCCCTGCCCCATAGCGAGGACGAATTTTTCCTTCGTCATGCCCGGCAGGTCGAGGAAACGCTCAAACTCGATATCCTTCTGCCCATATTTCTGGCCATTGTAATCTTTCGGCGCATAGCTCGCCCAATTCATCACGGTGGTCCAAGCACCATTGGCGATGTGGTTTTTTTCCGAAGGCGAAAAATCCCGCCAATAATCCAGCGCTATCGGTTGCACAGTAGGGCGCCAGTTAAAGCCTGCCGTGGGCACCTCGCACCCCGGCTTGCCGATGTTCAAACCAAAAGAATAATGCCGCTCGTGCGCGGCGACCCGCTTGGCGTATTCGGAAGCGGGATCTGCCGCCAGGCCGATCTGGGTGAACATGGGATCGCCATCCAAAAAAAGTTTCATCGGAATGCGCGAGGTCTCATCGCGCAACCAGCAGGCACCGGACACATTCGCGAGGACATCCGCCGAAGCGATGATTTTTTCGGCTTCGGCGGCACTCGCGACGCCGTGGTATTTCTCATCGGCGACATTCCGGTAAATCCAGCGGTCTCCCATGCCAAACTGCTCCATGACGCGGGCCAGATAGGCCGTGTTGTGGGAGCAATCCGCGCTGGGCTCCATTTTCACCGGATCGTAGGCCCAGGCTCCTGTATCCTCAAGATACCAGACATCATGGCCAAGGGCTCGAAAGCCGAGTGCATATTGAATATAATCCCATGTGACCCCTCCGAAGGCATATTGCCCGATCAACCCGGTAACGATAATCCTCATTTGCATGGAAACTAACGCCCCGAGTCGTCGGCGACAAGGTTCCCGATGGAAAGGCGTGAATGGCAGTGTTGCGCTTCCCCTCGGCTTGTCTTTAAATAAAAGCGCATGAATCGTTTTTCCATCGCCCTATTGGGAGCAATGTTGCTACTGTTCAGCGGATGCAACAAACCATCCGCCCCTCAACCGCCTCCAGTCGCGGAATCAACACCGGCCCCGACACCCACCCCGTTGCCGGTCATCAATGTGGGAGTCTTTCTTCCTTTGAAAGGTCTTGGGCAGGGCAGTGCGAATGAAGTGCTGAACGGACTTGCCATGGGTGCCGAGGAGGTCAATGCCGGAGGCGGCGTCATCGGCCATGTGCTCCGACTCGTGGTGCGCGACACCCGCGCCGAGCCTGCGCGAGCCGAAAAAGCCGTGCGCGATCTGGTGAGCGAGGACAAGGCCGTCGCACTGATAGGAGGCCTATCGGCAGGCAGTGCGGAAGCGGCCATGGCGGCGGATGACATTGGCATCCCGCTGCTGGCACTCGGGTCCACGATGCCCGGCATTCCATCACACGAACCTTGGATTTTTCGCCTCTGCCAAACGGATTTCCACTCCGGCCGGGTCATGGCAAAGTTCGCGGCGACGCTTGGAGCCAAGCGGGCGCTCGTGCTCTACGACCCTGCCGACGAATTTTCAAAAAGTCTGGCGCTGGCGTTTGGGAAGCAATTCAAGCGCAAACCAGACGCCCGCATCGCCGGCGAGGCCTTTGCCACTGGCACGGTGGATTTCACCAAGCACCTCCAGACGATCAAAAAGAAAAACCCGGATGTTATCTACCTCCCCCTTCCCGCCGATCAAGCTGCTCCGATCCTGAGGAAAGCCCGCGAACTCGGACTCACGATGCCATTCCTCGGAACGGCGAATTGGGACTCGCTGGAGTTTCCATCGATGGTTGGAGAATCCGGTAACAACACCTATTTTCCCGGTCGATTCAACCCCGAAGACCCTTCCGATGCGGTTCAGCTCTTTCTCGAAGTCTATGAGCGCAAAAACGGCACCTCCCCATCCGCGTCCGCCGCGATGGGCTACGATGCCTTGGTGGTTTTGGCGGATGCCATTCGCAGGGCCAATTCCACAGAGCCTCAAAAACTTCGCGAAGCCTTGGCAAGCACGCAATCATTTCCGGGCCTGACAGGCGACATCACCACAGATCCCGAACTCGCACGCACCCAGTCCGTGCCCCTGCTGAAACTCGATGCCGGAAAAATCAGCTTCCTCGAAATGATCGAGACCAACTAAAGTAGGGAAGCCCCTCCCGCCTCAAGGCGCAGGCTGAATCAACTCGACTTCATAGCCATCCGGTGCGTCGACAAAAGCAAGCACCGACCCGCTCGATGTCTTGTGAGGTCCATCGCTGAGCGGATATCCCAAAGCGGCCGCATGTTTGGCAAAGGCCTCCATATCCTCCACCCCAAAGGCCAGATGAGTGAGATCCGGACCCACCACGACAGGACCACTTCCGTCGTATTTGCAGATTTCGATGAGCGCCTCGCTGCCGGGCGCTTTCAAAAAAACCAACTCCGACCCGCGGTCACTTTTCTTGCGACTGACCTCTTCGAGGCCGAGAACCTCGCGGTAGAAATGGAGAGTTTTTTCAAGATCGGTGACACGATAGCGAGTGTGAAGAAATTTGGTGACCATGAGTGGCAGAATAGGCGCTCTGAAGCGGCGAAGCCAAGACGACATTTTCGGTGATTTTTCCTCAGAGCACTCAGTGATTTTTTCAAAAATCCGTTTTCGGCTTCACTGAACGCGCATAGGGTTTCAAGAGATGCCATGAAACAAAAAATCCTGCTCGTTGACGGGCACAGCATGATCTTCGACTGGGAAGACCTGGCCTCGCTGCACGGACGCAACACCGCAGCCGCAAGAGAGGAACTCATTCGCAGACTCACTGGGCTCCAAGACAACTCGGATTGGACGATAGCCGTGGTTTTTGATGGCACCGGCATGAAGGCATCGAGCGACGGCGCCCCGCACGGCATCGCCGTTTTTTATTCGAAGTCCGGACAGACAGCCGATTCCATCATCGAGCGCCTGGCCGCAAAGTATGCAAAGGACCACGAGGTCACAGTGGCCACAAACGACCGCATGGAGCGCACGACAGCCGAGGCCTTCGGCTCAATGACCATCTCAGGCCTTCAACTCCGCGCCGAAATCGAATCCGCTCACAACGCCGTGCGAGAAACAATCCGACGACTCCGCCGCTGATTTTTTTTAAATAAACTCTTGCGTGCCGGCCTCCATATCCCTAGTTTTGCCGCTCCTTTTTAAGGAGCCTTAGCTCAATCGGTCAGAGCGCTGCCCTGTCACGGCAGAGGTTGCGGGTTCGAGCCCCGTAGGCTCCGCATTTTTCTTTTTGCGGAAATCCCCTCTACAACCGCATAAATCCTCGCGCTGCGGGCGGGGCAATGAGTCATCGAAGTTCTCTGGCATTGCCTAAAATTGCCTTTAATTTGTCACAAAAACTCCGCGAAATTCCTGCCACCCTTCGAACCAAGAAGAACGCTCGAAACGGGTATAGTTTGATAAAGACGGCGTTTTTACTTTTCGAAGACTCCATTTCACAAAAATTCGTTACGCTGAGCAGCGCCAAGAAGCCCATGTGGGTTGCTTTGAGGCGTTGAAGTATAGCCTGTGATCAGTTCCGCTTCGATAGGATGATTTTTTCGTAGGTTTTAACCTCGGCGATCCATGAGGAATCTCCGGCCACATTCTGGCGACGGCAGTGTTCTTGCCAGACGGCACCGATCGGGAGGTTTTTCGCTTCCTCCAAGAGAGCAAGACGGGTCGTGAAGTCGGCGTCCGCCTCGGCGTCGCGGAGCAGCGCCGCAGGCTCGAGCAATGCGGCAAGGAGGGCCTTGATGGTCGAGCGGGTGCCAATGACCCAGGCTGCAACGCCGGTCAATGAGACAGGCACGGTTTCTCACGACCTATTTTTTGGCCGTGCATATGCGCACAGCAAGATACGAAAGGTATTTTTACCCTAGTTGCTTTTAAAATTAAGCTAAAATTCTATATGATGTTAGCTTATGAATATTTTTTGGCGGAGGTGGTTTTGGGTTTCGAGGAGGCTGGTGTAGTCGAATGTGGTGCGGGGTTCGAGGCGGGAGCCTTGGGCGATTGGGGCGCAGCGGTCGGAGAGATTTTCGAGGGAGGCGCTGGGGGAGGCGGCGGCGAGGGCTTGGATAGCGGCGCCGAGCGCGGCTCCTTCCGCGCTTTGCATGGTGACGACGGGGTAGCCGAAGATGTCGGCGAGAATCTGGCGCCAGGCGGCGCTTTTGCTTCCGCCGCCGGTGAGGCGGATTTCGGAGGGTTTGAGGCCGAGGGATTCCATGCGGCGGAGGCCGTAGGCCATGCCGAGTGTGACGCCTTCCATCGCGGCGCGGGCCATGTGGGCAGGCGTAAGATTCGAGGTGTTCATGCCGTGCAGGACGCCGCAGCCGTCGGGGAGGTTCGGCGTGCGCTCGCCTTGGAGATAGGGCAGGAAAACCAAACCGTCAGCGCCGGCGGGAACGGATGAGACTTCCCGATCCATGCGCTCGTGATCCCAACCGAAGAGGTTGCGGAAGGCCTCGGTGGCGACGGTGACATTCATCGTGCAGAGGAGCGGCATCCAGTGGTCGGCGCTGTCGCAGAATGCGGCGATCTCGCCTTGGGGGTCGATGACTGGCTGCGGAGCGCAGGCGAAAATCGTGCCGCTTGTGCCGAGGCTGGCGGTGACTGTGCCGGGGCGGATGTTTCCCGTGCCGATGGCTGCCATCATGTTGTCACCTCCCCCGGCGCTGATGATGACATCCGGCGAGAGCCCCAATGCGCTGGCAAGGGCGGGGAGGAGTTTTCCGCAAGGTTCGGTGGAGGAGCCGACGGGCGGGAGTTTTGAGAGGAGGTTTTCGTCGATGGCGGCGCAGACTTCACTGCTCCAACGGCGCGTGCGGACATCGAGGAGGGCGGAGCCGGAGGCATCGCCGAACTCCATGCGCAGTGTGCCGGTGAGGCGGAGATTTAAAAAATCATGCGGCAGGGCGACATGGGCGAGCTTGGCGAAATTGGCAGGCTCGTTTTGCTTGAGCCAAAGAATCTTTGGCGCGGTGAAGCCGGGCAGGATGTCATTTCCCGCGAGGGCGATTGTTTTTTCGCGTCCACCGAGTTTAGCGCGGATTTCGTCGCACTGCGCGGCTGTGGAGGTATCGCACCAGAGCTTGGCGGGGCGGATGACTTGGTGATTGACATCGAGCGGCACGAAGCCGTGTTGCTGACCGGAAACGCCGATGCCTGCAACCTCAGCTTTGCGGGGGCCGAGGTCGGCGAGGACTTTTTGGACGGTCTCCTCGAGGGCATCCCACCAGATGGCGGGATCCTGCTCGAGGTGACCGGCGGGCAGTCCCTCCACCAAGCCGTAGGCTTTGCTGGCGGAGGCGATGACTTTTCCGGAATCGCCGTCGAGGGCGACCGTTTTCAGACTCTGCGTGCCGCAGTCGATGCCGAGGGTGATCACAGGAGTTCGTTCAGGATGTTTTCGAGGTATTCCTGACCACCGCTTTCGAGCGTGGGCGCAGGCTGCGAGAGGGCGAGCTTCTCGAGTTCGGCGAACGATGCCTTGCCGGCGAGGATTTTCTTTCCGAGATCGGAGTTCCACGAGGCGTAGCGGTTTTTCACGAATTCCTCGATGCGGCCGTCAGCGCGGATGGCAGCGGCGATTTTGAGTCCGCGCGCGAAGGCATCCATGCCGCCGATGTGGGCGTGGAAGAGGTCGGCGGGGTTGTGAGATTCGCGGCGGCGCTTGGCGTCGAAGTTGAGTCCACCCTCCTTGAAGCCACCCATGCCGAGGACGACGAGCATGACTTCGGCGGCGAGGTAGATGTTTGTCGGGAATTGGTCGGTGTCCCAGCCAATGAGTTCGTCGCCACGGTTGGCATCGATCGAGCCGAGGCGGCCAGCATTCGCTGCGACGGTCAGTTCATGCCGCATTGTGTGGCCGGCGAGCGTGGCGTGGTTGGTTTCGATGTTGAGTTCGAATTCGTCGAAGAGTCCGTATTCGCGCAGGAAGTTGAAGCAGGCGGCAGAGTCCGAGTCGTATTGGTGGGTCGAGGGTTCGCGGGGTTTCGGCTCGATCCAGAACTTGCCGGTGAAGCCGATTTCTTTCTTCCAAGCGACCGCCATGTGCAGGAAGGCGGCGAGTTGGTCGAGTTCATGCTTCATGTCGGTGTTCCAGAGCGACGAGTAGCCTTCGCGACCACCCCAGAAGACATAGCCGCCGCCACCGAGTTCCTTGGTGACGGAGATGGCTTTTTTCACCTGAGCTGCGGCGTGGGCGAAGACGGGCAGGCTCGGCGTGGTGGCTCCACCTTGGGCGAAACGCGGATGCGCAAACAGGCAGGCCGTGCCCCAGAGGAGCTTCTTGCCAGTGCGCTGCTGCTCCTCGGCGAGGGTTCCGGCCACGGCATCCAATGCAGCGTGGGACTCGGCGAGCGTGTCACACTCGGGCGCGACATCGCGGTCGTGGAAGCAGTAGAAATCGATGTCGATTTTTTCGAGGAATTCAAAAAACACACGCACGCGCTTCTGGGCATTGGCCACAGAGTTCGTGCCGTCATCCCACGGCATCAAGGCCGTGCCACCGCCGAAAGGATCAGCAAGAGGATTGCGCATGACATGCCAGTAAGCTGCCGCAAAGCGCAGGTGCTCGCGCATGGATTTGCCCTCGACGAGTTCGTCGGGGTTGTAGTGTTTAAAGGCAAAAGGATTTTTAGACTTGGAGCCTTCGTAGGCGATTTTTGGGACTTCAGGGAAGTATGGCATAGTTGGTGAGTTGGGTGATTCTATCTAAATTATGCGGCCTTGGCGAGCAGAAGTGGATTCTCGGAGCCCACTATGCAGCGCCGTGGTTGCGGGGCGGATCAGTCTTGGATCAGGCCACACGCTGAACCTCCCAAGGGTTTTCGTTTGGCTCTGCGGCGGAGGTATTGGATGACGACGCTGGCGAGGAGGGCTACGGCGTAGAAGTAGGTTTCGGTTTCGGGTGGCGCAAATTCTCTGTGATCCTGATTTTATAGGATGGTCAACTAAACTAGTCGCCTGCCCCATTGCTCTGCAGTTTCGAAGAAAGGCGGACCGACCTCCGCAGCATGAATGGCGTGGCAGAAGCAAGAGCTCGTCGTGGTAGGAGGCTGCGGGGACTGAGATTCCAGGGCTGCGATTACTTTCCCTTTTTCAAGACCGACATGGCCTTCCGAGCGAGGTCGTCCACAACCTGAGTAAGGTAGGCCCAATACAGTTCCTTTTCGATCGTGTCGCGCACGGTCGCGGCGGGCAGGAAGCGGCGCATTTCCTTCATGAATTCATCGCGCAATTCGGGCTGGGTCCTGAGGGCGGCGATTCGATCTCTGAGCAAGGCAGTGAACTCGGCTGGTTCCCGCTGGTGATCGCCGATTTTTAACGGGATGAGCTGGACGGGAAGTTCGATGCCTTGCTGGATGAGCCAGGCAATGTCCCAGAGGTCGCGGTTTTTGATGCGGTTCTCGCGAAAAGCGATCGCGATGACTTTGTCGGCCAGGATTTCCTCGCGGCTCTGCGCTTGAAGAATGAGTCCCGAGGTGCCGAGGTCGATGCCGTAGAGATTGCGCAGCATCATCGGACGCGGGTCGTGGCTGGGGATGGCGCAGATATCGAGGTGGATGCGTTGCGCAGGCAGATGCTTCCGGCCGGAGCGGGTCTCGATGGTCAGCTTCCAGGTGGAGACTTGGCCGCCTGTTTTGACAGGCTCGCTAACGCTAACAGGCAGGCCGTAGCGGGTTTGCAGTCGATCCACGAGCACGCGGGCGAGTTCGGCCAGATCACTCCGCTGGAAGTCACTGCCGCCAGTGAAGTCGAGGTCCTCGCTGAGTCGTGAGGAACCGTAGCAAGCCCGCAAACAGGTCCCACCAATGAACGTAAGTCCTGTGAGCAAGCCGGCCTCGCCCATCTCGCGGAGGATGTCGTGATGCAGCAGTTCCTTTTCCACCACGGGGCGCAGTGAGGTGAGTTCGGCCCGGGAACGCAGCGCTTCGTTCACCACTTGGTCAAACAAGCTCACGCGCCACCTCCTCATCCACGAGTTCCATACTGCGGCGCGTGGCCTTCATATCGCGCAGGGCTTGCCGCACAGACGCTCTCCAGAGATGACGCTCCGGATCATAGGTCAGCGCATCGCTCACATCGTCTGGACGCTGGGCCGTGTGCACAAACTCGATGTGGCCGTAGTCCCCGCAGTCCACCACATGGCTGCGGCCGGAGGTCATGAGGGTGATCCAGTTCATCGGCACCTGCGAGATAACCCCGGCATCACTGAGAACGGTCTCGAGGCTGAGGTAATTGAACTCACCCGCTCGCAGCCGTGCGGCGGCATGAAAAAGCAGATGCCCCGCCGAATAGTCCGGCACGGGATAGAAATAAATGCCACGACAGACCCGCTTCAAGAGCCCCGCCTTCGTCGCTCGCGACAACAGCACCGCCAACTGGTCACACTCTGGCACGGCAGACGCCAAATCAGATGGTGCAAAGACACAATGCTCCCGGTCCGCGAGGGTGCGGAGGGATTGGGTAAGTTGCTTCAACGGCTGCATGTCATGAACTCTACAAAACATTGCATAAAGTGCAATGTTTTGTTCTGACTTGCTCATGCACATCCACCGCCAATTTTATTCCCGCACCTGCTTCGGTCCGCTACCGAGTCGTCACCGGCTATTTCCTCGAAGCGCTCCAAGGCGGAGAAAACCGGCGTCTCTTCTGAATGCAATGGCGGTCTTGCCGCGTGAGTCGGACCCCAAGGACTGGCTTTAAACGAGAGTCTCCTTTGCTCCCGTTTTATTAATCGTGCACAGGCAGTTTTTTCCAATCTTGATACAACCGCCAGAGGAAGAAGAGGGCGATGGCCGACCAGAAGATGCTCCAGAGCGGGATGAAGCGGTAGGCGTAGTCGCTGCCGTTGTAGAGGTGCTTCATCAAATCCATGAAGAGGCCGCCGACGAAACCGCCCGCAATCGTGGCCACGGAGCGCAGCAGAGCGTTGGCGGAGCAGAATTGACCGTAGCGATCAAGCGGCAGCACCCGCATATACATTGGTAACATCATCGCTTCAGTGAGCACCGAAAACGGCAGGTTGACTGCGGTGATGCAAATCGAAACATAAAACGCCGTCGCCGGAGCAAAATCGAAGAATAGCCAGATCAAGCCAAGCGGGAGGAAAAATAAATTGATCACTTTCACCCAGAGGAGCACACGCAGGGGATGGAAACGGTCGCCCAGCGCACCGGCCGGGTATGTCAGCATCATGTTCATGAAACTCACGGCCCCACTGATCATGCCGATCTGCGCGAGATCGAGGCCGATGGATTTTTGCAGGAAGACATTGAATACGCCGAGTGTTCCGGCAATGGACCAGAATGCCGTGCAGAGGAAGAGATTCCAGAAGTAGGGCTTGCTGTAGCACTCGACCATGTAGACCTTCACTTCGGCCATGAGGCCGGTGCGGCCCCCTTCGGATTCCGGCGGCGGGGGATGTTCCCCCTCCTTCACCTTCCAACACATGAGCCCCATGCCGATGGCATAAACAAGTGCAGCACCCACATAAATTTCCGTCATGTGGGACTCGGCATACTTGAAGATGAAAAATCCAAAAAGCATCGACTCGAAGCTGGAGACGATGCGGAAGAGTCCCATGAAACGCCCGAGGAAATTGTGCGGGACGACATCGTTGAACAGATACCAGAAGACCGAGTTCACAAACATGTCGAAGAATTTGAAGCCCACCATGAAAACACCGATACAGATTATGGTCACGGCCGAGACAGACATGCCCCATGCAGAAGGCAGGATGCCGTGCAGCGCGCGGCCGATCTGCTCGGAGAACCCGAGAAGAAGAAGAGACGCGGTCAGGAATGGCAGTGTGTAAAGAATGAAGGGAATCCGGCGTCCCAACGGCCCACGATGCCTGTCGCTCTTGAAGCTCACCCACGGGCATATGGTCATGTTCAGAATGCCCGGCAGGGTTACCATGAT
>JBIIPZ010000010.1:0-80539 GCA_044342325.1 Terrimicrobiaceae bacterium
TCCGCCGGTATTTCGGAATCGCGCCGAGCACCATGCGCAATTCCAAAACAACCCGCCCCGAAGATCCCGCTTCACCGAAATAGCAGCGTTATGCTGCGGTCGGCAACTCGGGAACGAAGGTGTAGCTCGGGTCCTCGCGTTGTTTCTTCAGCACCGGAATGATCTCGCGCCAGGTGGCCCAGAGCCCGTGCGAGGCGGGTGGCAGGTCGTGCGCAATCGCTTTACGGAGCGAGGGCAGATTGTAGAACGGCACCGCTGGGAACATGTGGTGCTCTACATGATACTGCATGTTCCAATAGAGGAAACCGACGAAGGGGCTGCAGGTGTAGGTGCGGCAGCAGAGCCTGAAATCTGGCGCGTCGGGCACCATTCCAATGTGCTGGGGAAGGCCTGTGAGATTGCCGAGCCAACTTGCATAGCCGACGCAACTGATCAAGAGCACAAGAAACCAATGCCCCGTTGCAATAAAGACAGCAGCTAATGCCAGGTGCCCGAAAAGGAGAATGCGCGCCCAGATGCGGTGTTTACGTCTCAAATCAGGCTTCGAATCGGGAAGAATGACCCCTGTCCACCATTCCCCTCCGCCATACATGCCCATGCCCTTGAGGTCACCAAGTGCATATTTCAACCATGTCCGGACCCGCTGATACATAACAAACGGGTTCGGGAAGGGGAGAAGATTTGAAATCAGGAACCATGCCATCTTTCCGTTCAGCTTCTCCGGCAGCACCACTTCATCATGCTCGGCCGGACTCCAGTCGAAATTCAGCGGCAGGATTACCTCCCCGTCATGGCCGTGATGCACGGTAACTTGGTGGTGTTTGACATGACTTACGCGGAAGCCGACCGGATCAAACCAGGAAAGAAAGGAAAAGATGTAAAGGAAGACATCGTTGAGCCACTGGGAGCGGAATGGAGTTTTGTGGCAGAGTTCGTGGCATGCCGTGCCACCCATATACACGGAAAAGGTTCCGTGAAGGAAAAGACAGGCAAGGAGCAAGGGTAGCGACCAGATTAGATTTTCCCGGTTGACCTGAAGAAAAACCAGATAAGCCGCAGTTGCCGTGGCTGCAAAAAGAAGCAAGTGCAGCAGGCAATGCGCCAAGGCCTTGCCATCGCTGCGCTTCATCAACCCGCTCATTAGCTGCTTGTCCACCTTGGTTCGATACCAGTTGATTTTGATTTGTTCGTTCATGGAACCGTGAAACTAAACTCTCTACCCAAAATGCGTCCATATCCTCACTGATCTACTTCATATCTATGTTGCCTTTTTAAGACCGTGAGGCACTTTAGCCCACATGGCACCGCGTTCCTCAAAAGCAACCACCACCATTCCAAAATCGGCCGACCTCTTCCGCGCGGAGTCACGCGGGGACGATCTCCACATGTTCGGACGGGCTGTCTATCTGCCAGGCGGATGGTTTGGCCCTAGAAGTGAAGCCATTTATTTTCTCATCACAATTCTGGAGGGCAGTGTCGCGATCAACTGCGACGGTCGCCACATCAACCTTGGAGTAGGGGAAGGAGTGATTCTTCCTCCCGGAAGCCTTGAGTTCTTTCGTTTTGATCAGAATGTGAAAAGCGTCCACCACTGGTGCCAGATTGCGTCGAGTCTCACAGACAGGCGTGAACGCAAACTCCTACGGGCGGCAGGCAATCCCTCACCCGTTCCGGCGTCAGTCAACATCCTCATCGAGGAGGGACTATCCATCCCCGTGAATGCAGGTCCCCACTTGAACCGCGCGATGCAGACGCTCGCAAAAGCCTGTCTGCTTCGCTTTGCGGCCCACGCCTCGGAAAATATTCAAATAAAGCAACGCCGTCACCAGGCTGTGCAGCGGGCGCTCGAAGCAGTTTCCATGAATCCCGCGAAATTTCGCAGCGCCGAGGACCTCGCGCGCCACTGCGGAATTTCCTACTCGCGCCTTCGAAAACTTTTTCAGGACGACCAAGGCGAAAGCCCCACGGCGATGATCTGGCGCTTGAAGACCGATCAAGCTGTTCAATTGATCCGCGCCACCGGCCTAACCTTCGCCGAAGTCGCCGAACAGTGCGGTTTCTCCAACGCCTTCCACCTCTCACGCTGCGTCAAAGATCGCATGGGAGTTGCGCCACGTGAACTCCGAAAAACCGAACAGGCAACTGGACGCTGATTCCCAGATCGCACGGTTGCCCCAGTGTTGGTATCCAGTATTATTCCACACATGGCACTACCCCCCTCATTAAGAGCGAGCAAGCGTGTAGTCTTCATGCCACCACGGCTTGGGATTGATTCGCTCGCCATGTTTGGCCGCTACAATTACGCAAACGCGGAGGACGGTCTCGATGAACACAGCCATCCGGGTGCCTTCGAGATATGCCACCTTCTCCGAGGGCGGCAGACCTACTGCATCGGCAAACACTCCTACCACCTTCGTGGAGGAGATGTCTTTTTGACCAGGCCGAATGAAAGGCACGGCACGGGTGGAAGCCCACAGGAAAAAGGCCTGCTCTACTGGATGATCCTTTTGAACCCCTCCTCGACAGGCGGATCCCTTCTCGGCCTCGCGCAAAAGGAAAGCCTCGCCCTTTGGCGCGAACTCGGGAAAGCATCCCGCCGCCATTTTCCCGGCACGCCGGAAATGAAGTCTCAGCTCGATGCCATTCTCGCCTTGCTTCACGGCCGGGGAGAGCCGTTGAAAAAGACAGCCGTCCAGAACCGGATTGTTGCCTTCCTGCTCGAACTCCTGGCGGCCCGCGAGCGGGCATCGGCGGACCAGGGTGCCGAACGCTTCGCGCATGTCATCCGCCATATCGACTCCAACTTGAGCGAACCCGACAAGCTCACCATTGATGTCCTCTCCGCAATCGCCGGGCTCTCTCCATCGAGATTCAAGGCTCTTTTTAAGGAGAAGCTCGGAATACCTCCGGCGGAATACGCCCTGCGCCACCGCATCGAGGAGGCCCGACGGCGCCTCGCGGCGGGAGATGCAACCGTGACGGGAGTCGCACTTGATTTGGGCTTCTCCTCCTCCCAGTATTTCGCCTCCTCGTTCAAGCGCCTGACCCGCATGACGCCTCGGGAAGCAATGAAATAATCCCGACAAAGGCGATAGCGGTTCCTACAGCAAATGTTCGAGATCATACTGCCGCTCGGGATCGAACGCATTTTTTCTACGCACTGAATAGAGTCTCCGGCATGGAAAATCCCATCCTTCAACAAGAACCTCCGCTCAAGGACTTCACCGAGAGCGTCCGCAAAAATGTGGCCATTACCTGGTATCGGACAAAGCTCCCGTCGGAGGCTGTGAAATCCCTTCATGCGAAAAGCGACATCAAGGGCGCCATCCAGACGCTCGGCTACCTCGCTATCCTTGCTGGGACATGCGGTGCCGCCTGGTATTCGTTCCACCACTGGCCCTGGTGGGCGACGACATCCCTCGTCTTTATCTACGGAATGGTCGCCGCATTTCTGATCAATGCCGTCCACGAACTTGGGCACGGCACCGTGTTTCGCACGAAATGGCTGAACAGCTTTTTCTGTCATGTGTTCGCATTTTTCGGATGGATCAACCACGAGACCTTTCAATCCAGCCACATCCGCCACCACCGCTACACCCTGCACCCGCCAGATGATCTCGAGGTCGTCCTGCCGGTGAAACTGTTTTTCTGGCATGTGCTCAAGACCGGGATTTTCAACCCACAAGCCATCATTTGGAATCTGAAATCAACCTTCCGGGTTGCGCTTGGAAAATTCGAAGGCGAATGGGAACTGACGCTCTATCCCGAGTCCGACCCAGAAAGCCGCAAGGTGCCGGTGCGCTGGGCGCGTTTCATGATCTTGGGGCACGCCTTGATTCTCGCCGCGTCGATCGCGAGCGGTCAGTGGATTCTGCCGATCATGCTGACATTCGGACACCATTGCTACGGCAGTTGGCTATTCTTTCTGTGCAACAACACCCAGCATGTCGGCCTCAAGGACAATGTCAGCGACTTCCGCCTCTGTTGCCGCACCTTCACACTCAACCCCGTGGTTCGGTTTCTCTATTGGCAAATGAACTACCACATCGAGCACCACATGTATGCCGCCGTGCCCTGCTACAATCTCGGCAAACTTCACAAAATGATCGAGCACGAGCTCCCGCCCACGCCCAGAGGCCTTGTCGGCGTCTGGCGCGAGATCAACGCCATTCTGAAAAAACAGGAGGCGGACCCGACTTATCAGCATGAAGCCCCGCTCCCAGCCTTAACGCGCTTGCCGTCAGTCCCCGCCTGATCTGCGGCATGCCGACAAGTTGACCTGCGAAAGCCGATGCCGCCCCCGGCAGCCATTGATTCAGTTGGCCTACAGGGCGTGGACTGAGGTTGATGTCCCGGCATGTTGACCGTCGCCGAGGAAACTCTCCAGCAGATTGCTGCGCCGCCGAGGACATCCAGCGCATCTGCGACACCTTCCTAGGGTAGGGATGCCGCGCCGCCGGCGTCCCAAGATTCAGGAGCGCCAGCGGCGTTTCTTCTGGGTGCAAAGGCGGCTCCGCCGCGCAAATGGGTCAGCGACGGCGCGCCGACCCTACCTTGCATACAGGAGCGCGCTACCGCGCGGTTGCTGTGGCGGCGTCTCTATGAGCGCCTCCCCCCACAGGGCTGAAATGATTTGTGCCGGAAACAAGCGACACCAGTGATGCCCGCTTGGGGCCGAACAAATCGTTGCGGAAATCAAGATTCGGCCAAGCTTCCTCCAAATGGCCCAGCAGGTCGTGGCAGGGATTGAAGATGGTTCCAGGATTGCGTTTGCACCAGGCTTCGGTGGCGGCGAGATTCTCCTGCTCATCGGCGGCGAGTTCGCGGATTCGCTCCGCATAGGCGTCGCCCTCCAGCCGCCGCTCCAAGCGGTCCAGCCGGGCCTGTCCCAGGCGCAGGTAATTCCAGATCGCCCGGTAGTGGCGATAGTGGACTTCAAACGTCTCCCGCTCCCGCCGGGCCGCCGCGCCGGAAACCGGAACGCCGTCTATTGTCAGAAACGCCTCCCTCATTCCATTTTGAACAGCTTCCACCCGTGGCAGGATTACTGGCAAGGAGGAGGGCAGGATGAGATTGAAAGGGGCAAACCAGCTGAAACAATGCTTGGTATCGAGAAAGCGGAAATCCTCCGGACGGAACGGCCCGAAAAGCACATTCCCAAGGCAAAGGCAGCGGCCGGAAAAGCTAGGAACGACCGGATCATGATAGGCAATGGGAAATTGGATTTTCGCCTGGCGGAATTTCTCGTAGGCGGGAGTGGCGGCCTTTGCATGCTCTCCGAAAATGCCCTCCAACACCCGCTCCACCAACCGCTCTGGCGCTGCATCCGGGTCGGCGCTCCAGACCATGATGGCCTCGGCGATGGCGCCGGGCTCGATGGCGCCGCAATCGAAATCATACCAACCCACCGCTCCCAATGCCCGCAGGGCATTCAACTTTTCCACAGCATACAGCGGATCGGGCGGCGGTGGTAACATCCAAGCCTCGTTGGGATGACTCCACGCCGGCATGTCCACCAGGCGCAGCCCCAACCGGTCGGCTTTTTTCTTTTTTTCGAGGATGCCCGGACCGCAACCGCTGAAAATCGTTGTCATGTCCTCGACCTCCCCGGGCAGCGGGGATTGGCTGTGGCCTTGGGACGAACGCCCGATGATGAGTGCATCGGATCCGACGATGCCGGGCAACCGCTCAAGAAGCGCCGGCGGCAACCACCAGTCGTAGACGGCAATGCGGAACTTGGGCCGCGAGGCCTTGATTTGGGCGAAGGTCGCGTAGATGTCCTCCAGTTGTTGCGCCTGGGTCCGCCCGCCGCATTTCGGGCAGGTCTCGTCGCAGAAATTGGCCTCATTATCCACCACGCCGAGGTGCACACCGGCGATGCCGGGCAGCGCGGCAAACGCGTCGCGCGCCATCTGCTTCCAATAAGCAACGGCCTCCGGCTCGCTCCAGCAGAAGGAAGTGACATTCATGTGGCCCGCGTAGTAAAACCCGCCCCGGCCGCGCCAAGCGGCCGGCGTTTCGCCCCAGGCGTTGAACGGCAGGCGCGGCTCCCAGCAACAGAGGTGGGTTTCCAATCCATGCCTGGCGGCGCGCTGGCAGACCTCGTTGATGTAATCCACATAGGCCTGACGCTCGGGACCATAGGCGATGTCATGGAGATAGATCAGGTGGAACTGCTTCTTGAAGGCCCCATGATTGCCCGTAAACTTGTCGAAGGGCGAATCCTGGAGATACAGCCCCTGGCAGCCGCACTTGACGAGAAACTCGAAGTAGGCGTCATCCAGATGCTCCAACTGGGGCTTGGGCGGGTGAGCGATGCGAATGGGAAGTGGAATGGTTTTTGTCATGTGTCGATATTCTGATTTGAAATTTCCGGCTCCTTACTTCACCCGCAATTTAACGATGCGCTGGTTGTTGACATCGGCGACGATGGCGCGCTCGCCGGACAGGGCGACGGATCCCGGGTGGTCGAACTGATTTGCGCCGGAGCCAGCCTGGTCAGTGGCGCCAAAAGCAGCCAGCGGCTTGAAGGATGCGGCGTCGAAGAGCAGGACCCGCTGCCGGTCGGTGTCGCTCACAAGAAGACGCTTGCCGTCGGCCGTGAGTCGCAGGGTCTGGCCGAACTTCTCCCCGGTCCCCTGCCCCCACTGCGTGAGGCGGGCCGTTTCCCGGAGGGCGTCTCCTGAGACTTCAAGCCGGACGATACTTGGGCCGTCCACGACGATGAGCGAACCGTCGTCGAGCACCGCGATGTCGCCGGGGGCGGTGATGCTATTGGCTGCGAGTTCCTTCCATTCCTTGCGCGGCGCCCAGAGGCGGGGCTCCATGGTGGTGCGCCAGATTTTGTTGGTTTTCCCGTCGGTGGCGTAGGCAGGCGTCTTCGCCGGGTCGCCGGATTTGGCGACGGCGAATCCCTTGACCTGGGTGAAGGGAGTCGGCGCGTCGTGAGAGGGCTGCGCGCTCTCCCGTCCGAAGGCCGGACGCCCGACCACCGGGATCGTCCGCTCGCCCGTGGTCATGGCAGAGATCCATTCCCCGCGCCAGGCGCCGGGCGAGGTGGCGGCGGTATGGTTGGCAAAGCGCGGAGCGGCATTGGCCGCATCGTCAAATCGCCACCACAAGCCGCCCGCATTCACCCAGCCATCGGGACTGAGGTGAATGTTCCCGAGTTCCGGAAGCGAGCCATAGCGTTTGTCGAGTTGCAGCACGCCGGCTTGGTCGTCCCAGTTTGCGAAATAGGCGTTGCCAGGAAGCGAGGTTGACAGAAGCAACGGATCCATGGCGACGGCCACCCCCTTGGGCGCCAGCAGGTCGAGGCTGCCGCGCACATCGACGATCTGGGTGACAGAGGGGATGCGGATGTCCCAACTGGCGACCTTGCCGGGGGCCGTCTTGCCGTTGCGGTCAAAGCGGGCCAGAAATCCATACCAGGCGGCGTCCCAGACTGCGTCGCCCGCGACCGAAACAACTCCGCGAAACTGCGTCGGCTCCGCAGGAGTCTCCAAGCAGACACGACGCCAGAGTTCCTTACCATCCCAAGTCAGCTTCACGATTTCACAGGCTCTTGGCTGATGGATATTCGCCCCGATGTATTTACCGAAGTAACCGCCGAGATAAAGCGCCTGACCGTCTGGGTCGATCGCCAAAGCGGACGGGTAGTCACCGGGAATCTCCATCAGGCGGATGCGCTCCTTAGTTTTGGAATCATACGCTCCGATGACGATGCGCTTCTCTTTTTCCTCGGCGTAGGCGTAGAGCAGTTTTCCGTTGTGTGGCGTCGGGCAGAGAATACCGGCCCGATGGGAGGGATACTCCGGGAAGGAAGCAACAGCCTCGGCGGAAGGGGCTCCCCCGAGCGGCAGGGCAAACAACACGACATCGGAGCCGGTCTTGGGATCGGCTTTCGGCAGGTGTCCGAAGCCGTAAAGCACCCCGTCCAGAAGCGCGAATCCACTGGTGTCGATGCGGCTTCCCGAAGGCTGCAGAGGAAACCGCTTGAGCAGGCGGCCCTCGAGATCAAGGCAGTTGAAGGCTTCACCGCCGCTCAGCCAGACGCGAGCATCACGATCCAGGGCGACCCCCGATCTCAAGCCAGTGCTGTCCCGTCCCTTGAGTCCCGTGTTAACGCGCACCAACTCGGCCCCCTCGATGCCCGAGTTGCCGAGCACCCCGGCATACTCAAGACTTTCGGCCCGCAAGCCGCCTGCTGCGGAGATGAGGAGCGCAATGGCCATCCAATGCCGAAGACGCTCTTTCAGAATTATGGAGCAGTCGGCCAATGATCGGTTTTTCGTTTCAGCGTTCATGGTTTGATCGGGGTTCATGGTTTCACCTCCAGGGTTGTCCAGTTTGCGGGAGTCAGGCGCGCCTCGCTCGGCACATCCTCGACCACCATGGTGTCCTTGTTGGAGTAATAGGCACGGAGGATCGTCCGTCCACCGCCGTCGGTGCCGAAGAGCACACCGACATCGCCGCGTGTGGCCTGGCCGGGGGCGGGCTTGAATCCGATTTCAGCCAGCGGCACGGCCGCCTCGAGTTCGTAGCCCGTGGCGGTGCGCGTCACCGAGACCTTGGCGGAGTCCAGAACCTGCACCCGCTCGAAGACCTCCTCGCCCGTCGGGGAAGTGAAGGTCATCGGCGCCTTGGGTCCGATCGTCTTGGCCTGATAGATCACGCAAACCGGCTTGTCGTTTATCACGCCGAAGGAGAGGCGGGTATCGCCCGCCACCGGCTTGGTGCGCTTGGAATCCGCCGAGGGATCGGAAGCCAGCATGACATCGCAGAGATCGCCTCCCTTGAAGATCATGGCCGGGTCGGTGGAGGTGTTGGCCATGGGCGAGCGGTCGTCCACCTTGAAGGCAGCGTAGAGCGTTGTGTCATCGCAGGCCAGGGCCACCTTCGCCCCGCGTCCGGCACCGGCATCGAGGGCGACCGCCCAGTCGAACGCCCACTCCGCCGTTTTGCCATCGACCTCAATCCGGCCCGCCTTGCCAAGAATGATCGGCGCGATGGAGGAGGCGGTCTTGGTTCGTCCGGCGATGGCCGATGCGGCGGCGAAATCCTGCTCCGTGATCATGAGCGGCGTCTCCGCCGTGCGGATCGTTTCGAGGCCCGTGACCTCCCAGACGCGGGCGTCGATGTCGCCGCCGATGAGATAGACTTTCCCGTTTTTCGCATTGCGGTAAAAGATACCGGTCATGTTCTCGATGAAAACGGTGTCAGGGCCGGCACCGCCTCCGAGACGGTTGTCCTGGCAGAATTGATGGACCCAAAGGCCGTCGGTCGAGATCATGGAATAGTCGCCGTAATATCCGGGCATGACCAGAAGGCCGACCCCGTTATCCAGATCGGCCTGGCCGATGATTTTATTGACGGCGATGATGCGGCCGGGCTTGAAGAACGGGGAGTCGGAGGCGAATCCCAGCCAGGTGTCGCGGTAAAGCCAGAGCAGCTTGCCGGTAAAATCGTAGCAGCTCACGCCGGCCCATTCGCCTCGCATGCGGCTGTCCCCCCCCTTGGCGTCGAAGCCATAGACCCGTTGACGCTTGGCATCCATCCAGATCGAGGCATCGGCCCCGCCCACCTTTGTGAATAGCGGCTTGAGTTCGGTGCGGGCGGGATAGATCGGCACGCCGGCAGCCGTGAATTCCTTCACGGGAAGCCGGTAGACGGATCTTCCGAGTCCCCAGAGCGTGAGGTCGTCCTCCACGCCGGTAAACGAGCACGAGCGTTGATCGGCCCATTCCCGGCGTTCGAGCGTGAGTTCCTCCGACTGCACGACGCCGTCGCCGTTGGCATCGGCCCAGGTATGCCAGATCTGATTCGGATGACAGAACGCATCCTTGGCAGGTTCACGAATAGCCTTCCACTGCTCCGGCGTGAGCCACTTTTCCGGATCGGGCACCATGCCATGGCTACGTTCCTCGTTGCCCCAGGGCATCACCGGCACGCAGGGAGTGTAGCCGAGCGAAGCGCAAGCCTGAAACCGGTCTCCTTTGCGAATAAGGATCACTCCCAGATTATCACCGTAGCCGTGGTCGAGGAACGCATACTCCCGTCCCTGCGCGTGCCGGATGAGCAACCGGGAAGCGCGACCGAAGTTCGCAACCGGGGTCCAACCATCCACATGGGGCCGCCAGAGGGTCGCAAGGCATTTGTATTTACCCGTCTCGTAATCGAGTTCGTATTCGACCATCTGGACATTGATTCGCTCGGGATTCTCTGGGTCGATACCGCGGTCAGTCTGCGGCACGGAGGGACCATGGTAGTCCCCGATGTTTTTGCCCGATGTATCCCAGACGCTCACGCGCCGTGGAAATTCGTCATTCTCGGCCACCCAGATCTTGCCGTCGGCATCGACTGTGATGCCGGAGGGCATCAGCAAGCCGCTCGGGTCGTAGGCACCGATCCAGGCCCTTCCTTCAGGCTTGCCCACTGTGCGGAGAAGTCTTCCATCCGGACTGAAAATCTTAACCTGCATGGCGGTGCCGCAGTCCGCGACCACTGGGTTGCCGCTCTTGTCGAGTGCGAGCCCCCATGGGCGCGACAGTTGCCCGGAGGCAAGGGGCGTCGCCGCACCGGACCCGGAATCGATGCGCAGGAGGCCCTTGGCCGTGGCCGCAAGAAGCTTCCCGTCGGCCTCGACCGCGATGCCCGAAGGGGCCTCCGCAGGGAACTCGCCGGTTTTTTCGCCCGTCTTCCAATTGAGGGCGACGATCTTGTTATCGAGAAAGAGCGCGGCGTAGAGCATATCGCCCGAGACGGCGATACCGGTGAGGTTGGAAAGGAGTTGCTGCGGGCCTAAATCGCCCGTCTTGCGGCGCTCGAAGAGCGGTTTCCTTTTTTCGGTATCGCAGCGCGAAGCCTCCCATTGGGCAACAGGCAGGCTTGCCTTGCCGAACGGGAATTTCAGCGCCTGGCCTGTCTTGGTGTCGTAAAGTGTGACGGCGGCGAAGCTATCGGTTTTGCCGGACTTGGCGCCGCCGTAGGGTTGCCCGTCCTGCGCGACAAAGAGGCGCGCGCCGTCGGTCGCCAAGGCGGTGAGCCCAAACCCGACATCACTGTGCATGGCGGGATGCGCGCCCCAGACCTTCTGGTAAAGCCCGTTGGAATCGAGTTCCTTTTTCACGCAAACCAACGCCGGCCCGGCCTCGCAGGCCCCCCAGCCGAGATAGACGAAATTCGCATCCGATGTGGCCGCCACGGGCGGCGCCCAGTCCCCGCCCCACTGGCCGAGACCGTCGTCGGTTTTCCACGGGGGATTTCCGGCGTTGTGGAGTGAGGCGATGAACTTCTGGCCGATGCCCTGATGCGTGAGTTGCTTGAGCTGATAGGCGCCGGCGGGGATCGGCTTGCCATCGGCATCGAGACCATCCCAGTTCAGCTCGAAATCCGCCCCGAGCTGCGACTGGCGGCGCACCGTGACTGGCAGACTGCGGATCAATCCCTTTTCCTGGGAGAACAATCCCAGGCTGATGGTGGTGGCCTTGGGATCCTGGAGAGTGAGTTTAAGCTGGAGGGGATTGTCGGCTGGATTAGCCCCCGAGGCCAGATCCGGATTCGGACGCGGCTGCACTGCAGTCTCCTTGGCAAAGGTCGCACGGCCCCAGTTTTTCGGGCCTCTGTCATCCGAGTCGGCAGAGACAACGAGATCCTGGTATGAGACCATCGGTGCGGTGCCCAAGGCATTTCCCCAAACGGGCTGGACGCTCAAGGCGATGACGGAGCCGGTCTGGAGGCCTCCGCCGCCGAACAGGCTTTTGAAGGCGTTCGAGGGAACATTCAGCAGATTCCAGGGAATCAATGCCTCGACCGTGTAACCCTTGCCGTCGGCGTCCGCGGTAAAGACCGCCCCGGACTGCTTGCCTCGAAGCACGATCCGTTTTTCATGATTCAGCCCATAATCGATGGTGAGTGCAGGTTCCCCCTTTGGCGAGGAACGCCAGAGGGTCACATGGCAGATGCGGTCGTTTCCCTCCTCGCCGCTATGGGGATAGGGTGCCGCCGGATCGCTGATGAGATGAAGTCGGAGCGCATCGCCATTCGCAGCATCCTGCGCGTTGGCTTCGGGGTCGGCCGCGTTGACCATCGGCGTGGGATCGACGAAATGCGCCGCTACATACAACCCCTTCTTATCGTGCATGAATCCGACACGCATGGAGAAGTTGGGATAGAGCGACGGGGAGTGGATTGTTTCAAGAAACGCATTGGCATTCCAATCCTTGAGGTCACCATCAATGGCCGCCTCTTTCGGAGCCGGAACGATGTCCACCGTGGAAAAGCGGGTTTGCTCAGCCACGGCAGCGCCTGGAATCAGCGCGCACAGGCAGGCCGCGATGGCGATTGCGGTTTTGAGAGAGGACTGTCGAATGGTTTCGTTCCGGATTTTCAGGAGGATTGTTTTCATAAATGTGGGGAGGCTTTTTTACAGATTGGGATTGGTAAAGATACGATCCGATAAATCGATGACCGCATGGGCATACATCGGGCGCTGGCGGTCGAGGTTGGGGAGGCCGTGAATGAGGGCGGGGACTTCGCCCATCGGCGTGATGATCATGCCGTGGCCGATGTGGTGGTGTTTCCTGCCGTCGAAGCCACACAGGTTCACCGCCGCCATGGCGCGGCGGCGTTCGATGCAGGTGCCGACAGATTTTCCCGGGAAGAACACCCGCTCCAGCCAGTGAAGATATTTGGCGCGGCCCGCCTCGGTTCTCAGCTCTTCCGTGGTCACGCGGTCTTTGCGCTCGCCGCCCGCGCCGACGGGCACCAGCAGCACTTCGACCCCCGCATGCTCGAGCAGGTCATCCAGGCCTGTGATCCCGCTGTCGGCGCAGATGGCTATGGCGCAGCGCACGCCTTTGACCTCGAAGAAGCTGAACTGCGGAACGCGCGGTTGCCCTGGATCGGCCGGATCGTCGGAGGGTCGCGCCGGATCGGGCGGGATCAACTCACCGGAGGAATTCAGCGGCAGCTCGGTCAACATCACGCGATGCTTTCGCTGAATGATAAACTGGCCGTCGGGATAAACGGCATAGTGCGCGAGATAGCGTTTGTCGCCGCACGCTTCCACAAACCCGGCGCTGACGACCACTCCGTTCTCTCGGGCCATCACAGCCAGCGCATGGAAAATCGCCCCCTCCCCCGACCGCTCAGCCGTCGCCAGCACCTCGGGATACGGCCCGTAGCCGGAGGCGCTCAACTCCGGCGTCAGCAGCAGATCCGCGCCATCGCGGCCCGCCTGCGCGGCGAATTCCGCGATCTGGCGCAGGTTGTCGGCAACCGCACCTGGTTGGCTGGTCGAGGAGCCGATGGCTATGTGTATTTGTTTCTTAATCATTTTATTTCCTGATTAACAAAACGAGCCGCCCCGTAATCAATCGATACTCGCAAGGGCATTTCACAATGCAGTTTTCTTTCATCAATCAATCCAAGAAGAGTTCGTCAGTCGCAGAGTGAGTCGTTTCAGAGGAAGGCTTTCGGGTTAGCTTGATGCGGTTGAAGGCGCGATCATCTTCTTGCGGTAAATGAAAAACATGAGCAAACCAACTGCCATCAAGACAGCGCCAATGATGAAGAGCATATTGTAGTTGCGACCGGAAAGTTGGATGAACCATCCCGCAAAGAACAACAGGCATCCGTTGTAAAAGTTTCGAATAAACGAGAGGCTTGATGTGACGGAGCCCACCTCCTTGGGATCGGATGTTTTATACACCATAATTTCCGCTGCGTTGTTCAGCGGATTGGAGATGGTCATAAAGGCCACATATAGAGCCAGGGTTGTGGCATCGTGAACCATGAGGAGCAGAACAAGGTTCAACAACATCATAAAAAAATACAGCAGCACCACCTTGAATCCCCCCACCTTGTCGATGAGCCAACCTGTCGGAAAAGCGATGAGGATGTTGATGAGACTGGCCCAGGAGAGCGCTTCAAAAATATCCTTTCGCTCCAAGCCAAGTTTGGCCTTGGCGTAAATCCATGTCCAATTTTGGAAGACCGTTTCAAAGCTGGCGACCATGGCCACACCCAGCATCAGCCAGACTATCCGCCGATCGCGTAACCCGACTTTCAAGGCGCTCCAAGGTTTGAATGGCTCGGTCTGGGGATTGTGGATTTCGGGCTCCTTGATGAACCAGGCGGCCACTGTGCTGATAATCAGAACCACGGTGCCGAAGGCGTAGGGCACCCACTCGCCAAGCTCGATGAGATGCGGCGTGATGCGCATCGTGAAAAACATGATGATCCCCCCGGCAACCGTGAGTATACTCTGGGCACGGGCCAACATATCTCTCGCCACGCAGTCGATGTTCAATAACGGAAATGTCGAATTTTTAAGATTCGTGAACATCATTTGCAGAAGCATCAACCCCACCAGCGGAACGAGGGATTCAAAGACCGGGAAGAGGGCTGTGGATAGGATGATCGGACCCGCAGCTATAAATAGAAACGGCTTGCGGCGGCCGATTTTGGTCACGGTATGATCGCTCTTCCAGGAGAAATACATGACGAGGAAGGAGAGGAGCCAGAGGTTGATGCTGCCCACAGTGCCGCTGTAGGCCTCGGTCCAGCCTTTTTCGAGAAGGCGAAGTCCCATGAGCGGCCCGGTCGCCCCCATGGCAACGCTCCAACCGATATTCGAGAAGCCAATAAAAAACAAATTCCTCCAGAGGAGGGGGCGATTCGCGTAATACGCGCGAAGTTCGGGTGTGTCGAGAAGGTTGCCTTTTTCTCCGATTTCTTTTGCCATAAGTTCTAATTTTTTATCCTGTTGAATATCATTGAGGGATCGTAAAATTTTTTACAAAAAAAGACTCTCAATCGCGAGTCCATTATCGGCGTGATATCGCATCCAGATATCCTTCCATTCCGCGTAATCCTTCTCTGTCCTGCTCGATGCGATGCAACCATTCCGGGATCTCTGTGGTTGATGGGGCATGAATGTTAGTTTGATGAGGCTATCAGAATCGCCACGCCTTCCTCCGCTGGGAGAGTCAGTTCCCCCAGGGTATCGAGCTCAATCTGCTGTCCGGTCCAGAAATCGTGCAGGGCCACGCCACGCCAACTTTCGCAAATCTGGAGGCGTAGGGGTTGCCCGATCCGATCCTGCCGATCCGGCGCCAAAATGACTACCATCTCGCCTTGGGCAGTATTGACGGGCAACGCGATGGTTGCTGGATGTCCTGCCACGGGGCGCACCGGCACAGTGATCTGTCCGGAAGCACGCCGCAGAAGGTATTCGATGCCCTGGCATTCGCCTTGGGCATGCACGAGAGACGGCCCCAGCACTCCGCGGCAGGCGATGATCCGGCCTTTTCCAAATGGGCGCTCCAGCACGCAGGCTTCCCCATCGGCAAAGCGAAGGTCGTCCCATGCGGTCCACTCCGGGGAGAGTAGTTCCGGCACCATCCTTGTGTGGATCATGCGCCCGGCCTGTCTCCCCCCGAGCGTCACCGCGTGACCGCCGGGAGAGGTTTGGAGGCCGGTGCCAAGCAGGCCGATGCGATCAGACCAACCGGCAGGCCAGGCGCGCTGTAATACCGCATCTCCGTTGAGGCGACCGCAGACGGCGTCGAACAAGAGCGTCGCCCCCGCTTCAACGCGGTCCAGCACGGCTCCGGCGAGTTGATCCGACCATGAGACCAGTTGGGAGACCACGATCAGGTCGTTCCCCTCCGCAAGCTGATCCCCGAGCCTTGCGATGCTTGTCGGAATCCCGAGCCTCTGAAGCTCCACGGCAAGGAGAGCCGCTCCCGATGCGCTGTCTCCGGCGAGCACGCCCGGCACCGGGCCGTAGGTCATGCGGGAGATCATCGTTTCGATGGCCTGCGAGTGGGGATCCATGAGCACCCAGGCGCGGGAACGGGCAGCGCTCCAGGAGCCGGTGACCTCCAGGGTTGCCGCTAGGCGGTCATGCACCCGTCGCACCATCCAGCTGCGCGGGCTCGGGCGGTCCAAGTCATTCAGCAAGGCCCAATCCCCCGCCTCGGCGTCTTGGCTGCGAGTGTTGAAGCACCAACCCGTAACCGATTCGGCCCCGGCCGCAAGAGCCGCCAGATGAAAGCGCGCGATCTCGCCGGGAGAACAATCGCAGGGGCGCATGGCGGACTGGGCTTGATTGCCCGTCTGCACCTCGGTGACCTCCACGCGCCGCACCGTGGGCACGGAGGCCTGATGCCGCACGCCGGCCGCAATGAGCGAGGGAAACTCATGACGCTGCGCGAAGAGAAAATGGAAGGGAGGGTGGAAACTTGCCCCCATCACCGACGTGATCGCCCCGAGCGCGTGCAGGTCGGTGCCGGCATCGGCCTGGTTGGCCAAGTTGCCGGTCGGGTTGATGCAGGTCGGAGTGACGGGATCTGACTCGCGCACGAGATCGGATATCCACTGCAACTGCGCGGCCAGCCATGCCGCCCTGCACTGCCAGTCGTCCAGCCATGGACGGTAGCTCTGCCACTGATATCCTTTATGGATAGGCAGCGGGACGTCCTCGGGGAACGGAATCACGGAAAAAGCATCGTAACGGGTGCGCCACCGCACGTTGAGTGCGGAGAGATCCCCGACGTAGCGTTGCTCCAGCCAGTTCCGCCAAAAGGTAAGCGCCGCCTCGCTGCGAATCCCGCTCTCGAACGGTTCGTTCCATAATACCCACTGACCGAGCGCCGGATGAGAAGCGTAGCGGCTGGCGCATTGGCGCACATAAACCGCTGCGGCCTCTTTCTGCGCGGAGGTCAGAAAACCGGAGTGCGTGCTCAAGACGCTGGGAATCCCGATGTGGCTCGGCCCCGAGTTGGCCGTAAGGGTTGCCTTGATCTTGATCCCGTGCCGCGCGGCGGCATCGAAGGCGCTGTCGTAAAGACCAAAGTCCCATTGACCGGGCTCGGGCTCCATCCAGGGCCACATGACGAAAAGGCGAACCCAACCGAAGCCGGTCTCTGCAGCTAGCCGAAAGAGATCATCCACGCGCGCCGGATCATCGTGCTGCTCGAGCCAGATCTGGGTGCCGAGCAGGGCGCGGGCTGGATGGGAAGGATTGGTAGTATTCATTTTTCTGAGATGTTGAGGTTGTGTTCTGCGTGATACCGCGTCCAGATGTCCTTCCACTCCGCGTAATCCTGCTCGGTGAAGGCCTCGTAGCTCAGGCTCCCCTCGCCGAACACGCCGTGGGTAAACCAGCTGGCCGGGATGCCGGTTTCGGGCGCGGCCCGGAGCATTTTCCGCCACTCGCCGATGTCATACATGCACCAGCCGTCGGTGTTGATGAGCCAGTCGGAGGATGCCTTCGCGATTGATGCCCGGTAGCGCATCTGCTCGACGAGCGTCGGGTTCTTGAATGCGTAGTCGTTGAGTCGAAACACATCGACCACATCGGCAAAGTAAGGATGGCAGCAATGCGAAAGGATCATGGCATCCGGCTTTGCCGCCTTGGCGGCCTCATGAATCAGGCGGACATACTCGTGGAGAAGCTCCATCCCCCATCTGCCGCCATCCGGACGGGTAGCGGCCCCGGCGGGCATTTCCGCCGTGAAATCCAGAAAGAAGCCGTCGAAGTCGTAGCCATCTGAGCTAATGAGCTGGGTCACATCCTCCTGGAGCTGTTTGCGAAAGGTCGGACTCTCGGGGTCGAGCGATAGGCGCTCCCCTTTGTCATTAAGGATGCACATGTGGGCCGGGGCTTGATCGTGCTTCCACATTCCGAGCCAGGCGACCACATGGCGTCCCGCCCGGTGGTGCCAATCCACATATCCCCGGAAGTCGGGAAACTTGGCGGGATCCGGAAGAAGGCGGTGGCGGCTGAGTTGCCATTTGTCGCCCAGGCTGGCTACGCCGAGCGGAATCCCCTTTTCGTCGAGGCGTCCATACCAGCGCATCTCATTGGCCTGGGTGTCGTAGGACCCTATCTCGTCGGGAGTATTGTTCGCCATAACCCGGATACCACGCGCGTTGAGAAGATTACACTGCTCGCCCCACGCCTGTGAGAAAGGCCGCGTCCACCATGACGCCGGAGCGCGCTTGGGAGAGGGCGCCCATCCCTTTGCGCGCAGCCAGTTCGAGTAATCGGCAATCACCTCCTCGGGCTTGTCACGCGCCGCCTTGGGCACAAAGAGCGTGAAGAGATGCCCCTCCCCGTTCCACTGTCCCTCGTAGTAAATCTCCAGCGTGAATGCTCCCGGCGCGACGGGCCGGTAGGTCCAGCCCACATACTGATTGCGTCCCGGTTCCGCACCGAGACCGATGCCTATCCATTTCCCTCCGCTGAGCATCGGAAAAATCAGGGGGGCCGGCGTGAAAAGCCATTGCTCGCCGAAGACCTGATCGCCGTGAGAGGAGCGTATTCCCTGGTGCGCCTGCAGCCAGCCGGGGATCCGGCGCAGATCGTTCATGTTGGGCGAGGCGGGGAAAATCTCATCGACCGACGCAAAGCCATCCACCTGCACAACCACTTTGTTGAAGCGGTGCGCGACAGGCGTGCTGACCCGGATGCAAAGCGCCTCTGGATGTGTTTCGGTGAGAATTTCCAAGGCATGAGTTTGATCGGAAACCAGACCTGTGGCGGAGAATGCGAGGTTTTGTTTGTTCATTGAAAGTTTCCTCCTTATCGCGGAAGGGAGCAGAGAGGAGTAAATTTATACATTATTATAAAAAAACGAAGGTATGGTTATTTTTAAAATTTGGCAATGAGTTTTCCAGAACGCGTCGCCCTCAGACTCTCGCGAAGAAAAATTTCCACCGGAGGTTTCTCCGGGAAAAGCCTCATCAAGCGGGCTGTGGTCTGCTCGATGCGCTCCAAGGAGGCATTGTAGAATTCGCGGCAATTGTGGAAGTGCGAAGAGTGACCGCCCAGATTGAGGTCGATGCCGAGGGGAATCACATTGCGGTAGGCCTGCGCATGGCCTTCCTCCGTTCCGGGAATACTGTGGTTTGCACCGGGCATTTGAAGGGAATCGGCCTCGCCGCGCGTCTGAATGGAGTCGCCCGAGAGAAGAACTCTACGCCCGTTCCAATCCAGCCAGTAACCGGCGTGCACCAGGCAATGACCGGGCAGATGCACCGTGTGGATCACAGTTCCATGCCAGACCAGCGGGCTTTGGCGCGTCAATTTGAGATCTACCGGACACGCCTTCCAACCGACATCATACCATGGCAGGAGTGCGGGATAGGGATAGTCTTCCGGGTGCTCGATCACATCGGCGACAGGGCCCCAGGCTCCAAGTCGGCACTCCGGATAGCGCTGTTGCACCTCGGGCCAGAGATCGTAGTGGTCGCCGTGGAAATGAGTGACCAGCACAAGATCGATGGCTTTAAGGCCGGCTTCGGTCTCGAATTTTTCGAGGTCGGCGACAAAATCCTCCTTCCGCGAGGGGTTGCCGAAATCGCACGGGCCGGGATCGACCAGAAGCCCTAATCCCTCCGAATTGATGATGAGGATGGTGTTGCCGAAATTCGTGATCTGATAGACCGAGTCTCCATGGTCGTGGTAGCGGCCGAGTCGCGCAGGTTCCTTTTGCGGGAACGCTACCGGCGGAGCCTGGGTGAAGTTCAGAAAATCGCCGACGCGCACCGCCAGCGGGTTGAGCAGGAAAGCAGGGGCCTCCACGGGACCACCGGTTGAAGGAAACATCCATGCGGGTTTGAGCGCCGCCGCCTCGCGCAGGGTGGAGGCGATGCGCTCCCAAGGCAGGCCGGCGTAGTTGGACTCGAAGCCGTGCGCATCGGGCAGGTAGCACGAGGCCTCGACGAGATCGCCGGAAAACAAGGCCATCGTCTCCTCTCCCCGCTCGAGGGCGAAGCCGACGGAGTAGAAATTCCTGACTGAGAAATCCAGCACGCGGAAGCGGAAGCCGCGCCACTCCAGGAAGTCTCCGGCTTTGAATGTCTGAAACCCCGAAAGCGGCCTGGAAAGAGGCTGCACGATGAGACTACCCGCGACCCCATAGGTCTCGCGGCCGAAGGTTACCATCCACTCCTCGGGATGTTCCCAAGTGGTGCGGGATTTTTTCCAATAATCTTCGGAAACCTTGGCCACCTCGGCAAACGAGGCAGGCAGACGGATTAGGGATTCAAAGTCACTTCCCTCAGAGGCCAGCGCGTCATCCACCTGCGTGTGCCAGATTTCCTCCGGCACGGGATGCCCTGCGGCAAGGATCGCCGAAGGCTCAAGGCCCGTGATGCAGTTCACCAGCAGGCTGGCGCCCCCGGATACAAGCAGATGGCAGGATTTGCCCCCGTTGGAAATAGTCACCACGGAGAGATCCGGAGCCACTGCGAGGGTGCTAGAGAAGATGGTTTCACTCATGAAGTCTCTCCTTGAGCCAGAGGATCGAAGTGACGCCCCTTGGATAGTATTTGCTGCCCTGAGCCCTGCCGCTCACGATCTGGTCGCTCCACGCCCAGTAGGTGTTCCTCGGATCGCGCAGCCAGGCTGCGTGGGTCCGGTCCGCCACGGCGCCGGCCTTGCCCGGGCGTTCCCCAAGGATTTCCGAGGCGATGAACTGGCAGAGATAGACCTTGCTGAGCCACGAGTTGTTGCTGGTCGAGCTGATCTTCCAGCCCCCGTCGGGAAACAGGCAGATTCCCTGCTTGAGCACGCCGCGCAGGTGGCGGCGCAGGGCGGCGATGAGGTCGCCGAATTCGCCGGCAGGCGAGAGGGCTTTCTTGAGGCCGAGGGCATGGGGAATGACGAGTCCCTCGATCGCCGGAATGATGCGGCTCTCCACATTCTCGTGAAGGACGGCCGGCAGCAGGCCGTTTTTGTCGGCGGAAGCGGTCACGGTTGCCGCCGCGCGGACGGCCTGTTCGCTGGCGATGGTGGAGCGTTTCTTGTCGCCGACAACGGCGAACAGGTCGGCCAATCCGACATAGCATCCCCAGCATTTCACGGCGAGGTAGAGGTTGTTTCGGGCCTGGCCGAGCGAGACATCGAGACTGTCGTAGGTCGTGATCTCGCTACCGCCGGCGCAGCGCGAGCTGTCGAGCGACATCACGCCGTCGCGTTGGGCGGGATCGGGGTGGTCGCGGTTGAGCAGGCTGGTGAGGATTTTTTGGAATGTGGGGAGACTCTTTTTCCTCCAAGCCGTGTCGCCCGATTGCTTGGCATAGACGAGCGCGCAGACAAGCCAGTTCACCAACTCCTCGTGCGACATGTGGGAGAAGCAGCCGTGCAGGCCGCTCTTCTCGTAGACCGAGCGACCGGCGGGCGTGAAATGGTTCGTATTGCCCATGTCGTGCGTGAAGGTGATGCCGCCCGGATATTCGGTGGCATCCCCCGGAAACCGCACGGTATCGGTGTAGGAGTAGCGCTGAAGGAACCAGTCGAGCTCGTTACGCACGGTCCAGGGGTTCATCTCCATCTCGAAGAAAAGCTGGTCGATCGTGAGGTCGAGCGTGTTGATCATCCGGTATTCGCCCTCGTTCACCACCCAGAGCGGCTTGCCTCCGCATTCCAAGAACTGCGTGCTGCCGTAGTAGCTGTGAACGGCCTGGGCGAGCATGAAGGAACGGGCCTCGCCGAGCCTGGCCTTGGCCACCTTCTTGTCGAATGCGTCACCGCGTTTCTTGAGCGCGGCGAAGTTTCCAAGCGCATAGGCCGCGACGGATTCGAGTCCGTCAAAGTGGCGCGTGTAGTGGTAGCGGGTATCGAGCCCGGTGGTGGCCTGCCCCGTGCGATAAAAGCAAACGGCAAAACGGAAGGTCTGCTTTCTGCCGGGCTTCACCGGGCAGACCATGAGCCCGACGCTACCGATCCCGAATCCTCGATTGAAAGGTTCGGTCTCCTCCAGAATGTGCTCGACGGTGAAGCCGAGGGCGGAGTGGACGCCGGGCGACTCGCTCGCGATGGCCAGCGTGTCGCCGCAGGCGAAGCCCACGATTTTTTCCGCGCCCTCGAGAAGGCGCATCCCGCGCACCGGGTCGTTGCCCTGGAATCCGAAGATCGCCCTGCGCTCCGACTTTGAGCGTGTGTTGTCCACGGTCAGTTCAACGGTCAGCGCGGGCACATAGGCCAGGCGAAGATCATTTGCCACAGCCTTTCCAGGCTCGGGCGCCGACATCACCGGAGTGTGGATGGTGAAAGTCAAATCCCCCGCGCTCCAAGTGTCGGAACCCGCCGAGAAGTCGCGCCGGATTTCCTTTTCAGCCCACGGACGCGGAACCACGCGCTTTTGCACCGCCGCGGCCTCCACATCGAAGCGGGCGCTGTCATCCTCCGTGGTCTCCTGAAAAAACGGCAGGCAGGTGATGCTGTTTTCATCCGCAATGCCGATAAAGACATTCTGATCAGCCGGCTTGCCGAGTTCGAGGCCGAGTCCGCCCACGGCTCCCTTGGCCCCGAGGGTGAAGCTCGCAAATGAGCCAATCGGTGAATGCTGGGTGTTGAAGAAGATGTTTGTGTTCATTTTATTTTTGGAAAACCGGAATGGTTGTCAGGAATGGAATTTATTGGATATAGGCCGTCGGCTTGGCGCCGCATTCCCGGACCCCACTGTGAATCCAAAGCACAGCAGGCGAAGGACTTTGGTCCTGATCGAGCAGATAAAGATCCAGAACCTGCGTCGGGCTGCCACCGGCGGGATAAGGATTATCATCAATGGCTCTCATGGCCTGGAAAAAAAACCGACACCGGCAACCTTCGAAGGAAGGTCGGACAACATCACATGCCGCCATTCGCCCCTACGGTGGAAGCCGCAGACAATGTGCGGTGATGTGGTCGAGATGACTGGGCTTGGTGCTCCCGGCGTGTAATCGTAGCGACCAAAGGAGAGCAGCCACTCGAGATGGTCGCCGGGAAAGAGACCCTTGAGCGGAATCCTTGCCTCGACACTCCATCCCCCGAGAAGGATTGCTGTTTTGCTCGTGAAAAGCGGCTTGGCGACTGCGCGCTCCTCAAGGGTTTTCTTCACATCCGTTCCATCAAAATAAAGCTGGAGGATGCTGTTGGAGGGGGTCACATGGAGTTCGTAGTAGTCCTTAACGTCGGCGGGCCCGAGGAAAATCTCGAACGCGTCGCACTGCATGAAAGCCGGGAAATTGAGTGAAAAGACATCCTGCATCGGATGCGCATCGGTCAACTCCGCACGGATGAGGAGTTCGTTTCCCGAAAAGCCGAGTATGACCTGCCCCGGAGCGAAAGCGGGTTCGGGCTGCGGAAGCCAGGGCTGTGCGAAGGACCAGGCGTGTGTTCGGTTTTCCTTGGAGTCTTTTTTCACAGGCCAGCCGTCTTTTCCAGCCAGCATTTGGCCATGAGGTGATGACCCGCGGCGGAGGGATGCACCCCGTCGGCGGCCCAGTATTCCGGTGGCGCGAGTTTGACGGCCTCGTCGAACATCGATTGGAACGGCACCAGCACCGCGCCGAATTCCTTGGCAAGTTTTGCGACCACCGCGCGGCGCTCATCGATCTCCTCGACCCAGTCGTCGCGGACCACGCCGCAGCGGAGCACAAACGGCTCGCAAAGGACGAACTTCACATTGGGCAAAGCTTCGCGAACCTCGTTGAGCAGGTCGCGATAGATGCGCTCATACTTCGGAATGGCAACGCCATTGCTCCAATCGGGATTCTTGCCGTGCCAAGTGTCGTTCACCCCGATGAGGATGCTGAGCAAATCGGGTTTGAGATTGAGTATGTCGCCCTGAATCCGGGCGTAGAGATCGACGACACGGTTACCGCTGATGCCACGGTTGAATACACGGAGGCTGTCTGCAGGCCTCGTGCTCAGGAGTTCCGCTGCGGCCATCATGGCGTATCCCTGGCCGAGTCCGCAGAGATCATTTACTTTTCCGGCTGCGTCGCGGTTGCGCCCGCAATCGGTTATGGAATCGCCTTGGAAGAGGATGGTGCTATTTTTTGGAATCATGGTGTTGGTTTTTGAAAGAGTTCGCCTGGGTTGTCCTTGATCAACACGCCGGGGCCATGTCCTCCACGGTCGAGGATGAGTTCCTTGAGGGCGCCGGAGTCCATGACATTGTCTTTGATCACCACATTGCGCAGGCCCTCGGCAATGACCCCGTATTGGGGCGACCAGTTCTCCTCCCTACTGAAGCCGGTGCTGCCCTCGTTGTTCTCGTCATCGAGTCCGGCGACCATCGTGTTGCCGGTGACCGTCACACCGCGAGCGCCCGCGAGCACGATGTGGGCGCTGCAGTCCTCGCCGGGGCGATTCCAGATAGGGCGACCGCTGCGGTAGATCATATTGCCAGTGATGCTCGTGTAGCCGACGCGGCCGACGATGCGGTTGGTCACGACCGGATTGCCAGGCGTGGCCGCGAAGAGGATGCCTGGGCCGCTGCGGTCGATGTAGTTTCCGGTGATGTTGTAGTGGGAACCGTTGAGGATGCGCAGGCCGCCGAGTTGGTTCCACTCGATCCGGTTGCCGGTGATGGTGACGGCGTTGTTCTCGCCGATGCTCGCGTAGCCGGCACCGCCATTGAGCGAGAGCCAGTTGTCGAGGACGAATCCGTCCCAACCGCGAACCGAAAGGCCGTGGCCCTTGTTTTCGGAAAACATGTTGCCACGGACCCGGAAGCACCAGATCCGGCTCAGGCGAACGCCGTCGCCGCTGAAACGCGAGACCTTGCATCCCTCGATGAGCGGGCTGTCCTCGGTGGTGCCGTAGTCGGGCTTGTCCACCAAGATGCCGTGCACGCCGTCGCCAAGATGCTGTCCATCGAGGCAGAGGCCATTGACCCGCGCGCCGATGGCGAGTGTGAGATCGAGCAGGCAATGGGCAGATGGGTCGATAAGCTTGAGCGTGGATCCTCCGTTTCCCTTCCATGCGTAGGCGGGCGAGCCGGTGATTGCGGTGTTGGGATGCACCTTCAGCCGTCCGACGCAATAGGTCCCCGGAGGAACCTCGACGGTCGCCTGACTCTCGGCGGCGAGATCAAGGAGCTTCTGGAAGACGGCTGTGTCGTCGGTCTTGCCGTCGCCCATGGCGCCGGCGGTTTTGACATTGAATCTGGTGGTCATGATTTCAGTGGACTATGTCCGAAGGGCAAGGGTCGTAGTGCGGATGAGGGGCGTTAGGGATGCGGAGTCCCCCGGTTTGGTAAACCACGGGGGCACCGTCGCATTCGATCTTCAGCGCAGGCCAGAGGCCGGTCTCGTCGGTTGCGGGCACATTCCCTATCTGAACGCGTGTGCCGCTCTGGGTAAAGGGCAGAGCCTCACCGTTGTCGAGGCGGCATACCGAAAGGACTTTGTTCTGCAGGCCGCCGAGGGTCGCTTTGTCGCCGGGTGAGCGACGCAGCAGCCAGAAGAGGGAATTACCCTTCACCGTCATCGGGCCGTGGAAATTCCAGTCGCCGCGATGGTCGCCGCGTTCCTGCAGGTTGAAGGTGAAAAGTTCGGTGCCGTAGATGGCCTCGCCGTTTTTGCGAAGCCATTCGCCAACGCGGTGCAGCACGCGGGTGCAGGGCTCGGGCACGATGCCGTCCGGCGTGGGGCCGACATTGAACAGGAGGTTGCCGTTCCCTTGGGCGCAACGGGTGAGCATGTCGAGGACTTGCGACTCGGTTTTCCATTCGTGGTCGCCGGCATGGAAACTCCAGCTCTCGTTCATCGTCACGCAGGCTTCCCACGGACGCCACGGATGCGGCGCGCTGAGATGCTGCTCCGGTGTGGCGAAATCGCCCGGCAGGCCGTTGCGGCCGTTGAAGAGGATGTGCGGTTGGATTTCCCGCACCATGGCGTTCATCTTCTCCGCCTGCCATCCCTCGGCGTTGAACGGCCACCAGCCGTCATACCAGAGGATGTCGATCGGGTTGTAGCGGGTCACCAACTCGCGGATACGCGCATGCGTGGCGGAGATGAATTTTTCGTAGGAAGCAGAGTCCTCCAGCGCGGCGACCGAGTCGGGCTGGTCATACCAGTTGTTGAGACTGTGGTAGAGGCCGACCTTGAGCCCGTGCTTGCGGGCGGCGGCGATGATCTCGGCGACCAGATCGCGTCCGGCGGCCCCGCTATTGCCGATGTGGAAATCGGAGAGCTCCGTCGGATAGAGCCGGAATCCCTCGTGGTGCATCGTCGTGAGCACCACATAGCGCATGCCGGCATCGACTGCCATGCGGCAGAGCTTGTCGGCGTCGAAATGTTTCGCCGTGAAGCGGGAGGCGAGTTGTTTGTATTCCTCCAGCGGAATCTCCTCACGGTTCCAGACCCACTCCGCGCGTTCGAGCAGGGAGTAGAGGCCATAGTGAATGAAGAGCCCGTAGCGAGATTCGGTGAACCAGTTGTTTGATGTCATGTTGTTCAGAAACGTCGGCCTATCGCCCTTGGTTGAGTTTGGGATCTGTCATCTCCCCTTCGACAAAGGCGCCCTGTTCATGGAGAGCGTGGCGGATTTCGGCGGAGTCCAGCTCGCGCACATCGTGTTTTCCGAGTGTTGCCGTGAGCGCTGCTGCCACGCCTGCGGCCTGGCCAATGGCACAGAGCGGTGCCATGACGCGGTAGCTGGAATGGGCTTCGTGCGTGCCGCTGATGCAGCGCGATCCCAGGAGGAGGTTGCGGAAGCCTTTTGCCCGAATGCTGCGGTAAGGTATATGGTAATAACCCGGCGGGGGAATTATCTCCAGCTGGGTGCCACTGCCGGAGGGATTGTGGATATCGATCATGTAAGCGCAGGCGGCAATCATGTCGTCGAACTTCGCCGGGCGCAGACAGTCCTCGGCGGTGAGAATGTAATCGCCGACCACCCGGCGGCCCTCGCGCACGCCCATTTTGGTGGAAATGAAATCAACCGTCGCGTTGGCGAAGGCGGGGTGGCGTTTCAATGCAGCGATCAGTTGATTGACCTGCCGTTCCCCTTCGCGTTTGGCGTCTTCCACGGAGCCCGGTTTGGTGGGATCGACTCCGAGCACGCGCGTGTTGTTGAAGAGAAGGGATTTCCCGTCGGGATATGGCAGCCCAAAGACTTCGTTCTTGGGGATGTCCACCTCGCCGGCAGCCTTGGCCTCGCGATAAACAACGCTGACGGCGTTATTGAACGCGATCATCTCCGCCCAATTCGGCAAACGATCGGTGGGGTAATCCACTCCTGCCTTGGCGAAATCAATGTTCGTCAGGCCAAAGGTGAGCGTCGAGGGCTGGAGGGCGCCGTCGCCGTCGCGTCCGATTTGAAACTCCGCGCCCGCCAGCGCGGAGAGATTGCCGTCGGCGGTCGAGTCGATCCAGACACTCGCCGTCAACCAGCCGGACTCCCGGCCCTCCATGCGGACGCGTTGAATTTGGCCGTCAACTGTTACCGCCTCGGCGACATGGGTTCCCGTCCAAACCGTCAGGTTCTCTTCCGCCGCAAGGATTCGTTGGTAGCGTTCCAACAACAGGCGGTGGTCATAAGTCTCGAGCGCCGGTCCACACCATGGCTCGGGAGCAGGTAAGAGAGCGGGCGAGTCATAGACCTCGGGAAAGAACTCGCAATGCAAACCGGTATTGATCGGACGCAGATTGGAATCCCGGAAATTGCAAACGAGTCCGACCGGCGAATGAACTCCGGTGCCGCCGATGACTTCAGCGGCTTCGAGCAAAAGAACTTTCGCACCGGCACGCGCTGCCGCGACGGCGGCAGAAACTCCACCCACGCCAGCTCCGGCGACGATCACGTCATAATGTTGTTGTTTCATGATTTTACCGGAGGGGTCTGGTTGCGTAATCGGGCTTTGAAATCAGGACCTTCCGTGGCGGCCCGCCGCGAAGTTCGATCCCTGTGGTGTTCTGCGAGTCATAACTCCATGGTCCCCTGCCCTCGAAGCGACTGCCGAAGGCCTCGATGAGTTCCCCGTCGGGCACGCAGGCCGTGACGGTGCCGTCGGCGGCGCGGCGGATCCAGCCGGCACGGCCCACGAAGCGGACTCCGTCGATCGACTCGTCCACCATGTCGTTATGCAGCCAGACATGGTCGGTGTATTCCGGGGTGACGACCTTCATGCCGCTGGCGCCGAATGACTCGATGCGGATCTCGCGACCTCGCTCGCGGGCGAAGAGCAGGGTGCGGTAGATGCCGTCGGTGTGGTTGTAGAGGCGGAAGTAGTGCTGCGCGTGCTTCGCCCGGGCCTCCTCGCCGCCGCAACCGGGATGGAGATTCGGGATCAACTCCCCCGTCTCCATCTCAAATTGCACCGGATGCTGGACATGGGCGAGCAGGTCGAGGTCGAAACGCCCCTCGGCAGTGATTTTGGAGTCTTCCCGACGGATGTCGGTGCCGGTGAAATGGAGGTTGTATCGGTGGGGCACCTGACCATAGACCCGGTCGAAGAGAACTGTGTAGTCGGGTTTGACGAAAAGCAGTTGGCGCACTTTCCAGACCTTCGGCCCGACGGGGTTCTTGTCGCCGATGTAGAAGTAAGGCGTCTTGGTCCGGTCGATCTTGCCGTCCTTGTTCTCGACCTCGGCGAATGATCTCACTTTGCCCCAAAGGAGCTTGAGAGTAACCGGCACCTCACAACGCGTGTAATCAAGCGCCGGGGTAAAGAGGTGGTCGCCGAGGTAGCCGCGACGCAGGGGGTCCTCGTCGGGAATCTCTACCAGATTGTGGGCGCCCCCCACGCCGACATCGCCGGTGTAGGTGCCGTAGTCCATGCAGAGCGGCGTCCCCTTGGCATACCAGTTGAAGGCCGTCTCATCGGCTTCGTAGTGATCCTTGGCGAAGCCGATTTTCTGGAAGAGATAACTCTCCTCCGGTCGCCCTTGGTGGTCGCGCAGGGCGACGCCGACCTCATCCATGCACTCGCTCTGTAAAGGATGAAGGATGAAGGATGAAGGATGAAGTGAAATCCCAAAAGGCGCCATGGCGGCCATGACGACAGGGTAATGCTCACCGGGGCGGGCATAAGAGTCGCCCATTTTCCAAAGCGCGAGGCAGGAGGCGCGCAAGGGATCATCCTCCGCCAACTCGGCCGCGAAGCAGAGCATCGTGTCGGCGCCAGTCTGCGGGAGCACCGCATTGCCGATCCCTGGCATGGTGTGCACGCCGAAGCGCTTGTCCACCGGCCCGACGAAGCGGCAGAGCCAGGAGACGAAGCGGCGCACCCGCTCGTCGTTGAAATAGTCAATGCCCCAGCGTTCCTTGACTACCTTGAAGGTGATGACGAAGTAAGAAAGCGTGTAGAGCGCGTAATTGATCGACTCCTGCCAGGCGCCGCTTTTCCCGCAGTAGGCATCCAGCTGGCGGTCGATCTCGTCGAGTCCGAAGCGCCGCCAGAAAGCGGCGTCCGGGTGATCCTTGAAGACCGCCGAGAGGTGTGCGAGCGCGCAGAGCGGATCGCTCTGGAAGTTGGGCAGGCTGTTGGTCCAGATGAGTCGGTCGGGCTTGTGCTCGCCGCCGTAAGTGTAGAAGTCGCGGCTCGATTCCGGGTGGTCCGGGTGCTTCCAGGTGCGGGAATGCGGCCAGCGTCCCTCGTCGAGGATACGGCGCGCGGCGAAGGCGAAGTAGGCGCCCAGTTTGCGGAACTCTTCTTCGCTCAGCGCCGCGTCCCTCCGCAACTGCTCGTAGGCGAGAAGCATGCCACGCAGGTAGCGGGAGAACCCGATGACATTCTTCATGTAATCCGGTTGGTTCGCGCGGTAGCCCTGGAACTGGCGCACCCAGCGCTCGAAGCGCTCGATCAGGAACCCGTAAAGCGCCTGGGCGTTCTCTGGGGTCGGCTCAAGGAGATACCGGTAGCTGGCCAGATGTATCGCACCGCTCTGCTTGAGCCAGTCGTCGGGATCGTCGAGCACGCCTTGCAGACACGGGTATTGCCCGAGGCGGTTGCGAGCTGCGGCGTGAAAATCGCCAGCAGCGAATACGCCGGGAAGAGCGGCGCACGAGGCGTCCAAGGCGGCATCGCCGGTGAGGTCAAGATGCTCGTCGAGACGCAGTGCGTTGAACTCGGCATGCAGCCGGTGGAAGACAAAGCGCCGCTCCGGCGTGAAAGTTGTCTCCACCGGGCCGGTGTAGAGCAGCCAGTGGCGCACCCCGCTCTCAAGCGCGGCGTTCCACTCGACGGTGCCGCCTTTGTCGAGCAACTCGGGCATGTTGGCCACCGGTTCCTCCCATTTCGCTCCATAGAGGCCGAGGATGCCGATCATGCCGCGCGACTCGTCGCGCTCGTCGCAGAAGGCGAACCAGCCCCGGTTGTTGGGAATGAAATACTCCGTCTGCACCGGCATCTGCAGGCGGCAGAGCAGATCGCGCGGATGCTCGACACCGAGCGGTTCGACCGTCGGCTGGGAGTCTCCCTCGAAGCTGTCGCGGCTGATGATGTGGGTGAGGTTTTTCTCCGGATTGATTGTCCAGACGAGCCCGGCCCCCATACGCAGGCTGAAACGCTCCTCGGCCTCGATGTAGGAATCCTCCTTGTAGCAGCGGAAGCGGAGGGTGTAGGCGCGGTTTTCGCCGTAGTCGTAAACCAGCCGATAGTCGGTGAACAACGGCCCGTCGCACACACGGGCAAGCGAGGAGCGCAGCAGAGGATGATCGCAGCGAATCTGCGACTGCATCGGAAATCCCGCGAACCCGAGGAACGGGGAAGTGGACGAAACCAGAAGTCCCCTCCCCTCCGTGCCGATCATGACGGGAGCGTCAAAAGGAATCGCGCACGCCGTCAGGTCGGTGCCTGAAGCATCCGCTTCGGAGAAGACCAACTCGCGTGTCTCTCCCTTGGTGAAGCCGAGTTTGACAAGAATTTCAGAACCAGTTTCCGACGAGGTTCCTGTGTATTGGAATGGCAAGGAAACGCCATCCACCGCGAGTGCCAGTGGCGCTCCGGGTTCGACGCCGGCGAGGCGGAGGCGGATATACTGCGGGGACCAGCCCGTGAAGAGCGGGCTGGAGAGGTTCATGGTGATGTTGTTCATAGGTTCATGGTGATGTTGTTCATGCATTAAATTCGCTGGGTTCCCAGACAAACAGGGCGGGAGAACCGGGGTTCGGCACGGCGAGACGCAAGGAAGTGTCCGTGGAGAAGGGACGGCCCGAGAACATCTCCACGCCCGTCCGGGGCCTGTCGAGCATGACCTCCGGCCCATCACCTTGAACGAGCAGCATCGAGGCATTTTCCCAGGCACACACGCCGTCGGAGGCGAAGAAGTGGACTCCGGCGGCCTCGGCGTATTTCCTCACCTCCTGCGGGCTGGGATAAAAACCGGGTTCCGCATTCCAATGGAAATGGACCGCCGGATGACTCTCCCGGTAGGCCGCGAGGCGCCGGATCGCGGCCGGATCGTGAATACCGAAAGGGGCGACGATTTTCCAGGCAGGAAGGCTTTCCTCTAGTAAATCCTCCAGCAGCAGAACCTCGACCGCACAGCCCATCCGCATGAGCGGAGCCATGGCGCGGTAGACTTTTTGCTCGAAGGCCTTGTGATCAAGTGTCTGGCGGGCCACGGAAAACTCGTCCAAAACAATGGCAATCTGCGCCTGATTGGAACGGTCCCGCGTGACAAGTTTCTCACCGAGTTGCTGGAGACGGTTGATTTCCTCCAGCACCTCCGGATGGTCGAAATTCGGGCGGTAGGCGTTGAGCCAACCGGTGAGTTCGGTGAGCCAAAGATGCTTGCCCCGGGCAAGCGCGAGGCCGAAGGCCCAACGGAGCATCACGACCGTCTCTTCCAAAGTCTCCGCCGCACCCACATCCAGCGCGACCAGGCGGGAGTCGCCGTTCGTTGGATTGATAAATGTGTAGTTATCGTTCTCATCGAGCCAAGCCTTGCCATGGCGGTGGCAGGTTCCGAGCGGACCGTGCTCGAACAGCATTCCATTTGCAGGACGCCTATTGGAATAGGCATACGGCGAGGCCAGAAAATCGAGATGCGGCGAGCGAACGACGCGTCCCGTGGCATGGTGCCCGCCGAGAAAGCCGCCGGCCCCGTAGAGTCCGGTAAACGGGGTCTGCTCCCGCGCGGTGAGCGTGTAGCCGTAGAAGGCGCCCAGGGTCAGATTGCCGCCGCTCTCCTCTTTGGCCGCCGAGCAGAGGGAAAGAAGCATGTCGACCGTCATTTCGGAGAGTGTCTGCTGGTGGTCGATGACATCCTGTTCTTCGGGTATCTGGCGGAGTCCCTCCCCGCCGCCCGCGCGCTCCCTGCGTTCGCGACCAGGGATCTCCGCCGCATCGATGCGGGACGGCCTGCCCCAGGCTTCCGAAAGCGCGGCGTCTGTGCCGTATTTTTTTCGGAGAAACTCCCTGAAATAACTCGCCGCATGCGGGCTGTGGTCGGGGAATCCGTCGGTCCCGAGGATCGACCATTCCCAGGTGATTCCATAACTGACGAGAAATGCGCCCACACGCCTGCTCCATCCCGAGCGGATCAGCCAGCGGACGAATTCCCTCATCGCCTGCACGCACTCCTCACGCCAGAGCGGCGAGGCAAGGCTGGGCAGACGACGCTCACCGGCCCGCTGCAACTCCCGCTCGGTCGTGTCGTCGGCATAAACCTGGAGATGCCCGGGGTTGGCGTCCAACCACCATTCCGGCGCCCCGGCATAGACGCGCAGCAAAAGCAAGGCGTCGGGACACTCACCAAGCACGAGTTTGAAATAGCGGTCCATCGCCGAGCCATCAAAGCGTCCGGGCCCATGCCAGAAACGGAGTTCCGGATGGTAGATATCCTCCGAACAGGTCGCATCACACTGGAGAAAGCGGGCTCCGGCGCTTTCGAGCGTCCGGAACAAGGCCACATTGTCACCAAGGAACGGCCTCTCGCCTCCAAGGCCGAACCAAGGTTGACCATCACGGTGCAGAGTCGGCACACCATGGTGGTTAAGGATGCGGATATCCGGCCAGTCGGTGGAAGGTGTAGGGCTGGGATTTGAGATCATAAAGTTGGGTGTCCAAGATTCGATATGCTTTCCAAATCTTTCACATCGACGCAGACCAGCGGCGGTCTGGCATCGGGTGTTTCCGTGGTGAAGCGCACATTCTCGAGCCTGATCTGCTCCGCGTGGCGGAGATAAAGTCCACTGGCCGGCATGGCAAACCATCCGCCCTGCGGATAGCCGTTAGCAGGCATACTCGGTTCGGTTTCAAATCCGCCGTCGGTGATGCCCTTAATCGGGAGTCCCGGCGTGCGCAGCATTTTCCATGTGTAGTCACCAGCGGGCAATGGCGCGCCGGATCGATCCAGACCGTCCCAGGCAAATTGATGCGAACCAGCCTGCATCGGCAAAGCCCGTGGCAACTCACGCACCATGCGACCGCCCTTGTCGTAAATGGGTGCCGAAACATTGCCAGGTTTGTCGAGGGTGAACGGGATGTCGGCGGCGTGGGTTATACCGGAGGTGAAAAGAAGGATTTTGAAGAGGAGTTTCATGATGTGGAGGTCTAAGCGCGCTCAAATCACGGCGGGCTCAGTGCTGCGGTCGGCACGTGCTCCACCGGCTGGCTGAGGCTTTCCCAATTCAGGTGAAACGATGGGTCAGGCTTGGGAGATTTGGGGTCCATGGGCACGGCGCGGTATTCGATGCGGATGGAGACCTTCTTGCCGGATTCCATCGGTATGGGGAGCGAGTGGCCTTTGCGAATCTCGCGCTCGCGCGGATAGTCCTGCTGGGCCCAGGTCACTTCCTTGCCGTCAACCCAGAGCTTGAACTCGCCTCGGGCGTAGATGCTCAGGCAGTAGTCCTCGGTGAAGCGTGGCTCGATGAAGCCGGTCCAGCGAATGCTGAAATCCTTGGCGGGGGTGTCCTTTGGCCACGGTTTGTCGATCCCGAACCACAGGCGCTCGTCGATGCGGGTGAGCGCGGGATCGCCAGCGAGATCGAGGTTGGAAAAGACCTCGGCTTTGAGGCCTGTGCCATTGTGCAGGGGAGCTGTGACGGGTTGCGCAAGGGTGATTTCGCCTCGCTGGCGCACCCAGCCATCCCAGCCGGTGATGCGGTAGCAGGGGTTGTTGTTCGCGCCCTGGCCGAGGAAGACGACGCTGCCATCGGGGAGTTCGGCAACTTCGCCACCGGTGCGGGAATCGTCGGAGGCGATCGGAGATTGCTGATCATAGTTGTTTCTTCCGATCCGTTTTCCATTGATGCCGTGCCAGGTGTAGAGGCGATCCGGCTGGCTGCCAGGATTGCTCAGATCGCGGCCGTCATAGGGATCGCGGCCATCGAAGAGGCCTCCGACATAAAGGCCGTCGGTCGTCCAGAACTCACACGGCTGCTCCAACCAGTCGAACACCGGCACGCAGCCTTTGAGTTCGCGGCCGAGGTGCCACGCGCCGTGCAGTTGACCGCGCGGATGCGGCCAGCGAGCGACCTTCGACGAGCTCCGCCAGATGCGGTTGCCAGCGGCATCGAGCCGCAGCAGCGCCATGCCATCGGTCATCGTCGAGGGCCAGCCCCATCCGTGAACGGCGGTGTCATAGGTGCTGGAACTCTTGGTGCCGTCACCATTGCCGCCGAGAAGGGCAAAAGCCCCTCCATCAGTGACAGGCAGGAGCGACCGCGTCTCGCCACGGCGCTCGGTCTTGGGTCCGGCAGCCACACCTTGCAGCGGCCATACCGGCGCGCCGCAGGCCGTGATGCGCTCGGGTTTGTAGATGAGATACATGCCGTCCTTGTTGGTGCTACCGCTGCCGATCCAGGCATTCAACGCATCGTCGATCCGGAGGCAGAAGCCCCCATTGAGTCCCGTCGGTGAGCTGGCATCACGATGGGCTTCCCCGAGACGCAGTTCGTTGGCGTCGATGAGACCGTCGCCGTTCTCATCGGCCCAGGAATAACGGGCGTATTTGATCCGTGACTTCGCATCTGCCGGATCGCCTCCTGCAAGGCGGATCGCCTCGGCCCAAGCGGGCGGGAGTTGCTCAACGGTCGCGGTGTTGTCAGCCGCCCAGAGATCCCGGTGCATGAGGCCGAGAGAGGCGCGCGGACGCAGGCGGTCGTTCTTTTCATCATGCACGAGCAGCAGCGGCAGCGCTGTAAACTCAAGCAGCAACTCCGGCTTGCCATCGCCATCGAGATCGCGACGCATCGTTCTCATGCGGTTGAAGCTTGGCACCCGACCGGAGAACCATGGCGCGTAACTTTGCCGCGTGGCATAGATCGCATCGCCGGTGCCGCCGCCCTTCGGATCAAACATCTCCGTCCAGCGATACGCGGCGACGGGCTGCCAGTCGCGTTTGGCATAGTCGAGCTTTGCCTGCACGATCGTTTCGTCGTCCTGGCGAATCCAGCCAAGCGAGGGATCGGACGGATCGAGCGCTGTCTGCGCGTAGAAATCCATGCCTCCGAACCATTCCTTCACCGGCTCGCCCTTCGCATCGAAGCGGGCCGTGCGGCGCGGCACGGTATTCTGCTCGATGACGACGAAACCGCCGTGCCCGTCGGCTGCAATGCCACGCAGGCTGGAAAAATCGTGCGGTTCGTAGCGACCGAGCTTGCGACCGCCCTCGCGACCATGCGTGGCGATCAATTTGCCTGCGGCGTCAAAGGCCTTCACCTGCTGAACCTCGCCCCCCTCGGCGACAAAGATCCCGCCGGTCTTCGCATCCACATCAAGAGCCACGGCATCCCGCAGGCCACGCAGAAGAGTGACGGGCTTTTTATCCTCCCGCGAGAAACGCACCACGCTGTCGCCGATGAGCGCGAAGACTTCGTGCTTCGGCCCGAGCGCGATGTCACGAACATCGGCGAGCGGCATCGAATCGATCGTGCCGCCCGTGGCGGGATCGAGCCAAACCAAACGACCAGCTCCAAGGGATGCAAGCAGCAGCGTGGAATCATCGGCTGCGATGCGATCCGCCATCGCAATGACCTCGATCTTGCGCAGACCCCAATGCGCGGCCTTGGGCTTTGCACGCGGGCTCTCCGGGATGAACTTAAGGCTCAGCTTGCCGTTCTTCACGGGAACCGCGCGTGGCCCCCCGTAAATTTGCGGCAGAAAGATCGGCTTCGTTTTCGCGGCGGCGGCCGATGGCGGCAACTGCCACCACGCCATCTTGTCGGCGAGCGTGTAGTGGCCGGGATAAGCTGCCATGCCGTTGGGCTGAACCTCCACGAGAGTTGTTGCCTGGGCATCGTCACCGTAGTGATAGCGCAGCAGATAATCGCCATCGGGAAGCGGCGCTTCAAACACACGCGGCTCCAGCGCATCGCAGGTAGTGCCGCCGCTGCCTTGCTTCATGCCCTCGATCGAGTTCCATCCGGTGGTCGTCACGGCATCGAGTGCCGCGAGCGGAACCGCTGTTTCCCCCGCTTCAGGCAGACCGTTGCCGAAGACGAAGGTCTTCACAGGAAGCTCTGCAGAGAGCGTCGTGCCATACTGCCCCTTTCCCACGGGCTTACAGGTGGCCAAGTCCAAAACATAGACCTTGCCACTGTCATCCAAGTAAAACGCCTTCCCTCCCCCCACCGCGAGGTCGCGGGGATTGCGCGCTGGCTCAAACTGTGTGCGCTCCCAGATGACCTTCCCGTCAAAGCCCACACGCGTCAGATAGGGCGGCCCCTCGGAATTCGCGGCGGCAATCAGCGAATCCTCCGTCACCACAAGGGCTATCGGTCCCGCATGGTTTCCCGGCCACCAACGCTCACCCACGCTGGTTCCCACGCTCATAAGATACTCACTGCGCAGCCCCTGAGTCTGCAGCGAGCGCCATTCATACTTGCCCGCCGGCGCCGGCTTGCCATCCATGTCGAGTCCGTCCCACTCGAGCGCTTGCTTGCCCGCCTGCATCGGCACCGCCCGCGCCAATTCGCGCACCATACGCCCCTGCGCATCGTAGATGGCGGCGGAAACATTGCCCGGCTTGTCAAGGGTCACGGTGATTTTGTCACCCGGCGCTTCGGGTTCTTTCGCCGTCGCCTGTTGTTTTAAAGAACCGGTGAAGAATGACAGGGAAACGAGGAAGAGGAAGTGATGCAGTTTCATAAAGTTGTGCACGACTGGATGGCGATCCCGCTGATTTCAAAACTTCCTGCGCAATACGGCTGAAGGCCGCCTGACTTAGGAACCAACGAGAAGGTGAGCAGTTCGGTGGGCATCTGGGGAGTCAACACCACGCGGTAAGTTTCCCAACTCTCCGTGATCGCAATGGGTGACCATGGCTTGGCGCCCCCCCAGGAGCGCAGGACGCTCAGATACTTCGGGCCGGTGAGGCTGCGGGCTTTGAAATGAACCTCAAACGCCTCCTCCGGTTGAAATGTGCGGGGCAGGGTGAAGATCGCCCCGGCGTGCTGGCTCCAGGCATCTTTGTGAAACGGCCCGGAGAGCGTGACGGCGAGGACATCGCCTTCAAATCCATCCACCGCCGGATCCGCCTTACGCCAGCCAAGAAACTCGGGTGCGGGCAGCCATTCCGCGATCTTGTCTTCAAGGATAGACGGCTTCCGAGCGCTCCAGCAATCCCTGTCCGCCGCGAGACCGGGAAAGCAGAACAATAAAAAGAAAACCAGGATGCGGATGGTTGATGGCAACATGGAAAGAATGGTCAATCGGCGATCTGGCATGTGGATGGCAGGTCGCGGAAGGAGGTGAATCGGGGCCCGCCAGGCGTGCGCGGTTGGTGAAGCACCCGCTCCAACGAGTTTTCGGCAATGAGGAAATCATCCACGAAGAGCTGGAGCCCCAGATCGATCGGGATGACTGATGGCGGGCTCTCAAGGTATGGCGCCGGCATCGAAGCGTCCGACGCGGGCTCTATCCCGCGAGGCGGCCACTCCTCCGGCAGATGGATTCCATTGGGTAAGGTCGAGGCCACGGAGATCGTTAACCGTTTTTTGCAATCACGGGTTCACCTGCACCTCATCCCACTCGGCGGGTTCGAGGCGGCTTTCGTTCGGGACATCCTTGAGGACATTGGACGAGAAGCTCCGGTTCTTGAGATAGGCACGGGCCATTGCCGAGGTGCCAACCTCGTTGCCGAAGATGTAGCCGAGATCCATGCGAACCGGCGTGCCGGCTTTGAGAGTCACACCAAGCAACTCGAGCGGAATGGTCGCGACGGCGGTGAATCCAGACGGCGTCTTCGTGTATTTCAGTTCGACGCCCTGGACGATATTGATCTCGTCGAACGACTCCTTGCCAGTCGGCGAGGTGAGCACGATCGATTCGCCGCTGAATCCTTTGACCTTCGGGCGGAAGAGAACGGCGTAGGTCGCAGGCTTCTTGCCATCGGCTCCGGGTTGGCGGGTCACGAGCAGGCGGACATCGCCTGCTGCGGGTGTCTTGCGGGCCGGGTCGGCGGAAGGGTCGGCGGCGATCTGGATGTCGAGGCAGTTGCCCGCCTTGAAGAGGAGCTTCGGCTCGGTGTTCGCATTGAGCAACTCGGCGGGCGAGGTCACCTCGTAGCTGACATAGAGGTTTTTTTCGTCATAAGCCGCGGCAGCCTTGAATCCCCTGGCGCCATCGACATCGCGCGGGATCAATGCCGCATTTTTCAGGGAATCCAGGCCCTTGGTGAGGACGAGCTTCTGCGACGAGGAGTTCTTGGCGTTGAAATCGGCGATCGCATCGGAAGCGATTTTGGCCTCCTCCTCGCCCAGAGTGAACTTCCACTCTGGCAGCGGCTGAATGGTATCAAGCCCGAGAACCTCGGTGACGCGGGAATCCTGGCCTCCGGCCAGAATGAAGGTGCGCGGCGCGGTGCCGGGCTTGGTCACCAAGCGGACCATGGAGCCGCCTTGCCCTTCGGGTTGGTGCATTTCCATATCGGAGTCGGCGGCGGTGCGACCGTCCTTGCCGATGGCGGCGGCATAAATGCCGTTGCGCAGGAAGAGGTGGCAGACGCCGAAGTAGGTCATGTTGCCGAAGACATCACCTGCCACACCGAGGGCGCCCGTGGTCCCCCAGAGGCGACCGGCCCGGACGGGCGGGAGGCCGAGGGATTTGTTCCACTGCTCCACAAACGGGTAGCCCCATTCCATCTTGCCTTCGGGGCTCCACTTGGCAAGCGAGGGCGTCTTGCCGTTCGCGAGGGTGTAGATCGAGCCCTCCGGATCCAGCCAGAGGTAGCCGACTCCAGCCGCCGTGCCGGTAAGGAAGGTCGCCTCAAGTTTGGAGGCATCGTAAACCGGTTGGCCATTGGCCTGGATGCTGACCGGCTTGAGCTTGTGCCCCCCGTTGAGCCATATTGTCAGATCGGCGGAGATGTCCCTGATAGTTAGGCGGTTCTTCCACTTCTTATCCAAAGGCTGGAATTCCTCGGGTTGGATCCGTTGGTCCTCATTGAGGTCTTGCCAGAGATAGTTGCCGTCTGGGAGCTTGGTGGCATCGCCAAAATCTTTCCATTCAACCTCCTTGCGATCGACCTTGTAGACGGCCAGGAACGGTTTGAAGAGATCGCCCTCGCGACGATAAAACGCCGAGGCGCGGCTGGGATCCACGAGGCCCCAGCCGTATTGGCGCTTCTCCTTGGTGGTGAACATCCTGAAGCCCTGCGGATAGGCATGGACATGCGGCTCGCCGACCATATCAGGCAGGGTTTTACGCCAGATCGTCGTGATCGGGGTCGTGGTTTTCTTGTCCCAATCGATCTTCCAGAGCACATTGTGGGTGTAAATCTCGTCTGGAACCGCAGGGTCTATGGTGGCGTAGCCGAAGTAGCTGCTGCTTCCGAAGAATTCCTTCTCGAATGCTCCGGTGCCAGCATTCCACACGCTGATGCGCTTCGGTCCGTCGGCCTCCTCGGCCACCCAGAGGCGGCCCTGTGCATCGATGGCAATGCCGTCCGGCATGAACATTCCTTTGGCATCGAAGCGCCCCTTCGCAGGACGACCGCCCGACTTGCCGATACTGCGGAGGAACTTGCCCGAGGCGTCATACACAGTCACATCGTTTCGGTTCCCCTGGTTGCTGACATAGATGAGTCCCTTGGCATCGACGGCGATGCCCGAGGGAGTATCAAGATTCTTGTCGCCCAGCGGCGTCGCCTTGCCATCCTTCACGGCCACGAGTTTTCCGTCACTGATACCGACGAGCGAGCCATCGGGGCGTGCGGCCAGGACGCCGGGTTTCGGAATCTCCCACTGCGCCTCGGGCTTGCCGGTCGTGCTGTCAAAGACGCCGATCAGGTTGCGTGCCCCGTAGCTGACGAAGAGTTTACCGTTGGCACAGGCGATGCCGGTGACCTTGTTGCTTTCCTTGTCGCCGCCTTCGGGGGCTTTCACTTCCGACTCGCCACCGAAATCAAGCGGACGGCCATCGGCCAGGTCAAAAGCTTTGATGCCCTCCGAAGACTGGAAGCCTGCCGGCTCGAAGAGAAAAAAACGCTTGCCGTCATTGGCAATGTAAGTCGCGGTGTTTTTGATTCCCCATTGCTTGCGCCCCTCGGCATCGACCCGGATGACGCCCCAGCCATACTCGGCGCCTTCCCATGCGAGTAGCATCCCGCCGTCCACCGCCGAGCAACCCGTCGGCGGACCGTGATCCCCTCCCCAGCCGCCCTTGTTGTCGGCCGTCGGATACGGAGGCACTCCGGCGTTATGCACAGAGAACTGGAACTCTCCCTTGATCGGATCGTGGATGATCCCCTTCACCGTGTAGGTTCCGGGCAGGATAGGCTTAGCGTTGTCATCCATGCCATCCCACTCCTCGGTGTTCTGGCCCTTGCTGCGGGCGGCCTGCGCGACCATCGTGCGTCGAATCAGGTTCTGGTCATCAAAAAGCTGAATGGTCACCTCGCCGTCCCGTGGCAACTCGTAGGTGAACTTCAGCGGATTTGGCTTGGCCTGCGGCACGCCTGCTTCGACGAGTTCCTTGGCCACCTGGCCATTTTCCGAGAAAATGATTTTTCCCCAGACCCCGGTGTTTTGATAAACAAAGCCCGGCCCGCTCATCACATCATAGGCCCAGGCAGCGCCGCCGCCTGTCTTCAGCCCGTCTGGCCGTCCCCAGTTGAACTGCACCGTTCCGGCCACGATGTTGCCGCCCTTGAGCGGAGCCTTGGCACCAAGTGTGCTCCAGGGAATGCGGTATTCGAAGGTGTATCCCTTCCCGTCCGCCATCTTTGTATACTTGCCCTTGTAAAGGTCGTTCGGAATGACTCCAAACGGAGCCCATTCCGGACGCGGCGTGCGGTAGGTCATGCCTAGTTGCATGGCGATGCACGCCTCGTCGCGGTCGGTGTAGTGCCAGAGCGTAAGGTGGACGATATCGTCGCGCGTGTCCTGCTGCGTATTCTTGGGATCCTTGTATTGAAAGGTTGTTTGCTGGATGGGATACGGTTGGGCGGGATCCACCGTGAGACGGAACTGGCACGAATCGGCATCCCAGCCCCGGTTTCCGTTCGCTTTGGGGTCCTGACGATTCATCATCGGCGAAGTGTCGCGCACCTCGGCGGCGAGGTAGAGCGCCTCACTGTCATACATGAGGGCAAATTTCGCACCCTGGGAATCCTTCCCGTCCGCCACCACGAACATGTCGATCTCGCCGGAGAGATCCCAATCGTCGAGCTTGCCATCAAGCTCGACCTTGCCGGGAGTAGGCACGGCATAAAGTTGCTTGTGGCGGCCCAGCCCGGTTTCCTGGGCGTGGAGCGTGACGAGGGATTGAACGGCGAGGAGGGCGGTTGTGAGGAGGTATCGGAGTTTCATAAGGTTGTGTATGACTGGATGGCGAGCCCGCTGATTTCAAAACTTCCGGCGCAATACGGCTGAAGGCCGCCTGACTTAGGAACCAACGAGAAGGTGAGTTTTATTTTACGGATTCAGATTTCGTGGAGTAGCGGAGGTCGTCTAGGCTGTCGCCATCAATTCCAAGGAGGTTGGCGGCAAACTGCCATTGCCAGTTACAGTGGTTGGACTTGATGACGAGGGTATTTTCCCCTTTTTTCAAAACGGCATCCACAACGACCTTGCGGTTTTCTTTGAGCTGGGGATCCTGCGTCAAATCCTTTTCATAAATCAGGTTACCATTGAGCCAGACGCCGAGATGAATACGGGCCGCAAGGCCTTTGGTGGTGAGTTCGAGCTTCACAGGGCGTTCGCGGTCACTGTGAATCCATCTCGCTGCATAGCCGCCTTCGAAGGTCACCCCATTCGAGATAGCAGCATAGTCGATGCTCCCCGGGTCTGCTCCACCGGTGAGATTCACGCTTGGGTAGAGCTTACGCCAGGTCAGGATGGTGTTTTTGCCGCAATCGATCGGGGCGGTGAAGTCACCTCCCTTTACAATAACTTCATCCACAGGTGAAACAGAAGCCTTGGAATCAAATTCCAGCGGAGACTGTTTCCATGGTTGAACTAATCCGGCGGCCACGAGCCATGGTGCGGAAATGGAAACCTCGCTTTGTCGAACCTCTTCTCCGCTGCGGCCTTCGAGTTTGAGGAGGTTCCTCAACTTGGTAGGCTTTCCCTTGACGATGAAGCTCCCGCTTGTGCCCTGACTTTGATCAGGCGTCGCGCTCCAACCTTCGGGAAGGGAGATTTTCACCGTCGGGCTTGACGCAGGCTGGCCCGGCTTTTTCGCCCACCAATAGCGGATCAGGTAGGAATCGGGTTCATCCAGCACCTGGACATCGTAGGAGAGCCCATTGGCTTTTTCGGTGGCCTTAAGAAGAGCGGGTTTGATGCGTTGTTCCAGAAGCACATTGGCAGCCTCCTCCTCGCCAAGACCGCGAAGCATTCCGACGGCCACGGCTTGGTTACCGATAGCGTCGGGATGAATGTAATCGCGCGTGATGTGATACTCGGGTGAGAGTTCACGCCCCATGGCCAACACCTCCCAGCAGGCTTGACTCGTCGGCGCCACCACCGCCCCCATCTCTTTGGCGAGTGCTTTCAAACGCTCATTCATCCGATGGATTTGCTGGTTTTTAAATGTCGAAGGATCCTCGGTGAACATCGTTACAGAGCCAAAAACAACGGCTTTGGGTTTCGCCCTTTCCATGAGTGATTCCACAAGTTTGCGATAACTTCCGATCCACTTGTCGAGATCCTCATCGGTGCCGCCGATATAGGGAGCAAGGACATCATTCATGCCAAGCATCACAACCAGCACATCCGCCGGTTGGTTCAGATTCGCCTGCACACCGACATTCTTGACATCCAGAAAAGCCTCGGCCGTGCGGCTTTTGTTTTCGCAAGCAATCCAATTTCCGACCCCCCATGCCACTTCCTCCAAGCGCAACCAATTGGGGCGTAGCCTCCGGATACACCTGCTTCAGAGCCCACTCCATCTGAAAGCAATACCCAGCCCCAAGCCACCCCCCTCCTTGACCGGTGATGCTATCGCCGACAAACACCACCCGCCCGTTGCCGTTCTGCAGTATCGGTTTGAAATCTGCTCGGACGAGCGCGGTGAAAAGTAAAAAAAGAACTGCAAATAGTGAGATATTTTTTTTCATATGCTTAGAAGCGTTCAATTTTGGGTGTTCAAGGCATTCACTCCACCGCCGCCTCGCCCCATTCCTTGGGTTCGAGACGCGCTTCGTTCGGGATGTCGTCGATGACATTTGCCGAGAAGCTATTATTGGAGAGGTAGGCGCGGCGCACCGCCTTGCCGACGCCCTGGGCGTTGCCGAAGATGTAACCGAGGTCCATCTTGAGCTTCTGGCCCGGCTCGAGCTTCAGCCGCAAGACCTCCAGTGGGATCGAGAGTTTCGCTTGGAAGCCTTTGTCCGTCTTCTCAATGGTGAGGGGGACATCCTCCAAGAAGCGGATTTCGTCGAAACTCTCCTTGCCGGTCGGCGAGTTGAAGACCATCGGCTCGCCCTTGAAGTCCTTCACCTTCGGGAAGTAGACGGTCGCGAGCGGCTTGCCCTGATGCTGCGTCACGAGCACCCTCACCGGCTCGCCAAGGTTGTTCTCCAGCTGGATATCGAGGCAGTTGCCGCCTTTGAAAAGCAGCTTCGGGTCCGGCACGGTGTTGAGCAGCGGCGTTGGTGAGGTGACATCGTATTCGATAAGCAGGTTCTTGTCGTCACGGGCCAACTTCGTCTTGAAGCCCCAGCCGTTTTCCAACTCCTTCTGCACAGTCTTGGCGGCCGCAAGGTCCTTGCCGATCACGATCCGGTTGCCGGCTGCGATCGCCATCTTGTATTCCCGCTGCGCCTGCTCGGCCTTTGCGGCCAACTCCGGGGTGTGCACATAGGTGCCGCCGGGCAGATCCTTGATCGTGTCCAGACCGATCACTTCCCACACGCGGGCATCCTGCCCTCCGCCGATTGCGAAGTAGCGCTCCTTGCCCTCGATATTGAGCTTGCCGAAATAGCCACCCTGCCCTTCCGGCTGCCCCTCATCCTGGCCGCGGTTGAGCATGAGGCGGCCATCTTTGAGCAGCGCCCCCACATACATGCCGTCGGTGCGGAAGATATGGTTGGGGCCGAAGTAGGTCTGGAAAACAAGGAAGTCGCCGCCCTTGCCCATGCACTTGGTCATGCCCCAGAGCCTGCCGGGTCCGGTGACACCCAGGTTCAACGCACCATGCCACTGTTTGATGCCACTGTAGCCCCAGAGCGGATTGCCATCCTTGGCGAAGCGATTCAACCGACCCGCATCAATGTTGTAACTGACGATGCCGCCGTCTTCCATTGGAATGGCGCTATAACCGACAGGCATCGGGTATTTCTCCGCCTTGGCGAGATCGTATTTCGGGATGCCGTTCTCCACGCTCACCGGCTTGAGCAGGTAGCCATTGCTGAGCAGCACGGAAAGATCAGGGAAGACATTGGCGATATTGAACCGCTCGAGCTTCGTGCCCTTGAGCGGAACGACCTCCTCCGGCTGCACGCAGAAGTCGCCGTTCTGATCCTGCCAAAAATACTCGCCCTGCGGGTATTTCGCCCGGTCGTCATCCATGAACGGGATACCGGCCGGTCCAATGTAGGCGTAGCCGACATGGATCATGCTCATGGTCGGCTTGAAAAGGTCACCGTCGCGGTAGAACAGCCCCGAAAAGTGAGCGTATTTGTTGCCGTAGAGATATTGGCGGCCGTTGGCAGCGGTGAGGATCCGTGAGTTCCCATCATGGGCCCCGGCCCCCAATGCGGGCACCATGTCCGGCGATGTCTTCCGCCAGATCGTGGTCTCGGGCGTGACCTTGTAGTTCTTCCAATCGATCTTCCAGAGCACATTGTGCACGAGCACCTCGTCAGGCTTCGCTGGGTCGATGCAGCCGTAGGCGAAATAGTCGCTGCCGCCAAAAAACTCCTTTTTGAAGGCTCCGGTCTTCGCGTCCCAAACGCTGATCCGCTTCGGGGAGTCGGTGGTTTCCGGCACCCAGAGCTGGCCAGTCTTGTCCACCGTGATTCCACCGGGCATATAGATGCCGAGTGGGTCATACTGGCCCTTCGCGGGCCGTCCGCTCTCCTTGCCGATGCTGCGGAGGTATTTTCCGGTCGCATCGAAGACCGACACATTCATGAGCTTCCCGGCATTGGCCACGAAGATCATGTTCTCAAACGCGGCGATGGCGGCGGGCTTGTCGAGGTTCTCCACAATCGTCAAAACCGGCTTGCCATCCTTCAACACGAGAACCTTTCCTTCACTGATCACGGCCAAAGAGCCGTCGGAGAGCACGGCGAGCCGCTCGGGCGAGGGTGCCGCCCAGGTCCCGAGCAGGCCTCCGGTCTTCGGATCAAAACGCCCGATCAGGTTGCGGGCCTTGTAGCTGGCGAAGAGCGTTTTGCCGTCGCAGGCGAGTCCGGTGACAATATTTGCTTTGTCGTCGCCGCCGGGGGGCGCTGCGATCTCATTCTTGCCTCCAAGCTGGATCGGTCGCGCCTCCTTGGCAGTCATCAGCTGGATGTTTAGACTCTTCGTAAATCCATGACCTCCAGCCGAGAATACCGTTATACCGTCCGTCGCCAAATAGGTGGCATCGAAGTTGCACCCCCACTGCTTCTTGCCGTCGAAATCGGTGCGGATCACGCCCCATCCGTATTCGCTGCTATCCCAGGCCAGGAGCACGCCATCGTTGAAGGCAAAGGCGGCCCGAGGCATGCCGTGGTCGGCACCCCAGCCTCCTTTGCCGTCAACGGTCGGATACGCCGGCTGGCCGGAGTTGTGGACGCTGAAGCGATACTCAGCCTTCACCGGCTTGTGGTAGATGCCCCGCCAGGTATAGTTTCCTGCTGGGAGCAGATTGCCGTTGTCGTCGCAGCCGTCCCACCGCTCGGTATTCGTCCCACCGAGCCTCTCCTGCTGCGGCACGAGGATGCGGACGTTTTCGTTCTTCTCGTTGAAGAGTTGGATCGTGGTCTCACTGTCCTCGGGCAGCGTGTAAGTGAAGTCGAGCGGCAGTGGCCGGTCGGGCGGCACACCCTCCAGAACGAGCTTGCGATCTACCTGGCCCGCCGGAGAGAAGACGAGCTTGCCCCAGCACTTCGTGCTCTGGAAAGGAAAACCAGCCTCGCGCAGGAGGTCATAGGCCCAAGCCGCTCCCCCGGCGGTCATCTGCCCGTCTGGCTGCGAGTAGTTGAACTGCACCGTGCTCGCCACCACATCCTCGGCTTTGAGCGGTGCCTTGGCATTGAGCGTCTTCCAGGGAATGCGGTATTCGAAGGAGTAGCCGGTGCCGTCGGGCCGTTTGAGATACTTGGCCTGGAATTGATCCTGCGGCACCAACCCGCGCGGGGCGTTAACTGGCTCGCGGTAGGTCATGCCGAGCTGCATGGCCATCTGCGGTTCGCCCGTGCCAGTGTAATTCCAAAGCGTGAGGTGGACGATGTCGTCGCGTTTCTCCGTCGGGTCGTTCGTCCCCTTGTATTTGAAGGTGCTCTCGTCGAAAATCGGATAGCCGACTGCCGGATCGGTGGTGAGCCGGAACTGGCAGGAATCGGCGTTCCAGCCTTGTCGCGGATCGGTGCGCGGATCGCGCATGTTCATCATAGGACTCGGGTCATTGACATCCGCGCCAAGGTAGAGCGCTTCGGCGTCATACATGATGGCAAACTTCGCGTTCATTGTGCCGCGCGTCGCCTGAATGACGAACATCTCGATCTCGCCGGAGAGATCCCAGTCGTCGAGCTTGCCATCGATCGTCACCTTGCCAGGGGTCGGCACGGCGTAGAGCTGCTTGTGCCTTCCACGCCCGTTGTCTTGGGCGTGAAGCGGGACGCATGTCTGAGCAGCCAAAAGGCTGGTGGCTAAGAGGAGGTATCGGAGTTTCATCGGGTTTTTAAGGGTGAGTGTTTGTTGGATGTGATTGTGGGTTTGGACGCGTTGGGTGTTAAAAATTTGGAGTTCACGGAGTCTTCAGCAACGCCTGGATGGCCTTGGCAGCCGGTTTCATCCGGCCATGGAAGTCGAGGATGGAAGTGTTCGCGAGACACGGGAACGAATCATGGCCCATCCAGATGATGAATCCGCCGATGGCCGGGAAGCGGTTCCTGCAGGAGGTCAGCGCGCGGATGAGCGCCCTGGCCTGGTGCTCCTGGCTCCAGCCGACATAGTCCTCGATGGTTTGCGGTTTGCCGCCGTTTTCGGCCATATAGGTCTCTTGGTCCACCCACCAGAAAAAGCGCCGCCAATAGATGTTTTCAACACCCACCGGGAGCAGGTCGCAATCCGGGTAGAATTCCTTAAGAATCTCCATGGAGCTGGCTCCGGGCGCGCCGGTTTCGCTTCGGAAGAGGGCATCGTCTTTTTTCCAGTAGCTTTCCGACTCGATGCGCCACGGCCCGTGGACATCCCAGTGGCAGCCTTTGCCGAAGTCCTTTTCCTCAGCGACAAAAATCGGACCCGAGGAGGAGCACGGCAGGAAACGGGTGGATGGATCCTCCGCCGCGCAAATTTCCGCAAAACGGGCGAGCATCGGATGCGCGGCGCTGAGCGGGAGGCCGATGCCGGGACCACCCCCAGGGGCGGTTTGCAGCTCATTGCCCCCGCACCAGATCAACAGCGAGGCATGGTGCCTGCGCCGCCGGATGTAGCTCCTTGCGACTTCGCCCCAAGCTTCGATGGTTTCGGGATCGGAGGGCGGCTCGTTGTCGGGCCCGGACGAGGAGAGCGGAAACTCCTGCCAGACCAGAAGTCCCATCTCATCGCAAAGACGGTAGAAAATTTCCTTCTCAAGAAAGGCGCCGCCCCAGACCCGCAGCACATTGAAACCGATTTCCTTGTAGGCCTGCAGGCGCAGGCGGTAGTCCGCCTCGGTCACATCCGCGTAATGCGCGCGGATCGGCGTCCAGTTTACCCCGACTAAAAAGACTTTCGCGCCGTTGAGTTCGCAAATCCAAGGATCCGCCGCAGAAGGCGCGCCGGCGCACGGCACCCAGGCGACATGCTTGAATCCAACCGCCTCGTCACGACGATCCAACACCATGCCGCTGGCATCGCGCAGTTCCAGGCCGAGCCGATAGAGACGCGATTCCCCCCGCCCGTTGCACTGCCAAGGAGCGACCGGAAGGCCTGACACGGAAACGCCTCTGACCAGTTCACTGCCCGGAAAGGAACGGAGCGTCGCCCCGTCGAGCTGGACCTCCAATATCGTCCCCTCAGGAACATCCCCTTTGAGCGTCAGGATGCCGGTGTCGGCGGCAAGATCGAAATCGGCGCGGATGCCAAGTGTCTCCAGCACGGGCTCGCAATCGATCTCCAGGCGGATCTCATCCCATATGCCGATCTGCACATTGCGGGGCATCCAGTCCCAAGCATAGTTGAACCGGGCTTTGAGGTCGCGGATTCGCGAGGAAATATTGGGAGTCCCATTGAAGCGCGGCAGGTCGCTGAAGATGATTTCCAGGCGGTTGACCTCCTGCAAGGGCACGGCGCTGAGATCGAAGGCATGCGGCACATAGCCATTGCGAAAGGTTCCCACGCGGGTGCGGTTGAGGAATACCTCGCCGTAGCCATCGAGGCCCAGGCAACGCAAAACCCGGCTCTTGCCCTCCAGTTCGCTCCGGGGAATCTCGACTGCAAAAATCCAGTCGCGGTGATCGACCCACTCGCACTTGTAGGAGTTGAGTTTCTTGTTCCAGTCGGGGATGACGCCCGCATGGAGCAATGCCTGGTGCACCGAGCCCGGCACCTTGGCGGGCACCGGCGCAATTTCGGGAATGCAGGGTATGGCCTGCTCGAGCGTCCGCCCCATGGCCCAGGAAGTGGGTGAGTAACCGGCCAGCGACCACTCGCGTTGAGAGAGATTAAGAATCATGAATGGGTTGGATTAATCCTCGAGAGTTCGCGTTTGGTTATTCGAGGCCTTCAGGAATCTTGACCACTCTTCGGGTGCGGGCGGATTCCTCGGCCGCGAAGACCACCTGCACGGCGCGGGCGCCGTCCTGGAGCGAGGGGTAACATTCGCCGCCTTGCCGGATGGCGCGGTGAAAATTCCTCAAGTTGCCGCAGAGATCTTCTTCTCCAATGAGCGGCACGGACTCGAGAGGCTCTACACCATTGACTCCGGAGACTTTCTGAAGCTGCAAAGTGGTGCCCTCGCTGAAATACCGGTCGTTGCGGTAGAGGTTCGCCTTGGTGCCGTAGAGGCTGAGCGTGTGCCGGTAGGGCGTGACATGGTAGGCATTCAGCGTTCCGACCAGGCCGGAGGCGAATTGAAAGTGGCAAATGGCGACATCCGCCGTGCCGGTCGTATGCACATCGTAGCGCATCAGCGCCGAGACCTCGGTGATCGGGCCGAAGTAATACATCAGCTCATGAAAACCATGGACGCCGCACTGGAAGAGCATTCCGCCGGGGTTCTTCGCCGCATCGCCTCGCCAGTCGCCGGGCTGGATTTTGAGGCCTCCCGAGTGGGCTGTGGTTTTTTCAAATGTCGCGATAGTTCCCAGCGCGCCGCTATCGATTAGGTCTTTTGTCGTGCGCGATGTGCGGCAGGTGGAGTGATCCGCGTGGCCCACAGCCACGACGCGTCCTGTGCGGCGCTGTGTTTCCAACAAAAGCTCGACCTCCTCCGGAGTGGAGCAGAGCGGCTTCTCAACAAAAACATGCAGCCCTTTTTCCATCGCCCGCACCATGTGGTCCGCATGATCCTTTCCGCCGCTGCAAATGATGACGGCCTCGATGTCCGGAGTCTCCAAAAGCTCGTCATAACTGCCCACCGGCTGCGCCCCATCCTCTGCCACACAGGCCGCAAGCGCCGCGGGATTTAAATCATAGGCCGCCATCAAATCAAAGAGCCCACTTTCCCTCAGGCGCTCGCGCCGATACCCGCCGAAATTCGCAACGCCAACCTGTGCTACTTTGATTTTTTCAGAAGAGATCATTGAAAATGGGAATATGCCAATTCTAAAACCAAGAGCAATTACATTGTTTTATTTTTTTATAATTAGTTTTAAAGCGGCGCAGGCGATAGGCGTGGTTTGGGCGAAGCGCATCCTGTAGCGGCGTCTCTATGAGCGCCGGGGAGGTGCTTCGCCCTCGCGAAACACATTTTTCAACCACGAATTGCTCGATTTTTCACGAATGGGGAGCGGCTTCGCCGGAGATTCTCCTTGCTGGTTTTATTCGTGTTCATTCGGGCTATTCGTGGTTTAGGGACAGCCGTGCAGGATGGGCGCAGGGCGGCGTTCGACCATCGAGGAGGTTCCGGCGCGGGTGTCTTTCGCGGTCGACGCTCCATTTTTTGCCCGTCGCACATTAAGAACCGCCTGGAAATTCACATCGACCTTGATGGGATGCCTACAATGTGATCACATTGTAGTATGACTACATCGCTTATCGCCATTGGAAACTCGCGTGGCATACGAATTCCGAAGCCACTTATTGAGCAATGCGGACTACTAAACGAGGTGGAGATGGAGGTGCGGGATGATGCGATTGTATTAAGGTCTCCCCGGTCGCCGCGTGCAGGATGGGACAAGGCTTTCGCTCAAATGGCCCGATTGGGAGACGATGCCCTGCTGCACAGCGAGCCCCGTCCTTCGAAATGGGATGAGGAGGAGTGGGAGTGGAAATAAGGAGATTCGAGGTTTATCTCGTGACACTCGATCCGACCCGTGGACGGGAAATCTCAAAAACACGACCTTGCGTCGTTGTATCGCCGGATGAAATGAATCGCCATATCGGGACGGTAATCATTGCACCGCTGACAAGCCGAACTCGAAGCTACCCATCGAGGGTTGATTGCTCATTTCAAGGCAAACAAGGACAAGTGGTGCTCGATCAGATAAGAACCGTAGACAAGAGTCGCATGGTAAAGCGCCTCGGCAAGCTCTCCGCAGCAACAAGCGCAAAGGTGGCGGATGGTCTTATGGAGATGTTTCGCAAATAGGTCTCGGCGGCGCAGGCGAGAAGCTGGGTTCGGGCGGTTTTGGAGCAGAGAGGAGCATCGCTCTCGCATGCCCCATTTTTCAGCTGCGAAGCGGCGTCTCTGCTGGATGCGATGGCGGCCTTGCCGCGCAAATGGGTCAGCGGCGGCCTCCGGCTCGTAGCCTACGCCTCGGAGAGCGCGCCGACCCTACCCTAGATCTACGAGCGCGCTGCCGCGCGGGTCGTGCATCGTCCTCGCATGGCACATTTTTCAACCACGAATTGCACAATTTTTCACGAATGGGGAGCGGCTTCGCCGGAGATTCTCCTTGCTGGTTTTATTCGTGTTCATTCGGTCTATTCGTGGTTCAAGGACATCCGGGCAGCAGGGGCGCAGCGCGGCGTTCGACCATCGAGGAGGTTCCGGCGCGCGGCGTGATGGGAACGAGGCGGCGTGGTGGCGAGCCATTCAGTCTTGGGTCAAGCCGGAGGTTGACCCTCCAAGGGTTTGCGCGCGGCAGCGCGCTTCGTTATTCCGGGAGGGGCATCGTCCTCGCATGACCCATTCTTCAGCCGCGCTTCCTGCTCGTAGCGCAGCGCGCGGAGAGAAGCGGCGTTTCTTCTGGATACAATGGCGGCCTTGCCGCGCAAATGGGTCAGCGGCGGCCTCCGGCTCGTAGCCTACGCCTCGGAGAGCGCGCCGACCCTACCTTGGATGAACGAGGGCTCTCCGCGCAGGACCGCCTGGCGGAAATCCTCACAGCGGCTTATGCGGCTCGGCAAGAGCTACTCCCTGAATCAGCAATTCATCGACCAGCATCTCGGCACTGAGGCCGGCGCGTGGTAAATAATATTCATTAGGGTGCGCTCCGAGAAATACATTCAATGTTTCAGGAGCCACGCCGTCCACTTGCTCATCAATGAGAACATTTCCGTTATCGCTGATTTTCAAGTTACTTCCATCTCCACCTGCATCGGTTTTTACCACCACGGCTATGTGATGCCATTGCTCGTCGAGAAGATCGCTGGCTACGGATTTAGTGAACCACTTGGAGGTTCCCAACTTGAACATCGAATTTAATTTTCCGGCTTGGTCCACTTGGAGCCCAATGCATAGCGCTTTCTCATCCTGCCCGCCCGGGTTTAAGATGCAACCGATATGACCGGGCCCTGAAAGTTTGACCCAAAAGCTCACAGTGAATTCCGCCTCCGCCAACTTAATTCCAGAAGTGGATAAAGTATTCTCGGGTTTGAGGGAGAGTGCCTGCCCGAGATTGGAAGGGCCAGATGCAAAAACGGGCTCAGCAGGCGAACGATTGGACCCGCTCTCCGTGGGGGTTTCCAGAGCGTCAAGTTTAAGACGCCCGCTATCGCCTTCGAGACTTCCATCAAAACTCCAATAACTGAGCGTATCCCCATTCGGCGTATTGGCGCGCGGCCAGGAGAATTCGGCATGAGAGACGCTGAGAGAGAGAAGCGAGGCAGCCAGTGTATTGAACAGCAGTTTGGTGGATTTCATAGGGTTTTTTGAGGGTTGCAGATTTAAGATTTTGAATTCTGATCTGAGCGTGTCAATAAAAACTTAAGGTTCAAAATAAAAATCAATGTATTTTCAGTGGAGTCCGGCAAATGGGAATGCTCAGCTTGGGATGCTCGACAAAATCATGGATGGCAGAATCATTTTTTTGATGGAGCGGGCGCGCTGCCGCGCGATTGCTGAAGCGGCGTCTCTATGAGCGCCGAGGGGGGACTCCGATTCGGCAGTCATAGACAGCCGCTACAAACCCGCGCGGCAGAGCGCTATTCGTGTTCATTCGGGGTATTCGTGGTTCATGGACATCCGGGCAGGATGGGATTTGGGCGGCTTTTGAGCGGGGTGGTGTCCGGGAGTCATCCCGCGCCTTCCGTGGAGGAATTTGGGCCATGCCAACCGAAGCCACGGGCGTGGCGTAGGAAGCACATCGCAGATGGCCCGGAGGGCGAATTGGTTTCGAAAATAATCCACCTTTGACAACCGGGCTTCCATCGTAATACATTCGGTATGACATGAAGACCATCACGGCAAAAATCCCTGATGCCCTGAACGAGAAACTCAGGAAATCCGCCGCTCTGAAGAAGGAGCATTTTTCCGAAATCATCCGGCGTGCGTTGACGCGGGAGCTTGATGGCGATGTGGACTTCGCTGCCATGGCCGCACCGTATTGCGGGATGTTCAGCGGTCCCTCGGACCTCTCCACGCGCGAGGGCTATGGAAGTCCGGACAATCGTTGATGCCGGTCCGTTGATCGGTTGGCTCAATTCCACCGACCAATGGCACAGGTGGAGTGTGTCTGTTCTTCAAAAAGTCAAAGGCCCGATCCACACAAGCGAGGTTGTGCTTGGCGAAGCCTGTTGGAATCTGGGAGGTAACACCAAGCCCGTTCACGCCTTGCTCAGCTTGGTTGGCAAGGGATCCATCCAGCTTTTGCGGCCTTGGCCCGAAAATCTCACCCGCACGCAGGAACTGATGCTCAAGTATCCCACGATGGACGCCGGCGATGCCTCGATCGTTGTTCTGTCCGAACAGAATCCCAAGGCGCAAATCATCACCACAGACCGCGCGGATTTTTCGATATACCGCCGCTTCCGCTCCCAAAAAATCCCCGCCATTTTTCCGAGGTAACGAGAGTTTGCATTTGAGGGAATCAAGCCTGCCCTCACACGAAATATCTTTTACCGTAGTGCGGTCTCGTGCGGCACGAGGCCCATTTTTCAGCCGTGCTTCCGGCTCGTAGCGCAGCGCGCGGAGAGAAGCGGCGTAGATGCTGTAAGTGTCGTGGCATTCGCCTACGACACTTACACCAACCCCTCAAAAAACAACGGGGTGCTCGACGCAACGCTTACGTAGAGCCTACGGGTCGGAGAGAAGCGGCGTGCCAGGGGAGCATGACCGTCTCGGTCGTGTAGGCGCAAGGCGGGGTTCGCCCATCGATGAGGTTGCGGCGCGAGTGCCTTTCACGCTCGAGACGAGCGTGCTCCCCTCTTTCGCGCTGCCGCGCGCTTCGTTACTTGGGAGGGTCGACCTCCGGCTTGACCCATTTTTCAGCCGCGCTTCCGGCTCGTAGCGCAGCGCGCGGAGAGAAGCGGCGTTTCTGCGGGAGTTGCTTTGCGCGTTTTGCGGGGTGGTGTCTGGGAGTCATTCAGCGCCTTCCGAGGAGGAATTTGGGTCAAGCCGGAGGTTGACCCTCCCGGGGTTTTCGATTGGCTCGGCGACGGAGGTATTGGACGGCGAGGCCTGCGAGGAGGGCGAGGGCGTAGAAGTAGGTTTCGGTTTCGGGGACGGCTATGATGAGGCTGCCATTACCTTCGAAGCCACTGACTTCAAATCCGTTGCCGATGAATCCACTGCCACTGCCGCTGTAGAAGCTGATTTTTGCGAGGTCGGAAGCCACGAGGGAATTATCGGTAAAGACAAGGTTGCTGGGGGTTAGATAATTGTTGACTGGATCACCGTAGCGCGGCACTCCGCTCCAGTTCCAGATGGCCAGGTTGGCGCTGGGCGCCCAGGAGCCTACGCCGCTGAAGCGAAGCGTGCCGACGAAGCCGGCAAAGTCGATGATGGAATCCTTGCTCAGGGTGAGGAGTCCGACATTCTCGTTGAATGTTCCACTTACGGCCAGGGTGCCGCCATCGAGGTTGATATTTGTGCTGTCGCTGACGGCGTTTGCGGCGGTGACGAGGAAGGAGCCGCCGGTGACATTGACTACTGTGGTGTTGCCCATGGCTCCGGTTGCGGCGGCTTGGAGCGTGCCGCTGTTGACCGTGGTGCTGCCGGTGAAGCCACTGTTGTCGCCAGTGAGGACTTGGGTGCTGGCGCCGTCTTTCACGAGGGCGGAGTTGGAGGCGCCTGTGATGCGGCCGGCGTAGGTGGTGCTGCCGCTTGTCGCGTTGATTGTGAGGGTATTGGCGCCGAGGGTGACATTTGAGCTGGCGGCGCCGGTGAGCGAGGCCACGGATTGGCTGGCGCCGAGGGCGAGTGTGGAGCTGCCGGTGCCGGTGGTGTCGATCGAGATGGCGGATCGGCCGTTGGCTGTCGGCAGGGCGTTGGTGACATTGGCGTTCAGGGTGGCACCGTTGATGATGCTGGTTGGGCCGTTGTAGGTATTCGCGTTGGCGAGCGTGGTGGTGCCGCCGTCGATGACGAGGTCGGAGTTGGCAGAGGAGCCACTGATGACGCCGCTCACCGTGATGCCGTTGCTACCGCCTGCGAGGGTGAGTGTGGTGCCGTTTTTGCTGAGGGCGCCGGAGAGGGTGAGGAGGCCGGTGCCGCTGTTGCGGATGGTGCCGGTGCTGCCTGTGGCGCCGGTGATGGAGATGTCGCGGGTCAAGTTGCCTGCAGCGCCGTTGTAGATGAGTGCGGTGGCGTTGGCGAGGTTGACGCCGGAGGTGGAGCCGAGGGCTGAGACACTGCTGATCGAGAGGTTCCCGGCGCTGATGGTGGTGGCACCGCTGTAGGTGTTGCTGCCATTCAGGGTGAAGGTGCCACTGCCTGTTTTTATGAGGCCGTTGGTGCCGGCGAGGATTGCGCTGACCGTGCCGTTTTGCATGGCGTAGTTTCCACCGTTGTTGGTGATTGTGCCGTTGACCAGTGTGCCGCCGCTGATGCTGGTGATGGTGTTGGTGAGGCTCTTGCCGCCCATGTCCAGTGTGCCGCCGGTGAGGCTGATCGTGCTGGTGCCGAGCGTGCCGTTGCCGGAGAGGAGCAGCGTGCCATCCGCAACCACCGTGCTTCCGCTTAGGGTGTTATTTCTGGAAAGCGTGACGGTGCCACTGCCATTTTTGGTCAATGTGCCACTGCCGGCGAGGATGGTCGAGACAGAGCCGTTTTGGAGGATATAGCCGTCGGTTGCGGTGAGTGTTGACGTGAAAACTCCTCCAAGTTCAATGACATTTCCATTTGTAAGCGTGAGGAGAGAAATAGCGTTATCCCTATTTTGCATATCCAATGTGCCCCCGTTTATCGTCACGTTATTGGAAGCCGAGATGACATTGCCCTCACCTAAACGCAATGTTCCTGCATTGATCACGACGCCTCCCGTAAAGGAGTTTGACGCACTGTTAATTTGCATAGTCCCTGTGCCATTGAGCGTTATGCCACCGGATCCGCTAATGACTCCACTGAAAGCGAGAGTGCTGCTGGAATTCCAGAGAAGTGTGCCATTATTGGCGATATTTCCGGCCCCATTGAGAGTTCCTGAACCAGCGATCTCCAGAATTCCGGCTGAAATGGTCGTGCCACCGCTGTAGGAATTGCTGCCGGTGAGCCGGAGGGTGCCGGCGCCTGCTTTGGTGAGGGAGGAGGAGGCGCCGGAGATGACGCCGCCGACGGTGAGGTTGCCGCTGGTGAGGGTGATTGTGCGCGAGGCGGAGTTGCCGAGGGCGACTGTGCCGGTGCCGAGGTTGAGATCATTTGTGCCGGCGAAGGCGAAGTTGGCATTCCAGTTTTGGGTATTGTTGCTGGTAAGGGTGATACTGGTGCCGCTGGTGTTGTTGAGGGTGCCGCCGTTGATAGTGAGCGCGCCGGTGCCGATGGCGGTGGAGTTATTGAGCACCAGGGTGCCGCTGTTGAGCGTGGTGCCCCCGGAGTAGGTATTGGCGGAGGAGAGGGTGAGGTTGCCTGTGCCGCTCTGGGCCAGCGAACCACTGCCACCGATGGCTGTGGAGGTGAAATCCGTGCCTTGGGCGAGATTGTTCGAGCGGTTGAATGTGAGCACGCCGTTGTTTGTGATCGTGCTGCTGGTGGAGAGGGAGCCAGTGGTGCCTCCGTTGCCGATCTGGAGGCCGCCGGCGGTGATCGTGGTGGTGCCGGTGTAGGTGTTGCCGCCAGTGAGCGTGAGGGTGCCGGAGCCGGTTTTCACAAGCGCGCCACCTGCGCCGCCCATGCTGCCGCTGAATGTGGTGCTGGTGTTGTCGCCGCCGACCGTGAGGGTTTTGTTGCCGAGGGCGATGGAGGATCCGCTGGCACCGGCGATGGAGGCGATCGTCTCGCCGGAGGCGGTGATGGCACTGATATCGAAGCTCGTGCCGCTGGCTGCGAGGTTCATGGTTTCACTGTCGGCAAGAGCGCCGGAGCCGCTGAGGGCGATGCCGCCGGCTGAGATGGTGATGCCGCCCGTGTGGGTGTTATTCGCAGTGAGCGTGAGGGTGCCAGCGCCTGTCTTGCTGAGGGCTCCGGTGGAGGAGAGCACGCCGGAGAGGGTGGTGTTGTTGGAATTGGTATCGAAGACGGTGGTGCCAGAGGAGAGGACGATGTTATTGGCCAGGGTGAGGCCGCTGGCGCCGCTGCGGAGGGTGGCTGTGTTGCCTGCGCCCGGATTGAGTTTGACCTCGCCGCTTGAGTTGCCGAGGGCGGTGCTGCTGCCGACGACGACGGTGCCGCTGCTGATGGTGGTGCCGCTAGCGTAAGAGTTGCTGCCGCCCAGGATGAGCGTGCCGTTGCCGGTTTTGGAGAGACCGGCGCCCGCTCCAGCAAGGTTGGCATTTATCGTAGTATTTCCTGTTGCAGAGACATTTATGGCAGAAGAGGAGGATGATGTCACATTAAGCGTATTGGAACCATTGATCGACACTTCGGAGGTGGTAATGGCGAGCGTATTGATGCTGTAGTTGGCGCCAAGGGTGGTAGTGAGGTTGCCGGCATTGGTGCCCGCGAAAATGACATCCGATTGATCGGTGAGGGAGCTTCCGGGGATTGAAGCGGTGCCGTTGATACTGGTGCTGAAGTTGGTATCCACCCAACTGCTGCCGTTCCCGCCGGTCCAGTAGGCCAGTGAGGAACTGGCCGCCGCCGTGAGCCAGAGGGAGGTGGTATTCGATGTGAGGCTGAAAGAATACCCTGTCTGAGGGGCGTAAGTGCCCAGGCTCCATGTGCCATTGAGACCACTGGTGGCAGTGAGGAGTGTCCAGTTTCCCCCGCTCGAAATGGAGTTGAGAAAGCTAAGGTTCACAATATTGGTGCCATTAAGAGTTGCTGCACCTCCAAAATTCAAGCGGTCCGACGCGCTGCTGCTCAGATCCACATCGAACGAAAGCTTGGCTGTGCTGAGTGAGATACCGGAGCTGCCGAGTGTGATCGTGCGCGTGTCGCCATCGGCAAAGCTGAGCGTGGAGCCACCTGAGGCGCTGAGGCCAGTGATATTCGAAGAAAGAGCGCCAGCGCCGCTGAAGAGGAGCGTGCCTGCGGTGGCTTCGACCGCGCCGGAGTTGGTGTTTGTGCCATTGAGGGTGGTGGTGCGTTCAGACGATTGCACGATATTGCCTGCGCCGCTGATGTTGTTTGAAATGGTTGCATCAGCGCTGCGGTTGAGTTGGAGTGCCGCTCCGGTGTTGACCGCTATGGCTCCCGCGACGGAGCCGGATGCGACGGAGAGCGTGAGCGTGCCGCCATTAATAGTGGTGCCTCCCGTGTAGGAATTTGCGGCAGAGAGCGTGAGTGTGCCGGTGCCGTTTTTGGTGAGGCCACCGGTATTCGAGCTATCCATCGCGCCGGCGAAGGTCGCCGATTGGCCGTTGGTATCGAGAATCATGGCGGAGGCGCTGTTTTTGATGCGGGCGCCGTAGTCGGCTCCCGAGCCGCCAGAGGCGAACTGCATGGTGCCGCCGGAGAAGGTGATGTTGCCAGTGGTGCCGAGGGCGGCGGTGGCGTTGATGCCGAGGATGCCGGCCGAGAGAGTCGTGCCGCCGGTGTAGGTGTTTGTGCCGGAGAGCGTCCATGTGCCGGTGCCGGCTTTGACGAGCGCGGTGGTAGCTGTATTTGCGGCAAAATCATTGATCACTCCCGACAGCTCACCGGTGCCGCTCGTGGAGCCCTGGAGAGTGAGGGTTTTGTTGCCATTGCCTGTGGCTACGACAGCACTCGTAAACCGCAGCGTGCTGTTGCCAGATTGATCGATCACGGCGCCGCCGGTCGTGCCCGAAAGGTTGATGGTGCGGTTGGTCGTCTGAGCCGCACCAGTGTAGAGAAGCGTGCCAGAGCTATCCCTCAATCCGATGTTGATGGCAGAGCCGCTGCCTACGGCACTGTTTACGGTGCGGTTCCCGATCGAGGCCACGCTGAGCGTGCCGGCTGCGATGGTGGTGTTGCCACTGTAGCTGTTCGACCCATTGCCGAGCGTGAGCGTGTTGTTGCCGAGCTTGGTGAGCGCGCGTGTTGTGCTGAGGGTCGGATTGAGTGTAAAACTCCCAGCCGTGGTATCTACCGCCACGCCAGAGATATTATTAAGACTAAACCAACCCGCAAAAGTGCCAGTTCCATTTGTGGTTGACGCATTGAAAAGCGTCGCGACATCGTTCTCACTGTAGTCGCCAGATGCCGCGCCCACACCGAGGCCTACGGTGACGCCTGCGGAAATAGTGACATTGCTGCTCGTGGGGCGCGCGGCAGTATTTCTGAAAACGAGCGTGCCACCGCCAACGATCGTGGCACCGGTGTAGGTATTGTTTCCAGAGAGCGTCCATATGCCAGTTCCGGACTTGGCGACCCAGGTGAGATTTGTTCCATTGTTACCGATCGAGCCCGCAATCTCGCCCATACCGGTGCCAGAGAGTGTGAAGACTTTTGATGATTCGAATCTGGATGTGACATTGCTTGTGAACCGCAGCGTGCCGCTGGAGTTGTCGGCAAAAATATTGGCCCCCGGTCCCCCGGCAACCGTGATGTTTTTATCCGTTGTCTCTCCTGTGCCGGTATATAAAAGAGTGCCAGGAGTGTGCGTAGAACCAATAATTATGGAACCATTAGTGCCCAGATAGCTATTTGAGCCCGCATTTCCGATGCCGGCCACGCTCAAAGTGCCACTCTGGATCGTGACAGCTCCCGTGAAGCTGCTATTTGAGTTTCCGAGAACAAGAGTGCCGCCTGCGGCAGACATGCCGAAGAGTAAAGCATTCGTGCCATTTGCAGTTAATGCGCTATTGATCGTAAAGGAATTGAGTGATGCCGCGGCCAGACGGTAAGTTTGGCCACTGCCAATCACAATGCGCGAGGACACATCGGTGGAGTTGTTTGTGAAAACCAAGCCACCGCCTGTCATATTAATGTTGCCACTATAACCCATGGCTCCCGCACTTGATAATTGAGCGTAAGGGCTAGTAACGCGCCACGATGAAGCGGAGTTGTTTCCTGAAAGTGTGAGAAACGGATGTGACGAACCCAAAGACACACTGCCATTGACGGCGAGATTTCCGGTTAGAGTTATTGATTTTGAGCTTGTTCCTTGCAAAGTCAAGGCCGAGGTTGCTCCAGCGAGGGATGAGATGTCGCCACTGAAGGTGGAGGAATTTGAGGAGAGAGAGATCGTCTGGCTCCCATTTCCGAGAAAGATTCTGTTTGATATGGTGGTTACATCTGACCGGTTGACGATAAGCGTGCCGGAATTGATCGTGATATTACTGCTGGCCGAGATGCTGCCCGTCGCGCCATTATTACCAAGTTGCAGCGTGCCGGCGTTGATGGTAGTGGCTCCGGTGTAGGTGCTGGCACCAGTGAGGATCAGGCTGTTGGATCCTGTCTTGGTGAGGCCCAGAGCGCCCTGTGCGGTGTTGCCGAGGTTCGCCGTGTAGGTGCGGCTTGCCGTGGTGGTATCAAAGCCGATTGCTGAATCGGCCGCAAAATTCGTCGTGCCGAGCATGGTGGTGATGTTTGCATCCGTTACGGCATTGTAAACGGCGAGAGAAGCCCCGCCGGCTACGGAGTATCCGCCATTTGTGCTCCACGAAGGCAGAGCGGAGGTGCTGGTAATGGAAAGCACACCCGCGCTAACCGTGGTGCCACCGCTATAGGTATTCGCGCCGGAGAGAACAAGCGTGCCGGTGCCTTCCTTAGTGAGACCGAAATTAGTGCCGGTGATGATGCCGCCGACCGTGAGGGCGTTTGTTGAGTTGTTGCTCCAAGTTTGGTTCGCAGCGAGAGCGAATATTGCGCTCCCTGTGCTTACCGCGCCAGCTCCGGCAGCAACCTCAATACCCATATTCACACCGCCAGTGGAAACACCGCTCAGCGTGATCGTATTTGAGCCGCTCCCAAAAGTGAGAGCCCCGCTGCTGGAACCAATGTATAGTTTTCCGAAAGCCGCATTGGCTGTAGCGCTAGGCGCATTTGTGTATGTGGCATTATTAAAATTGCCGGTGAATGTGGCACTGGGTGTCGTGTTAGGGGTCCAGCTTGTATTTGTCCCAATTGCTGTTGAGCTATTGTTCCAATCGGCCGATGTCTGCGCCCGCGCATCAGGCACGAACGCCACGCCCGCCGCGAGTGCGAGCAACACCGCGATACGAATCCGGATGCGGGATGAGAGTGGTGAGTGTGTATTCATAGGGAGGCAGGAGCTGGTATGGGTGGGATGGGATTCGGAATGAAAGTCGGAAATCCACGGGACGAAAGCGCCAAGGCGGCCACGCTGGGAATCCCTACCCCGCCCGCAAAGCGGCTCAGCGAGGCCCGTGACGAGGCGATGGGTGTTTGTGGAAGGGAGAAATTTCATTGGGAGAAACTTTATTATTTATTTTTATAAACAAAGCAGAACATTTGATTGACCGCAACCGAAAGTCAAATTTTTTTTAAAGTTTTTCTTTCCAAACAGTCGATAGCCACAAAAATTTTTGCATAGTAATTTTTTTCAAGGACTTAAAAAAATCATTTCTCTTTATACAAAAAGGGTTATTCCGCCAGTAGAGAGCTACAGGATCGCTTAATCATGAAAAATCCGCGCCGCGAAGGTTCAACAGAATGATGGATGACAGAATCATTTTTTAGGGGTGTGGCGCGCTGCCGCGCGAGTCCTGTAGCGGCGTCTCTTAATCCCATGGTAGGGATGTCGCGCCGTCGACGTCCCAAGTTTCAGCTGCGAAGCAGCGTTTCTGCTGGAGATGCAATGGCGGCCTTGCCGCGCAAATGGGTCAGCGGCGGCGCGCCGACCCTACCCTTTGATGCACGAGCGCACGGCGTGGCTTGACCATCGATGAGGTTGCGGCGCGAGTGTCTTACACGGTCGAGACGACCGTGCTCCTCTCTTTCGCGCTGCCGCGCGAGTCCTGTAGCGGCGTCTCTATGAGCGCCGGGTGCGGATAGGGCGGTTTTTGGGCGAGCAGGTGTCTGGGAGTCATTCAACGGCTTCCGTGGAGAAATTCTGGTCAAGCCAACCGAAGCCACGGGCGTGGCGTAGGAAGCACATCGCAGATGGCCCGGAGGGCGCAGCGAGCAGGGCGCGAGCAAGGCAAAGGTCGCCCTCCAAGGGCTTGAGCGCGACAGGGACCGGGCGGGCGCTCGCATTTTTCTGGTAATTTTTTAGAAAACGGAACAATGCTTTACCTCCTACTAAAGTAATTCGTGGAAAAAACATCCCGCAAAATAAGAAAGACGAGCAAGAAGCAGGCGCGCGTTATCGAGGCGATTCGCAAGAAAATCCTGAGTGGCGAATATGCACCGGGAACGCAGATTCCGATCCAGACCGAGCTTGTGCAGAAGTTCAAACTCAGCAGCGTGACCGTGCAGCGGGCCGTGCATGAGTTGAAGCGGCAGGGGTTTTTGACGGCGAAGCGGCGGCTGGGCACATTCATCGCGGAGCAGCCTCCTCACTTGAAAAATTACGCACTGGTTTTTCCGGCGGATCCCGCAAAATCCGTCGTGTGGGGGAATTTTTGGGAGAGCCTGCGGCTTGAAGCGGAAAAGATCAACAAGCGGAGCGAAAAAAGGATTGAGTTTTTCTTTGGGGCCGAGGAGTTCGAACACAGTAAGGATTATTTGCGCCTGGTGGAGTTGGTGCGCAACCACCAGCTGGCGGGCCTCATTTTTGCGGCTCCGCCGCACAATCTCATGGACACGCCATTGATGACCGTGCCCGACATGCCAAGGGTAGCGATCGCCAGTTTGACAAAATATAAAATTCCTGTGGTGAGCCATGCGGATCAAAGCGGACTTTTTACAGCAGCAAAGCGCCTCTCGGAGCGCGGCGTCAAGCGCATCGCCCTTTTCTGCACGGCAACGACGCAGGTGGAGGAATGGTTGCGCCGGCAATCGGAACTCGTGGATCTAGGCATTCGCACACGCGAGCAATGGTGCTTCACCATTCCCGCGACCGTTCCAGGCACCGCCAAAGCCTGCACGCGCTTGCTCATGGATCTGCCCGCCAAGGACCGACCAGACGGTATGATCGTAATGGATGACCACCTCACCGAAGCCGTGGAGCAGGGACTCATCGACGCTGGCGATGACGCCGCAACGCAAGTCGGCGTGGTGGCATTGTGCAACTTCCCCGACCGCTTCGCCCACCGACTCCCAATCCAACGACTCGGCTGCAACGCCGTGGATTTTCTCAACCTCTGCATCGAAAGCATCGACGCCCAGCGCAACGGCGACAAGGTGCAGAAGCAAGTCTTTGTGAAAGCCTACTTCGAGGAGTAGGAATGAAGAATTAAGTTTTCAGTTTTCAGTCTTAAGTTCCAAGAGCTGCAAGAACCTCCCCGCCCGCTACACGACCCGCGCGGCAGCGCGACACACCCCAAAAAAATGATTTTGCTGTTCATGATTTTGCCAAACCCTGCCGTGTGCTCATCCTGCCCGGATATCTTTGAACCACGAATAGTCCGAATGAACACGAATAAAACCAGCAAGGAGAATCTGCGGCGAAGCCGCTTCCCATTCGTGAAAATTTGAGCAATTCGTGGTTGAATAATGTATTTCGCGAGGGCGAAGCACCTCCCCGGCGCTCATAGAGACGCCGCTACACGACCCGCGCGGCAGCGCGCCCGCCGCTCAAGAACTCCATGGATTGAATGTGGCGGCATGCCGAAAATCATCAACATTTCTGGTCGCGACTATGGCTCCATGCCTGACTGCCATGGCATCAATCAAACTATCCCAAAGCGCTTGAGGTTGGCGTTTGACTTCAGGACTATGCCTCAACTTGGCCCAAACCAAGGCGGTATCCGCATCCCAATCCAAGACAAGTGCGGAAAATTGACCTAAAAAATCTCCAAGGCGCCGGGTGATTTCCTCTTTACGGGCAAGAGATGGCGTTGACTCGGCCCCTTCTTGGATTTCTGCGATGATAACAACCGGGATCAACCATTCTGCTGAATCGAGCCATTCCAACACAGCCGACGACGGTTTAATTTTCCAAAGCTCGGAGATAACATTTGAATCCAGCAAATACTGACTCATCGACGATTTGGCATTTCCACTGGACCGATAGCGGTCAGCATCTGAAGAGCGCGTTTGCGATCCGGTTCCACCATCGGAACAATGGCAGCAATTTTTCGACCGTGCTCGGTAATGAGCACTTTTTGGGAAGCGTGAATAACAGGGCCAAGGATTCGGCTGGTTTCTCGGCGCAGCTCAGTAAGAGTGGCTTGCATAAGTATGAAAAATACACACTTTATTTCACTGGTCAAGCTTTGAGCAACGAACGGGCACTTCGCAGTTGGAGGGAAAATAACCACGGATTTCAAAGATGGGCACGGATGATCCCAGCAAGCTGGGATTGGCAGAAAAAAAAGCAAGAATCTGGCAAGCCTGCTTGCAGAGTTTTTGTTTTTGCCCTGCCCCATTCGCGCCGCGAATGCACCCGTTCTCATCTTTTCATATCCGTGTTCATCCGAGTAATCAGTGGTTTTATATTAGTCTTTTCTGTAGAAAGATGTGACTTGTTAGTTAGAAGGCTCCCGGCCATGCGCGGTAGACTCGGCCGAGGTAAGACAAGCGAACCTGATTTCCATCGCCAGCAACACAAGGGCACTCGATAACCATGAATTTTATTTTTTTAAATAATGTTTTTCTTGAAGGGGTGATCATGCTTGGTTATGTTGGTTTTTTCCAATGCCCCTTATTGCCACAAATCCTCGAGCGTTTTCGTTGATTGAGCTATTGGTTGTCATTGCCATTATAGGACTTGTCGCTGGCCTGACTGTCACCGGCTTAGGGTCGCGCAATGCGGCATCGCTTCGCAACTCGGGCTCAATTGCCGGTGGCGTGGCCGATTCCGCCCGGCAGTTGGCCCAAAGCGGCCGGACGAAAACAGCTTTGGCCGTGGCTACAAGCGGCGCGGACGCCTATCGGGCCTTGACTGTATTGAAACGCGAACCCAATGGCCAATGGACTCCTGCGGCCCGCTGGACGCGCCTGCCGGAAAATATCATCTTCGACAGCACGGAATCGGATTTTTTCTCCAACGCCACCAACGGCATCACAAACACTATTCAGATGGCTGGCACCACGCTCACCGCAGGCACAGGTTTCAAAGCACAGGGCTTTTCTTCGGATGGTAGTTTGGATGGACAGATTGAGCCGTTAAAGCTGCGTCTGCGCGAGGGGTTCTCTGCCAATGGCACCCAGACATTCACTGCCGGCACCACAAACCGGTATTTTGATATCATTATCACTCCCACAGGCGGTCGTGTGAAGTATGTGCAACCTTGATGCACGATGAAGGCTCATAAAAACCACATAGCCTTTCCGAAGCGCCCATCCCTCCAGGCGATGTCGCTTATCGAAGTCGTCATTGCCATTGGGATCGTATCCTTCGCCATCATTCCGCTTCTGGGGTTAATGGGCATGGGACTCACATCCAGCACCGCAGCGAATGAGGATCTCGCTCAGGCGGCAATCATATCCTACATGCAGAGCGATCTGCGCTCGCGCCCCTCGACCACGAATGCCTGGACGCCAAGCTCCAATGCGGCATTTTCCATTCTCACGAACGCTTCAGCGATCCGCACCAACTATTTCGACGCCCAAGGCAGTTGGGTGACCAATGGCACGCCAACCGGAACAAATCTGACCCGCACGATCTATGTTGCCACATTCACGAATGCGACGAGTGCAACGAATTTCATCGATTACAGTATTCTCATCCGTTGGCCGCACCCATCCTACGGCAAAACCAATTTGGTCCCCGCGAGGCTCTTTCGCTATGAATAAAAGGGGCGCCTTCAGTTTGATTGAAATGCTGGTGGCCGTGGCCGTGTTTGCCATTTTACTCACGATTCTTGCCGGCTCCTACAGCGGCATTGAAAGAGCCATTTCCCAGACCAATGCCCGCCGCGAAGCCAATGCCACCGGCCGCGCCGCCCTGGAGTGGATAACCCGCGATCTCGAGCGCATCCGCCCGCCTGCCCCGGGCTTCATCTGGAGTGTCACCAGAAACACCAATACAAACCGGCCCGTCGCCACCCTCGGCTCCCAGTTCCTCATCGCCTCAAACCAGATCACCACCAACAAAAACCCCCATGCCGCCTTCTGGCAGGTGGCAAACGAGGAAGGCGCGGGACGCACAATGGCCATCGTCGGCTACTTCGTGCGCTGGATCACCGAGACCAACAACAGCATCCCCACGACGCGCCCCGTCCTCTGCCGCCTCTACATAAACCAGACGAACGCCGCCTATCCATCGGGCCTCAATAGCGCCAACGGCACATGGCTCGACGACAACCTCCTCACCAACGCCCCCGGCAACGCGCCCTCCTACAGAGGCTGGTTCGCCGACAATATCCACTCCATCTGGTTCCGCGCCCTCGATGCAAACGGCGCCCCCATCTCCACCAACGCCTCGTCCAACGCCTTCTCCGCTGGATCCTTCGACTCCCGCCAAGGCTACCTCTCCGGCACCAACCGCATCATGGGCCCCGCCCTCCCCTCCTCTGTGGAAGTCGCCGTGATCGTGATGAACCCCCAACGCCTCCAGGGAAACACCGACACCTACCCTGTGCTCTCGGGACTCGGCTCAAACCCTGCCAATTTCTGGAGCGATATCCAATCCGCCATGAATGACACATCCATCCCGCCGCAGATTCGCGAATCCCTGCGCCTCTACTCCACACGCGTCCCAATCTCATATGCCAAATAACCCCGAAGCCCGACCACCTTCGGCCGCCGCACCGCGACGGCCCACCTTGGCCTCCCGAGCCAGCGCCTTGCTGGTCACCCTCCTGCTTTTAACCATCGTCACCACGATTGTCGTTCTGATGTTCCAAGCCGTCACGATCGACCGCCGACTGGCTGCGGATTTTCAAAAAGGCGTCCAAGCCCGCGCGATCTCGCAATTCGCCCTCGATGACGCCCTGCAGACACTCCAGAGCGCGCTGAACAACCTCGACGACCCCTTCGGCGCCACCACCGCAGCCACCAACTTCTGGGCCGTCGCCCCCGGCCGCATCGACCTCTTCTCCCTCGCCAGCGGTAGCTCACGGCCGCAGCGCACCGCCACCATCCCCCTCCACTCCGGCTACGACACCTCCAAGGAACTCGTGGACTTAAACTTCACCAACGCCTCCGGAAGCCGCGCCATCTGGCCAGGCGGCCTAGACATGCCGGTCAATTGGAAACCTGTTCTCAAAAACCCCTCCTCTGCCGCCAGTGCCACCAACCCCATCGTCGGCCGCTATGCCTTCTGGGTCGATGACGAGAGCAGCAAGGTAAACATCAACACCGCCGACGGCACCGAACTCTACACCACCAACAGCTACGGCGTCGGCACCCCCTCCTCCGTCCGCCTTCGTGCCATCCTCAGCACCCTCGGCACAAACGACATCAAGGCCATCTCCGCCGAAGCAATCAGCAACCAGTTCAGCGACCTCTCCGAAGTCGGCCGTCTCAATACAAACTACCTCGCCGCCGTCCGCTCCAACGCCTTCTTCCTCACCGAGTATTCCCGCAGCCCAGAGTTCAATATCTTCAACGAACCCAGGTTCCAACTCGCCAGCATGTGGGGGGGTAACAGAGCCTCCAATGGCATTACCGGCACCGGCACTGTGGGAACTCCTACCAATTTTATCCCGGCATCCCCCCATAACCGGCTCCCCCTTGATTTCCGGCTATCCGCCTATTCCAACACTACGACTCTTGACGCCCAAAACTTTCCCGCACGCTCGATCTACCCGACCCCGCTCCAGCTCACCAACACAAACCGCAGCAGCTTCTGGCCATATCTGCCAGCGCTCAACTGCGATACGCCTGCCTCAAGCGAACCAGGACGAAAGAGCGGCAGCCTCGCATCCCTGGCACAGATCACGAACGCAGTGGGTGCAACCAACAATTACGCGCTTCGCAGTTACAACAGCCAAGAGCGGTTTGCAGCGGCCCGGCGCTTAGCACTCTATCTGGTCGGGACCAATGCAAACATGCAACCAATAACCTGGCCCTTCGCAGACGCAAATTACTCAACTACGAAATATGCACTTAGCCAGATCGACTCGATCATAGTCCAAGCCTTGGACAGGGTGAATCTCGCGGTTTACAATCAAACTCACTTTGCCGCGCCTCCCCTATTGGCTCCCTATGGCATTTTGGGCACCAACCCCGTAATCGGCCAAGGGAATTTCCCAAAACTCTGCGAGATGCTGTTCGAGTTCAATTGGGGGCGGAAAAGGTCGAACATTCCAGTCATAACAGGTAATTCGACTAATTGGATAACAGTCGATCCCGACGGATCACGCCTGACGGCGAAGCTCTGGCAGAAAGGCTTTGTCCCGGCCCACTACCTCAACCCGGTTGCCATCTCAACAAACACGCTAGTTCCCATGTCGGGGACTACGATCAACGGACTGCGTAAAAATTATGGGCCCTTGCTTCAATCATTCGACGTCGTGCCTTGGAATTATACTGTCGATCGAACTAACTTCAGCTTTTCCACAAATAACTTTCCGTCTAACACGCTCAACGGCTACCCCGGCGGAGCCAGCTACTACGCCAGCCCATGGGTAACGGATAGTGCGATTTCCACTAATATCACCAACCCCTACATGAGTTATTGGGGCGACAACCTACTACAGGCCGTCGATCAAAATGGTCTCTGCGCAGGCATTGATTTCCACCTGCACCCGTCCCAGTTGACTGATCCCGATCCGAGGAAGGCCATCTTCCGCAGAGAGGGAAAAGGCAGTTTTACACCTCCTAGCGGCAATACTAACTGGGGCGGCTCGGTCTGGGCCCAAGGAGGCAACGACGGAGGCTATTCGCTCCCAGCCGGAACGCTCGATTTCGGGAGCGCAGTAACCTTTCAGCAGCCGGGCTCCTACTCGGTCGTCAAGAACTATGGCCACCAATGGGCCCTCCCCTCGCGGGATTTTTACAGCACCAATTTCATTGGAGGCGTTCCGCAGCCCCTGATTTCCAGTGGGCCTGCCGCCAGCACAGCCTATACGAACAAGGTCACCAGCTTCACACTGCGCGGCGGCATCAATTACCGGGTCAACAGGAATGCCCTCGAAGGAATTTTGGAGATCGTGCCGCTCACCTCGCTCCAGGGGCCGGCCGGATGGTCGACAAACTGCATGTTCAGCACGGCAATGCCCGACACAAACGCCGTCATCCCCTTCCCCTCCGGAGTCACCGTTAGCTCCACCACTCCGACGATGTATGTCTGGGCTTCTGTGGCCGATCCCCTGGTCAATAAATTTCCTGGCGACTGGACGGTCACAGCGAGCACCAATATTCCCGCCCACACAATGGGAACCCTCGGCAATTCCTGGGATCCCGGTCTCGGCTGGTATTACCCCTTGAATACGCCGAATGCCAGTTCCACCGATATGGCAGCCACTTGGGGCCCGATATCAACGATCCTGAGGTCAATATCAAGTGTGCCAAATAAGATGACTCTTTCGGCGAACACAATCACCAATACCATCTGCCCCACGCTCAACCTCCCCTCGGTCGGCTCGCTCCAATACATCCGCACGAAGATGATTCCGCCCGATGATGCTGGAAACACCAACCGCGGCCAGCCCTTCCGCTGCCTTAGTTTTGCCGGAGCATCCGACGCCACCCAGAGCGGCATCCCGGATTGGGCGATGTTGGATCTGATGACCGTTCCGCAAGCCATCTACGACAAACCAGGCAACATCATGTTAAGCGGAGCCAGCAATGTCATTAACCTCACCTACGGTGGCGCCACCACCGGCAAGCTCAACCCGAACGGCAGCGCCCTCTTCCCCTGGGTCACTAATAGCGCAACCTACATCCGCCCCCAGCCCCTCACAGCCGTCTTCACCGACCTGCGCTACAATCTGGACGGCTCGACGAATTTCACGCCGCTAGCGACGAACCTCGCCTCCACGCTCGCCTCAAATGTCGCCACCTACATCGCCGCCAACGGCCCCCTCTCCATGGCCGGCCAGATCTGCGACATCCCAGCCATCAATGCTTACGGAGCAGCCACCGTCAACCCCACACGCAACGACATCGTCAGCCAATCCATCGGACTTCTCGAAACGCGCAGCAGCGTCTTCTCCGTATGGGTCGCCGCACAAAGCATCGCAAAAAGACCTGCGAACACCGGCTATGGCGGCTTCGAACCGGGCGACTCCGTCCAGTCTGAGAAACGCTACCGCTTCACCGTGGAACGCTTCCTCGACCTCGGTGTGGACGGCGTCCCCGGCAACGCGAACTCCCCCGGCCCCGACAATGTTGTGGGAACATTGGATGACACAGTCGATGCCGTCTACAACCCACCCAACCCCAAATACAAATACCGAATCATCAATGCACAAGAAATCCTCTAATCCGCTCCAGCATATATTTCTCCTTACGACCGCCTGCCTACTGGCTTTATCAGGCGCTGGCCTCTCTCAGGAACCGCCGCCCTCGAAGGCGCAATCCCCGCAGCATCCCGTTCGGATCGCGACCGATTGCGCGGGCATCGTGGCCTCCATCTGGGAGATCAGCCGTTTATCTGAGAACCGCCTGCTCATCGATTGCGGCTTTGACAATCTCTCAGCAAAGCCCGCATTCCTGGCTGCCAACATTCGCAAAGTAAAACAGCCAGGCATCGACGGAGGACCCTCAACCGAAGGGTCGGAATTCGAACCCTACAACATCTCGGCTGGCGCGATCCTCACCGATGAGCGAACGGGGCTCACCTACAAAGCCTTCCCCAGCGGCCCAGCCTCCTCCGGCTTTGGGTTTCGCCCCGGAGATGGCACCGCCTTCAGCGTCACCTTCCCCGCCCCTCCCCCACCTCCTCCACCAGAAAAACCCGATGCCAAACCAGAAAAGCAGACCGTCAGCATCAGACTTCCCCAAGTCAAAGAACCCTTCCGCAACATCGTCATCCCGCAAAACGAAGGCGAAGTCATCAAATTCCACCCCAACTAACCCGCGCGGCAGCGCGCTTCGAAAACCTGGGAGGGGCATCGTCCTCGCATGTCCCAAACTTCAGCCGCCCTCCAGCTCATAGAGCATACGGGTCGGAGAGAGGCGGCGTTTCTGCTGTTTGCCGCGCCACCCGCCCTCATAAGATAAGGATTTGCGCCATGTAGATTGGCACTCGCCCGCCGCGAAACGCTTCATCGTGCATCAGGAGGGGATACGGTAGCCTGCCGTGGCGTTTTACCTGTCAGTTTTTTGAAGGTTTTGGCGAAATGAAATTCGTCGTGAAAACCAAGCATCTCGGCCAGTTCCTTGTTGGTGAAACGATGCCGGGCGAGCAGTTGTCGAGCGCGTTCGATGCGCCGCACGAGGGCATAGCGGGCAGGCGGTTCGCCGGCGAGAGTGGCGAATTTTTTTCGAAAACTCTCGTAGCCCATGCCGCAAGCCTCGGCGATGGATCGCAGTGTTTTTTCATCATCCGCCGCCCCCCTCTCCAAAAGGTCCACCGCTTGGAGGAACCAAGCCGGACGCTGGTCTCTCGCGCCCTTGGCGCTGCGGTGTGCAAAAATGCGAGATAAAATCTGCTGCCACATTGTCACGGCTTCCAGCATCGACTGGCCCGGTTGATTCAATTTCGAAAAGAAGGGCTGCAGTATCTCCAGTCCGATGCGCGGAGCCTTCCAGTGAAAGACGGGATTTCTCACATCGAAAAGCTCGGCGTCGCGCCAACTTTCAAAGACTGGGCCGCGAAAACAGACATACAGCTCGTTCCAAACTCCGCCAGGTTCAGGCCCGTAGGAGTGGGCCACTTCGGGAAAGACCAGAATCACATCGCCCGCGCGCAGTGGAACATCAATTCCCCGTGCATCGTGATAATTCCCACTTCCTGCCACCAAATACACAATAGCCCATTGTCCAAAAACACGCGGTTCATCTCGTCGGATGCCACGTGATTTCGAAATCGTGCCAGCAAGAGTTATTTCACCAAGAGGAGATGTGCCTGCTGTCTGCACGAGCGAGGTTTTCCAGTGGGCAAGGCTTGGAATGCGCATTTCCCATTTATTACATAAAATATACCACCAGCGCCATTCCTCTTTTTTTCCACCGTGTCAAAGTGATCCCGCATGAAAACACTCGCCTCAGCACCCGTCATCAACCGCACACTCACATCCCTCGGTCATGAACTCGAGATGGATGAGCATTCCTTCGGCTGGTTGGAGGATTCCTCTGCCCTCCGCAACGATCCTGCCGCCCTCCAGCAGCGCATGGATGAAAACGGATACCTTTACATCAAAGGATTCTTCCCTGGAGAGGTTGTTCTCGAAGCCCGCAAGGCTCTCGTCGAGACACTCGCAAAGGATGGGATTTTTGAAGAAGGCCAACCTCTCATCGATGGCATCCTGAAAGAAGGCGTTCATCCCAAATTTCACACGACCGCCTGGAAAAACCAACCCGCCATCAACCGCGTCGTCTTCGGTCCCGAGGTGCATCAATTTTATACTGGCTTCCTCGGTGGAGCTATCCGGCACTTTGACTACATCTGGCTTCGCACGATGGGCTGCGGGCACGGAACCGCTCCCCATTGCGACATCGTTTACATGGGTCGTGGCACACATCGCCTCTACACCGCATGGATTCCCTACGGCGAAGTGCCACTGGAAGTCGGCGGACTCATGATCCTCGAAAAATCGCACCTGCAAGCCGACCGCATCCGCAATTATTTGAACTCGGATGTCGATACGAGCTGCACAAACATCCCGGGTCACGACGGCTGGAAGCATAACGGACAGCTCACCAACAATCCCGTCTCACTGCGCCAGAAATTCGGTGGCCGATGGCTCACCTCGGAATTCGAACCCGGCGACCTGCTGACCTTCCGCATGGACACCATCCACGGCAGCATCGACAACACGACACAGCGAATCCGACTCTCGACGGATACCCGCTACCAGCGTTCCGACGAACCTGTCGATGAACGCTGGGTTGGCGAAAACCCGATCGGGCATGGGCCGGATGCCAAGCTCGGCCGCATTTGCTGACCCTTCGAGAATCCGCCTCCAAACAAGGCGGCGCTCATTCACACCGACAAAGAAGCAGCCAGATAATGATCTGCCTGTTTTTTTGAAACTCGTATGAAAAACTTCTGAAGCGAGTTCCGCCTCCCAACGACTGTGATTTGTTGATTTCTTAATATTCGTATCTCGTCTCCACGGCGAAGCACCTTGCTTCTGGACCACAAATCGCCAAGAAAAGCGAAAACACGCAAGTCGTCATCAGAGACGAATAAGATTGCTATAGCGATTCAACTCGGCATATTCGACGATTTATGAGGATTCACGCCCAACTGACCGATCAGAGTGTTCTGGAGGAATTGGGTGCGCGACTGGCCAGCACCCGACTGAGTCGAAACCTGACCCAAGCGTCGTTGGCGGAGCAAGCGGGCGTTTCCAAGCGAACAGTGGAGCGGCTGGAATCCGGGGAGGTGGCGACGCAGTTGTCGGGGTTTCTGCGGGTTTGCAGGGGGCTCGGGCTGGTGGATCATTTCGAGAGTTTGATTCCGGAGGCCGTGGCCAGCCCGATGGAGCAATTAAAACGGCAGGGCGCAAAACGCCAGCGGGCCTCGGGCAGAAAGGCGGCGGCGAACGCGCCGAAACAATGGACATGGGGTGAGGCGTCATGATCGCGAAAGTGCAACTCTGGGGGCGAACGATTGGCGCGGTGTCACTCGAGGAGGGGCGCGAGGTGGCCGCGTTTCAATACGACGCGGATTTCGCGCGCAGCGGGATCGAGCTTTCGCCGCTGGTGATGCCGCTGGGGGAGCAGGTGTATCAATTTCCCGCGCTCTCGCGAAACACCTTCCATGGACTGCCTGGAATGCTGGCGGATGCGCTTCCAGACAAATTTGGTAATGCGCTAATTGATGCATGGCTAGCGACGCAGGGCCGGACGCCGGAGAGTTTCCATGCGGTGGAGCGACTCTGCTACACGGGCACGCGCGGCATGGGGGCGCTGGAGTTTTCCCCGGCACTGGGGCCGAAGCCCGGCAAGGCGGCAAAGATCAAGGTGGATGCGTTGGTGCGGTTGGCCGGCGAGGTGTTGACGCATCGCGGAGATTTGCAGGGTCATTTTCACACGGCGGGGCAAGAGAGGGCGTTGCGCGACATCCTCCGTGTGGGCACCTCCGCCGGCGGAGCGCGGGCGAAGGCGGTCATCGCGTGGAACCGGGAGACTAACGAGGTGCGGTCGGGGCAAATCGCGGCGGGCGAGGGCTTCGATTACTGGCTGCTCAAGTTCGACGGTGTCGCAGGCAACAAGGACAAGGAGCTGGAAGACCCTAAGGGCTACGGGGCGATCGAATATGCCTATCACCTGATGTCGAAGGCGGCGGGCATCACGATGAGTGAGTGCCGACTGCTGGAGGAAGACGGACGGCGGCATTTCATGACGCGCCGCTTCGATCGGCTAACGGGCGGAGGAAAACTGCACATGCAGTCACTTTGCGCGCTGGCTCATTATGATTTCCAGCAGGCAGGAGCCTATTCCTACGAGCAGGCTTTGCTGGCGATCCGCCGGCTCAAGCTGCCGATGGCGGCGGTGGAGGAGCAGTTCCGCCGGATGGCCTTCAACATCGTGTCGCGGAATCAGGACGACCATGTAAAGAATATCGCGTTCTTGATGAACCAGAGCGGTGAGTGGTCGCTCGCCCCGGCGTTCGATGTGACCTACAGCTACAATCCGTCAGGATCTTGGACATCCACACACCAGATGACACTGAATGGAAAGCGGGACGGCTTCACCATGGAGGATTTCGAAGCGTGCGCAAAATCGGCCTTGATGAAGCGAGGGCGGGCGGCGGCAATCATCGCGGAGGTCCAAGCGGCGGTGAGACGGTGGCCGGAGTTCGCCGCCGAGGCACGGCTTGACGATGAACGGCGCGACAAGATTCACAAAACCCACCGGCTGGAGTTTCCCAAGAAGTGAGCCTCACTGAATCCATTTCCGATCTCGATCGAACCAGTTAGCTACGTAATCCCAAAAGCATTCATAACATGACTTTCAAAAACTCGGAAATGCTAGTGAGAAATATTTCAGTATTTAGTGTCACATTTGCAATGAATTCCTATTTTAAATTTTAATAGTTTTGATAATCTATTAAAGATTTTCGCTGCTCATAATAACCCGTATGGAATCATTATTCTGTCACGGAAGAGACCATGTGGTGACCCGACTGATCTGCCACGATGATAGGAATCGTGGGCTCAGAGCGACGTTGAAGCTTTTTTTCCGGTTCTTCTACTCATCCTTGCCCCCAAGGAACTCGGCAACCTTCTTGGGTTCGCCTTTCGGGTAAAGCGACCGCACAGGGGGGGGATCGTATCAACCCCTCGCGATTTCAAAAAGGGGTTCAGCTCTTCTTTAACCTCTCCTTGACCACATCCCCCAGATACTTCTGAACCGTCCGCTTCATGGGACGGGCTCCGAGAGCCTTGGTGATTCCCTTACGGATGAGCATCTCAACGGTTTCCTCATTCACTGTTAGTTCGATCCCCATCTTTTGGTAACGCTCGATCTCTTCCCCAATCACGATCAAGGCAATCTCCCTTTGGGTATCCGGGGTCAGAGGCCTGAAGACGATCTTCTCATCAAATCTCCCGATCAATTCCGGTCGAAAGTGACGGTGTAGTTCTGCCAGAACAGCACGCTCCAATGTCGCAAACGGCAACCGTGTGGGTCTCATCAGTTGATGGGAACCGATGTTGCTTGTGCAAACCACATAAAAACCGCTCAGGTCATAGGTGCGGTGATCGGCCAAGGTGATCCGTGCGGCATCGAGCATTTGGAGGAATAAATCCCAGATCAGCCGGTGGGCTTTCTCCACCTCGTCAAAAAGAAGGATCCCCCGAGTATGGGACTCCAAGACCTTCCCAAGCCGTCCGGGCATCCCGGTTTCATCCCCAAGGAAGAGCTTCACGCTGTCGAGGTGCTGGAACTCCGACATGTCGAAGCGATGGATCGACCCGTCACCAAAAAGATACCGTGAGCATTCCAGGGTCAGCTCGGTCTTTCCCACGCCGGTCGGACCCAGAAACAAAAATGACCCCAGGGGTTTATCCGGAGGCTGAAGCCCAAGCTCCCCGCGCTCCAGAACGGAGCAGACTCTCGGGATGACATGACCCTGTCCTCGGATTTTGGATGCAAGGTATCCCTCCAGACCGGAGAGTTTTTGTATGAGGGCGGGATCAGGATTCATGAATGGGATGGACCTTTGAGTTTTCCACGCCACCATTGGCGCAGGGCATAGTCGGGACGGAGGCTCGTGAACCACTCGGGGTAATACCCCTCAGGTGTGATGGGAGGCAGGAGCCGCTTCCGAAAGGGTTTCTCGCAGTGGCAGACGATCGCTTTGAATCGTGGGAGCTTCCTCAAGAGGTAGGGCTCGAACCACGGCTTGATCCGGGTCTGGTAGTTGTAGGAACGCTTGCCGGAGGCCCATCCCCACGATTTCTCGGTGACCTCGTGTTCCCCGATATTCTTCGCCGCAATCACGGCGGAATCATGGTTTGCGACCGTGAAGATCAGCTCGTTGCTGAGATTGAGCATCAGGACATCGGCGTAGCGCTTGTCCAGTGATCCCAACAGCGATGTGTATGCCTGTGTGGCCAGAACGATCGTCGCCTTGGCCTCACGAATGACTCCTGCTGCCCGATGATCCGCAAAGGCCGACTCGGCCCCAGTGATGATCTCCTGTCCCTCGTCGGCAAAAAGGATGAGAAGGTTGTCCTTTTTCCGTTCCTCGGCAGGTTTGTCGAACCGACTGAGGGCATGGAAATAGTAGGAGAGCTTCAAGATCGTATTGATGTAGAGGCGCTCGCTCTGGAACTTCTGCGGCATCGCGAGGCAAACGATCTTCCCCCGGTCGATTTCTCCAACTGAGAAGGTCGGCTCATCTGCACAAAACACCTCGGCGATCTCGGGATTCAGAAAAAATTCCAGGTAGGTGCTGAGGGTGCCCTGAACACCTCCCAACTGCTCGGGAGGTTGCTCGAGGTAAGATTGCAGGGATGAGAGTAATTCTTTGGATCGCTGGTCGACCCGCTTCTCGAGCATTCGAAGAGTTTCCGTGGTATCGGCAGGACTGAGCAGGAGCCGATGGATATTCGGAATGGTGACGAAACATTCCAGATGCCGGAGGATTTCAAAGGCCATCTGGATGGACAGCTGGGCCTTGATGGGGAAGAAGGGATTCCCGCAACGGCCCCCGGTCAGCGAGATCGCAGTATCCACAATCACCTTGGCATAGGTAGAGGCGGGAACCTTGGGATTGCCGGTCAGATTGATGGAATGCGGCGGCCTCCACAGCATGCTTTCTCCCTCAGGACGGGTTTGCAGAAGCACAAGATCTCCACTTCTTCCGAAGTGGGCGGCCATCCGAACCAGAATCTCCCAGTAGAGTCCTTTCTGATCGAGGCAGATGCCTCCCCAGTCCTTCACATTCTGGAAAATCTGGTAGGTGATGGAATTGATTCCTGACTGGGTTTTGCCCGAGCCGGTCCTTCCCGTGATGAGCCATCCTCGGACAAAATCCTCCATCGACCAAGAAAGTCCGCCCAAGCGAACCACGACATTCCCAGCATGGCCCTCTCCAAAGAGGCTCCATGCTCCGAAGAGTGCACATAGGGTTACCACACCCCAAGAGTAGGGTGGAACGAGCACAAAGTGCCCGGCGATGGCTCCGGCAATACTGCCAAAAAAGATGATCAAGTCAGCAAGCCTCATCCGGAATGATCGGGTGAAATCTTTTCATCAGAAAGTCGAAGAGCTTGCGCTGGGGATCGGCGATTTCCTGTTTGATCGATCGGAGGTTCACAATCGTCACTCCATCGCGCTCATCCGTGGGCTCATGGTAAAACGATTCAACTTGGTTGAGTTTGAAGGCGAATCCCTCGCAACAAATGAACTCAGAATAGTTGGCTTTGTCCTTGGCGTCTCGATTGGGGCCTGTGATGGGCATGATCGTTTTGGGTGGTTTGGAAGCCATAACGCTGGCTGTAGATGCGGTGATCCTCCCTGTAGGTTTGCTTCATCCGGCAGAGGAGGGACTGCATCTCCCGGATGGAGATTTTTTCAACGGCTCCGGCGACTTTTTCGACGCTCCGGATAGGTGCTGGCTTACGCCATCCAAAGACTCGCGGAATGTTCCTCATCACCCGAACTGTGCGCTGAGCCTGACGCTTCTGTTGCAATTCCCGCTCCAGTTTCTGGATGGCCTGGTAGCTATTTCGGAGGCGACTGGCGTAGAGAGACTCATCCTGCCGGAGCACCTGCAATTGCTGGACCGAGATCTTCGGAACGATCGCCATATTCTGGCTGTCCAAGTGCATTCCGAGCGCCTTCCGGAGCTTATCGGGATTTGAGAGAAGCTTGTCCCATTTGCGATTTTCCCGATCAAAAGCACGCATCAGATAGGTCATCTGGTTCTTGTTTCCCGACTCACGAGTGCGCGACATACTGAGGCCCACATAGTGCCCTTTGGCTGTTCGCGGGCAGATGGCCACATGGGCATGAAGATTGTCCGTGTCGTGGTGCAGTCCGTAGGCGTAGCCGATGGAATCTGTTGGATGAAACTGCTGCTGAAAGCGGTTCAAAACGGTCTTCAAGGAACTCCTCAAAACGATGTCGGGATTGATCCCGGTCGCGACCAGTTTGTCGTGAAAAGCTGTGGACATTGTGAAGACCAAACGGTGCTGAATCACGGGATTCGACGATGAGGTTTTGAAGTCCCGCATGTGCTTCATCCAGGCATCGCAGATCCTCTTTTTCCTTTCGGAATTACTCAGAGCCATCGGCGAAGTTCGGCTCCCGTCCTGATTCAAAACGATCCGATGGTGGAGGAATCCCCCGGCATGAACCTGGCCCAGAGTTTCCTTGGAGGCGTAGTCCGCGAACTGGCGGAGCTTCTTGCCAATCTCATTCGGATTCGCGCTGTCTTCGAGACGGGATTGGTCAAGCCTTGCTGCGACTTTGCGCTCGGAAGTCTCGTCCAGATATTCCAAATCCAGACGCGATCTCCACGTCTTTTTGAACGGAAAAATGATGCCGTCCTTCATGTCATCATCTCGATTCGCTCGATGAGATAGTCGATTTTTTGTTCGAGCCGGTCGCTGACATCAGGATCGATTTTGTGATCCACTGAGGCTTCAAAAAGCAGAGCCTCCATGACCTCGGAGTTCTTGGAAAATCCGAGAGTTTTCTTGAGGGCTTGCAGCCGCTTCAGGCCCTCCGGAGAGAGCTTCATTTCGACTCGACGGAAGCTTGGTGCATCAACGGACTGCATTGTCATTTTTGCGAAATTGCCGGGTGGATTCCGGAGCGTGCCCGACACGCGCAGGAACAAGTTCTTTGCGCAGCAAAGGCGGAGCTGTGATTTTTTCCGGAAAAATCACTTTGCTCTGTTACATACAGAGCCCGAATTTCCGGGTTCTTCTTGGCCCAACGACGGGGTTTCCTTGGTGCCAAGTCGACGGATCTGGTGAGGGATATGGAGCCGATTGCCGGGATGCCGAAAGCGCAGCAGAGGTCTCCCGGTAATGGGCGGGATGAAGGCCGGTCCTTTAGCAGGGTGAGCTGATTGGACGGAGGAGGCTGGCACCGGGTGAAAGCTTTAGCGAAACCCAGTGCCAAAAGCGTAGCGGCTGACTCCGGCCAATGAGCGTGCTGGGTTTGTGGATGCACGGATCGAGGGGTCATAGATGGATACCCTTCGTTTGGGGCGTTTGACCGGGAATTTTCCGGGCAAGGACTGGCTCCTCTGTCTTGGTGGGAAGACCTGCCGGAGATTGGGATTCTCCAAGGGACTCCTTTTGTTCCACCCCCAGAATGAAGTCGGTGCTTCTCTGGGCTTGAGAGGATGCGGTGAAGATCATCTTGGGATCGTTCTGGAACTTCTCGATCCATGAGCCGAGGTAGGCGGCAGAGTTGTCGAACTGGACCTGGTTCAGAATTCCAGCCTCGTTGGACAGGAACGAAGCTCCGAGCTCCGCGATCAACTCCTCCTTGGAGTATCGTTCTGAACCGAACTTGATCGGCAGGGTGACTCCCTCCCGGTCGAGGCGAGATGCGTGACCCGTCGAATGGGTCATCTCATGGAAGAGGGTCTGGTAGTAGGACTCGGGGCTCCGGAAGGTCTTCTGAGCTGGCATCCGGATCACGTCTTCTCCGGGTGAATAGACCGCCGCAAATCCCGTGTGGTAGATGGGACAGGTCTTGGCTTCCTCGACGATCTTGGCGGCCTTTTCGAGCGGGTGAAGTGGGTTCTGAACAACGGCCTGAGTTTGGGCAGGTGACGCGATGCCTTCGGTCTGGTCGAGGTTGAAGGCGTT